>DASPNA010000018.1:0-44539 GCA_035626775.1 Thermoanaerobaculia bacterium
GCTCGCCCATCCAGACGCGCTGCACATAGGCCACTTGCGGGTGTGCTTCGACGCGGGCCCACGCCTGCAGCGGAAGGGTCACCACCAGCACATCTCCGCGCCGCTCGTGCTCTACGCCGCCGTACTGAGTCACGTCCAGGGGACCCTGCGCCCGGGCCGCCGGTCCGGGTGACACACGGAACATCACCAGAAATACGCCGAATCCTTCTTTCGGCTTCGTCGGAGGCTCCGCGGCAAACACCGTCTGCACGCAGAGCATCAAGAGGATGGCCGCACCGATCGGCGTTTTCATTGCGCTCTCCTCTGAAACTCCGTCATGTGCTCCGCGGTAATGCCCACCTGTTTCGGATCGGGATTGGAATAGCCCGCCACCGGTACTCCGAGGGCATGCAGCACCTCATCCATCCGCGGTCGTAAAGACGTCAGATAGAATGCGTAGACCAGCCCTCCGGGAGCAGGAACCGGCACGGATGGCGGCATCACCGAATTCCAGGCGAGTTTCGGCCAGCCTTTGACCGCTCGAATCGCGTTGACCGCGTCGAGCAATTCATTGAAGTACCGGAGCTCTACGGTCGTGCTTCCCTTGATGATGGGAGTGAAAGCAAGTGTCGACGCAACGTCCGCGTTACTCAGAATGTCGACTCGCGCGGAGTCCTGTGTGTAGCCTTCCACCAGCGCATACGCGTACGCGGCGCCGGCGGTGATGGAGCGGTCTTCGTAACGCGTGCCCGTCACGAGGTAGGTGTCGGTTACTCCGCCGGCTGCATATCGCTTGAGAAGGTATCGGGCGGCGTTCTGCACGGTTGGCCAGGTGACGGCGATATGAGAGCGGTCGGCGCTGAGTGCCGCGGCCAGCGACGTTACGTAATTCAGTTGCGGCTGCGGCTCGAGCACACGAGTCCCGACGAGCCCGTCACAGTCGGTCGTTGCGCGGACCTCGACCCGGTCCAGTCCGACCGACGATGAGACCACGATGCTGCAGCCGGTACCGATTGGCGCTCCTGATGGCATCCGCCGCCAACTGCAGGTGATTGCGCCCACACCGGATGGTGTCGCGGTCAGAGTGACGGAGCCGTCCTTGTTGATTTCGCGCTTTGCGAACACGGTCGGTGCCGTACAAGAGTCGGTGGTGACGGTGACGATCTGCGACTGCACTCGCTTGCACGGATTGGAAACCACGACGTAATAGCGGCCAGCTTTGGTCGCGTCGTAGTACGAATTCGTCTCACCCGCGATGACATTCCCCATCGACGACGTAGCGTCATACCACTGGTATGACAAAGGCGCCGTGCCACCGGCGGCGACGCTCAGCCGGACGGACGAGGCTGTGTTCAACTTCCTTCCGATCGGCTGAACGCCGATGGTTGGCGCCGTGCAAATGGTCGCGGAAGGACTGGTGACCAGCCGGCGCGGCCGCGGCATGCCGGTATTATCGAGTTCCTGGCGATCCGCCATGCCGTTGCCATGAGTGATGGTGTCGCGGAGACCGTTGCGGTGATAGGTGATCGAGGACGCGTAGTCGGGGCCGCCATCGGCGCCGGAGACGCGAGTCAGCCGGCCATGCTGATAGTCATAGCGGATCGCGCGCGGCGCATCGCTCGGGAAATCCGCCGGCACGACAGCGCCTACGCCAATCGGGTAATTGATGGTGAATGGGCGGCCGAAGGCGTCATATTGCTGCGAGAACTCTACCGTGCGATGTTTCGTGAACGAAAGCTGCGAAAACTTGTTTGACCAGATTTCCGTCTGCCGATCCGTCGGGCGGCCGCCGATGTGGAAGTAATAGAGATTCTCGACGATCTTGATGATTTCCGGCGACGTTCCTGCGGCGGGATAGTTATACCGCGTTGCCGTGCGAAGTTTCCCAAAACCGAAATCCGTCGGCCGGCCCTGGACCGGAGTGTCGTTCGACGTCGCATAATCGTATGTCTTGACGGGCCGGAAGCGCAGCGCCTGAGTCGGTATCGGACTCGAGGCATCGTACGCGGGATTGCGGCCGGCTACCTCGAGGAGACGGCCCGCCGGGTCGTATCGGAATTGCAGGTCGTACGGCGACTCGGCCTCGCTGACCGATCTCGACCGCATGTTTCCGCGCGAATCGTACGTATAGGAGCTCATGCCGGATTCCGGCTGCATTTCCCAACGCAGGAAACCCCGGCCGTCATAATCGAAGACTCTCGTTTGCGCTCCATCGCTCCCAGTCATCTTGACCAGGCGCAGCCGATCCGCGGCGTCATAGGAATATTGTGTCGTCACAAGCGCGCCCACTGGAACCGCCGGCGAGGTAGGACCGGATTTTTCCTGGATCTGCACGAGACGGCCGAACGCGTCATAGAGGTCCGTCGTCACCACCGCCAGAGGACCGCCCGGCAGCTTCCTCGTAACGGTCCGAGCCTTCTCTCTGACTCCGTATCCGTGGTACTCCGTGCGCACTTCGGAGTTGTCCGGGTGAATGACGGACTTCACGTTGTCAAAGAAATCATAGATGTAGGTCGTCCGTAGGAGCGACGACTCCGGCGGGTGTCCGAACTCCGACTCCTGAAACACCCGACCTGCGCCGTCGTAAATCGTATAGCGATAGCTCCACAAGCCCAACGGATGTTCGGGGTGCGGCATGAGCTCGCCCTTCCGACGCATTCTGCCAAGACCGTCGAACTCGATACTCGTCTTACTGCCCTTGCCGTCGCTGGCGCCGTGGCGCATGAACACAGTCGCCGGGAAATTCGACGTGACAGGGCGATACTCATACGTCGTCTCCATTTGACCCGGCGGAAAGATCGCCGTAGGCCTCGAAAGCCGGTCGTAGGCAAACGTGGTTTGAACGCCGGGTGAAAAAACCTCCGTGCCGCCGGCGCCGATCGTCACGCCGGTGTATTCGCGGCTGGCTTTGGCGAAGCCGGTGTTCAGGTCGACGTCATAGTCGGCGTCGAGATGGCTCATGCCCCGGTGTCGTGACCGTTGCAGCACGCCCGATTGAAAGCTGCGAATGACCTGAAACTCGCTCGGTCCCGCAGCGGCCGTCGAACATAAGTCGTTCGACTGCAAGGGCGCATGATCGCCACCGTACCAGTCTTCGGTCGTGGCATTGCCTCTGCCATCACCGTAGGTGTAACGGACGATCACGTCGGTGGCGCTCCGCGCACTATCCTTCAGCGTCCGGCGGCCCTTCACGACGCCCGTGCTGGAATCGATGCAAACCTCGGCCGCGACAACGGACGGCGCGACGTCTTCGGAAGTAGTTTCGGTTACCGTCTGGCGTGTGTGGACGTTGAGGATCCACGGCTCGGTCGGCACGATGAGCCGCGAGGCTCCGGTGGCGGTCACATTGTAATTTGTCTCGGTCGTGCGCGTGGGCCCGAAGTTCGACGATGCAATGGTTTTCCGATAATTGCCGTATCCGTCAAAATCAGACGGCAGGGACTGCTGGTAACACTCCTCGTTGCCGGCAGAGCCGCAACGACGATCCAGTACATACGCGGTTCGTTTGCCGGCAGGCCGGTTTTCCCAACGCGGCCGTCCCGCCACCATCTCCTCGCGCTCATAACGCACATACGACTTGCGCAAAATCGTTCCGCCGGCGTCGAGTGTCTCCGAGGAGAGAAAAAAGCCACCACTCGATTCCGAACGGGTGAAAGGAAGCCCGTAATCTCGTGCTTCGTTCGGCCCGTCATACGACCCGACGCGTTTTTCTGCGTTCAGACCCGAAAAGTAATAGCGAACGGTGTTCCCGGAAGGCGTCGTAACGGTGTTGGTAAAGACCTGCGGGGGGCCGGGCTGGCCGTGATAAGTATGGTCACCGCAGCGGATCGGCCCGATGTCCTCCCCTGGAGCCAAGTGCGGATCATATTTCCACGTGCCGGGGAGCGCACCCTGCCCGGGGTCGAACGTACGCTCCTTCACCCCGATGTTGCTCATCGACCAGAGACTCCGGCCGGGCTGCGTGGAATTCGGATCGAAATCCATGCATTCGCTCGTGGAGAGCTCATAGGCGCCGTGTTTCCACTGGATATTGCCGCCCGTCGGCAAGGTGAGTTGCTTGATGGTGCCGGATTCGCACGCGGCGTTCACGTCGCTCGTGTTGTAGTCCGGTACGTACGAAGTGCCGTCAGGCAGCAGGATCTTCGACAATAGTGGCACCCGCACTTTGGGCGACAGGTCCTGCAGCCACGCGCCGCAGCTTCCCCTGCTGATCTCGCGCTCGAGATAGGAGAACTCATACTCCGCTCGTGCTGCTGCCGCCGTCTCGCCGGCATTGGGAAATGCGGCGAGCGACACCTTCTTCACGCGGTGGGCGAAATTCGGATTGACCTGGTAGTTGAAGTAATCGTCGCCCGCGGTCTCGAACTCCACCGTGTGCGTTCGATAGATCTTTTCGCCAGTGCCGTCGGTATGGCCGTCACGGATGGTCCACTCGATCGATCCCTCGTCACTCGGGCCGTACGAGATCCGGATCCAGTTGTTGAAGCGATCCTTGATCTCGAGCAGGCGGCCTTCGTGATCGAAAGTATGGATATGTCCGTTCGCGAATTCGAGGATATGGGTCCGGCAGATGGGATTGACGATGCCGTCGGCCGGCGTATTGTCCGTACAGCCCGTGTGCGTAGCGCGGATGTAGGACCCGTCATCAGTGTACGTAGTGGTCGGAACCTTGTAGTCGTCTGCGATTCCCACCACATGCTGCGCCCCATCCGGCGCCACGTACGTCCACGGCGCCTTCTCCGTCGTCGGCGTTTCGGGAGTCGGGGGCAGAAGGCGGCCGAGAGAAAGACTCCATCCCAGACCAGCGTTGGAATCCCTCGAGGGGACGGCCTGCCGGTGGTATTCGCCGCTGCCGTCCTGAGGATCGTAGTGAATGAATGCGTAATCCCAGATCTTGCTGTTGTACGTGAGCGTGAATTGATAGGAGAGCGACGAGCTCACCGGATACGACTGGCCGATCGGCAATCGAATCATCAGATTGCCGTTGAACAAATTGACGGCGTCGATATCGGAGGAGGAATAGAGTTTGCTCGGGTCGAATCCGCGCGCGTTATTCGGATCGCGAGCGCCCTGCCCCAGCAGGGTCGCGCTGACGGTCAACAGGAGCAAAGCGGCGCACGCCCTGCGAGTGCCAATCATGGTTCCTCCACTCCAACGAATTTTCGTTAGCTCTATGCAACAAAGCGACGGCGAGGCTCGCCGCTTATTCCTACCGTGGCAGCCGCGAGCGGGAACTCTTCGCGAAGCCGGAGGTCAGGGAGTGGGCAGTTGCGCGAGAAGCCGGGCCGCCGCAGGATCGCCGCTCGTACGCCGCCACGCGTTCAGATGCCTCCGTGCTTCATCGACGAGTCCGGCTTTCGCGTGCAGCAGACCGAGCAGGAGGTGATCGTCCGCAAAGTGCCGCGCCGCCCGATCGATTTCGTCTGCTTCGCGCGACGTGATCACACGAAAGATGGCCGGCGGCGCGGGCGGAGCTGGGATCGAGAACACTTCGTCGCCCTTCTTTACGTCGACCTGCCAACTGTAGGTCGTACCGCGAGTCAATGGAACAGACGGTCGCCATTCCGACTCGCGCAAAGTTTCGCTGCGCGTCACACCACGGTCGCTATTGAGGGTCACAATGTATTCCGCGCCGGCCACGGCCTGCCAGACGAACCGAGGCTTCACGTGGGTCACGGCCGTGCTGCGCGGCCAGACGTGGTCGGCTCCCGGCTCAGAGGCGCCTCCACGGAATGAATCCCGCGCTGCAAGATCTCGCAGATCGCGAGGAAATGGAAGTTCGCCGGTACGACGAGCGCGGTCGACGAGCGCACGCCACTCCGGACTCATCGCATTGCCGACATGCGGCGGTTCGGGAAGAGCGCTCGGGGCGGCGGGTGCGGGTGGTCGTGCCGCAGACACGCGAGGCGTTCCTGTAACGGTACGGCGGACTTCCGGGACGGATGTTCGATCGTGAACAACGAATGTGGTGACCGAGACGACCAGGACCGATGCCGCGATTGCAAGGAAGGCGGATGACGTCAGCGCCGACCTCAATCTCCGCCGCGTGGCCCAGCGGCGAAGCACGGCCACTTCGTTCCGGCAGTCCACGCAATCATGAAGATGCTCGAGCACGCGTTGCCGCTCTTCGCCCCGGAGCGCACCCGCCGCGAAATCGGCGATCTCGTCGTCATCGAGGTGGTCGGCATCATCGTGGCCCGGCGGGAGGGCAGCATCGATGAACGCGACGACATGGGGCAATGACAGGACATCCCGGAACATCAGGGCACATTCGGAGCACTGCGCGATATGGCTGCCAATGGATTCCGCCTCGGCTGCTGACGGGCTACTCGCCATCGCGCGCTGAACCTCTGCTGTGGTGAGATGCCTCATGTCATGATCGACGGCAAGAGGAATGAAGTATTACTTTCCATCCGAGCGCCGGCGCATTCTGCGCGCCAATCGCTCGCGCGCTGATTTTCTCATATTGATCACCTGCTGGCGCTGCAGTCCGAGATGCTCGGCAATCTGCAGGTCATCGAGGGGCAGGTCATCCCAAATTGACGCCAACTGGGCCGTGCTCATACCCACCATCGTGGCGATTTTCTCGATCGTCGCGATGCCCAGAAGCACCAGTAGTGCCGCTGCGTTACCCCCGACCGGCTCCCGAAGATTCAAAAGCAGGGCCGCGCGCTGACCGGTCGGCAACTCCCGAATCTCTTCCCACAAGACCTCCAGATACTGCCTCGCTTCGACGGTGTCGAACGGGTAGGAAACCTCCGATTCCTCGCGCTGTACGACATCGCGCGAGTCGCTCTTGATCAAGGCACCAACCAAATCCGTCATCCGAACGGGCTGGCCGATCCTGATGAGCGCGGCCTCGATCTCGTCAGCGGAAATGTTACCGGACACGCCGCTGAGCGCGCCGGTCAGGACAGCACCGTCGGCGACGGGCTGGAGGCGACCCTCCCAGGCGGTCAGCGAGCAGACCGTCGTTCCGTCCACGACGGAAAGCGTGAGGCTTGGCGCCTTGAGAAATACGTACCGGACACGCTGCTTCAGCCGGGCGCGCTCGGGCCAGCGTCTGCGCATGAAGTCGCGCGCGGCGTTCTTCGTAAGCGTCGTGACATAGGCATCGAGATTCTGAACGCTCTCTTCTTCGAAGACGGCGGCCGCCATTACCTTCCGCAAAATCCGCAACGTGACGGCACTGACCAGTTCCGCGACATCGTCCGACTGCATCGGCCATCCCGCGCGAATATAGCCTCGGAGGATGCCTCGGACATTTTCCTGTACGTCCGCGAGAACGTTCGACAGTTCGACGCTGCGAGCGGCTTCGTCGGAAGCTTCCAGATAGCGAGCAAGGCGGCGGTCGTTGAGCCGGAGCAGTTGCTGCTTTCGATCCGTTGCCATCGAAGAATGGTCACCCGATATCCATTGGCTGCCCAACGACGCGCAGTTTTTACGATGTTGCGATCCATGCCGCTGCGGAACAGCCGTGGTGCCGAGATATGGCGAAACGGGCGCTGAACGCAATGCAGACGCCGAACCGGAAGAATATTACTTCCTCGGCCCGCCTGCGCGCGATACCGCGTCGCGTCGGCCCACTCCGTAGGAGTGCGTGCCCGCCGACGGTGTCGAAGGCGCGTCACCCAGGCGCCGTGCAGTCACATCGTCAGACGCTCAACGCTCGTCTTGTTTCCGCCTGGGCCAGGTCCACGAATACCAGACGACGAGACCCGTCAGCACCACCTCGATGATTCCGTAGAAGACGTAGAACACCCAGTCCCACATCGTAATCAGGATGATCACCGTGTAGACGACACCGAAGACCAGGTTCAGCAGACGGTTCAGGTCGGGACGCAACGCCACCGATAGGAACACCATGACGCTGGGGATCACCATCATCACGGACGTTCCCAGCAAAACCCCTTGCGTGGTCGGCCCCAGAGGCGTCATTTGTCCCTCCAGCATGCGTTGCAGAGCCCCGGGCACGTACAGTCCGAAATAATCCGCATAGAGGTAACAGAACATGACACTTGCCCACAATGCGGACAGCCTGATCCTGACGTCGATGCGGACATCTTCCAATGCCGTTCCGGCGCCCTTCGATTCGACCATTCGGTTTCTCCTCCTGAGCAGCAGCCGCAGGTGCAACGCGCCATCCAACAGGTCAGCGAGTTCGTGTGAAGCCGCTAACGCGCCACCTGCGCGACCCCATGCTCCTGCCATTTCGAAGCGTTTACCCCGAAAACGATCAGCCAGATGGTCAATGCGAGCTCCGCGATCCCGCCAAGCAGCGTCGGGTCCGGCAAATGAGCGGCGGTCCTCGGCAAGAGGAAGAGCGCGCAACTACCGGCCAGGTAGCTCAGCCCTCCGAGCGCCATCAACACCCCAATAAATCGTGGCAGAAAGCGGGACCTGACGATCAGGCAGCCGATCATGATGCAGTACGGGCCAAAGAAGACGCCCGCGATCTTGTAGCCCAGCGCATGGAGGCGGAGCGAGAAGAGAGCAAGGCTGTGAAGCTGGGCGGTTTCGAATGCGGCCAGGTGGTGAGCATGGCGCAGCAGCAACAGAGGGGCGACGTGGAGCAGGCAGTTCACAGCGAGCACCGCGATCCCCGTGAGACTGAAGAATGCCGCGAGCATCGAGAGCTTCGCCCCGGCGGGCTTGAACAGGACGAACAGGAGCACCGTCACAACGATGTACGCTGCCAGCATGATCAGATCGGCTGCCAAGCCGGATCGGTACCACGACTCGCGTCCGACGATGTTGGTCGCTGTAGCGGCGGCGTCATGGCGGACCACAAGCTGGCCGCGCACGCCGACTTCGGCAAACAATCCCATCCCGATCGTGATCAAATAAAACACCCCGGCCATTCGGGCGCACAGCCGCGGCGACGCTTCGATTCCCTGACGAATCGTTCTCATTTCCATACGTTCCCATGACGGTGGTTGCTCGACAGTCACGCGCGGACGGCAAGCGCAGACATCGCGGCACGAGAGATTCGCGACCTACGCATCGCTCGAAGCACGGATCACGATCCAGCCATCCGCAACATACTTTGAGAGCAAAGCGACGACTTCTCTCGTAGCCGGAGACTCGATTTCGGCGAGCGTCCGATCATCTTCGGCCGTGACGATCACGCGTTGACTGACGGAATCGAATGCGATCTCGCCAACCACCACCGTGCACGGACCATAGCCCAATACCGTTCCGCGAGAGGGAACGAACGGCAGGCCGAGTGCGCGCGTGGCCGTGGCAATGACCCTGTCGCAACCCACAATGTTGCGAACGACGACCGCCTCCATATTAACTACGACGCGCACACCCTGCAGTTATGGCTGCTCGGTGATGCGAGCAATCCAACAGCGAGCGCGTAACAGCTTCAACGCCGAGTCGCAATGAATCCGGCCACGCCGAGCACGGCGATGAGCGCCAGTAATGCCTGGAGCGACAAGGCTGGTATCGCCGCCGCCGCGGAAGCTGCGAGCACGGCCGTGACGGCGGCCTCGTTCGCCGGCGCATTCACAGCGGTGATGGCTCCGGCCGGAATGGTGTTCGCAACGCTCGCGACACCCGTGAGGGTTACGTCGACGCTCACTGAACAGCTTCCGTTCGCGGGAATCGTACCGCCTGTCAGCGACAGCGAGGTGCCATTCGGCGCGGCCGAGACCACTCCTCCACAAGTGGATGCGGCATTCGGAACCGCACGATTCGCCAGTCCGGCAGCGTACGTATCCGTAAATGCCACTCCGATGACTGGCAGCGGATTCGTATTCGTCAATGTAACGGTGAGCACTGACGTACCGGCTGGAGGAATCGCAGGCGGGTTGAACGTTTTCATCGCCGTAATCGCGGACGTGGCGGCGACCTGAAGCGTCGCCTGAGCCGGAGCTGTGTTGGGCCCGACACTGGACACTACGTCGCCCGCGGCAATCACGTTCGTGTAGTCCCCTGCGAAGGCGCTCGTGACGTCCACTGTCACCGTACAAGAGCCGTTTCCGGGAATCGTCGCTCCGCTCAGCGTCGCGGTGTCCGTGCCCGCATTGGCCGTTACTGCACCGCCGCAAGTCGTCGTCACGTTCGATGCAGCGGCATTCACGAGTCCGGCCGGATATTGGTCGACGAATCCGGCGCCGGTCGCTGCCAGCGCGTTGGGGTTGGTCAGCGCGATCGTCAACTGCGAGGTACCTCCCGCCGCAATCGAAGAGGGAACAAAGCTTTTCGTCACCGCCGGAGGTGCGACGACAGTCAGCGTATCGGACGCTGCAGCTGTGTTCGCGGGCGCATTTGCGGAAGTCACACCGCCCGCCGCAATCGTGTTCGTGTGAGTTCCAGCCGTCGTGCCCGTCACGGTCACCGTGACGGTACAGTTACCCGACGCGGGGACCGTCGCGGAAGTGAGCTCGACGAAACCGCCGCCGTCCGCGGCAATGAGCGAGCCACCGGCGCAGTTCGTCGAGGCGCCTGATGGCGTGGCATTGATGATCCCCGCCGGGTAAACATCCGAAAACGCCACGCCGGTCACGACCGATTGGTTGGGATTCGTTAGCGTGATGGTGAGAACAGTAAATTCGCCGACACGAATTGGATCCGTTGCGAATGCTTTCTCGACCGCGAGTGGTCCGAAAACCGAGAGTGTGTCGGTTGCAGGAGCGACCGTCGCGCCAGCGTTCGACGAAGTCACAGCACCGGCCGGAAGCGTGTTCACGTGATCGCCCGGAGTAGAGCTGGTGACCAGGATCTCCACGAAACACGAGCTCGCCGCTCCGATCACTCCATTCGCCAACTGCACGAACGTTCCCCCGGCATTCGCGATGACCGTGCCCGAACAGGTGTTCGTCATGGTGAGCGGAGTCGCGTTGACGATACCGCCGGGATACGAGTCGGTGAACGCCGCTCCCGTGATCGCGGCTGCATTTGGATTCGTGAGCGTAATACGCAGCGCCGATGTCTGACCCGCTTGAATGACGTTACTGTCGAATGTCTTGGCAGCGGACGGCGGGGCCATGACCGTCAAATCAGCAGTAGCTGGACTATCATTCGAGAGGTGCGTCGAACTGGACACGTCACCGGCGGGGATCGTGTTCGTGTAGACACCCGTCGCGGCGCTCGTCACATCGACGATCACGGTGCATGAGGAGCCCGCGGGGATCGTCCCGCCGGTCAGACTCACGTTATTGCCGCCTGCCGCCGCGGTCACCACGCCGCCACAGGTTCCTCCAACGTTGAGGGGTGTCGTATTGACGAGGTTTGAGGGGTAGAAATCCGTGAATGCGACGTCGTTTGCCTGAGTCGCGGCGGTTGTAAGGGTGATCGTCAGAGTGGACGTCTCGCCCGCGGGAATCGTCGCCGGATTGAAACTCTTCGCCACTTGCAATGGTGGCTCAGGAATCGTGACGGCATTGGAAAATTCGGACGTATTCATGTTCGCATCGGTCGCTGTCGCCGTGATCGTATTGCCGGCCGGTACGGTCACGCCAAGCGTGACGTCGATCGCGGCGGCACACGATCCATCGGTCGCTACGGCCGCGCTGCCGATCGAGGTGCGTCCTTCGTCGCTGCCCGTCTCATTCGAAAAGAACTCGATCGTAAACGTCGACGAAGCGGTGCCATTCAAGGTCCCGACGATATTCGTCGATCCACCACCTGACGTCGCGGACGTGAGCATCGGCTGGTTCTGCAGCAGATTCGGACCGGTGTCCGGATCGCAGTTGTCGGGGATCTCGGCGGCGTCGTCATTCTCGAGATCGATCCCGAGCGCCGTATTGCTATGAATCGAGTTCGCCAGAATGGAGATGCCCGTGGCATCGGAGCCGGCCACGGCCACGCCGGAGCCGAGATTGAAGGCGATGATGTTTCCGCCGGGGCCCCCGGCGGCAACGGCTCCGATCCGGTACGTGTCCGCCAGGTTGCCCGAGTCGTCGAACACGAAGATCCCGTGACTGGAGTTCCCGCCCGCCGTTACGCCGTCCGCGAGCACACCGATGCTGTTGCCGCTCACCAGATTGATTTGCGTTACCGTGTTTTCGGGCCGAAGGAAGATGCCGCCGCGTGTGTTCCCCGAAACGACATTGCCCTCGCCGACTGCCGTGCCGCCCACAGTGACGTCGGCACAAAACGCGAGGTCGATTCCGTATCCGCCGTTGGGGATCGCGGCCGTGCCCGCGCTGTTGACGCCGATGTAGTTGCCGCGAATGGCGATGGGAGCGATCAGATCGAATGATGAGGCGTTGTTGACGAAGATACCGTCGCCGAATGATCCCGACATCCCGGCGATCACGTTCCGCGCCGCCGGCGAGCTCCCTCCGATCGTCGTGATCGCATGCGGGTACACGGCGATTCCAGGAGCCGAGGCGGCACCGAACGAGGAACTGAAGTTGCCGAGAGCAGCGGTACCGGTGACGTTTACACCGATATAGTTACCGAGAATCTGAATGTCGGTCGAAAGTGCCGGCGGCGGGTCTGGCGGCGCCCCGGAGCCGTTTCCGGCAACCGTAATCGCGGCAAGCGTTCCGGCAATCAAGTTGCACGCGCCGCTGCAGGAGCCGCCCGGCATGGTTCCCGTCGTTCCGCCAATGGTCACGTTGCTCACCACGTTGACGTTGATTCCAAGCCCGTTTTCGCCGGCGGTATCGATGTCGATCGGCATCAGCGCTAAGCCGTCTGCCCGGGTCCCGATGTAATTGCCCGCAATCGTCAGGTTGTCTGCCGTCGATGCGTCACCGGGGATGTCGCTGACGTCGACCGCCGAGCCGTTGTTGCCGGAGATGACATTGCGATCCGCCGGACTGACGCCACCGACGACGTTGCCGCTGACGTCGGTGGTCGAGAAGTTCGACTCGATGCGAACCCCTCCCTGGCCTCCGCTCAGTCCATTACCCGCGGAGGTCATGCCGTCTTGCGTCGGACCGATGAAGTTTCCGGCGATGACGTTGTCGGCGGAGCGAACGCGAATTCCTCCCGTGTCGAAGCTGGTGATGACCAGACCGCGGATTTCCGAGCCGCCGGTCCCTTCGATGCGCAGTCCCCATGGGTCGTTTCCCGAAACTGTTCCGACGCCGGAGCCGCTGAGCCGAATTCGATACTGTGCGTCATTTCCACTGGCGAGCGTGTTCGCAGACGCCCCGGACTCCGAAAAACCGTCGATGAAAATGGGAGTGATGAGTGCCGGCAGTGCGCCAAGCGCGGGCGAAACGGCAATCGTGTGCATGGTCATCACGTCGGCCGGACTGATGTCGAACTCGATGACGTCGCTCCCGCTGCCGGCGGCACACTCGCCGGCGGCGAGGCCTGATGTAGTGTCCAAATTCGCGGCGATGATTGCCTCGCGCAGCGTACAAGAACCGTCGTTCGCCGGTGCGCTGTCAGCGGCTGAATTGACGATGATCGTTTCGGCCGAGGCGGTCTCGGAGAGGAACGAGCAGAAAACGACCAGAACCGCACATCGGAACGACGCGTGATTGAACATCGCGAATGACCTCTTGGACGCTCGATGATTTCTGAACGGGATCGATCCGGACCCGGTTCAGGCAGAGATCTACTCAGCTGCGCACAGCGCACTGGATGCTGTCATCTCTTACGAGCGCAGCTTTGAGCTGAAAATTACCAAGGCGCGTGACACGGGCGATTTTTCTCCATGACCACGTGGGCGTACAGGCGACGATGCGCCGGCGGCTCACCGCCGGCGCCGTACCGCATGATCATCGAGCGCGGATGACGTACATCCCCGCGAGTGCCAGTGTTATCGACAGCAGCAGCAGACCAAACTCGCCGGCGGTCGGAATATCTTCGGCGGAGGCGGCACTACCCGCCAGACCTCCATTCCCCGTGGTATCGGCATTGTTGGCGGCATTCGGATCCGTCTCCGCCGCCGTCACCGTGACGATGTTGTCGAACGCGCCCGTGGCGTTGACTGTCGCTCGCACGACGATCGTCAGCGCGGTTTGCGGCGGGATGCTGGGAATGGTGCACGGCAGGGTCGAACAAGCTCCAGTGACTTCGACGATCGTGAGGTTCGTCGGAGTATCGACGATCTGGACATTGGTCGCGGCCGTAGGAGTCACGCCGATGATCGTCGGCCCGAGGTTGGTCACGACGAGGGTGTACTGGATCGTTTGTCCTGGATGGAACGGGGCCTGCGTATCCAGAGTTTTGCCGATGTGAATGTCTGCCAATGGACCGGCATGTGTGGATTCCACAGTCGTGGCCGTATTGTCCGTAATGAAGGGGTCCGGCTCGGCCGCGAACACGCTCGCCGTATTCCGGAACAGGCCGGGATTGGCCACGGTGAAGGTGAGATCGATCGTCGCGGTAGCGCCCGACGCGAGGCTGGGGATCGTACATGGAATGGCCAGACAGTCGCCGCTGGCCGACGTGGGGCCGCTCAGGTTCAGAGGATTGTCCGTGACCTGAAGCGACGTCGCCGTTGAAGGCCCCCCGTTCGATATCACGAGGGTATAAGAGACCGTTTGGCCGGCAGTGTACGGGCCGGCGGTCGTCAAGGTCTTGACCATCGTGAGATCGGCACGGGCGTCCGCGGTACCACCGTTTCCGGCGTCGGTATTGTTGGACGGATTTGGGTCGTTCTGATCGGCGGAAACGCCCGCGGCGTTACTGAAAGCGCCGGGCGCGTCGATTCTCGCTTGTAGGACGATACCGACCGGGACGCCCGGCGCCAGATTGGCGATCGTGCATGGAAGCGCGGGACACGCCGACGATGACACTTGAGTGATCGTCAGGTTCGCCGGAACGTCCGTGATCTGGACGTTGGTTCCGGCATTGTCGAGCGTACCTGCGACCAGGGTGTATTGGATCGTCTGGCCCGCGACGTACGGACCGGGCGTGTCGAGCGTTTTGAGCACGTACAGATCGACGGGGATTCCCGTCACGCCGCTGTTGTTTTGATCATCGGTGTTGTTTTCCGGAACCGGATCGGGCTCGGCGGCGGAGACGGACGCGCTGTTGTCGAAGAAGCCGTCGGCATCGATGGTGGCGACGAGGTCGATCGTGCTGCTGGCATTGAGACCGAGAATTCCGATCGTGCAGGGCAGTGCGCTGCAACCCCCGCCACTGACGCTGGTGATCGTGAGATTCGTCGGTACATCCGTGATTTGAATGGCGGTCGCCGTCGCCGGACCGTTGTTCGTCACGACCAGCTCATAATGAACGGACTGACCAACGCTATACACGCCTCCCGTGGTCAGGAACTTCGCGATCTCCACATCGGCGGTCGGCGTTCCCGCGACGATGATGTCCTGCCGGTCATCGTCATCCTGCGAGGTCGAGTCGTCGTTCACGGTGGAGTCGGGGTCAGGCGCACTCGAGGCGGCGATTTGCGCGTAGTTGGAGATCATCCCCGTCCCGCTGACAATGGCGGTGATCTGCAGTGAAGCCGACGCGCCGCTCGCAAGCGAGCCGACCGTCCAGTTCCCGCCGGCCGGAACATACGATCCCGCTCCGTTGTCGCCGATGTACGTCAGCCCGACGGGAAGCTGATCGCGCACGACGACGCCCGTTGCCATGTGAGGCCCGGCGTTCGAGACGGTGAGGGTGAAGACCACGTTCGATCCCAAGGCCGGCGTCGTGTCATCGACGCCCTTGCCGAGAGAGAGATCGGCCGCCACGACCACGACATCCTGCACGGCGTCATCATCCTCGGTCGTGGAGCCATTGCCGGGAATGGAGTCGGGATCGGACGCGCTCGTCGCCACGATCTGTGCGTAATTCGAATGCGTCCCGGGCATGGCCGCGTTGACGGTAATCTGCAACGACTTCGCAGCACCGCTTGCGAGCGATCCGGCGGCCCAGAGGCCGGTTCCCGGCACGTATGCACCGCCGCCATTGTCGGACACATATGTGAGTCCACCCGGCAACTGATCCTGTACCACTACATCCGTAGCGGTATCCGGGCCGGCATTAGAGACCGTGATCGTAAAGACCACATTTGAGCCAAGCGGCGGCGTGGCGTCATTGACGCTCTTGCCGAGCGATAGATCGGCGCTGATCACCGTGAGGATCTGAGTATCGTCGTCGTCTTGCGTGACGGAGTCGTCGTTCGGAGTGGAATCGGGATCGTACAAAGCGGATCCGACGACCTGAGCGTAGTTCGAGAGCGTACCAAGGGCGTTCACGGTCGCTGTGATTTGCAGCGAGGATGAAGAGCCGCCCGCAATCGTGCCTACCGTCCAAAGACCGGTGCCCGGAACATAGGCACCGCCACCGTCGTCGGAGACGTATATCAAGCCTGCCGGAAGGAGATCCGCGACCGTAATACCGGTGGCGGTATCCGGACCGTCATTCGTGACCGTAATCGTAAACACCACGTTCGAGCCCAACAGCGGGGTGTCATCGTCGACGCTCTTATCCAGGGAAAGATCCGAGGCCGGTGGAACGATGACGTCCTGTGTGTCGTCATCATCGTCTGCGACCGAATTATCGTTCGGCGTGGAATCGACGTCCGGCACGTCCGACGCGGCGACCTGGGCATAATTCGTGATCGTCCCGGTGGCGGTCGTGGCCGCGGTGATCAGCAGAGTGGACGACGTACCATTCAAGAGTGACCCGACCGTCCAGATGCCGGTGCCCGGCGCGTACGTCCCTCCGTTATGGGAGACGTAGACCAGTCCAGGCGGCAGAACATCCTGAACTGTGACGCCGGTCGCCGCGTCCGGTCCGCCGTTCGCTACGGTGAGTGTGAAGACGACATTCTCGCCGAGCGCCGGCGTGGTGTTGTTCACGCTCTTATCCAGGAAAAGATCCGCGTTCGCACCAACCGTAATGAACTCCAGGTCGTCATCGTCCTCATCCGTCGAGATATCGTTCGGGGTGGAATCCGGATCTGCTACGCCCGCGGACGTTACCTGTGTGTAGTTCCCGATCGTCCCGGTCCCGGTCACCGTGGCGGTGATGGTCAGCGACGCAGACGCGCCGCTGCCAAGGGAGCCGACCGTCCAGTTGCCCGAAGCGGGTATGTACGCACCGTTCCCGTCGTCGGAAGCATAAGTGAGACCTCCGCTTCCGGTGATGAGATCCTGCACGACCACGCTGGGTGCCGTATCGGGACCGGCGTTTGAAACCACGATCGTAAAGGTGACGGTCGAGCCGAACACCGGTGAAGCATTGTCGACTGTCTTGTTGAGCGAAAGATCGGCGGCCGGCGGAACGGTCATCGCCTGCTGTGCGTCATCGTCTTCCGTCAGAGAGCTGTTGCCGGGCGTGGAATCAGGATCGGCCATGTCGGACCCATTCACCTCGGCGTAGTTCGAAATCGCTCCGGTGGCGCTGACCGTGACCGTGATCTGCAGGGAAACGGAAGATCCGACCGGCGCGGAGCCAACCGTCCAAATGCCGGTGCCCGGCGCATAGGAGCCACCGCTGTCGTCGGAGACATAGGTGACGCCGGCCGGGAGCAGGTCCTTTACAGTCACTCCGGTCGCCGGATCGGGCCCGGTGTTGGAGACCGTTAGCGTGAAGACGACCGTGGCCCCGAACGCAGGTGAGTTATTGCTGAGGAATTTGCCGAGCGAAAGATCGGCCGTGGCCGGAACTGTAATGTCCCGGCTGTCGTCGTCATCCTGAGTGATCGAATCGTCGTTCGGTACGGAATCAGGATCGAACGTGCCCGATGCCATGACCTGCGCATAATTGGAAATCGTTCCGGTCGCGCTCGCGCTGGCGTGAATGTTCAGTGAGGTCGAAGCGCCGCTCGCGAGCGAGCCGACGGTCCAGATGCCGGTTCCCGGCACGTACGCGCCGAAGCCGGTGTCGGCGATGTAAGTCAATCCGGGTGGCAGCAGGTCCTTCACCACGACACCAGTTGCGGTGTTCGGTCCGCTGTTCGTGACGAGAATCGTAAAGACGACCGTGGAGGTGTAAGACGGGGTCGCGTTGTTTACGCTGAGGTCGAGAGACAGATCGGCGGCCGGCGTAACGGTGATGGACTGCGTGTCATCGTCGTCGTCGACCATGGAATGATCGTTTGGCGTGGAATCGGGGTCGAGCTCGTTCGACGCCGTCACCTGCGCGTAATTCGTAATGACGCCGGTACCGCTCACCAATGCGGTGATCTGCAGCGATGCGGAACCGCCATTGGCGATCGACCCGATCGTCCAAAACCCCGTGCCAGGCACATACGACCCACCGCCGTCATCGGAGACATGCGTCAGACCGGCTGGAAGCAGGTCCCTGACGGTCACGCCCGTGGCGGCATCCGCGCCGGCATTCGACACGGTAAGTGTGAACACTACGTTCGTGCCGGCCACAGGAGCAGCATTGTTCACGCTCTTGTCCATTGAGAGGTCGGCTGTGACAGCCGCTCCAATGACCAGCGTGTCGGTGGCCGGCGTTCCCGAGACGGGGACGCTCAGTACGGAGCCGGTCACCATGCTGGTGGTGTTCGGATAGCCGCCCGGCGTCGCGGAGACCGGAGTCTGCAAGGTCACCGAGAAGCTGCACGTCCCGCCTGCCGGCAAAGTACCGTCCGTGAGGACCAGCGTGCTGCCGACTGCGCTGAGCTGCGACCCGGCGCCGCAAACGTTGGAGAGTGGGACTCCGATCGCGGTAAGACCAGGCATTACGGCTGCCAGATCGTCGCTGAAACCGATTCCGTGAGCCGCGTTGGCGGCGAGATTCGATACCTGAAACTGCAGCGTCACGTTGCTGCCCGCCGCCACGGGATCGTTCGTGAAGGACTTGCTGATGGTCAGGCCATCGACGACGGTGACCGTCGCCTGGTTCGAAGTGGCACTCGCCGGCGCCGGAGTCGATGCAAAATCGGTGATCTGATTCGTTTTCGTTCCCACGCTCGTGCCCTGGACCAGGACCTGAATGGTGCACGTACCGCCGGCGGCGATCGTGCCGCCGCTCAACCCGAACGTAGAACCGCCGACCGCACCGCTCGGAGCCACGCCGCACCCCGCCTGGGTCGGCGACGACGCCACCTGAACGCCCGCAGGCAGAGTATCGGTGAAGGAAACGCCCGTGGCGATGACGGCGGAGGGATTGCCAATCGTTACAGTGAGGGTCGTCGTGGCATTGAGCGCAATCGAGGGATCGAGAAACGATTTTCCGATCGACGGCTGCAACGCATGACAATAGCTGGGCGGCGCGTTGAGAAAGGGAACGACGGTGATCCCGGTGCTCGTGACGCTCTTGATCACCGTGTCGCCTGTTCCCCCCGGATTGGTCACCGGCTCATTGGGACCGCTGGCGGCCCCCCACCAGTTGTTGGTGAAATCGGGTGACGGTCCGGGACTGAACGTATGGTTGGCACCGATGAGATTTCCGGCGATGCAGTTGCCGGTCGAAGCGGTGAACGTCGCGTTGCTCGCCACTTCGATACCCGTGTTGTTGCGATAGACCCGATTGCCGGCCACGCGAGCCTGTCCGCCAACGACATAGATGCCACGGGCGTTGGGGGAGAACAGACTGAAGGTGGCGTTGGTCCCGATATAGTTGTTCCCGATCAGCTGTTCCTGCACACCTGACTGTGAGAGCCGGATCCCGACGGCGCTCTGGCCGACAATGACGTTGTCGCCAATTACATTTGCGGCGTCGGTTGCGCCGACGTCGCTGCCATCAGCGACGATCACGCCCGACGCATTCGCGATCACCGCTCCTCCGGTGGCATCGAGACCGATCCAATTCCCAGCTACGTAATTACCGGTGTGGTCGCCGCTCGTCTCGGCGATCGACACACCAATGGTCGTATTGCCGGAAATGATGTTTCGCTCCGCCGCGTCGCCGTTGCCGTCGCCGTTCGTCCCCACGTAATTGCTGGTGCCGCTGCCTTGCAGGAGAACGCCGATCTTGTTGGGCAGCGCGGCCGTGCCATTCGCATTCAACCCGATGTAGTTGCCGGCGATGCGTTGACCGACACACGGAGACGTTCCGGCCAGCTCGACGCCCGCGCCGGTCCCGGTCGAATTGCCGGAGATGATGTTTCGTTCCTGGGCGTCCGCAATCCCATCGCCGTCCGTGCCGACGATCGTTCCATCGGCCAGCGGGGCAGCAAACAGACAATTGATGCGTACGCCGATGTCGTTCGGCAACGCCACGGTGCCGTTCGCGCCGACGCCAATGTAATTCCCGCTGACGCGGGTGCGGCGGCCCTGCACTGCAACGCCCACCCGGCTCCCATTGTTCGACGACGCCACGATGACGTTCCGTTCGACCGCGTCCGCCTGGCCATCGCCATCGGTGCCGATGACATTGTCGTTGCTGTTATTCGAGATGACGATCCCGGCGGCGTTGCCGAGCGCCGCGTTGCCGGTTGCGTCGGTACCAATCAGATTGCCCGACACCTTGGTGCCACTACCGCTGAGAGAAATGCCCGTCGTATTTCCGGAAAGCAGATTGCCTTCCGCGGCATCATTCAAGCCGTTGCCATCGGTGCCGATGATCGTAGCGGCACCGCTCGAATCGACCTGGACCGCGACGCCGCCGCTGTTCAATGCGGCGGTGCCGGCCAGGTTCGTGCCGATCTTATTGCTCTGAATTCGGGTATTGGTGGCCCCGCCGACCACAATCCCGCTCAAGTTCGAGCCCAGCAGGTTTCCGATCACGAGATTTTGGTCGCCACGGTCGAGCGGGTTCCCGCTCGAGGTACGGAACGAGACCCCCCCTCGGTTCGCGATGGCGACCGCTCCCGTGAGATCGGTGCCGATCCGGTTGCCGCTGATCAGGTTCCGCGAGCTCACGGAGCCGGCACTGGACGCTACTTCGATCGCGAACGCCGAACCCGGAACCGAGAAGCCCGAAATCAGATTGTTACGAATGATGTTGTCCGAACCTTGCCTGACCTCGATCCCGAGACGTTGATTCGCCGCAATTGGAGCCGCGGCGGTGCCGGCGGAGTTGACGCCGAGGAAATTGCATTCAATGACATTCCGCAGGCCGCCGGTACTTCCGTTCCCCAGAATGGCCAGGGCCGGAGTATTCGCAGGCATGTTCTGAATCGTCAGTCCGCGGACCGTGACGTCGTTCACTCCCGGCGGAAAACCCAGATGGATTACGCCATTGCTGTTGGCAGTCATGCTCTGGGCATTGATGACGATCTGCGGCACCGCAAAACTGGCGCATCCCCCCGCCGGGTAGCCCGGCTGCGTGGTGCCATCGATCAGCATCGGTTGGGTGATCGAGAGATTGCTCGACAGCGTGATGGTGTGCTGTCCAGCCGGAGCGATGTTGAATTGAATAGTGTGCGGAGGAGAGGTCGTCGTGCCGGTGAAACAATCGTTGGCAATCGCAACTCCGGCATTGAGATTGGCGATGTTGATGGCTTCTCGCAGACTGCAGACGCCATCGACCGCCGCCGGACCGCCGTTGGCCGTATTGACGGTGTAAGTCGCCGCCTGTACGCCGGCCGTAAAGATCATTGCCAGGCTAACGGCGAAAGACCATGACATCCACGAGGCCCGAGGAGCCGGACGGAGAGCGGCGGATTCGACACACGACGACAGATTCAAGCCAGTCAGCATTGGAGGTCCTTGGATCGCTAGAGACGCAGAGGTGGATTGGTTAGGAGTTGGTCGTGCCGTCTCCGGCAGCGCGCGGCAGGCTGCAATGGGCGGGAACAATGACGCGCAGCTTCCGTCGACCGCGGCTCGGCCGGCGGCTCGTGTCAAAGCGGTCGCAAAGACCGATGTGAACGGCGAATCGAGTAGCAGCCGGCGCGCAAACAAACGAGAACCTCGCTGGAAGAATGGATTCGGACGACGCGCGTAATGTACTCGTCCGATCAGCGCACTTCTGCTGAACGGGTCATCGCACGATTTATTACCGTCGTCACGGAAAGGAACCGACGGCGACTGCCGCAAACGACCTTTCCGCAGACCGCACCCGGCCAGCCGACATCGTTCGTGACGGTTGAATGGGACGCAACCTACACGAAACCTCGAACGACGTCGCGAACCGCCTTGCAGGACACCTCTGATGTAGTTCGTCGCGGCGCCGCAGGCGAGCTGACCGTTCCTGGAATTCACCTCACTCGCGGCGATATCCGAGGCAGTTGCACCATCCGACCGGCCTCATTCTGCCGTGACCGACCACGTTCGACCCACCGGTGCCGAGCGTAGGGCGGCAGAACGGCGTGACCGATGCAACGACCAGCGGTCAGCGCAAAGTCACGCGCGGGCGATGACGTCGTTTAGCCGCGCTGGAATTCGAACAGTGCGCCATGGCGCCGTAAGAAACTGATGTTGCCAACACGCACCGTGCGACATACGCCAAGTAGAACGCCATAAACCGCGGATCGTGAAGCTGCGGGTGGTATCGGCGCCAAGTCCGGACTTCGCGTCACGGCGCCGCCGCCCCGTCTCCCGCTCCCGCATCTGCCTCCCCCGCTTCATAGCGCGATGAAAGCAACCCGTACGCTCGCGAGCGTCGCGCGATCATTGCGATGGCCAGTCCTACGATTCCGGCCGTCGTGAACACGAGCGCGATGCCGCGGCCCATCCCCGTGCCGTACCAGCCGCCGATCCACTCCACGCCGCGACCGCTGGTCATGAACGGGATGAACACGAACTGCGCGATCGGTCCAATGATGAATGCGGTGAGCGGCGACGCCGACTGCTCGACGCCATGCGCGAAACCGATCACGCGTCCCAGCCGCTCCGGCGGCACGACCTTCTGGAAGATGGTCTGCTCGATCGCTTCGATGAATGGGAAGAGCATCATCCAGATGAAGGTCCCCACCGCGAGCAGCACGATGGACGGCTGGATCGTGAAGAAGATGCACACCGTCCACACCGCGAAGTTCACGCGGAAGAACGTCCGCAGCGGATTCGATCCCAGCCCGCGCTTCGCGATGACCACTCCGCCCACGATGAAGCCCATGCTCAGGAAGCCCCACAGAAATCCCCAGACCTGCACCGAAACGAGCGTGAGTCCATAGGCATCCATGAGTGCCATGAACACGCCGCCGAGGAAGTTGTTGAAGGTGGTGTAGAAGATCAGTGCGAACAGGCCGGGAATCGCACGGACGGCCGCAATCGTGCCCTCGAGGTCGACCTTCTTCGCTCCCCCTTCCTGCATGTGCACGATCTCGCGCTCTTCCACCGGGGTGAGCGCCAGCATCGCGATCGCGACGAGCGTGGCGGCGATGGCGATGCCGATCACCCACTTCATCCCGAGATACGCGAGCGCGACGCCGCTCGCGACCGATGTGATCCCGAAGGCGATTCCGATCACGGTCCCGAACATGCCGTTCGCCCGGTCGCGCCCCTCCTCCGGAACGGTGAGGCCGATGAGTGTCGGAATGGCGATGTTGTAGATCGTGCCCGCGATCGTTCCGCACAGAAGCAGGATCGCCAGGATCCACAGCCACGGACTCGAGACCGACGCAAATGCGCCGGCCGGAGCCACATGCAGGAAGAGCAGGCCGATCGCGAACGCGAGCAGCGTGGCCACGGACGATCCGAGCATGGCGTGCTTCTTTTTGTGATGGTCGACGATCGAGCCGAACCAGACGCCGGTGACCGCCATCAAGACCAGGAAGATGCCGCCCATGGTCGACGTCGAGATCACCGACTTCGTGGACAGAAAGGCCCAGAAGATCAGCGCAAACCAGACGAAGTTGTTGGTCGTGACCACGACCAGCGCGGTTGCGAGCAGGCGAAAAAACGTCTTCATGCGCTGCGAATGTAGTCGAGTCTGATTGCGCCCGCCGGATAAGGCGTGGCGGATTGCAAGGTGAACTTCGTATGCGCGTGGCCGGACCAGAGACGCTTGCCGCGTCCGAGCGTGAGCGGATGCAACAACAGATGCAGCTCATCGACGAGATCGTGCTCGAGGAGGGCGCTCCGTTCATTCGATCACCACTGCCGGCGTGCGCCGCCGCACTCGCCACAGCCAATAGAACATCGCGCCGAACAGCACAAGGATCGGCAGCACGCGCATTGGCCCGCTCGTGAATGGCTCCGGAAGGATTTTCGCCACGCGCTCGCGGATCGAAAAGAACGATCCCGCCGCGATGAACAGGGCAAAGCACATACGCCACAAATGGCGCGCCAGACGCGGCCCGCCGCGAGGCAGCCCTGAGAGAATGATCCGGACATCGCCGGCCGCGGCCAGCAGCAGTGCAATGGCGAGGACGAAGGACATCACACCGATCGTGCGCAACGGGACCCCCCCGGGCGAGAGGCCCGGACTATTGATGGACTCGACGCCGCCCGCGATCGCGGCGACCGCCAGTCCGAGGGCTACGGTGAGCGCCGCGATGTTGATCGATCGCGTCCATCGCGACACCGGCCGCACGGCCGTCAGAGCCGTGCCGAGAAAATAGAGACAGAGGATTGCCGCGACCAGGTTCTCAACGCCGGCACCCTGGACGAACTCCAGGATCGCGGCGGTGACGCCCATGACGATCATCGCGTAAATGAACAGCATCCCGCTCTTGCGATGGATCGTCCCGCCTTTCTTCACAAACAGAGCAGTGAAGCCGAAAACGACAGCCAGTGCGCCCGCGATGATGTGGATTGGTAAAAGCATGGATTACCTCAGGATCGTCGTTTGCTTCATACGCCACATCGTCGCGGCACGCGCACGCTCGAACAACTGGATTGCGACGAAGGGCGGATTCGCGCGGACGAACGGTGGCTCTGTGTCTACTCCCTGTCGACACAGCTGACAGCACGCGGGCTCCCGTTCCTGCGCCAGGTTCCGCTGCCGGTCGTCTATCACGACGTGAAGTTGGACTGCGGTTATCGCGTCGACCTCGTCGTCGGCTCACAACTGGTCGTCCAGCTCAAGTCCGTGGCTGCCCTCGAACCGATCCACGAGGCTCAACTGCTCACGTACATGCGCATGGGCCGGTGGAGACTCGGGCTACTCATGTCCTCTGTGCTCTCTGTGGTGAAAAACAATAACCACAGAGGACACAGAGAACACCGCCCCTACATCTGCCGGAACAGGTGCACGTAATTGCGGCTCACCGGCAACACCTCGTCACGGCCCCTCAGGTGAATCTCCGCAGTTTCGTTGTCGTGTCGCCTCACATGACTGATTGCGTGCAGGTTCACGACGACCGAGCGATGGACCTGCGCGAATTGCTCCGGATCGAGCTGCTCGAACAACTCCTTGAGCGGAGTGCGCACCACTGCCTGGGCGGGTTTTCCTCCATCGTGCCACGCGACGAGTGTGTACTTCGCGTCCGACCGAAGGTAGTCGACGTCGTCGATCGCGATGAGACGCACGGTTTTCCCCGCCTGAGCGCGAATCCATCGCAGCGGCTCGGCTTTCCCGCCGCCACCCTGCAGCTTCGCGAGCTGCGCGCTGAGCTGCTGCAGGAGCTGCTCGGTGTTGATCGCAGGTCTCGATGACTGCAGACGTTCCTTGAGACGGCTCACGGTTTCCGCGAGCCGCACCTGTTCGACCGGCTTCAGAAGGTAATCGAGCGCGCCCTGCGCGAAGGCCTGCACCGCGTAGTGATCGTACGCGGTGACGAAGACCAGATGCGCGCGACGGCCGATGTGGTTCGCGGCGTCGACGCCGGACAAGCCCGGCATGTGGACGTCGAGGAAACAGATGTCGGGATGCCGTTCGTCGAACAACCGCACCGCCTCCCGCCCGTTCCGCGCCTCGGCCACGATCTCGAGCTCGGGCCAGACGATCGCGAGCTGGCGCCGCAGCGCATCGCGCAGCAACGGCTCGTCGTCGGCAATCAGCGCTGTCACCAGTCCGGACATCGCGGCTGAGGATAATCCTCTATTCAGCGACCTGCGCGCGCTTCCAGCGGTCGCCGGTCGCCCGGAAGTACGTGTCCATGATGTACGGCCAGGGAAGCACGATCAGACAGAGGATGACGCCGAATGTGCAGTCGATGAGTGTCTGCGCCTGGCCGGCGTCCAACTGACCTGCGACGCGGAGCGGAAGGCCGACGGCGAAGACCCAGATCGCTTTCCACGCAAGCTCGAACAGCAGGATCGGAAGCATCTTGATCGGATAACGGATTCCGAGGAGAGCGAGTAGACCGAGCGCCGCGAGGAGTGCGCGCGCGACTCCGCTCATGTGCGGATATTGCGTGCCGCGCAGGATGACTTGCGGCCAGATCTGCGTCGCCAGAAAGATGAACATCATGGAATAGGCGGCGCGGAGAGCGTAAAGGCGGCGCGTGGTGATCATGGTCACGAATATCGGCGATGGTGCGAAGAACCTGAATCCGGTTTGCGACGCGCGGCGGATTTCCGAGGGCCGGCGGAGGAAATCCGGGCGTTCAGGTGTGTGCAGGCATGTCCACTTCGACCGTGACGCCGCGCGGCTCGCCGGAGACCAGGCTCAATTGCGCCGCATCGCCGAAGATCAGTTTCAGCCGGCCGCGCAGAGTCGCCAATCCCGTCCCCAGCCCATTCGCCGATGGATGAAGTCCGGCGCCGGTGTCAGTCACGCGGATCACGCAGCGTTCACCAACCCGTTCGATGTCGATTTCGATCCGACCGCCTTCTTCACTGGGGTCGATCCCATGTCGCACCGCATTCTCGACCAGCGTCAACAGCGTGGTCGGAGGACAGCGAGCCTTCAGCGCCGCCGGATCGACGTTCATCGCGTACTGCAGGCGGTCGGGCATGCGCATCTGCATCAGCTCGAGATACGGACGGACGAGCTGCAGCTCGCGCTCGATCGTTGCGGCAGGCTCGTTCAGAAGCGGCACCGCCGCGCGCAGATACGCAACGAGACTCCGCAATACCGTCGCAGCACGCGGCGAGCCGGCATCGACGAGCGCCTGCACGTTCGCGAGCGTGTTGAAGAGGAAATGCGGCGCGACCTGCGCCTGCAGCAGATGCAACTGCGCGTCGAGCGCCTGCCGCTCGAGCTCACTGCGCTCGAGCGCAAACGCAAGCTTCTGATCGCGGGCGAAGGCCTCTTTCTGCCGGATGATGGCCGCGAGCGCCGTCCACGGCGCGAGAAAGATACCGACGAACGTGAGCATCACCCACCCGGTCATGCGGGCGTCGTCCTGCCAGAACGGCGGCGCACCCTCGCGGGTGGACAACACGTAGAGGAGCAATGTCGTCACCGGTGTGGAAAGGCCGACTGCGACGACTTGAAGCACCCACCGTTGCAGCCATCGCGGCAGCGTCCGCGGCCATACCTCGAACAGGGAGAACGCAGCCGTCGCCGACAGGCCGATGATGACGCTCCGCAGCAGGAGTGACGATGGAGCACTCTGCCAACGACCCAGGAGCAGGGAGCCAACGCCGATCGAAATCGTCAGCGCGACGGCAATGCGCCGCACAGGCTTCGCGATGGTGCCGCGCCGTCTCGCGGCGGTCGCCGATTCGGACATCGCGCCTGAGGATACCTCCGCCGCTCGCGCGTGACACCGCCATGCGACGAACGGCGGATGTTCAATGCCGAACTGCGCGTCTGCGTGCCGGAACGTGCACCTCGAAGAGATGCAACGCTCCCGCTTCATCGTCTTCGACGGCGATCACGAGCTGACCGTTCGGCGTCTCCTCCATCGCGGTCACGGACCAGGCGAAGTGGCCTGCGCCGGGCAGCAGATCCGACTGATCGGTCCACGTCGCGCCGTTGTCGGTCGACATCGACAGGAATGGCCCGCCGTTGGCCTTGTCGAAGCCGCCGATGAGAATGGCCGAGCGATGCTGCGACGGAAGGAGGATGTGCGTGATGTACGGATACTTCGGCGCCTGCCCTTCGTAATGCAGCACGAAGTCGTACGATGCGCCGGCGTCGCCGCTGCGCATCAACGCCCCTTCGATGCCGGCATACACGACGTTCGACTCGCCGCGCCGGCGGATGAACTGCACGTTTCGGTTCTCCAGAAATGGCGTAGCCGCGAGCTCCGGCTCCTGCTCCCACTCGAGCAGATCCGGCCGCAGCGTCCCGGTGCGGAGATACGCCACGTCGAGCGGGCATTCGCCACCGATGAGCAACCGCTCGCCGATGATCGCAAACGCGGGGTCGTAGCACGCCTGCGCCTGCGGCTTGCCGTTCGACGTCGCGCCGAACAACACGTTCCATGACGCGCCTTCGTCGCCACTCACCAGCACGTTCCCGCCCGCGTTGACGAAGATGCGGTCGCCGACGAGCTCGAGCTGCGACGCGGACAGAAACTCGCAGTGTCCGAACGCACACTCTTCCAGGGCCTGATCGATCGGCGTCCATGACACACCGTCGTCGGTCGATTTCAGCAGCGAATGTCCCATGCCGTCGAGAATCGCGTACAGCGTTCCCTCACGGAACTGCAGCCCGGTGACCGACGTCGAGGCGAAGGCCAGATGGACCGGCTGCGTGCTCTTCCCCATCGGCAGCGGCGCGCGAAACACGCCGCCATCCGTTCCGAAGAAAACATAGCGATCGCTGAACGCCAGCCCGCCGTCATCCGAGAGCGCAATCGGCGGCGGCGGATAGGAAACGGTGAACAGCGGCGTTACGCGCAAGCGGGCCGCATGGACTTCATTCGCGAACAGCGCAACCACGGAGAGTACGAAAGCATGCATCATCACGGCGCGGCATTTCAACATGACCTCGCTGCACAGGATCGCCGCGAATCGCCAACAGAACCGTTACGAACGAACATGCGACGATCCGACGCGAGACGCATCGCTCGCAGCACTTGCGTTAGGCTCGCCCCGCGATGCACAACATCGATCTGATCCTCACCCTCACCGGCGGTCTCTCTGCCGCGTTGCTTCTCGGCTATGTCACGCAGCGGCTGGGTTTGTCGCCGATCGTCGGGTACCTGCTTGCCGGCGTCGCGGTGGGGCCATGGACGCCGGGCTATGTCGCGGACCGCGCCCTTGCGGAGCAGCTTTCCGAGGTGGGTGTGATCCTGCTGATGTTCGGAGTGGGGTTGCAGTTCCATCTCACCGAGTTGCTGGCGGTGAAGAACGTCGCGATCCCGGGAGCGGTCGGACAGAGTCTCGCGGCGACCGTGCTCGGCGCGTTCGTCGGCCGCCTTTTCGGTTGGGAGTGGTCGTCGGGAATCGTGTTCGGCCTGGCGCTCTCCGTCGCCAGCACCGTCGTGCTGATCCGCATTCTTTCCGACAACCGGGTGCTGCACACGCCGACGGGACACATCGCAGTCGGTTGGCTCGTGGTCGAGGACATCTTCACCGTCATCGCTCTCGTGCTGCTGCCCGCGCTCGGCGGTCAGACCGAAGGAGGAGCGGCAGGCATCTTCATCGCGGCCGGCATCGCCGTCCTGAAGGTCGGGCTGCTGATGGTGTTCGTCCTGTGGGCAGGAAGCCGTCTCATCCCCGTCGCGCTCGAGAAAGTGGCGAAGACCGGCTCGCGCGAGCTCTTCACGTTGGCGGTCCTGGTCATCGCACTCGGCATCGCCGTTGGCTCCGCCAAGATCTTCGACGTCTCGATGGCCCTCGGCGCATTCGTGGCCGGCATGGTCGTGAACCGGTCCGATTTCGCCATGCGCGCGGCCACTGATGCATTGCCGATGCGCGATGCGTTCGCGGTGCTCTTCTTCGTCGCCGTCGGCATGCTGCTCGACCCGCGGCAATTGATCGAGCAGCCGGCGCTGATCGCGGCGACGCTCGCCGTGATCATGATCGCGAAACCGATTGCGGCGCTGGTCATCGTCGTTGCGCTGCGCTATCCGTTCCGCGTGGCGATGGCGGTCGCGGCGGCACTCGCGCAAGTCGGAGAGTTCTCGTTCATCCTCGCGAACGCCGGAAACGCGCTGGGCATCCTCAGCGACGACGCGAACAACGCGGTGATCGCCGCGGCGATCGTCTCGATTACGCTCAACCCGCTGCTGTTCCGCGGAATCAAGCCGCTCGAAGCATGGATCACGCGACATCCGCGCGTGTGGCGTTTTCTCAACCGCCGCGCGATGCAGCGCATCGAGACCGGCACCGCTCCGGCGGTCGATCCATCACGTTCGCACAGCGTGCGGCATCGCGCGGTGGTTATCGGATACGGTCCCGTCGGCCGCACGCTTTCGCGACTGCTGATCGAGAGCGAGATGGAGGTGTCGATCGTCGAGATGGACGTCGACAAGGTGCGCGAGCTGCGAGAGCACGGCATCTCGGCGATCTACGGCGACGCGACGCAGGAGGACACACTCAACGCGGCGGGCGTCGCCACCGCGGGAAGTCTGATCCTCAGCTCGTCCAGTCTGGAAAACGCGCAGGAACTGATCCGGCTCGCGCGCACGCTCAACCCGAAAATCCAGATCCTCGCGCGCACGAGCTACGTGCGGGAGTCACGATCGCTCAAGGCAGCGGGGGCGAGCATGGTTTTCGCTGGTGAAGGTGAAGTCGCGTTCGCGATGATGGAGACGGTGCTTCGCGATCTCGGCGCCACGCCCGATCAGATCGATCGCGAGCGCAAGCGGCTGCGCGATGAGATTTTCGCGTGAGCCTTTTGGAGTGCGGCGACGCCGCGGCCCTGCCGCTTTTGAAAGCGGTGGCGATTGCCACTCGCGGTAAGCAGTCAGAACCGGATCGCCTGGCTGGCGACGTTCGTGTTGCACGGGTCGCAGCGCCATCCGTGACCGCTCAACTGGAACGGGCTCTCGCACTCGTCACGAAAGAGCGTGCGCGTCTGATGGCACCAGTCGCAGCGGACCACGTGCGGGTTGCCATGCTCGGCGCAGACCAACCCGGCGGCGCGACGGAGGCGCTCGCGGAGACCATCGCGCAGACGCATGCCGCGATCGATGATCGTGATGCGCATCGTGTCGACCATCGCGCCTCATGCCCGCGCCGGGGCGACCGCGGGTCCGGCCATCCCACCAAGCGCGATCGCGCGCCCGCGGCGGCAGCATCATGTGCCAGCGAGGCACGACGTCGTTCGGCAGAATGAACGAAGACGCCTGCATGTCAGGGTTCTCGTAGAAGAACCTCGAGCGCGTCAGAGCGAGCGCACCTCGACACCTGAGCATCTCCCTGGGTTGCGGAACGTCTTTGCGTGGCGCGCCCGGCCGTGCGGCCGTTCTTCCCAAATGCCGGTGCGAAAGGCACATGAAATCCAGGAAGAAGCGGGAGGCTAAGGGGAGTGAGTCCAGAGGATCTGACTTGATCGGGCAGCGATCACCGCAATCGTCGACGTGAGAACGCCTGCTCGATGCTGTAGCGGCCACTGCCTCGGGAAGCGATGTAGAGGAAGGCGAAGCAATACAACACCGCCAGCTCGCCGCGATTCACGATCGGCCAGAAGCTGTCGGGAGCGTGGCGCATGAAGTACGCGAACGCCATCGTGCCGCTGGCGATGAACGCGGCCCAGGCTGACCATAAGCCGAGGGCGATCATCGCGCCGCCAAAGACTTCGATGACTCCGGCGAGGCCGCGTTGCGAAAACAGCTCGGCTGCCTTCGCGTCTCCCGGCCACGCGAACAGCTTCTGCGTGCCGTGGAAGATGAACGCGAGACCGAACATGAACCGGAACAGTGCGTACAACAACTCTTCATATTTTCCGAGGAAGCGATCCATGGGCGGGATGCGGCTCACAGGTTGTGCCAGTGACCTGGTTTCACCGCTGTTCGAGCCTCGACCTCCACCCCACCATGACGTGGATCAACTCTCGCTGGCCGGCCTGTCCGGCCGCGGTACTGAGCAGGATCTTCTGCCCATCCAGCGTCACGGCATACGCCGAGTGCTGAGGTAACTCGAAGAGTCTTCGGGCCGCGCCCGGCTCGAGGGAGGTGGCGGTCAGTGTGTAGGGAACGGCCTGCAGGGCTCCTTCGTCGTCAACGAAAAAGATCTCGCTGCGGCTCCACTCCGCCCCTCCTCCACCTCGGTTCGAGATCTGGACTGTGTGGCCTGACGCGATGTTGCGAACAAAGATCTCGCCGCGGCCGAACCGATTCGACTGGAACGCCAGCCAACCGCCATCCGGCGACAGGCGGGCACTGTATTCGTTGAACTCCGTCGCGATCACCGGCACCGGCTTCGCTCCCTGGAGCGGCAGGCTCCAGAGATCGAAGAACGACTCGGCGGTATAGCGTTCGACGAGAATCTCTCGATCGGAAAGCCAACTTCCGACGAACTCATTGGTGCCACCCGTCGTTCCAACATAGCGTGCAGGCGCGGACCCGTCCGGCGGCTGCACGCGAATTCCGCTCGTCGCTCCTGATCCCGCATCGTGAGCGATGAGCTTCCCGTCCGGGGACCATGACGCGCTCGTCGTATGGGTCGTCGTGAGTTTCGATTCGATGCCGCGCTTCGGATCGTATGTCCAGAGCGTCGTGTCGCCCGCGATCATGTCTTCCTTGAAGTAGAGGATCCTGCTGTCGTCCGGGGAAAGAGCGGCGAGGAAGATGTCTCCACCCTGGAGCACCTTCCCGAGCGATTGCCCACTCCGATCGACCCATTGGATCTCGCGCCGGCGCGAGGCTGCGGGTGGGTAGACGAGGGTCCGGCCGGAGACCGCGGAACCGGAGTGCATCCAGACGCTCGAGTGCGCGACGTGATCCGCGAGCGGAATCGAATCGCCCTCGACGGTCATGGACTCGGGATCGAATCGTTGTGCGAAGAGCGTTCCCTTGCGGACGAACAGCAGCCACGGTTCGGAGTACCCGGTGAGCGAGCTCGCCTCCAGCACGCGGCGCGGACCGCCGCCCGCGACAGACGCGCCGAAGATGACCGCCGGTTCGCCCGGTTTGCTCTGCTGCACGAACAGAAATCTTCCCTTCGGCAGTGCGACCGGCCACCCCTGCTTTGCCTCTTTTGCGATCAGCGAAAAGCCGGGAACGATGGAAGACTTCGAGCCGGCGGCAGGAGAAACGCGGTGCATCGGCTGACCGAACGAGGGCGAGAAAACGATGCTGCCGTCGTCCAGCCATGCGCCACCCACTCCGTACGTAACCGGACATACGTCACGCGGCGCACCGCCGGCGAGATCGACGACGCGGAGCTGACGATTCGCGAAGTAACCGATCGATTTTCCGTCCCGCGAGAAGAACGGCTTCATCTGGTCGTTGCCGTCCGTTCCTTCGAGCTTGCGCCACCTGGTGCTGCCGGTCTGGCGAGACCATAGAGCGTAGCGGCCCTTCCCGTCGCGGGCCGGGACAACGATCGTCGAGCCGTCGGGAGAGACCGCGGCAAACACGCCGAATTCTCCGTCGTCGCCGGGTGCACGAAGGGCGAACTCCACCGGCGCCGCACTCGAGACCGCGGGCCGCATCGAAACGAAAACGATCGCCGCGAGCGCGACGGCGCCCGCGAGGACCCAGGGCAGATAGCGGACAACACCGCTCCGTCCGGGTGCCGAAGGTGCCGGCCTGCTCTGCGTTCCGCTGCTCTCACTGATCCATTGGAGCTGCAGCATGACGTCATGCGCCGTCTGCACGCGGTTGTCGGCGTCTTTCTCGAGACAAGCGCGAATCAGACGGTCGGCCGATTGCGGAGTGGCAGGCCGGAGCTCCGCGACCGGCTGCGGCTCATGTTCGAGGATCGAAGCGATCAAGCTCGCCTGGCTGTTGCCATGGAAGGGCCGTTTCCCGGTGGCCATCTCGTACAGGATCGCGCCCAGAGAAAAGATGTCGCTTCTGTGGTCGACCTCTCTTCCTTCGAGCTGTTCCGGCGACATGTACGGAACCGTTCCCACCAACGAGCCCTCCGCCGTCAGTGGCCGCTCTTTCAGCAGAACCGCGGTCGGCGCGTCCTGCGGGACGGTTGCGGGCATGACCAGTTTCGCCAGACCGAAGTCGAGCAGCTTCACGCCACTCCGAGTCAGGAAAATGTTTCCCGGCTTCAGATCGCGATGAATGATCTTCTGGCGATGCGCTTTGTCCAGCGCACTCGCGATCTCGCGGCCATATCGAAGAAGCTGTTCCATCGGCAGCGGCCCACGCGCAATGCGTTCCGCGAGCGTCTGACCTTCGAGCAGCTCCATCACCAGATAGTCGACGTCGCCGTCGCGTCCGACATCAAAGAGAGGGCAGATGTTCGGATGGGAAAGCGACGAGATCGCGCGCGCCTCCCGTTCGAAGCGCTCGCGCATGCCGGGAGTTGCGGACATGTGCGCAGGCAGCACCTTGATCGCCACGGCGCGGTCGAGACGGGTGTCGCTTGCGCGATAGACCTCGCCCATTCCGCCGGCGCCAATCGATTCGACGATCGCGTACGGGCCGAGGCGGGTGCCGGGTGCGACGGTCACGAGGCAATTCTATCGGCAGCGCCTTAGAACAACGACCGCTGCCCCCGCAACGACTCGGGATCGACCGGATTCTGCCCGAGCTGCCGTTGCATTTCACGCGCGCTCTCAGGGCTGTGTCCGGCGAAGTGGTTGTTGAAGAACCCGAACACATCGATCGTGTTCGCAACGTTCCTCAGCACCTCCGCCCACGCCCCGATCTCCTCGGAACGATCGAATTGGATGCGAGAGTAATCGGTGATCTCGCGATCCGGTCCCATCCAGCGGACGTACAGAAAGTCAGCAGTGGGACGCTCGGCCAAAGCCAGCATCGTCTCGCGACGGATCCAGCGGCCATCGCTGAGCGCAAGCGCGATTCCGTGATGCGCGAGCAACTCGAGGAGGCGCGGCAGTACATCGCGGCGCATCCAGGTGCGCTGACGAAGCTCGATGGCGAAGCGCAGATCGCGCGGCAGCGCCGGCACGAATTGCTCGAGAGCCGGCATCTCCTCCGCCGTAAAGTCCGGCCCCACCTGCAGGAGGATCGGCCCGAGCTTCGACCCGAGCTCACGCACGCGATCGAGAAAGTCGCGCACGAGACCCTCCGCATTGCGCAGCCGCAACTCGTGCGTCACCTCCCTCGGCATCTTCAACGCGAACGTGAAGTCGCGCGGCGTGCGCTCGTTCCATGCGCGGACGGCGCGCGCGTCGGGAACGGCGTAGAACGTCGAGTCGACTTCCACGGCGCAGAACGCCTTCGCGTACGTCGGCAGAAACTCAGCGGCGCGCGTGCCGGCCGGATACAGCGGACCGACCCACGCGTCGTAGTTCCAGCCCTGCGTACCGATGAGAATGGTCATGCGCGTGCATATGATCGCGCCATGAGGAGACTTGGATGAAAGGCTTCGTCGACAACATCGAGAAACTGACGCTGGAAAACTCGAGCTTCCGCCGCGTGCTTTACACCGGTTCGCAGATGCAGCTCGTGCTCATGACCCTCGAACCGGGCGAGGAGATCGGTGAAGAAGTCCACGACGACCGCGATCAGTTCTTCCGCGTCGAGCAAGGTAACGGCAAGGTGTACATCGATGGTCAGGCCACCGACGTCGAGGACGACTTCGCGATCATCGTGCCCGCGGGAGCTCGGCACAACGTGAAGAACACCGGCAGCGAGCCGCTGAAGGTCTACACGCTGTACGCCCCCCCGGAGCACAAACACGGCACCGTGCACGTCACGAAAGCGGACGTTCGCGAAGAGCACTTCGACGGCGTGACGTCCGAGTGACGTCAGTTCAGATCGAACAGCAGGATCTCGGACTCGTCGTCGGCGGTCGACGTGATGCGCAGCGACGCTTCGTCTTCGATGGCCGCGCCGTCGCCTTTCTGCAGCGTCACTCCGTTCACGTCGACCGCACCGCGCGCGACCTGAATCCACGAGCCGCGGCCGGGGGCCAGCTCGTGCACCACCTCCTGATCCTTCGCGAGAATCGCCGAGTAGAGCAGCGCGTCCTGATGGATGTCGAGCGCGCCCTCTTTTCCGCCCGGCGCAACCAGCAGGCGCAGGCGTCCGCGCCGCTCATCTTCCGGAATCAGCTTCTGCTCGTAGCCAGGCTTGATGCCGTGCTGCGCGGGCATGAGCCAGATCTGAAAGAAGTGCACCGGCTCTTTCTCCGAACCGTTGAATTCCGAGTGCACGACGCCACTGCCCGCGCTCATGCGCTGCACTTCGCCGCGCCGGAGCACACCTTCGCCGCCGGTGCTGTCGCGGTGCGCGAGCGCCCCTTCCATGACGATCGAGATGATCTCCATGTCGGCATGCTGATGCGCGCCGAAACCGCGTCCGGGCGCGACCGTGTCTTCATTGATGACGCGCAGGTCGCGGAAGCCCATCTGCTTCTCGTCGTAATAGTTCGCGAACGAGAACGTGTGATGCGTGGTCAGCCAGCCGTGCTGGCCGACCCCGCGGTCCTTCGATTTACGAAGTGTGATCACGAAACACCTCCTGCGGACGTTCAGGCTGCGACGGCAACCGCTTTCACAGCCTGGACCTGAATGTCGATGCGGATGTCGTTCGAGACCAGGATGCCGCCGGTCTCGAGCGCCTGGTTCCACGTCAACCCGAATTCGCGGCGGTCGATCTTCGCCGTCGCTTCCGCGGCCGTCTTGAAGTTGCCCCACGGATCCTTGCCGGAGCCGAGGTAGGTGGTGTCGAGGGTGACTTCGACGGACTTGCCGCGGATGGTGAGATCGCCGATGACCTTGAACCGGTCGCCTTCGTTCTTCATTGCGCCCTCGACCCGCTTGCTGCGGAAGGTGATGGTCGGATGGTTTTCGACGTCGAGGAAGTCGCCCGAGCGCAAGTGCGCGTCACGGTCGGCCACGCCGGTGTCGATGCTGGCCGCGGCGATCTCCACGTTTACGGTGGAACGGTCGGGATGCTGCTCGTCGACTTCGATAGTGCCCTTCACGTCGGTGAAGCGGCCGCGGACGGTGGTGAACATCATGTGCTTGACTGCGAGGTCGACCGAAGAATGGGTCGGATCAATCTGCCATGTGGTTTTGGTGGTCATCTGTTTCTCCTTCTTGATCGGCACAACGACCCGCCTGTAGAGGATATTCCTCATCACGACTAATGTCCAGAGGAGTATTATGTTCCTACCCTTCGTTGTAGGGAGCAATGGACATGGCCGGGAAGCTCAAGAGCGAGATCAAACAGACGAAGCCGTTCGCGAGCGTGCAGGAAGAGGTCGTGCTCTCCATGATGCGCACCGCGGACCAGCTCGCCGTGCCGATAACGGAGTTGCTCCGGGAGGCGGGGTTGTCGCTCTCGCAGTACAACGTCCTTCGCATCCTGCGCGGCGCTGACGCGGAGGGACTCCCCTGCGGTGAGATCTCCGAGCGGATGGTGCGCCGCGATCCCGACCTCACGCGCCTGCTGGACCGCCTCGAAACGCGTGGCCTGGTCACGCGCTCGCGCGGAATTACCGACCGTCGCGTCGTACGCGCCTCCATCAGCGACCAAGGTCTGCGTCTGCTCGAATCGCTCGACGAGAAGATGGATGCGGCCGTGCGCGGGACGCTCGCGCACATGCCGAAGGCGCGGCTCAAGGCGCTGTGTGACCTGCTCGAGGAAGCGCGCGCGAACGGCTGATGCCGCTTCGCGCCCGTTTCTGGCAGCGTCAGTGCAAATAACCTTCGCAAAGGAGGTCTCTCATGGCGAAGACCCTTGCGTTTCTTACACTTGTGGCCGCTTTCGTGCTGCCCGTCCAGCCGGCCGCTGCGCTCGAGGTCGACAGCGACCTGCTCGCGCTGGTGGCGATGCCGTTGGCAGTGGCGGCCGTTTCCGAGATCACGGACGTCCCGGCGAGCGATCTCATCGATGTGGTGACGCTGCTCAATGACGCAGACGTCCCGCCCGCGCAGTTCGTCGAAGTGGTGCGGTATGTGCCGGTCGCACTGGTCGTCGAGCACGATACACAGCCGCGATTCATCGAAGTGATTCGCGCGCAGGAACAGGCCGGCGTGCGCGGTCCCGCGCTGGTGACGTTCATCGAACAGCGCCTGCATACGTTCGGAGTCCCGGCCACGGTCGACTTTGACGTCGTCACGGCGCCCCAGATCGTCGAGCTCGAACGCAACGAGATCGTTCCGGCCTTCGTGCGCACCCGCATCGCGAACGTAAAAGCGCATCCGCAGGGCGGCCCCCCGGGCCAACTGAAGAAGGCCGCGGGCCTCCAGACCAGCGCCGAGATCGTGCACCGCACGGATCGGCGGGACGTCGCCACGCGCACGATCGTCCGCACGGATGACAACGACGGCGTGAAACAGAAGCAGAAAGAAAAGAAGCAAAAAGAACATAAAGTCGCGAACGCCGGTCGTGGCGATGACGATCACGGCGGCGGCCACGGTCGCGGCAAAGGCAAAGGCAGCAACGGCAAAGGAAAGGGGAAGGGATGACACGCATCACGACCGCAACTCTCTGTCTGGCGATGATGCTGTCGCTCGCGGCGTGTCAGCAGAAGCAGACCGCGACCGCCGCGGCGACGCCGCCACCCGCCGCCGAACAGACGCAGACGCTCACTCCCGAACAACTCGGTGAGCTCGGTGGCCTGATCAAGAACGAGCCCGAGCGCGCAAACGACCTGCTCGCGCAGCACAAACTCACGCGCGAGTCATTCGAGAAGCAGGTCCGGGACGTGACGGAAAACGTCGAAGCCTCGAAACGGTACGCCGCGGCGTACCGCAAGACGGCCGCGTAAAACCGCGCAGGATGAGTGCCGGCGAAGCCGGCGCTCAGTTGACTTACGCTGGAGACCCAGCTGTTTTCGCGGACGTGTGCTCGCCGCGGTCGTCGGCTTCGACTACGGGCTGGCCGTCAATCGGAACGACCGGCAACCCTCACTAACGTTGTCCCGTACAACAACGGGGCGTTTTGCGCTTCAGCTCGTGATGTGCTTTTTCGCGCTTGCGCGGTTCGGGGAACCGCAACTGATCCAGCTCCTCATCTCCGACTACGAGCGCGACAGGCTTCGCGTCACCGCCGAGATGGTCGTGCGCATCGCCGCGGCGTTGGAGATGACCGCCGACGAGCTGCTGGGTATCAAGAAGGCCCAGCCGAATGGCTCAAAGCCCAGCCGGAAGACTCTGCGCCGCCTCGAGAAGATCGATGAGCTCCGCCCCCAACAGCAGGCCACTCTGCTCCGCACCATCGACACGTTTCTCCGCGGCGCCGCGAAGTAGAGAGCAGCTGAAGCTTAAGCGCCGATTAGCGCAACTGTCGCAACGTGCTTCCAGCCCTCCGGTGTCCAACGCAACACCATTGCTGCTACCGTCCCGTGACCTTGCCACGAGGTGGCATACGTGAGCAGTGCAAGGGATCGATCTGTCGAAAACGCAGGACGGCTGAGCGAAACCATAAATGGTGCTGCTGTCTCTCCGCGACGGCTGATATGAGCCGGGATCTTCACAGCCTCTCGATTGATCAACGCATACCGAGAAACTAAATCCTTCCACACGGTCTCCTCAATAGAGGCAGGCGGCGTCACGTCGACGGCATCGACCCTGAGCCATGGTTGATATGCTTCCGAAAACTCGTCCGTGACAAAAAACAACCGACCAAAACCCAGAGTTGTTGTCTCACTATCAGTAATCCCACCCAGCATCGTTCTTCGGATACAAATCACCAGGAATACACCCGAATGTACCGTCCTGGCACGGGCGGTTCTCTTTCTGCTGTCCATGCCTCCCGTTACAGTTGTGCGCAAACTCGTGAATGATCTGCGCTCCGGCGGTGCCGGTCGGCATGCCACCTTTAGATGGCGCGTGACGCCGGTCTGACACTTTGTCTTTATGCAATCGGCCAACGCTACATCATTGACTTCTTTATCGATGTTCGCGCACCACCCCGTGACCTCTTGCTGATACTGAGAGGGTGAGAACCCAGGCGTGCAGTTCTTGCACGATTCATCAATCGAGAACAAACCTAAACGATCGGTGAACCGAAGACTGTTACCGCGCGCGTATCCAAACGTATTCTCACGAACGAAGTAACCAATCGGATCCGCCTGCGTATACCGCGCCCACCCGCTTCGGTACCACCTGAAGATGTTGTAACTCTCCTCACCAGCGGGAGTGCTGTACACCGGTGTTTCCATTCGGATCGGTGACAGAGGTCAGGTTGCCATGAACACCTTGAGCAGCGCAAGCGACACGATCTTCGGCTTTTTCTCAGGAGCCGCATAAACGGATTCGTCTCTGAACAGTGGATCGCCAAATCTGCCACACGCGGTGGCAATGGCGCGCCACGTCGTTGAACATGTCTCGGCCGCAGGGAATGTAAACGGCGGCCCTGTCGGCGCAACCTGGTACGCGCCGTTCCAGAATACGCCGTCTCGATAGACGTCGATTCGCCGGTCGAGGTGCGACTTGGTATTCGGAAAGCTGTAGTCGACGGATACGGTGGTACTTCCGTTCGTACCAAGACCGGAAGTCGATACCGATACGGTCGGCGTCGTATTCACCGACACGCTGATTTCCGCTTCGGCATAGTATCGGTCGCATGCCCGGGCCACGGCCTTCAGGCTGTGCGCACCCGTTGCCAGGCACGCGACGTTATGCGGAAAGGACCACGAGGGGCCGTCCGTATCGAGCACGTATTTCCCGTTCTACAAAACGCCGTCGCGGTAAAACTGATATGTCGCTGCAGGTACGAGTTCGTTCGGAAGTTGTAGGTGGTCGTGACCGTGCCATCGCCAAACACGTCCGGACCGGCGTAGGAGATTCCGACCGTAGGTTTGGAAATCCCTTCCTCACAGACTGCGAACGCCGGTAGCGGCACGAGGAGCGACAGGATGGTAACGGAAGCCAGACGACTGGATCTCCTGGTCGCAAAAACGGTCATCGCACATCTCCTGTTGGATGGCAGGAGCGGCAGCATAGGGAAGCGGATCCGCTGACGCACGCCATTGGTAGGACACCGTTCCCGGCAAAGTGACCACGATTGCTGTTACGAACGCGGTGACGCCGGCTGTCCTTTCGTGGCACCATGGGCCCATTCATTCATTCGGTCCCCCGTCCCACAAAGGAAGGTCCATGCACATCCGCACGTCGCGAGCGGTCCTGCTCTCGTTTTTGTCTCTCGCCGCCAGCGCGCTTTTCGCGCAATCGATCGACGCGCCGTTCGAGCTTCGCCGCGGCGTCATCGTCGACGGCGCACGAGGCGCCGTTTACCTCCCGCAGACGGATGGTGAGATCGAAGCGGTCGATCTCTCCGCCGGTCGCGTTTTGTGGACGTTCCCCGATGCCGCGCTTCCGCTCACGGTCGACGGCTCGCTCCTCGTTGCGCAGGGCGAGGAAATGCGCAAGGGGCGGTTGCCGATCGCGGTGCTCGATCTGCAGGCCGGCGGCAAGAAAGTCGTCGATGCCGTCATCCCGCTGCCGGACGACGTCCACGCGCTCATCGTCGACGACTTCGAACGCTCCTTCCGCGCCACGGCGGAGCGCGAAGGCGATTCGTTCGTCATCTCCTGGACCTACACCGAGCGCGTCGTGCAGGGCATCTGGCGCGCGCCCGATGAACCACTGCCGACGCGGACGGTCTCCGGCGCCGCGCGCATCAACATCGCGACCGGCGCGGTGCTCGCCGCGGCAACGCGTCCCGCGAAACCGCGCACGGAAGCCACGGCCGAGCGCGTACGCGCGTTGTACACGCTCGCGCAGACGCCGTGGCGAGCCGGGAACGTCCTGGCGATGATTCAGGGCGGACGTGGAGGTCCACTCACGCTCAAGCGATGGGACGCGAGCACGAGCGCAGCCCTCGCTGATCGCGTGCTCGTCCAGAAAGCAGTGGTGGCGCTGCCTTCGGCCGAAGAGAAATACCTGCTCGCGAGCGAGCGCGTTGGCGAAGGCGGGCCGGACGATCCCGAATATCGGTGGTCCATCTTCTCCCTCGAGACCGGAGAGCGCATCGGCGAAATGCGCCGTGACGTCTCGGCCGCGCCGTTCGTGGTCTGGAAGGACAGCGTGGTTTTCGAATCGCGGCCTTACGGCTATCGCATCGGTGAAGTCTGGGTCGATGAGCCACTGAAGATTCGCGCGTTGCGGCTCTCTCGCGGCGTGCCGGTGTGGGATCGCACCGTCCGTCATCTCGAATACAGAGGACCCGTTCCTCCCGTCCGGTAACGCGCCATGAGAACGAACATGAACGCTCACCTCTCACGCGCGCTCATCGCCATGACGCTTGCGGTGGCAGCCGAAGCATCACTGCCTGTCACCAGCGGCACATGGGTCTCGCACGGCCCTGCGCCGACGCACGGCGGGCAGACTGAAGGCATCACCAACGGTCCCGTCATCGGCGCGATTCAAACGCTTGTTCCGCATCCGTCGAACGCCGACACACTCTGGATCGGCTCCGTCAACGGCGGCATCTGGAAGACCACCAACGCGACGAGCGCCAGCCCGACCTGGACGGCGATGGGAGACGCGTTCAGCTCTCTTTCGATCGGCGCGCTCGCGCTCGATCCGACCGACGGAACATTCAACACGCTCGCCGGCGGCATCGGAAAGTTCAGCAGCTTCGGCGGCGTCGGCGGTCCGCGCACCGGCCTGCTGCGCACCACGAACGGCGGCACGAACTGGACGGCGCTGACTCCCGCAGCATTGAGCGGAGCGAACATCTCCGGCATCGCGCCACGCGGCGCAACGATCGTCGTTTCCGTCAACCTGGCCGATAGTTTCTCGTGCCCCAACATCGGCATCTTCCGCAGCACCAACACCGGCTCTGTGTTCACGATCGTGTCGGGCGCGGGCGGTTCCGGCCTGCCCGGTGGACGCGCGTTCGATCTCGCCTCCGATCCGACGAACAACGCGGTGCTCTACACCGCCATCCGCGACACATTGACCTGCAGCGGCGTCTCCGCCGACGGCATCTACAAGTCGACCAATACCGGCGCAACGTGGACGAGAGTCAGCAACGCCGCCATGAATACGCTGATGTCGAACGGCGGCTTGAACAACACGCGCATCGCGGTTGGTCTGTCCGGCGAGATTTACGCCGGCATCATCGTCAATGGCGTGCTGGCAGGTCTGTTCCGTTCGGGTACTGGTGGCGCGAGCTGGGTCCAGCTCGACACGCCGACGACGACCGAAGACGGAATCGGGATCGGTATTCATCCCAGGGAGAAGCCGGGGTCGCAGGGGGGAACGCATTTCTCGATCGTTGCCGATCCCACCGACGCCGACATCGTCTACGTCGGCGGCGATCGTCAACCGGGCCCCTTCGACAACTCGCTCGGCGCCTCCAACTTCTCCGGCCGCCTCTTCCGCGTCGACTCTGCCGCCGGCGCGGGCACACAGGCCACTTCGCTTACGCACTGCCCGACCGTGTCCGGGCCGTGCAACGGCAGCGTCAGCACCACGAGCAACAGCTCGCCGCATGCCGACTCGCGACGGATGGCATTCGACGCGAACGGACATCTGCTCGAGGTCGATGACGGCGGCGTCTATCGACGCACCAACCCACGCACGACCGGCAACTGGTTCTCCGTCAACGGCAACCTGCGCGTCACCGAGATTCATGACGTGGCGTGGGACCGCGTGTCGAACATGATCATCAGCGGCAACCAGGACACCGGCACCTCGGAGCAGACTTCGGTCGGCGGCACGACGTGGAATCAGGTGAGCCAGGGCGATGGCGGTGATGTCGCCGTCGACGACACCTCATCCGGCACGCAATCCACGCGCTACTCCAGCTTCCAGAATCTCGGCATGCTGCGCAGACGCATCATGAACACCTCCGGCGTGGCCACGTCGCAGGTCTTGCCGGCGCTGACGGTCCTCAGCGGCGGACCGGCGTTCGTCGGCCAGTTCGCGACACCGGTCGAGTTGAATGCCATCGCTCCGGCGCGCGTGTTGTTCGCCGGATTCAATGACCTCTACGAGTCGCTCGATCGCGGCGACACCATCACGGCGCTCAATTTCCAGAAGACCGCCACCGCGATCGTGTTCGGCGGCCGGTCGAGCGGCGTCGATAACGTCGACCTGATCTACGCGATCTCGACGGCCGGCAACAACAGCGGCGGACCGAACGTCTACGTGCGCACATCGGGAAGCGGCGCGCCGGTGCAGACCTCCGCTTCGCCGGGAAGCAACGCGCTGCGCGACATCGCCATCGACCCGACGGACTGGAACCGCGCGTACGTGATCAACAACGCCGGACAGGTCTGGTCAACGCCGAACGCCGGCGGCACCTGGACGAACATCACCGGCAACCTCGGCGGCGGCGCGACCGACCTTCGCAGCATCACCTTCGTGCCGGGAACTCCGAGTGCGCTCGCCGTCGGCGGTGTGAACGGCGTGTTCCGCATGGCGCTCAATGCTGCCGGCACCTGGACGCAGTGGGGGTCCGGCTTGAGTAACGCGCCGGTGTGGGACCTCGACTACGACGCCGTCGACGACACGCTCATCGCCGGCACGATGGGACGCGGTGCATGGTCGATGACCCCCGTGGCGAATACCGGCCCGCTGCCGGTGCTGTCGATCGACAACGTGGCGGTGACGGAAGGCAACGCGGGAACGACGAACGCGACGTTCACGGTCACGCTGAATCCCGCCAGCGCCGGCACGGTGACCGTCAACTACGCGACCGCCGACGGAACGGCCACGGCGGGCACGACCAGCTTCTCGAATTCGACCGCGATGAGCATTCCGGTCGGCGGCAATGCCACGCCATATCCATCGCCGATCACAGTTTCCGGCCTGACCGGAACGGTCACGAAAGTGACGGCCACGCTGAACGGCTTCACTCACGCGTACACCAGCGACATCGACATCCTCCTGGTCGGTCCGGGGGGACAGAGCGTCGTACTGATGTCCGACGTCGCGGAGGCCACGCCCAGCGGCGCGCTGACGATCACGTTCGACGATGCGGCCGCGGCGATGTCCTCGAGCGCGCCACTCTCTTCCACGAGCTACGCACCAACCAACCTCGATGACGGCGAAGGCGACGACACGTACAGCGCTCCCG
>DASPNA010000019.1:0-9825 GCA_035626775.1 Thermoanaerobaculia bacterium
GGCCTCGACCACCGCGCTCGATCATGCCACCACCGTCGGCAAGGACGACGTTCAGATCGGTACGGTCGAGCACCTTCTCTCCGCCCTCATGGCCTGCGGCGTCACCGACGTCGACATTCACATCGACGGTCCCGAAGTGCCGATCATCGATGGCAGTGCGCTGCCCTTCATGCACCTCATCGACGCCGCCGGCGTCCGCGACCTCGGCACCGAAATCCCCGTCCTCCGCCTGCGCGAGCCGGTCGAGCTCATCGAAGGCGACAAGAGCATCCGCATCGTTCCGTCGAGTCGCCTGGTCATCAAATACAAGATCGACTTCAACCATCCGGTCATCGGCCGCGAGTCGTTCCACTTCGATTTCGGCCACGACAACTTCCTGCGCAAGATCGCGCCGGCGCGCACGTTCGGCTTCATGCGCGATGTCGAAAAACTGCGGGCGGCCGGCCTCGCGCGCGGCGGATCGGTGGAGAACGCGGTGGTCCTCGATGACCGCGGCGTCGTCAACGGTCCGCTTCGGTTCAAGGATGAGTTCGTGCGCCACAAGATCCTCGACCTCGTCGGCGATCTCGCGCTGATCGGACGCCCTGTGGTCGGTGAGATCACGGCGTACAAGGCCGGTCACGCGATGCACTCCCGCTTCGTCGCGAAGGTCCTCCAGGCCGCCGCTTCGCAACACGACACCCGCGAAACCGTCGGCGCCCGCCAGCCCCTCGGCACCTTCGCCTGAGACGCGCGGATCTCGCGTGTGTGGTAAAAAAGCCACACGTGCGCTCGTCCTCTCTCTCCGTTCTCTTTCTTTTCGTCGCGATGTCAGTTGCCGCGGCGCCGAGGGCGGACATTGCGAACCTTGCGGCGAGAGGGGCGAATGGGAAGGTATCGGTGCGGTTCAATCTCGCAGGCGCATTCGCGAATGGCGAGGTCATCGATGCGCTGCAGAGCGGGCTGCCCACCAGCTTCAGCTACATCGTCGAGATCTTCCGCGACCGCCCCAACTGGTTCGATGACGGCATCGCGCGCGCGCGCATCGAAGTGATCTGCACGTTCAACTCGGTGACGCGCGAGTACCTGCTCAACTATCGCCGCGACGATCGACTCGTGCGCTCGGAAACGTTCACCGATCTCGCGGCGCTCGAGCGCGCGATGACCACGATCGATGAGCCTGACCTCTTCGACATCGGCAGGCGCAAGCCCTACAAGTTGAAAGTGCGCGCGAAGGCGGACCTCATGCGCGGCTGGCTGATGTACGTGATCCCGTGGGAAGTGTCGACGCGCTGGCGCGACGTGCGGGTGGAAACGACGCCGCCATGACCGTCCGCGAGCTGTTGCTGCGCTATCGCAAGGACCCGCGCTTCATCGTGTCGGTGCCGCTGGTGATCCTCGCGGCGACGAGCCTGGTCTACTACGTGACGCAGCAGGCGAAGGAGCTGACGCCCGAGGCGCTGAGCAACCGGTTGCTGCTGTTCGTGTTGTGGAACATCAACCTGCTGCTGATCATCGGCATCCTCTTCGTGCTGCTCCGCGGCGTGGTGAAGATGGTGCTGGAGCGGCAGCGCGGCATCATCGGTTCCAGGTTCCGCACGAAGCTCGTGGTGACGTACGTGGCCACGTCGCTGCTGCCGGTGGTGATCCTCTTCGTCGTCGCCACCGACCTGTTGCGCGTGTCGATCGATCGATGGTTCGCGACGCCGGTGTGGACGATCCTGCAGAACAGCGAAGCGATCGCGCAACGCGCGCAGGATCAGGCGGCCGACATCGCCGGCGGCGCGGCGCGGGAGATCGCCGCGCATCCCGACGCGCGCGATCCAGCGCGCATCGATGCGGTGCTCGATCATGTGCGCCAGTTCCATCAGGTCGACATTGCGGCGCTCTATCACGACGGCATCCTCGTGAAGGCGCAAGCCAATCCGCGCGCGCCGATCGATCAGGTGGCCGATCCTTCCGTTCGCTTCTTCAGCGAAGTGGCGGCGAAAGGACGCGCGGTGAAAATCGACGTCGCGCCCGCGGGCAAATGGATTCGCACCGCCATCGCATTGCCCGACGACACGCGCGCCGTCGCGCTCGCCGGCGTGTTCATTCCGATTGCCACCAGCCGCATGATCGACGAGTCGATCATCGCCCATCGCGATTTCCAGCAGCTTCGCTCGCAGCGTTCGACGCTCAAGGCATCGCAGACGATGCTCTTCCTCGCGGTGACGCTGGCCATTCTGTTCGGCACGTTGTGGACGTCGATCTATGCCTCACGCCGCATCACCGTGCCGCTCAAGGCATTGGCCGAGGCGACGGCGACGCTCGCGGAAGGGAACGTGGGACATCGCGTCGACGTCACCGCGACGGACGAAGTCGGCAAGCTCATCGACTCGTTCAACGTCATGTCGTCGCAGCTCGCGCAGCAGCGCAAACAGCTCACCGAGACGAACCGCTTCATGGTCACCGTGCTCGAAAGCGTGGCCACCGGCATCATCGCCTTCAACGACGAGCTCGAGCTGCTGTCGATCAATCGCGCCGCGCTGCAGATGCTGCAGCTCGATGTGCCGGCCGAAGGCACGCCGCTCACCGAGTTGCTGCGCGGCGATCTCAAACCGATTGCCGCGGCCGTGCAGGAGCTCACCGCCGGACGCTCCCGAGCCCGTGAAGTGGCCCTGATCCTCGGCGGCGAGCTGCACTATCTCGAGCTCTCCGTCGCGCGATTGGGCAGCGGCTCGGGCTGGGTGCTCGCGCTCGAAGACTCGACGCAGCTCATGCAGGCGCAGAAGCTCGCGGCGTGGAACGAAGCGGCGCGCCGCATCGCGCACGAGATCAAGAACCCGCTCACGCCGATCCAGCTCTCCGCGGAGCGCATCGCGAAAAAATTCGGCAAAGACAATCCGGCGATCGAAGAAGGCTCGCGCATCATCGTCGACGAAGTCGGCCACCTCAAACGGATGGTCGATGAATTCGCGCGCTTCGCACGCATGCCTGCCATCCACCTGCGTCACGCGCAGCTCGCCGAGATCCTGCAACAGGCCGCGAGTCTCTACCGCAACGTCAAGCCGGACGTGACCATCGTCGTGGACGTCGCGCCCGAGATCGAGCTGCTCATGGATCCGGAGCAGATCCGCCGCGCGGTCGGCAATCTGCTCAAGAACGCGGTCGAAGCGACCGACGCTGGTGAGATCCGCGTTGCCGCGCGGCGCGGGACGCATCGCGTGATCATCGAAGTGGCCGATCCGGGACGCGGCGTGCCCGACTCCGATAAAGACAAGCTCTTCCTCCCGTACTTTTCCACGAAAGGGCGCGGCACCGGCCTCGGGCTGGCCATCGTCCATCGCATCGTGCGCGATCACGACGGCCAGATCTACGTGCACGACAACCATCCGAAGGGAACGCGGTTCGAGATCGAACTGCCCGCGTAGCTGAATGGCCCGAATCCTCATCATCGACGACGAGCCCGCGATCCGCACCACGCTGGCCAGCATCCTCGAAGACGAGGGACATAAGACCACCTTGTCGGAGTCGGGCGAGGAGGGCATCGCGCAGTACGCGCGCGACGAGTTCGATCTGATCCTGCTCGACCTGTGGCTGCCGGGCATCGACGGACTGGCCGTGCTCGAACGGCTGCGCAACGCCGGCGCGCCGCCGATCATCATGATCTCCGGCCACGGCAGCGTCGACGCCGCCGTCAAAGCCACGCGCCTCGGCGCCTACGACTTTCTCGAGAAGCCGCTCTCGCTCGAGCGCGTGCTGCTGACGGTCAATCACGCGCTCAGCGACCGGCGTCTGCGCGAACAAGTACGCGACCTCAATCGCCATCTCGCGCTCGAAGAGATCCTGATCGGCGAGAGCGATGCGATGAAGCGGCTCGAACAGCAGATCCGCAGCGCCGCGCCGTCGTCGTCGCGCGTGCTCATCACCGGCGAGAACGGCAGCGGCAAGGAGATCGTCGCGCGCACACTGCATCGGCATTCGCTGCGCGCCGATCAGCCGTTCATTGACGTCAACTGCGCGGCCATCCCCGAAGAGCTGATCGAGTCGGAGCTCTTCGGCCATCGCAAGGGCGCGTTCACCGGCGCGATCGACGACCGCAAGGGAAAGTTCGAGCTCGCCGACGGCGGCACGCTGTTCCTCGACGAAGTCGGCGACATGAGCCTGAAGACGCAGGCGAAAGTGCTGCGCGTGCTGCAGGAGCAGACGTTCCAGCGTGTCGGCGGACAGCAGACCATCAAAGTCGATGTACGCGTTCTGGCCGCGACGAACAAAGACCTCGAAGCCGAGATTGCGACCGGCAGCTTTCGCAGCGATCTCTACTATCGACTGAATGTCATCCCCATCGAAGTGCCGCCGTTGCGCGCGCGCGGCAACGACATCGTGCTGCTCGCCGAGCACTTCCTCCGCCGGTTCGCCGCCGAAGAAGCGCAAGCGAAGAAGCGGCTCTCCGCGAGCGGTGTGGCGAAGCTGAAGGCGTATCACTGGCCGGGCAACGTGCGCGAGCTGCGCAACGTCATCGAGCGGCTGGCCATCCTCCTGCCCGGCGAGACCATCGACGCCGAAGACATCCACCTCGGGACGCGCGCGGAAGTCGCGCCGGAGATCGCCTCGAACCTGCCGCTCAAGGAAGCGCGCGATGAGTTCGAGCGGCAGTACATCCTGTCGCGGTTGCGCGACTACGCCGGCAACGTCAGCCGCACCGCGGACGCTCTCGGCGTCGAGCGCAGCAATCTCTACAGAAAACTGCACGCCTACGGAATACGGGTGAAGCGTCCGTAACTTCAGATACGAAACGTCCGTACTACTACCAATAAAAGAAAACGAGGATTTCCCCGATGCGCATGAAGCTCGCCGCGATGGCAGCAGTGATGATGATTGCAGTACTGGCCGAAGGAGCGCCATCGAAAGCGGCGCAGGAATGGCGCAACGGACCGATCCGCTGGATCATGACCGGCGAGGAGCAGAAGGCGTGGAAGTCTGTCGCCACCGATGCCGACGCCGCCGCGTTCATCGACCTTTTCTGGGCGCGCCGCGATCCGACGAACGGCACTTCGCGCAACGAAGCACACGAACGGTTTCAGCAGCGCGTGCAGTACGCGGACACGAACTTCGACGAGGGACGCCGCCGTGGCGCGATGAGCGAGCGCGGCCAGATCTTCGTCATTCTCGGCCCCTCGGTCGCCAACGAGTCCAACAACATGGCCATCTCCGGACCTTCGGGGATGTCCGACGCGTCGTCGCGGGCGAGCGACCGCCAGGTATGGGCGTACTCGCGCGAGTTCGCCACTGCGGTGGGCGTGCCGAAGCTCGAAGTGGCGTTCGTGCAGACGCCGGGGACGAAGCAATACGTGCGCGACATCCGCTTCGGCCAGTTCACCAACGCGCTGCCGAAGATCCTCGCCAATCAGATCGTCAACAATCTCACGGCCGTTCCGGAGTGGGCCGCGCCGATCGGCAGCGAAGTGTTGAAAGTCGCGGCAACCCCGCGCGTGGCTGCAAAGGCGTCCGGCAAGATTGGCCGCGTGCTCCTTCTTGGCGACCTCGGGACGCTCGATCTCGATGCGGCTACCGATCCCTTCACCACGCTGCAGCCGGTGAACGAGTTCGCGGTCGATGGCGAGCTCGCGTATCTCATCGAGTACTGCGGAAACAACGGAGCGCTGCAGGTCGACCTGAAAGTTCGCGACCTCACGTCCTCGTCGGAGCTCGAGCCGGCGCCCGTGAAAGCGGTCGCTGGATGCGGTGCAGTGCCGGGCATGATGTCGCTCGCGGGTCTCAAGCCGGGCTCCTACGAGCTCGAGATTGCGACGACCGAGGCGAACGGCGGAAAGCTCGCGTCGAAGACGAAGTTTCAGATCAAATGAAGTGGAAATAGACCCCGTGCAGATGGCGTTCGTACGGACGCTTGACAGCGGAGAGGTGGCTGACTAGAGTTCGCCGTCGCCGCACGCAGCAAGCGGGAATAACTCAGTTGGTAGAGTGCGACCTTGCCAAGGTCGATGTCGCCGGTTCGAGTCCGGTTTCCCGCTCCAATAACAATTGACCTGAAGGGCCGCGAGCAATCGCGGCCCTTCGTGTTTCAATACTCCTCCATGAACGAACTGCGCGGCGCGGGAGGTACCGACGGCGGAATCGCCTCGTTCGCGATCGGCTTCCTCATGGCGGTCGCCGGCGCATACCTGCTGACCAACCAGGTCACCGTCACCAGCGGCTATTGGCGTCTCTGGGGCTACAACGCGTTTGGCCTGTCGCTGCTGCCGTTCGTGGTCGGCATCGCATTGCTCTTCTTCGATGGCCGCTCGATCCTCGGCTGGCTGCTGACGATCGCCGGAGCGGTGATCATCTTCGCCGGCATCCTCACGAACCTCGACATCTATTTCCGTCCGACCAGTCTCTTCAACACCATCCTCATGTTGGTGCTGCTGTTCGGCGGCATCGGGCTCGTCGCGCGTTCGTTGCGTCCCCAGGGGTGATATGAGCGCGGCACAACCCGGTCTCGCCCCCGGAACGCTGCTCGACGGCAAGTACGAGATCGTCAGCCTGCTCGGGATCGGCGGCATGGGCGAGGTCTACAAGGCGCGTCACGTTCACCTCGGCGCATTCCGCTGCATCAAGTTCGTCAAGGCTTCGCTGCTCGTCGACGATGGGTATCGCCAGCGCTTCCTGCGCGAAGCGCAGATGGCCACGCAGATCCACCATCCGAACCTCGCCGCAGTGCACGACTTCTCGATCCTCGAAGACGGCACGAGCTACATGGTCGCGGAGTTCATCGACGGCACGACGGTGCGGCAGTGGGAGACGGCGAACGGACGCTTTCCGCTGTCGCTCGCGGTCGAGGTGACGATGCAGGTGCTGGGCGGCCTCGATCACATCCATCGGCGCGGCCTGCTGCATCGCGATGTCTCCGCCGACAACGTGATGCTCTCCTTCGACGCCGACGATCACCTCCTCGTCAAGATCATCGACCTCGGCGTCGCGAAGGACATGCGCACGCCGGACATCTACACGACGCACGACGGCATCTTCATGGGCAATCCGAAGTACATGTCGCCCGAGCAACTCGGCGAACTGGAGAAAGGGGAGTCGCTCGACGGCCGCACCGATCTCTACTCGCTGGGCGTCGTGCTGTACGAGATGCTCACCGGCGTACCACCGTTCGTCGCGAAGACACCGAATCTCTACATCGTGAAGCATCTCACCGAACCGCCGCGCACGTTCCAGGAAGCGGATCCGACGCTCGATCTGCCCGCCGCAATCGAGGCCATCGTGATGCGCGCGCTGGAGAAGGATCGCAAGCGCCGTCACGCATCGGCGCGCGCATTCGCGGAGGCTTTGTCCCCGTTCGCTGCGAAGACCCCGGTGGCCTTCGGCCGCACCGGCGTGCCGATCGCGGAAGAGAAACCCGCGGTAGTGGACGCCGTCGACGACGAAGCGGAAGCGGCGTGGCAGGCGGCGGTCGCGACGGACACATACGCGGCGTATCGCGACTTCCGCACACGCTTCCCGAAGCATCGCGCCGGCGAAGCGGAGCGCGCGCTCACCGAGCGGCTGGCGTTCGACGGCGCCTCGGCGATGGATACCGAGGAGGCGTGGAACGTTTATCTCGAAGCATGGGCGGGCGATCGTCACGCCGACGAGGCGATCGCGCGACGTGAAGCTGCCGCGGTACGCGAGGAGACCGCGTACAGCGTGGCGATGGAGATGAAGAGCCCCGTCGCCTGGCAGGCGTACCTCGACGAGTTTCCGGATAGCGATCGCGCGCACGAGGCGGAGAATCATCTGCGCGAGGCGCTGGCGTTCGAGGAAGCGCGCAAGATCGACACGCCCGCGTCGTGGGGATTGTTCCTGCTCAATCACGCGAACGGTCTGCGCGAGTACGACGCGCGCGAGCGGCTGCATTGGCTGGAGACCGCCTCCGAGCGCAGAGCGCTGGCGCGGCGCGCGATCATCGAAGGCGACTTCAACGCCGCATTCGAAACAGGCACCGTGGACGCGTGGGATGAATGGCTGAAGACCTATCCCGATGCGCCGATGATCGCCGAGGCGCGCCGCGCACGCGAAGAGGCGGCACAGTTCGAGCTCGCCGCGAGTGCCGATACGAAAGTGATGTGGCGCGCGTTCCTCAAAGCCTGGCCGGACGGACGTCACGCATTCGACGCCGAATTGCGGTTGCGGAGTTAGCCGCGCCAAACCCAGGGCCGCTGCGGATCGGCCATCGGACGGAACGCGTCCTCATAGTGCGTGACCACGAACCAGCGTCCGTTCCAGAGTAGCGAGAGGATGTCGTAGCGCAAGCGCACTTCCGGATGCCGCGCCGCGTATTGATCGCCGAGGCGGATGAGGCGCTCGCGCTTGTTGCGATCGACGGCTTCGTGGCCTTCGCCCGCGACCAGGCTTTGTCGCGTCTTCACTTCGGCGATGACCACCATGGCGCCGCGTTTCACGACCAGGTCGATCTCGCCGGCGGGAAGGCGCACGTTGCGGTCGACGATCGAATAGCCGCGCAGGCGATAGAACCAGGCCGCGCGGCGCTCGCCGCGAGGTCCCAGTTGTGCCACCGGGAGTTTTCTAGGGGCGAATAGCGCGAGGAGGAGTCTCAAAGTCTCAGAGTCTCAGAGGGTTCGGCCGCACACGCAGCGCCAGAAGGATACCCTCTGAGACTCTGCGACTCTGAGACTCTCACTTCCGGTGAAAGTGCCTCTCGATGTCGATGTGCTTGATGTCGACGATCACCGGCCGCCCGTGCGGACAGGCAAACGGATTCGACGAATCGAGCAGCTCCGAAACGAGGCGCGCCATTTCTTCTCCCGACAGCGGGCGATGCACTTTGATCGCGGCCTGACAGGCGAGAGAGGCGGTGATGCGCTCGCGCACGCGCGTCACGTGCGACGATTTTTCCTCCAGCGACGCGTCGATCAGTTTGCGGAGGAAGGTATCGAGGTCGTGACGCATCAGCTCCGGTGGGACGGCGGAGATCGCGAAGGCGTTGCCCGAGAAGCGCTCGATGTCGAAGCCGACCGCGCGCAGCTCGTCGAGATGCGACTCCAGCACCGCGCATTCGGCGGCGCCGGTCTCGTACAGCGTCGGCGAGAGCAGTTGCTGCGACACCGGCTGCCGCGCCTCGATGCGCTCGAGATAGCGGTCGTACAACACGCGCTCGTGCGCGGCATGCTGGTCGACAAGGCGCATCCCACCCGGTGTGTCCAGGAGGATGTAGCTCATGCGGTACTGGCCGATGACGCGGCCTTTCAGATCGCCGAGCTGCGGCGCCTGCTCTTCCTCCACCAGCGTCGTCGCCCGCGCGTCGGATTGCAGCACCGGCGGCTGGATGATAGGTGGCTGAACCAGCGACTCGCGCTGGAACAGCGGCGTGAACGCGGGCGTCCAGCGCGGAGCGGGATCGTCGTAGCGCTGGGGCGCGAACAGCTGCGATGGCGAGGTCTGCCCGCCGCGTAAGACCGGCGCGTCGCGAAGGATCGATTCTTCGCGAATCAGCGTCGCCCCTTCCTGCCCTCCGCCGAGCGCCCGCTTCACGGCCTGCTCGACCGCCACGTGCACTTGCGACGATTCGCGGAAGCGCACTTCCGTCTTCGCCGGATGCACGTTCACGTCGACCGCTTCCGGCGGGACCTCGACGAAGAGCACCAGCGCGGGATGTCCGTCGAAGTCGAAGGCCTCGCACGCGCGATTTGCGGCGTGCGTGAGAACGCGATCCTTGACCAGGCGTCCATTCACGAAGAAGAACTGATTGCGACGGCTGCCGAAGCGCAACCGCTGCGTCACGTAACCGGTGACGCGTGTGATGCCGATCTCCGCGTCGACATCGGTGAGCGATTCCGAGGCGTCGCTGCCGATGACCTG
>DASPNA010000020.1:0-27283 GCA_035626775.1 Thermoanaerobaculia bacterium
ACTCCACGACGCCCGGGCTTACGGTGCATGCGACGTGGTGGGAACTCGATGCGTACACGGGACGTCAAGCTGCGCAGTACCGGATGATGCCGATTGAGAACGGCAGAGTGGTCGATCCTACCGACGTCGACCTCAACGAGTTCCTCTCCTTCCAGCCCACCCCGAATGTCTCCGAGGCCGACCCGTCGGTCCTGAAACACCCGCTCCTTTTCGCATCTCCCGAGCAGGACAGCGTCACTCTCGTCTTCGCGAACTGGCGCAGCGGAAACTTCTCGAAAGTGAGGATCACCCCGACGCGCGGCATCGCGCTCGACGGTCGCATCCGCATCCCGGTCGGCAAGCGCGAGACCGGCTTCCCGGCTCCCACCCGGTTCGCCGTCGACTCGAGCTCGCGCCTCGACGGGATCTTCGGGAATCGCACCGCGTTCTACACCACCAGCGATGGCTTGCTGCGCTACGTGATGCTGGGCGCGGAAGGCTGGTCCGAGGAGCGCAGCGTGACTCTCGACGAGCACATCGACGATCGCGCGGCGGTCAGCGCGCTGCAGCGGATGATCGCCGAGCACTGACCCACAATCCAGCGAATAGAGAAAAGCCGGCGCGCTGCGCCGGCTTTTTCATTTGAGCCTCAGATCCTCGGCTTCGAATGCTTCACGGACGTGATGATGCCGACACCGACGAGGAGCAACGCGCCGACTCCGATCCAGAACGGCTCCACGTCGAATTTGTAGGCCACGAGTGCGAGCGCGATGATGACGATCAGCCAGCCGACGAACGATAGATTGAACCAGTTCACTGGGTACCTCCGCCGTCGGACTCAGCAAAGACGTTGCCCGAACGCAAAAAAGCCCGGCACCTCACGGCGCCGGGCTTTGGCGGCTGCGTATTCGGCTCGTCTTACAGGTTGCGGATCATGAACGCGATGATGAGCGCGTAGATGACTAGCGACTCAATGAGCGCGAGACCGATGATCATGGCCAGACGGATCGGGCCGGCCGCGCCGGGATTGCGGGCGATGCCTTCGCAGGCGGCCACGATTGCGCGCGACTGACCGATTGCACCGGCGGCCGCGGCGATGCCGAGAACGAACGCGGCGCCGATGACGCCCCAGCGAACCGCATTGTTCGCTTCTGCTTCCTGGCCGAACGCCGAGAACGCCGTCAGCACCACGAGGGCCAACAGCAGGATGCGTTTCTTATTCACTTGACTCTCCTCCTTTTCGAATTGCGAACCCGTAGGTTGTCTGATTTCTCTAATGTTCTTCCGTCGCCACCGCGCCGCCGATGTAGACCATCGTCAGCATGATGAAAACGAACGTCTGCAGGAATGCGCCGAAGATCCCCAGGCCCATCATCGGCCAGGGCAGAAGGAACGGCAGCATGCCCATGAAGATCCCGGTGGCGGTGTGCTCGCCAAAGATGTTCCCGAACAGGCGCATGGCCAGCGAAAGGATGCGTGCGAGATGTCCGATGAGCTCGATGGGGAACATGAGCGGTGCGAGCCACCAGATCGGACCCGCAAAGTGGCCGAGATAGTGTCCGAGGCCCTGCGTTTTGATCCCCTGCCAGTTGTAGTAGAGGAACGCCGTCAGCGACAGGGCGAACGTCGTGCTCGGATTTCCGGTCGGAGGCTGCAGGAAGAAGAACAGACCGAAGAGGTTCGAGACGAAGATGAACGAGGCGAATCCGCCGACGATGTAGAGATATTTCTCGGAGTGCGGCCCGACGATGTCGTTCAGGAGCGCTTTCAGGCCGCCGACGATCAGTTCGAGGAACTGCTGGAAGCCGCCGGGATTGTCGCGATTGAAGCGGCGCGAGGCGAGCGGGAAAACGATCGCACTGATGAGCAGCACCAGCAGCGCCATGATCACGTGATCCGGCACCGCGAAGCCGAGAAGCGGCTTGGCGATCGCATTGAACGGCTCGTACAGAATTGAGTGTTCGTGTTCCATTGACCCTTGCGCTACCTACCTTCAGCCGGCGAACCATCTGTACAGCGAATACAGAGCTTCGCCGCAGATTCCCACCACGATGATCGAGAATCCCAGCAACACACTTACCGCGTTGAAACGAGCAATGATGATCGTGACCGTGAGCGCCACCCCGAGGAGAGCGAAGCGCGCCAGGGTGCGCAACGTCAGCCGCCGAGCGTGCAGGTGTGCCGTCGGTTGGAGCAGAACATCAACAACCTCCTCCAACCAAAGGAAGCTGATCATAGTGACGGCTGCACTGCAAGTCAACCCGAGAAACCCGCGAAAACCGCCCGAAATCGTGCAGAAAACGGCGAACGCAACCGCGGCCACGAGAGCGTTCCGCTTGATGCGCCGAAGGACGTCGCCTGGCGTCTCCCGGTCGTACCACGGAGTGTCGTCCGACGTCATTCGCGCAGACCGATGCGAAAGAGTTGAATGAACGCGGCGACCACACCGAATCCGGTGAAGATGATCGTGAGCCACGGCGAGGTGCCGAAGAGCTTGTCCATCCCCCACCCCCACAACGCTCCCAGGCCGATGGCGATCGGGAACATCCAGGCGATGGCCGAGGCCTCGAACAACTGGCGGTAGTCGCGGCGCTGCTTATCGTCGGGCATTGGCGATCCGCTTCGCGACGCCGGCGCCGGAACGCTGCGCCTCGTCGATCAGCGGAGTCGGAAGGATACCGAAGAACAGCGTGATCAGGAGGCAGGTCACCGCGACGAACTTCAGCGCGCCGCCGCCGGCAAGCTCGGCGTCCTGGCCATCGCGGAAGTACATCGCCGTGACGATGCGGAGGTAATAGAACATCGACACGGCCGACATCAGGACCGCCACGATCGCGAGCCAGCCGTATCCCGCTCCGACGGCCGCGTAGAAGAGAAAGTACTTGCCGATGAATCCCGACGTCGGTGGGATGCCGCCAAGTGAGAGCAGGAAGACGATCATGGCGAAGGCAGCGAATGGGGCGCGGCGATGCAAGCCCGCGAAATCTTCTACGCGCTCCCCCGCATATTCGTGCCGCTCGAGCATGAGCACTGTGGCCCAGATACCGAGCGTCGCGAAGACGTAGACGACCGCGTAGACGAGCACTCCGCGCAGGCCCATCTCGCTCACGGAAAGAATGCCCAGGAGCACATAGCCGGCGTGGCCGATCGATGAGTACGCGAGCATGCGCTTGACGTTGTCCTGCGTGATCGCGGCAAGGTTGCCGATGATCATCGACAGCGCCGCAATCGTGGCTAAGACCGTCTGCCAGTCGACGCGGAAATGATGCAGAGCGACATAGAAGATGCGCGCGAAGATCGCAAACGCAGCGGCTTTCGATGCAGTGGAGAGAAACGCGGTAATGGGCGTCGGCGCGCCTTCATAGACGTCGGGAGTCCAGACGTGAAACGGCGCCGCCGCGATCTTGAAACACAATCCTGCGCCGAGGAGCATGATGCCGAACATCAACGCGTCATTCGTGACCAGCGTCGACATCGCCTGCGAGATCGCCAGCAGGTTCAGCGAGCCTGTCACACCGTACACGAGGGAGATGCCGTACAAGAGAATGGCCGAGCTCGCGGCGCCGAGGATGAAGTACTTCATCGCGGCCTCCGTCGATTTCTGCTCGTTCTTGAAGTAGCCGGCCAGGATGTAGCTCGACAGCGACATCAACTCGAGGCCGACATAGATCGTCGCCAGGTTGACGCCGGACGCCATGAACATCATGCCGCACAGTGCAAACGCGAGCAGCGAGTAGTACTCCCATGCCGCATATGGCGAGCGGCGCAGGTAACCATCGGAAAGCAAGGTCACCATGGCGATGGTGGCGATGAACAGCAGTTTGAAGAAAATCGAGAAGCCGTCGAGCGCGAACATCGACGCGAAGCCACGCGTCTGATCGACGCTGGCAACCGCATAAGAGCAGGCGAAGATCGATGCGGCCGTGATGCCGAGCAGCACCAGCATCGACCACCTCGCGGTATTCGGCTCGTTCCTGAATCCCACGACAGGCGCGATCAGCAACAGGCATGCGCCGATCGAGATCACGATCTCCGGCAGGAGATAGAGCGTGTCGCCCCAGGTCATTTCGCCGCGACCTCGTGATGATCACCGGCCGGTGCCGCCGGCGTGGCCGGATACGTCAGACGCTCTTTCGCGAAATACTGTGGATCGACCTTCTCCACGACATAGTCGACCGGCTTTTCCATGATGTCGAACAGCGGCTTCGGATAGATGCCGATCCAGATCATCAGCGCGACGAGCGCGAGCATCATGCCGAGCTCGCGGCGATTGACGTCGCTGACTTTCGCGTTCTCGGGATTATCGAGTGGTCCCCAGAACACGCGCTGATAGAGCCACAGGAGATACGCAGCGCCGAGCACGATGCCAATTGCGGCGATGACGGCATAGGCGATGGTGCCATACGCGGTCGAATTGGCGACACCGAGCAGGATCGTGAACTCGCCGATGAAGCCGTTCAATGCCGGCAATCCCATCGAAGACAGCGCCGCGATCAGAAACAGCGCGGCGTACATCGGCATCTGTTTGGCAAGGCCACCATAATCCGCGATCATGCGCGTGTGGCGGCGCTCGTAGATCATGCCGACGAGCAAGAAGAGCGCGCCCGTCGAAATGCCGTGGTTGATCATCTGAATGACCGAGCCGCGCAGACCCATCGGATTGAGGGCGAACATGCCGAGCATGACGTAGCCGAGATGCGAGACGGATGAATAAGCGACCAGCTTCTTCATGTCCTTCTGCACCAGCGACACGAGCGCGCCGTAGATGATCCCGATCAACGACAGGACCACGATCGGCACAAGAAGCTGTTTCGTGGCGTCAGGCAGGATCGGCAACGCGAAACGCACGAATCCGTAGGTGCCCATCTTCAGCAGGACCGCCGCCAGGACGATCGAGCCCGCGGTCGGCGCTTCGACGTGTGCGTCGGGCAGCCATGTATGGAACGGGAACATCGGCACTTTGATCGCGAAGCCGAAAAAGAATCCCAGGAAGATCCAGAACTGCAGCGTCGGCGGAATCAAATGGCCGATTTCATGGAACTGCAGGACGCTGAAACTACCGGGATTACCGAGGCCGCGTATGTTCAGGAACGAGATGCCGCCGTCATTGAAGAAATAGAGCGCCAGAATCGAGAGCAGCATCAGTACCGATCCGGCCAGCGTATAGAGAAAAAATTTGATGGCCGCGTAGAGCTTCCGAGCGCCGCCCCAGATACCGATGATGAAGTACATCGGCACGAGCATGATTTCCCAGAAGACGTAGAAGAGGAAGAAGTCGAGCGCGCAGAACGTGCCGATCATCCCGGTCTGCAGCATGAGCAGCAGCGTGTAGTACTCCTTTTCGCGATGGTGGATCGCGCTGTACGACGAGACCACGGCGATGATGCCGATGAACGTCGTCATCAGGATCAGCAGCATCGAAATGCCGTCAATGCCGAAGTCGTATTTCACGCCGAGAGAAGGGATCCAGTCGTATGTCTCGCGGAACTGCCACAGGCCGTCGCCGGTGCCGGCGCGGTTGAAGTTCGGCCAGAGATACAACGAGACCACGAAGTCGATGACCGCCGTGACCGTGGCCATGATGCGGATCGCGCGGCCGTTGTTCTTGTTCACGAAGAACAGGATCACCAGCGCGCCGATCAGCGGGATGTACGTGATGATGTTGAGAATGCCCACTCTTCTCTCCCTCTACGGCTTCATGAACAGGTACACCATAGCGATCAGGACGATGCCTCCGCCCATGACCAGCGCGTAGTTCTGCACGAGGCCGCTCTGCATGCGGCGGAACATCATCGAGCCGCCCCGGGCGCCGGAGGCCACACCATTGACCGCTCCGTCGACGACGTATTTGTCGAACAACGACGATCCGTGTGCGAAAAAGAACACCGTCACATGGCGCGTGCCGTTGACCAGGCCGTCGACGACCCAGCGGTCGAACCACCACAATGCGCGCGACAGCATCAGTGTGCCGGCAACGGCGGTCTTGTTGTAGAGCTCATCGACCCAATACTTGTTCGAGAGCAGCCCATAGACCGGAGCGAAGCGTTTCGCATTGCGCTTCGGCGTGGCCCAGGTCGCGTCGCGGCCGTAGAAGCGCCGCGCGAAGAACCAGCCCAGCAGCGCCACGCCGATCGAGACCGCCATCAGCGTCCATTCCAGCGCGTGCGAAGCTTCGTGGAAATGGAAGTCGTGTTTCTCGATGGGCAGCAGCACCGGCGAGAGCCAGCGCTGGAACCATGTCGGATGCGGACCGCCAAGAGCAGCCGGCCAGCCGATCCAGCCGCCGATGATGGAGAGCCCCGCGAGGATCGCCAGCACTCCGGTCATGCTCCACGGCGACTCGTGCGGATCGTGTGAATCGGTGTGGTGTCCGTGCGCTTTGTCACTGTGCGCGTCGCCATCATCGAGGTGCGGATGGGACGGGATCAGGTCGTGTCCAGCGTGTTTCGGCTCCGACTCTTCAATGCCTTCCACATGCGCGCCGCGATAAGAGCCATGGAAGGTCATGTAATAGAGCCGGAACATGTAGAACGCGGTCATGCCCGCGGTGATGACGCCGAGCATCCAGATCGGCTTATGATGCGGAAACGCGTTCGCAAGGATTTCGTCTTTGGAGAAGAAACCGGCCAGGGGCGGGATGCCGGCGATCGCGATGGTGGCAATCAACATCGTGATGTGCGTGCGCGGCATGTATTTCTTCAGGCCGCCCATCTTGCGCATGTCCTGCTCGCCGCCGCAGCCGTGAATGACCGAGCCGGCGCCGAGGAAGAGGCAGGCCTTGAAGAAGGCGTGCGTCATGACGTGGAAGATTGCCGCGGTAAACGCCCCTACGCCCGCGCCGACGAACATGTAACCGAGCTGCGAGACGGTCGAATAGGCGAGGACTTTCTTGATGTCGTTCTGTACGAGCGCGATCGAGGCCGCGAAAATCGCCGTGATCGCACCGACGATTGCGACGACCAGCATCGCATCCGCGCCGATGCGGAACAATACGTTCGAGCGCACCACCATGTAGACGCCTGCGGTGACCATTGTGGCGGCGTGGATGAGCGCGGATACAGGTGTCGGACCGGCCATTGCGTCCGGCAGCCACACATACAGCGGCACCTGCGCCGACTTTCCGCACGCGCCCACGAATAGCAGCAGGCAGATTGCGGTCGCGATACCCGCGTACGCATGTCCACCGGCCGCGGCGAGCGAGAAGACTTTGCCGTAATCGGCGCTGCCGAAGGTATTGAAGATCAGGAAGATGCCGAGGATGAAGCCGAAGTCGCCGATGCGGTTGACGATGAATGCCTTCTTGCCCGCGTCCGCCGCTTCGTTCTTTTGATAATAGAAGCCGATCAGCAGGTACGAGCAGAGACCGACGCCTTCCCAGCCGACGAACATGACGATGTAGTTCGCGCCCAGCACGAGCAACAGCATCATGAACATGAACAAATTCAGGTAGGTGAAGAAGCGTGTGTAGCCCGTCTCGTGCGACATGTAGCCGGTCGCATAGACGTGGATCAGGAAACCGATCCACGTGACGATCATCAGCATCGTGCACGACAGCGGGTCGACGCGGAACGCGAGGTCGATGGAGAAGTTCGCGATCTGACCGCCGACCGCGCCGATGCCTGCCGGGATCCATTCGTAATATGAGAATTGCTCGAATTGCGAATGCGCGCCGACGAATGGCATCACCACGCCGAAAGTCGCGACCAGCGCCGACAATCCTGTCGCGCCGAGCGCCACCACGTTCGTGAAGGTCTTGTTCTTGTGCGCCAGCGGCCGCGAGAACGCACGCGTGCCGTTGATCAGCGCGCCGAGGGCCGGCAGGAGCACGACCAGCAGGAGCGCGCTAGCCATTCAATGACCTCGCCTCGTCGACGTTGATACTGCCGCGCAGGCGGTACAACTGGATGATGATCGCCAGGCCGACCGCGGCTTCACCGGCCGCGATGCAGATCACGAAGATCGTGAAGACCTGTCCGTCGAGATTGCCGATGTGATGAGAGAACGCCACGAGGTTGATGTTCACCGCGTTGAGCATCAGCTCGATGCACATCAGCACCGTGATCATGTTGCGCCGCACGATCACGCCGATCAGGCCGACCGCGAACAATGTTCCGGAGAGCATCAAGTACTGGGCCGTACTAGGCATGACTGCTCCTGGCCGTGCTACGCACTCATGGCCTCCTTCACTTCCTTCTCCGTCTCCGCGCGGTCGAGGATGTACTGCGGCGTGGTCTCTTCTTCTTCCGCCGACAGCTCGCGCTTGCCGATCACGATCGCGCCAACCATCGCCACGAGGAGAAAGAGCGAGGCCACTTCGAACGGCACCAGGTAGTCCGTATACAGCGCCATCGCCACCGCCTCGGCATTCCGGTTCTCGCGCTCGCGCGTGCGTCGCACGAGCTTGTTCGGATCGCTGGGATGCTGTGTGAGATGCGTCTCTTTCACCGTGGACAGTCGCCGGTCGGCGTCACTGACGGGATCGTGATACGCGCCGCTGCGAACGATCGTGGCCATCAGCACCAGCACCGCCAGTCCGACGCCGATGCCGCCCAGCCACACCGGCGACATCACCCGCTCCTCCGGAAGATGCCGGTAGTTGATCAGCATCACCACGAAGAGGAACAGCACCATGATGCCACCCGCGTAGACGAGCACCTGCACGGCAGCGACGAACTCCGCCGACCGCAGGACGAACAGCACCGCCACGCAGAGAAATGTGAGCAGGAGGAACAGCGCCGAGTGCACCGGGTTGCGCATCGCCACCACGAGAATCGACGCCGCGACGGCGATCGTCCCGATCACCAGGAACACCAGCATAGGCATCTGTGAAGTGATGCTGTCCATGACCTAAGAAAGAAGCTTCGACTCGTCGAGCTTCGGCTTCTCCTCCGCTTCGGGCAGGCCGGTGTACTGCGGCCGGTCGTCCCAATACTCGAGCTGCTGCATGTTGAAGTAGAGATCGTTGCGGTCGTAACTGGCCAGCTCGTACGTCTTCGTCGTGAGCCAGATCGATTTCGGTTTCGTGGGGCACGCTTCTTCGCAAAGCGCGCAGAACATGCAGCGCTTGACGTCGATGTCGTAGCGGTCGAGGACCTTGACCTTCTTCTTCTTTCCCGCCTCTTCGATCATCTCGTCGTGGACGTCGATGTAGATGATGTCGATCGGGCACGCCACCGCGCACAGCTTGCACGCGATGCAGCGGTCGTACGAGAACTTGAACATGCCGCGGAAGCGATCCGCCGGCTCCATTCGCTCCTCGGGATACCGGATCGTCACTTTCGGCTTGAAGAGCTCGCGCAGCGTCGTCTTCAGGCCTTCGAGCAGGTCGAGCAGCAGGAACTTATCCGACCAGCGCGGCTTCTGATACTCAACCAGCATGGGCCACCTTCTGTGTCGTCGGTTTCGCAACGGCGCGCTTCGGACGGAAGAGATAGAACGCGGCCGCGCCGATCGTTCCCATCCCGATCCAGTACATCAGCCGCTCCTGTCCCGCGAGAATGAAGATCCCTGTGACGAAGATGTTCGCGAGCGCCAGCGGGATCATGAACTTCCAGCCGAGGTCCATGAGCTGGTCGAAACGGAAGCGCGGAAACGTCGCGCGGAACCAGACGTACATGAGCAGGAACAGCATCACCTTGGTGAAGAAGATGGCCGCACCGAGCAGTCCGCCGAACAATCCCATGCCCTGCAGCACCTCGGTTGTGAGTCCCAGACTGAACATGCTCAGCGACCAGCCGCCGAAGAAGAGCGTCACGATCAGGCACGAGTTCACGATCATCATCGAGTACTCGCCGAGCATGAAGAAGGCGAACTTCATCGCCGAATACTCGGTGTGATATCCGGCCACCAGCTCCGACTCCGCCTCGGGTAAATCGAACGGCGTGCGGTTGTTCTCCGCGTTCATCGAGACGAGGAAGATGAAACACGCCACGATCTGCGGGAGGAAGTTCCACGCGTTCGCTTCCTGATAGCGGACGATCGTCACGAGGTCGAGCGAGCCGGTGATCATCAGCACGCCGACGATCGACAGTCCGAACGGCACCTCGTACGACACCATCTGCGCGGCCGAACGAAGGCCGCCCATCAGCGAGTACTTGTTGTTCGAGGCCCAGCCGCCGAGGATGATGCCGTACACCGCGGTGGACGTCATCGCCAGGATCAATAGCAGGCCGACATTGACGCGCGCGATCGTGAACGTCGGCGGCGGTCCGTACGGGATCAGACAGAAGACGAGGAACGCCGGCAGCAGCGGCAAAACGGGTCCGAGGAAGAACGCGATCTTCTCCGAGCGCGAAGGAACGATGTCTTCCTTGAGGAGGAACTTGATCGGGTCAGCGATGATCTGCAGAAGTCCTTTCGGTCCGACACGATTGGGTCCGAGACGCGCCTGGAAGAGACCGAGCAGCCGGCGCTCGACCCAGTTCATCGAGGCGACGATCACCTGCACGATGATGAACGCGATGCTGAACTTCACCACCGGCCAGATGAGGTACGTCATCAAGGCTTTGTTCATCGATCCACCTCGATCATCTGTCTACCTCACCTAGCACGATGTCGATCGTTCCGATCAGCGCGACGAGATCCGAGACCAGGTGGCCCTTGCACATCGCCGGCAGCGCCTGCAGATTGACGAAGCTCGGCGGACGCACGTGGCAGCGATACGCGTTCTGCGTCTTGCCGTCCGACACGATGTAGTACCCGATCTCCCCTTTCGGCGATTCGATCGAGTGATAGACCTCGCCCTCCGGCGGACGCACGACTTTCGACATCTTCGCTTTGATGTCGCCCGCGGGCGTCTGCTTCACGAGCGGGATGCACTGCTTGAGGATCGAGTTCGACTGCCGCATCTCCGCCATGCGCACCAGGTAGCGATCATACGTATCGCCGTTCTTGCCGATGGGGATGTCGAACGCGAGCTCGGGATAGCACTCGTACGGTTGCGCGCGGCGGAGGTCCCATTCGACGCCCGACCCGCGCAGCGGCGGGCCGGTGATGCCCCACTCGATCGCTTCTTCGGGTGACAGCACGCCGATGCCCACCGTGCGCTTCTTCCAGATGCGATTCGTGGTCAGCAGTGATTCGTATTCGTCCATGGCCGGATCGAACTTCGCGGTGAACGCCTCGACGTCATCGAGCCAGCCGGCTGGCAGATCGTCCGGCATGCCGCCGATGCGCATGCAGTTCAGCGTGAGGCGCGCGCCGCAGTAGCTTTCGAAGAGGTCGAGGATCTGCTCGCGCTCGCGGAACGTGTAGAAGAACGGCGTCATCGCGCCGATGTCGATGGCGTGCGTCGCGAGCCACAACAGGTGTGACGAGATGCGCTGCAGTTCCGAGAGCATCACGCGCATGAGCTGTGCACGGCGCGGAATCGACGCGGTCACCCCCATCAGCTTCTCGACGGTTTCGACGAAGCCGAGGTTGTTGGTGGCGGCGGCGACGTAATCCATGCGGTCCGTGTGCGGGATGCACTGCGGATACGCCATGTGCTCGAAGAGCTTCTCGGTGCCGCGATGGAGGTAGCCGATGATCGGCTTCGCGTCGATGATCCGCTCTCCGTCGATCCGGAGGAGCACGCGCAACACGCCGTGCGTGGACGGATGCTGCGGGCCGAAATTGACCTCCATTTCGTGGACGTCAAACATGGCTCACTCTCCACCCTCCTCGGTCTGGAGCGACGGGCTCTCAGCCCGTCGTGGTGCTTCGGCAGGCTGAGAGCCCGCCGCTCCAGAAGCCACCGGCTTCGGTGCAGGCTTCGCCGCAACACCGCCGCCGATCTGCGCCGCGGGCCAGGTGCCGTAGCGCTTCCATTCGCCTTTGTAGAGATTGACGTCCTTCGCGTCCTTGCCCGTCGATCCCGGCTTCGGTCCCCCGCCTTCCGGGAACACCTCGGGGTAGATGCGCGCGCCGGTGTCAATGCCGCGGATCGGAAAGTCCTTGCGCAGCGGATGGCCGTTGAAGCCTTCCCACATCAGGATCCGCTCGAGGTTCGGATGGCCGGTGAACTGGATGCCGAGCATGTCGAACGTCTCGCGCTCGTGCCAGTTCGCCGTCTTCCAGACGGAAGTGACGGAAGGAACCGGCTCGTTTTCGGCGGTCCATACGCGCAGCCGCACGCGCGCGTTCTTCTGGAACGAGTAGAGCGTGTACGCGACGCTGAAGCGCGGACCGGTATGGTTGGGAAACTTCGAGTAGTCGACCCCGCAGAGATCGACGAGGTAAACGTACCCGTCGGACTTGAACGCGCGGCAGACTTCCACGATGCGGTCGCGATCGACGAAGAGCGTGATCTCACCGACCATTTCACGCGCGCCGGTGATCGCATCGCCGACGCGCGAAGCGGCGGAGGCGACGAGCGGATCGCGCCGGATCTCCTCGACGCTGCGCGCCGGCGGACCGGCTGGTGCCGGTGCCGCGGCGGGAGGAGGAGAGCTCGGCGGAGTTAGCTCAGACATAGTTTGCGTGCGGTCCTAGGCTCCCGAGTAACTCTTGCCCGCCTCCTTCATCAGCAGCTCGAGCATGTCCAGCGTCTCCGATTCACCAGGGACGCAGAGGGAAATGTCATCAGTCTCACCACTCGCGAGCGCGTTCGCGTAGCCTTCGCAGTCCCAGCCGCACGCGCCGCAATCGGTCTGCGCCATGGCGGCGAACAGCTTCGTCTCGAACTTGCCGCCCATCTCGGCGGCCATCTGCATGCGCTCGGTGAGCAGCAGGTCTTCGCGATGGAAGGGAGCGGCCGGCGACGCACCGTCGGTCGCTTCGCCCGGAACGACTTCCGGGGCGGCGGCCTGTTCGATCTCCGCCTGCGTAACTTCGCCTTCTACAGCAGGAGCGGCAGCGACAGCAGCGGGTGCGGCTTTCGGAGCAGCGGGAGGTGCGGGCGCGCGCTTGACGCCGGAAACGGGCGCTTGCTTCAGTTGCGCCTGTTCCGCGCGCAACGCCGGGCCTTCATGCACCGGACGGAGCGAGTCGCGCACTGCCTCGCGCGCGAAGTCATACGCCTCGCCACCCTTCCGCAGGATGTGCATCTTCTCGATCTTCTTCTGCAGCTCCATGAGTCCCCAGATCAGCGCCTCGGGACGAGGCGGACAGCCGGGGATGTAGACGTCGACCGGAACGAGACGATCGACGCCCTGCGTGACCGCGTACGTGTCGTACGGACCGCCGCACGTCGCGCACGAGCCCATCGCGATGACCCATTTCGGATCAGGCATCTGGTCCCAGAGGCGGCGGACGATCGGCGCCATCTTCTCGGTGACCGTCCCGGAGACGATCATCAGATCGGCCTGGCGTGGAGTGGCGCGAAAGACTTCGGCGCCGAAGCGGGCCATGTCATGACGGGGATCGAGGACGGCCATCATCTCGATGGCGCAGCAGGCGAGGCCGAACTGCATCGGCCAAAGCGAAGATTTACGTGCCCAGTTGAAGAACTTGTCGACCGTCGAAGTGAGGACGTTCGACTCGAAGCGGCCCTCGATTAGACCCATGTAAGGACCTTCCTCTTCCAGGCGTAGAAGTACCCGATCAGGAGAATTGCAAGGAAGATTGCCATCTCGACAGCTCCGAACCAGCCGAGCTGTTTGAACCGGATCGCCCAGGGGAAGAGGAACACCGTCTCCACGTCGAAGACGATGAAGAGCACCGCGATCAGAAAGTACCGGACCGAAAATCGGTGATCGAACGCCATGGACGTCGGAGCAATGCCGCATTCATAGGGCTCGAGCTTGACCTTGTTCGACCGGGACGCCCGGACCAGCGGCGCGAGGATGAACAACGTCAAAACCGGGACCGAGAGGACGATGAGCGCGGCGACCAGGAGCACCGAGTAATTTGCCATCTTGTTCTCGTTCGTGGATTTCCGACGCGCGCAATTGTAGACGGACGCTACTCAGAGTCAACGGGATTCGGAATCAGAAAAGTGGCCGCTGGAACGACCAATTCTCGAAACTCATCCCCTTGACCTGCACGAGCACGCGCAAATCTTCACCCATGCCGTCCGGCAGGATCAGTCTGCGCGCTTCATCGCGCGCTTCGAGCAGGGCCAGACCTTCATCGGTCGACGCGATCACCGCTTCATGAATCGGCTTGAACAACTCATGTTCGGTGACTCCGATCGCGAGCAGAAACTTGGCGAGCGCATCGAAGAAAAGCGTGCGCACGCCATTCCGCCCACCGGCGCGCTCGAGGTCGGCGAAGTTGATGTGCGCGGTCAGGTCCTGTTCGCCCGGATCCGCGAGCAGATCGCGATGCACGCGCTGTCGCGAGTAAGCCGCCGCGGTGCCGAATCGCCGTGCGCGCGGATGAAAGAGTTTCTGATCGCGGTAGCCGTAGTCGAGCGTGACGATCACACCGCGCGTGATGAAGCGCGCTACGTCCTCGTGAAACGCCTCCCACTCCAGCGCCACATCCGCGAACTGCCCCTCGGCAAGCTCGATCCCGCGCGACGAAAAGTAGTCGTCGTACACGGCGGGCGCCTCATGTTCGCTCCAGTCGAGATGGCCGTCGCGTTCGGCTACGTAGAGCTCGTGCAGATGTTCGCCGCGCTGTACGAGCCTCGCGAACGGAATCGCGTCGTAGAGCTCGCTCGAGAAGATGAAGTGCGCGCCGTCGCGCGGCACATCCTCTAATGTGCGGAGTTCCGATCGCGCGCGATCCACCCCGTAGAAACGCAGATTTTTTTCTTCGATCTGCGCCTCGATCGCCCGCACCAGTCCGCCATCTCCGCTGCCGATGTCCACAAACGAGCACACCTCGCCACCGGCACGGCGCATAAACTCGCGGAAGAGCCCGGCAAGCGCGAACGAAAAAACCGGGCTCAGCGAGGGTGCGGTGATGAAATCGCCCCCCTTCCCGGCGGGGCTCGGGCCGCGCGAGTAGTACCCGAATTCGGGGTGATAGAGCGCCAGCTCCATGAAATCGCGGAACGATAAGGGCCCGTATTGCAATAAGTTACGGAGTTCGCCGCGCAGGGAAGGGTCAGCGGACATGCAAGCGTATCGTACACCCCGGCGGGCTGAGACCCCGCCGCTCCAGATGGCTTTTGCCGTATTTATTTGCGGTCTGGCAGAACCGTTGCGAAATGGAGGGCAGAACAAGGAGAAAGACCAATGAGACAGTTCATCGCCAGCATCCTCGTCGCCCTGATGGCCACCACGGCGTTTGCCGACGTGGCGAGCGAACGCGACAAAACAAAGAAAGGCGCCGTGATCGGCGGCGTCGCCGGCGCGATCGCCGGAGCGGTCATTCACAACAACCGCGGCTCAGGCAATGCCAAGCGCGGCGCGGTCATCGGCGGTGTGGTCGGTGCGGCCACGGGTGCCATCGTCGGCGCCATGATGGACAAGCAGGAGCGCGAGCTTCGGCAGATCGAAGGCATCGACGTCGCCCGTACGGACGAAGACGAGCTGAAGGTCACCATGCGCAACGAGATCCTCTTCGACTTCAACTCGGCCTCGCTCCGCGGTGCATCGCGTGACGAGCTGCGCGAGATGGCCGAAGTGTTCAACCGCTACGACGACACGACCATCGTGGTCGCGGGTCATACGGATTCGGTCGGTTCGGAGTCGTACAACCAGCGTCTCTCCGACCGCCGCGCCAGCACCGTCTCGAACTACCTCGAAGACGTCGGCGTCCGCGGCTCGCGCCTCGACGCAGTCGGCTACGGCGAATCGCGCCCGAAGACGTCGAACTCGAGCTCGAGCGGCCGCCAGCAGAATCGCCGCGTCGAGATCTACGTCCGCGCAAACGCGTAACACTCAGCGATGATCGGAAATGAAACGACGCCCGAACCGGGCGTCGTTTCTGCTTTTGCCTCGCCGACTACTTTTTCTTCTTCGTCTTCTGCGCGTTTTCGGCGCTGAGTTTTTCGGTGTGTGCGGCGGCTGCGTCCGCGGCTGCTTTCGCGCGCGCGGCGTGGATCTCCGCCTCATCATCCGCCGCGTCCGCGGCAGCGCTCTGCAGCATGTTGCCGCATGCGTTCATGGCCGGGCCGATGCACGATTGCGATGCGGAGTTCCACATCTGGCAGTTGTAGGGGCACTTCTGCGGCGGGACCTCGCCCGGACACCCGCCCGCGATCTGGACCACGCTGTCGCAGTTTCGCTGACACGCGAAGATCGCGGTCTGGCATGGCTGCGACGCCACCATGTAGCAATACTGAGGGTTCGCCTTGCCCTGACACGACCGCCACGCTGCGTCGAAGCACGATTTCGGAGCTGCCACGCACGCGTCGAAACACGGTCCCTTCGCCCCATCAAACTGCGAGAAACAGCAATTCGAACACGCGTTGACGCCGGGTGGGCAGTTGATCATGCACTGCATCAGCGTTTCGGTTGCGCCGAGTGGAAGGGTGACGAACAGGGCGGTAGCAAGGAAGATCCAACCCAGACGTTTCATCTCTCTCTCCTTATGGTTGAGCCTGAATTGTAGACGCCAGACGGTATCGATGTTGAAAGGAACGACGCTCGGAGACGAGCGTCGTTTCCGTTTTGAGAACTGAGGAGGTTCGCTGTGAATCACATCATCAAGAAGAGTCTGGTTCTGATGCTCATCGCCGTGTTCGCTTTTGCGTGCGCCACGACGACGGACGATCCGAACAAAAAGACCAAGCGCGGTGCCGCCATCGGTGCCGTCATCGGCGGCGTCGCCGGCGCCGTCATCGGCAATCAGTCGGGCAGCAATCGTACGGGCGCGGTCATCGGCGCCGCGGCAGGTGCCGCGGTCGGTGCGGCCGTCGGGCGCCGCATGGACAAGCAGGAGCAGGAGCTCCGGCAGATCGAAGGCGTCGAAGTCACTCGCCCGTCGGAGGGCGAGATCAGCGTGCGTTTGACGAACGACATCCTGTTCGACACCGACTCGTTCGCGCTGCGCAGCGCATCGCGCACCACGCTCAACGAGCTCGCACAGAACTTCCGTCAGTATCCGGACAACCGGATCATCGTCGAAGGCCACACCGACTCGACCGGGACCGACGCGCACAACCAACGCCTGTCGGAGAACCGCGCTGCTGCGGTGGCCGACTACCTGATTGACGGCGGCGTGCGCGCCAGCGCGATCACCGTGTACGGTTTCGGCGAAGCGCGTCCGAAGTCGTCGAACGATACGGCCGAGGGACGTCAACTCAATCGCCGCGTCGAGATTCACATCCAGGCGCCGCCGGAAGCGGGCGGCTCGCGTTAACGACAGTGTTACGGGCCGGCCGCGCAGGCCGGCCCTACACTGCGCGCGATGCGACGCGCCGCCGCGGTTCTTCTCTTCGCCACTATCGCCTGCACGTCATCGAAACCGCCCGCTCAACCGGTCGATGAGAACACGCGCCGTGTCATCGAGCAGATCACAGCCGCCGTCGAGAAACAGCCCGATCACGCGCCGCTGATCTACGTCCTGGCCACGTATCACGATCGCGCCCGCGATGCCGCATCAGTCGTGAAATGGCTCACGCGCCTGGACGAGCTGGGATGGGAGCACGGCGTCGCGCCGGACGGCTTCCGCAACACGAACACGCCCGCGTTTCGCGCGATCGCCGCGAAGCTCGACGCGCGCGAGCCGCGCGTGAATCGCGCGCGAGTTGCGTTCACGCTCGCCAATCAACGCGATCTCATTCCGGAAGGCATCGCCTTCGATCCGGTCGACGACGTGTTCTACGTGAGCGGCATTCATCGCCGCAATGTGCTGCGCGTCGATCGCAACGGACGCGCGACCGAATTCATCTCCGAAGCACGCGACGGCATGCTCGGCGGCCTCGGCGTGAAAGTCGATGGGGTACGCCGCCTGCTCTGGGTCATCAGCAGCACGACACCCGAAATGCGCGGCTGGAAAGAGGGCGAGAACGCGTCGATGCTCGCCGCGTACGATCTCCGCGACGGGAAGCTCGTGCGCAAAATCGAGGCGACTCCCGCGATCCTCAACGACCTCACGCTGCTGGCGGACGGCAGCCTGTTTGCCACCGACATGGGCCGGCACAAAGTCGTGCGGCTCGCACCCGAGGCGACGTCGCTCGGCGTGTTCGCGGAGAACTTCAGCTTCCCGAACGGCATCACTGTTTCGGAGGACGAGCGCATTCTCTACGTGGCCGACTTCGGCGGCATCACGCGCATCGATCTCCACGACAATTCGCGCACGAAGCTCGAGTCGAAGTCGCTGCTGAGCGGCATCGACGGCTTGTCGATGCATCAGAGCGAATTGATCGCCATCCAGAACGCGGTCGGGAAGGCACGTGTCATCCGCATCGATCCCGAGCACGGCCACGTCGAGATTCTCGAGTCGAAGAATGGCGCGTTTGAGATCCCGACCACAGGTGCGGTAGCCGGCGATGAGTATTTCTTCATCGCCAATCCCGGCCTGCGCTCCTTTAATGAGGATCACTCGATGTGGCCGATGGACAAGCTCGAGGATCCTGTGATGCTGAAACTGGCGCTCTAGGCACAGACGTCACGAGTTGCCAGTATCGGTATGCGCAGCGTGCACGGGCTTCGATTCGGGCGAGCCCCATTGGCGCAACCAGATCGAGAGCACGACGATCGCCAGGACCGCGAGAAACTCGCTCTGCCAGTTCTGGAACGACTCGTACCAGAACTGCGGTGTGGTCATGTATTCGATCGCGCTCACCGTCTCGGTCGAGCCGTGCTCCTGCTCCTCCTCGTTGAACTTGCGCGCGCCGCTCGCGGCGTGACCGATGAATGAGACCAGGAACAGCAGCAGGAACGCGATGCTCAGCGAGTTCTTGTAGAGCGACAGTTGCCATCCGCCGCGGCGCACCGGTGCCGGCGCATCCGGATTGTCCCGGTGCTTCTCGGGATCTTCGTCCACTTCGTCGGTGCCGTCGTGCTTCTTCGATTCAGAAGAGCCGCGCTGATAGAGGAAGACGGTCAGGATGACGTAGAACCCCATCTGCAGGAACTCGCTCTCCCAGTTCTCGAAAACCGTCTCGCCGAACTCGCTGGTGCGCAGGAACTCGCCGTAGGTCACTGCCTCTTCGCCGTGCTGTTGTTGCTCCTCGTTGTACACCTTCCAGCCGGCGTAGCTGTGGCCCACGAGGCACAGCAGGAACATCGCCAACATGACGATGGAGAGACTGTTGTTTTTCCACATGCCGAACGCATGAGTCAGCAATCACTGAGCCATGCTGCCCACTGGAGTGCGGCAGCGATAGCTGCCGCTTTCCGACGCGGCGGCAAAGCCGCCGCAGGCCAAAACTACGCCGCGTGGCCGCGCGGCGTGATCGGGATCGTGAACGAGAACGTGCTTCCGCTGCCGGGCGTGCTCTCGACCGCGATCCGTCCGCCGTGCGCCTCGACAGCGAGCTTGCAGAACGCGAGGCCTAGGCCGGTGCCGACATTGTCTTTGCCGCCGTCGACCTGGCCGAATTTCTCGAAGATCCGCTCGAACGCCTCCGCCGGAATGCCGCGGCCCGTATCACGCACGGAGAAGCGGATGCCGCCCGCGTCGTCATGCGCGGCCATGATCATCACCACGCCGCGGCCCGTGAATTTGATCGCATTGGCGATGAGGTTCACCAGCGTGCGGCTCAATTTGTTCGCGTCACCCGCGAACGCGGGCAGCGCTGAATCGAGGATCACTTCGAGCGACGTCTCTTCCATGGCAGCGAGGGGCGCAACTTGTTCGACCGCGGCAGTGACCAGCGCGCTCACCGACAGCGTCGTGTACTGCAGCCGCGTCGTTCCCGATTCCATCTTCTCGACGTCGAGCAGATCGTTGATCATGCCGAGGAGCGTGCGGCCGCCGCTGGTGGCGATGTCCATCATTTGCCGCTGCGAGCCGGTGAGCTCGCCCGTGCCCACCATCTCCATGCCCACCAGGAGCGACGTGAGCGGCGTGCGCAGGTCGTGCACGATCATGTTGCGCATGTCGTCGCGCAGCTTTTCCACTTCCAGCAAGCGCTTGTAGTTTTGCTGCAGGCGTTCGTAGAGAGCCGTCTCGCGATCGCGCCCGCGTTTCGTTCCGAGCGACGCCCCGATGCGCGCCTTCAGCAGCGCCGGCGCGAATGGCTTGGTCAGGTAATCGTCGGCGCCCGCCTCGATGCAGCGCACGACCGACTGCACGTCGTCGATGGCCGAGATCATGATCACCGGCACCTGCCGCAATCGCGCGTCGCTCTTGATCCGTCCGAGCACCTCGTAGCCGTCCATGTCCGGCATCATGATGTCGAGCAGTACGACGTCGAACGGCCGCGCGCGCAACACATCGAGCGCGTCCGGTCCGTTGCTCGCGGTCTCGACGCGATGTCCCTGCCGCTCGAGGCGGCGCGAAAGAACGTCGCGGTTCGTAGCGTCGTCATCGACGACCAGTACGGAGCCGCGCGCCGCGCGCCGTTCTTCGATCGGCGTGCGCTCCGCCGCGGCATCGTCCGCGAGCTCGCCTTGGAATGCGGAAGTCTCTTCGTCCGTCGAGGCAGTGAAGTTCTGTTCGATCAGCGCGAGCATGCGATGGCCGGCGGCGCGGACTTTCCGGAGGTCCGCAACCACGCTCTCGCTGCTCGTTCCCTGCGCTTCCTCGGTGAGCAACTCCGAGTAACCGATGATCTGGTTGAGCGGCGAGCGGAGGTCGTGCAGCAACTGCGGCGGGAGAGTGGTGCGATCGGCGACGGCGACGCTCATGACCCCTCCGCCCGTACGTGCAGCGATGGCAGCAGCAGCGCTTCGATCTTCCCGAGCAGGCGCGTGAGCTCGATCGGCTTCGTGTCGTAGTCGTCGCACCCGGCGTGCAACGCCTTGTCGTGATCGTTCGCCATCGCGTGCGCGGTGAGCGCGATGACCGGAATGTGGCGGAGCGCCTCATCGGCCTTCATCCGCCGCGTCGCTTCCCAGCCGTCCATGACGGGCAGGCTCATGTCCATGAGCACGAGATCCGGGACGTTCGCGCGTGCGACCTCGATGCCGCTTTCGCCATCGACGGCCAGCAGGATCTCGTATCCGCGGCGGGCCAGCCGGCGCGACAGCATGTCGCGATTCAATTCGTGATCTTCGACGATCAGGATGGTGGTCATGCGATCGACGCCTCCGCGCGGTCGGTGGGAATGCGTGCCGCGTTACTCCCGGCAAGGAGATCGCGGACCTGTTCGAGCAGCGCCTCGCGCGAGTCGCCGTGCTTGCGCAGGATCGTCTCGACGTGGCCGCTCAGCCTGCGGCGATCGTCGCTGGTGAGGTCCTGCGAGGTGACGACCACGATGGGGATCGACCGCCATTCCGGATGACGACCCACTTCCGCGGCGAACGCGAAGCCGTCCATCTCCGGCATCATCAGGTCGAGGAAGATCAGACTCGGACGCTCGCGCTCCATGCTGCGCAGCGCCTCGACGCCGTTCTCCGCTTCCGTGACCGCCCATCCTTCTTTCTGCAGCATGGCGCGAGTCAATGCACGCGCGGAAACGTCGTCATCGACGACCAGCACAGGACACGGCGGGTGAAGGCAGGTGTACTTCTGCAGGATCGCCGAGAGCTGGCGGCGGTTGACCGGCTTGGTCGCGTAATCGGAAGCGCCGAGCGTGAACCCGCGCACCGGATCGTCGACCATGGTGAGCATGATCACCGGGATGTCGCGCAGCGCCGGCTCCCCTTTCAGCGTGGCCAGGACCGTCCAGCCGTCCATATCGGGCATCATCACGTCGAGCGTGATTGCGGCCGGAAGCAACGCATGCGCGAGACGCAGTCCCTGCGCACCGCCGCTGGCCGTGCGCACCGTGTAGCCCTCTTTCTGCAGGTAGCGCTGCATCAGATCGCGTTGCAGCGGATCATCATCGATGACCAGGACGCACGTGCCCGGTGCGGGTGCGGGCTCGTCTTCGACGACATTCGGAGTGTCGATGTCCGGCATGTCCGCCGAGTCGGGTGTGGGCTCGCTCAGCGTGGCCGGCAGCTTGATGGTGAAGATGCTGCCCTGGCCCGGGACGCTGTGGACGGTGACGTCACCGCTCATCATCTGGCAGAAGCGGCGCGTAAGCGCGAGTCCAAGACCGGTGCCGCCGAAGCGGCGTGTCGTCGAAGCGTCGGCCTGCGTGAAGGGCTGAAAGAGCCGCACGATCTGTTCGGCGCTCAGGCCGATGCCGGTGTCGCTGACGCGGAAGACGATCCACTCCGCTCCGTCCATCGCCTGGCGCTCCACGAGCACGCGGACCGAGCCGTCGTGCGTGAACTTCGCGGCGTTCGAGGCGAGGTTGAAAAGGCCCTGCCGCACTTTGCCGAGGTCTCCGCGCATGGTTCCGATGGCGGGATCGCAGACCACTTCCAGCATGTTTCCGTTCTTCGACGCCTGCATGCGGATCGTCGATCCCACCTCGTCGATCAGCGCCGCGATGTCGAACACCTCGAGGCGCAGCTCCATCTTGCCCGCCTCGATCTTCGAGAGGTCGAGGATGTCGTTGATCAGGCCGAGGAGATGACGGCCGGACGCGGCGATCTTCTGCAGGTCCGAGCCGAAGTCGAGCAGGTTCCGTTCGGCCGCTTCCTCCTGCAGCATTTCGGAATAGCCGACGATCGCGTTGAGCGGCGTGCGCAGCTCGTGGCTCATGTTCGCGAGGAAGAGGCTCTTGGTGCGGTTCGCGGTCTCGGCCGCGTCCTTCGCCTTCGACACTTCCGCCTCGATGCGGCGGCGATCGGTGACGTCCTCCATCGCCAGCAGGACCAGCTCCGCGTGGTTGCGCTGCCCCATCTTGCGCGCGTTCAGCAGCATGATGCGGCGCCCGATGACAGGGAAGTCGTGCTCGAGCTCGAAATCGTTGAAGACCGAGCTGGTGGGGATGATGTCTTCGAGGAGCGTGCGCAGCGCAGGGATGTCCCACTGTCCGTTCCCGAGCTCGTAAACGAGCCGCGCTTCCGTCTCGGCCACGTCGACGTGAAACGTGCGGTAGAAGGCGTGGTTCGCCGAGTGGACGCGCAGGCTGCCGTCGAGGATCAGCAGGGGCTCGCGCACCGTATCGACGACGTCCTGTGCGTACATCTCCACCTCATCGAGCAGAGATTGTGAGCGGCGGCGATCGGTGACGTCTTCGATCGCCAGCAGCACGAGATCGTCGTGCAGCCGGCGCGCGTTGAGGAGCATCACACGCGGTCCGATGTTCGGAAAGACGTGATCGAGTGCGAAGTCGTTGAAGACGGCGTTCGCCGGGACGATATCTTCGAGCAGCGTACGAAGCGCCGGCAAACCCCACTGCCCGTCCCCGAGCTCGTAGACGTGACGGTTCTCGGTTTCCGCCGCCGTCACGCGAAAGGTTTCATAGAACGAGCGGTTCGCGGCACGCACGAAGAGGTCATTGTCGAGCACCAGCAGCGGCTCGCGCACGGTGTCGAAGACGTCCTGGGCGAAGTTCGGAATCTCGGGCACACGTGGCGTCGCGATCGCGACGGTCGTTTCGGGCATGGATGTCTCCTGGTGGAACCGCGACTGCGTGGAGGGAAGAGAGGACGGAGGCGAGAAGCTACGGCGCTTTCATTGCCGGCCTTTTTTTCGCGGGCCGGCCGCGTCTTCCGCGAGCCGCACGATGTTGTCGAGGATCGCGGCGACCTTCGACAGCAATCGCGGCTCGACCGCACTGAGGCGGTCGATCAATGGCTTGAGATGCCCGATCTCGCCGAGATCATTCGGCAGGAGGTTTCCCGGTTTCTCCCCCAGCGCCTCGGCGATATTGACGAAGTCCTCCACGTAAAGGCCGCGCTGATTCGACTCCAGCCGCGCCAGTTGGGCGGGCGAGATTCCGACACGGCGGGCCACTTCTACCTGCGTGCGGGATTTCGATTCGCGGAGTTGTCTGAGGATCGGGCCGTACATCTGCACCCACAGTACTCCTGAAGTGCCTAATAGGCAATCAAGCGCCACTGTATTGCCAATTCGGCAACTCACCGCCGATCGAGCGCTGGCAGCTCGTAGTCGCGGCGATGCTCAGTCATGTGATCCACGCGCGGCATGCCCATGGCCGCCGCGACGAGCTGCCAGCGCTCCTGAAATTCGGCGCGGTCGTGGTGCGGCAAAGAGATGCCTTTGGCGTAGAAGTCGATGTGCAGCATCTCGCCCGCCCACGCCAGCGCCATCACGTCGGCGGGGGTTTGCGGGAGTCCGAGGTGCACCGCGGTCTTGTTGTTGTACTGCGCGGCGAGCATCGGATTCACCACGAGCTGATACGTCTTCCGCTTCGCGCGATCGTTTGCCGCGAGCATGGTCAGGAATCCCGGCTGCGGCGCGCTGCCGATCGACGACTCCTCGCCGCTCTCGGTCACCACCACCTCGCGGTCGCTGACCTGGAAGCGCGCGATGATGGCCTTCCCTTCCTCCGTCGCCGCCCACTTCACCAGTCCCGCGCGCGTCGACGCGGCGGTCTCCCGCACCTGCTTTTCGGTGAAGCGCGGGCGGAGCTCCGCGTCGAAGTGGATCGCTTCACCCGCGAGGATGAAACCGGTGGCAAGCAGCAGGGCCAGCATGCGTCGACTCTACGATCAAAGCGGCTCGATCCGGCCGCTGTCCACGTCAAACACAGGCATTCCGCGGACGGCCTCCAGCCGGTCGCGGCCGGCCAGGTACGTCAGCCGGCCCTGCCCGTCACGGCTCTCGCGGAACTTCGACAACACGTATCCACGCTCGAGCGAGGTCTCGCGAACGGTGCCGTTCAACCGATCGCGCCGCACAAAGTACGCGTTGTTGCCGGCGCTGTTGCAGCCGATGAACGCATAGCCCTTCCGCTCCGACAACTGATGCAGCGCGCGGAGCGATGCTCCAAAGTACAAGTTGCTGGAGTGCGCCGCCGTGCGGTGGAAGGTCTTGTCGTACGGCACGGTGATGGCCCGATCGATCCCGAAGACGCTGTTGTATTCGAGGATGACGAGGACCGGAGAGACCGCGTCGATCGCGTTCCAGATCCAATAATCGTTTCCGTCCACGTCGACATGCAGAAGGCCGAGCTCGCGGCCAGGCGCATGTTTCAGCAGCAGGTCGTTGATGTTGTCCTTGTCGATAAAGGCCGCCTTCGCCGTGAGGTCATACCGCCAGAAGTATTCGGCGCCGACAATGCGGGCGACGTTCGACTCCGCGCCATCCATCACCAGGCCGGACCAGTTGTCGTTCATCATCAGGAAGCGCGTGTTCGATTCGCGATAGTCCTCGACGCCGAACTCCACGAAGGTCCTGCCCGGAAGCTCCACATGGTTCACCAGCCATTGGATGATTCCGTCGTCGCCGAACTGCGAGAAGACCCGGAACTCGACTTCTTCCAGTGAAGCGATCGATTGTTTCGCCTTCACGGTCTCGGATAGCAGCCTGCCCATCATCAGCAGCTGCCGCTCCTGCGCGGAGACGCGGCTGGCATCGAAGGCGGTCCATTTGTCTCGCAGGAAGCTGAGGAAACCCATCGATGTCTCCGGGGAAGAGCGCGCGCAACAGTATAGTCAGCGCGATCCGCTTGCCTGGCGTTCCGAAAACAGGCCTGATCCGCTACAATCCGCGCGCCCTGACGACCCGGAAGCCATACGGGAGAGGAGCGTCTGCTCCCTCCGAGGGTCATTTCAAGCCACAACACGGAGGAATCATGAAGTCTTTGTCCATGCGCGTCCTGCTGCTCGCGCTGATCGGAACCCTCGCGTTCGGCGCCGTTGCGCCTACCAGCGCAACGGCTCAGGAGGCACACCCCTCGTCCGATCCAGCCGTCGCGGCCGACTCGTCGAAACTTGCCGGCCATCCGACGGAACACCGCTCGGAAGCCGACCTCATTCTCCCCGACCTCGGCAGCGTCCAGTTCCTCGGCATGGGCGGCGACCGCCTGCTGATGGGAGGCATCGTCGTCTGCGTCCTGGGCCTGCTCTTCGGCCTGATGATGTACACGCAGCTCAAGAACCTGCCCGTCCATCGCGCCATGCGCGAGATCTCGGAGCTGATCTACGAGACGTGCAAAACATATCTGGTCACGCAGGGCAAGTTCATCCTGCTGCTCGAGCTCTTCATCGGCGCGATCATGGTGGTCTACTTCGGCGTGTTGCGCGGGTTCGACGCGGCGCGCGTGATCATCATCCTGATCGCGAGCCTCATCGGCATCGCCGGCAGTTACTTCGTGGCGTGGTTCGGCATCCGCATCAACACCTTCGCCAACTCGCGCACGGCGTTCGCGTCGCTGAAGGGCAAGCCCTTCCCGACGTACTCGATCCCGCTCAAGGCCGGCATGTCGATCGGCATGCTGCTCATCTCGGTCGAGCTGCTGATCATGCTGTGCATCCTGCTGTTCGTGCCGGGCGCGTATGCCGGCGCCGTGTTCATCGGCTTCGCCATCGGTGAATCCCTTGGCGCTGCCGCGCTGCGCATCGCGGGCGGCATCTTCACGAAGATCGCCGACATCGGCAGCGATCTGATGAAGATCGTCTTCAACATCAAGGAAGACGACGCGCGCAACCCGGGCGTCATCGCGGACTGCGTCGGCGACAACGCCGGCGACTCGGTCGGCCCGACCGCCGACGGTTTCGAGACCTACGGCGTCACCGGCGTCGCGCTGATCACGTTCATCCTCCTCGCCGTCACGAACGCCGAGGTGCAGGTCCAGCTCCTGGTGTGGATCTTCGTCATGCGCGTGCTGATGGTGATCACGTCGGCCGTGTCGTACTTCATCAATGAAGCGTTCGCGAAGGCCCGCTACGGGGACGCGGACAAGATGAACTTCGAGGCGCCGCTCACCTCGCTGGTGTGGCTCACCTCGATCCTCTCCGTCGGCGTCACGTACGTCGTCTCGTACCTGCTCATCCCCAACCTCGGCGGCGACACCACGATGTGGTGGAAGCTCTCCACGATCATCACGTGCGGCACGCTCGCCGGCGCGATCATCCCCGAGCTGGTGAAGGTCTTCACCTCCACCGAATCGCGCCACGTGCGCGAGGTCGTGACCGCATCGCGCGAAGGCGGCGCGTCGCTGAACATCCTCTCCGGCTTCATCGCCGGCAACTTCTCGGCGTACTGGATGGGCCTCGCCATCGCGGGCCTGATGGGTATCGCAGCCTGGATCGCCGGCACGTTCGCGACCGGCGCCGCAGCGTTGATGATCGCTCCTGCCATCTTCGCGTTCGGCCTGGTCGCATTCGGCTTCCTCGGCATGGGTCCGGTCACGATCGCGGTCGACTCGTACGGCCCGGTCACCGACAACGCGCAGTCGGTCTTCGAGCTCTCGACGATCGAGTCGCTCCCGAACATCAAGCAGGAGATCAAGAAGGACTTCGGCATCGACGCCAACTTCGAGCGGGCCAAGCACCTCCTCGAGGAGAACGACGGCGCCGGCAATACGTTCAAGGCGACCGCCAAACCCGTCCTCATCGGCACCGCGGTCGTC
>DASPNA010000021.1:0-14626 GCA_035626775.1 Thermoanaerobaculia bacterium
GTTCTCGTCGACCACTCGGGATTTCGTGCGGCGCGGCCCCTCTACTTTGCGATGGACGCCACGCCCGTACGGTCACTGTTCGTATTCGTCCCCGCGGCGGTCGCGACGGTCCTGCCGAAATGTCCGCTCTGCCTTCTCACCATTGCGTCCGCCCTCGGCATCGAGTTGCCGATGTCGGGCCGCTGGCTGTTTCCTGCGACGCTCGCGCTGCTCGCGTGCTCGATCGCGCTGATGGCTCGAATGGCGACGCCGTCCAGGCGGCGCAGTGTCCTCGCGATCGCGTTGATGGGCGGTACATGCATCGTCGCCGGTCGACTCAGCGCGGGTCCCGCGGCATTGCTGCTTCATGTCGGCGCCGCCGCGCTGATCGTCGCTTCCATTCGCGCCAGTTGCCGTGCGTCCTGCATGTCGAGCAAAACGAGATGTAAGCGAGGAACATGACGCGCGCGTTCCACGTGATATTTTGACCGCATGACGGAAGTGTATCGTGTCGCTGGAGTTGTGCAGTCCGGAGACGGCGACGTGCGGCCTCTGCGCGGCGCGCGCGTCAGCCTCTTTGACGGTCGCGAGGTCATCGGACACGCGACCACCAACGACGAGGGCGCGTTCGCGATCGCGATCGAGATTCGAGCGAGCAAGTCGCGGAGCATCTTCTACGTCACCGCCGATCTCGGCGGCGGCGTCGTCCTGATGGCCATCCTCGGCGTGACGCCGCCCGGACGGATCGTCATCAACGAGCTCACGACGGTCGCCGCCGCGTACTGCGCTGCGCAGTTCCTCGTGGACGGACGGATCGAAGGCGATGCGTTCGCACTGCGCATCGTTGCGGGAATGAATGCGAACCTCGTGAATGTCGCGGACGCAACACCATCGCGAGTTCTGCTCGCATCGCCGAACGCCGACGAGACGAACGCACTGCGCACGACGCGTTCGCTCGCGAATCTCCTCGCGTGCTGTGTCCGTTTTCCCGACAAGGCGCTGCAGACGTTCTTCAAGTACGCAACGCCGCCGCATGGCCCCGCGCCGCGAGACACGATCACCGCCCTCGGCAACATCGCGCGCGATCCTGCCCATCAGGTCGGGCCGCTGTTTCTCGAGTCGAACCTGCTGAAGCTTTACGAGCCGGCGCTGCGCGAGCAGCCGGTGGCGTGGACGATCGCCGTCAAGGTGAACGACTCCGGTGACGACGCACACATGTTCGGCGGCCCGGCCAACCTCGCCTTCGACCGGCATGGACGCGCGTGGATCACCAACAACGTCGTGCAGGGCACGGGCGACTCGACCGAGTGGAGCATCCTGCTCGAACCGGATGGACGGCCGGCGGCGATTTCGCCATTCCGAGGAGGTGGGTTGCTCGGGGCGGGGTTCGGTGTGGCTGTCGATGGCCAGGGCCGCGTCTGGATGGGCAGCTTCGGATGGGGAGGCGTCAATCCGACAGGAAGCGTGGCTCTCTTCGATTCCGATGCGAAGCCGCTCTCGCCCGAGCCGAATGGGTTCGTGGGAGGCGTCTATCGCGTGCAGGCGACGGTCGTCGACAGCGACGGCAATGTCTGGCTGGCGAGCTACGGCAACAGTTGCGTGGTGGTGTATCCCGGCGGCGATCCGCGCGCCGCGGTCGTGTATCAGGGCGATGCGGAGCTATTCACGCCGTTCGGCATCGCTGTGGCGGAAGACGGCACCGTATGGGTTACGAACAGCAACTCGAAGGCGAGCGGGATCGTGAACTTCGCGCTGCGCGATGGGAAGATCGAGTGGCTGCGCGAGACCACGATCGGCAAGACCATGAAAGACATTGCCATCGATTCGCTCGGCAATATCTGGGCGTGCTCCGGCGGCGACGATCACATGTACCTCTTCGAACGCGACGGCACGCTCGCCGGCGGCTATCAGGGCGGCGGACTCGATGGACCGTGGGGCATGACGCTCGACGGCGACGACAACGTCTGGGCCGGGAACTTCGGACCGCTCGAAGTCGGCAGCGTCTTCATCGGCCGTCTCACGCAGCTCGCGGGGGCGAACGACAACACGCGGCCGAAAGGGTGTCGGACCGGTGATGGTCTTACGCCGCAGACGGGGTACACGCTGCCGTCTGCCGGCGAACAGGTTCTGCTCCGCGACGGCACACCGCTTTACGGCCCTGAGGGTCCGCCGTGTTTCATCCCGATGATGCGCACGACCGGCGTCAACATCGACGCTGCGGGCAACGTGTGGACTTGCAACAACTGGAAGCCTGATTTCAACACGGACCTGTTCGGCGATCCGCTGAACGGCGTCGCAGCGAATCCAGGCGGGGACGGGATGGTCATTTTCGTCGGCCTGGCGAAGCCGCCGCGCAACCGTCCAGATCTACGTAAGGCCTTCTTCGCATAAAGCGCTTGCTCATTTTCGCCGGGTACGCGATCCTACGCTCCGATGAAACAAGTGCTGGTCGCGATGGTCGTGTTGGTGGTCGTCCTGGCGCTGGCGGTTTATGTCGCGTCCTGGTTTCGAGCACCCGAGGCGGTGGCCGCCTCGGGCGCTCGTGCGTGGCCGGGGGACATGGGGACGCTCGACACCGTCGCCGATCGGTACCCGCCGCTGCAGGCGAACGTGGCGGCGGTGAACCTGACCGCGCTCGCGAATGCATTGCCGAAGAACGAAGCCGTCGACGAGTTCGTGACGCGCGAGGTCGTGCGGGCGGAGCTCATGATCGGCGTGCCGCCGGCACTCCCCGACGTTTCCGCGATCCGCGAGCTGCTGCTGCGCGAGACGATCGTCTGGACGCGCGCCGAGGGTATTGGGGGAGACAACTACACGCAGGCGACGCGCGGGTTGCAGATGACGATGGCGCGCGCGCTCATCGCGAACGCGCTGGCGAAAGCGCGCACGAACGATTCCGCTGCGTGGGAAGACCTGCACGCCGCGTGGAAGCTCGCGCGGTCCGTGGAGGGGCATCCGCAGATGTTGGCGCAGACCGCCGGATTGTCAATGGCGCGCATGATCAACGCGGTCGCCTGGAAAATGCCGCTGCCGGCGCCGGCATGGTTCGGCGAGCTGCAGGCGCGCGACAACGTACGGCCGCTGCTGGAGTCGTATCAGTATCAGACCGCGTCTTACTGGAAGGACGGCGCGCAGTTGTTTCCGACGAAGTGGCATGCCGATGCGGTTGAACACGATCGCGTGATCGCGGAAGAGCTGTTCAACAACACGCGGTGCGACGTGAACATGCGCATGAACAAACTGGGAACGGACCTGTCGTTCGTGTGGCGCCGCGCGTTCCGCTACCGCGCCGAGCGCGAGGCCACTGCGAACGCGCTGCGCGTGCGCGAGGGGAAGCCGATCGAAACCGCCTCGGCTTGCAGCGACGGCGCATGGACGTTCGACGGGACGACGCTGCGCTTCAGCCGCGAGATCGCGACCGCCGCGCCCGACAGGCCGATGTCGCTCGTGTTACGAGTGAAGTAGTCTCTCCGCCATCTGGAGCGACGGGCTCTCAGCCCGTCGACCCCGAAAAGCAGACGGGCTCAGAGCCCGTCACTCCAGTGGCATCGGCGTACACTCGTGCGGTCCAGCGGAAGGAGCGGTCATGAGAAACGCTGCTCGCGTCGTCAGCCTCGCGTTGTTGTCCCTCGCGTTCGCATCGACGTCGCTGGCCGAGCGGCGATTTCAGGCCACGCTCAACGGCGCACAACAGGTGCCGGTGGTCGCGAGCAATGGAACCGGGATCGGGACCGTCGTTCTCAACACGGCGGAGACGCAGATCACGGTGAACCTCAGCTTCGCCGGTCTGACCAGCAACGCGAACATGGCCCACATCCATGGTGCCGCCGCGGTGGGAAGCAATGCAGGCGTGCTGTTCGACTTCAGCGCGGCCACTCCCGCGGCCACGTCGGGGACGATTCCGCAGCAGACCTTCGCGATCACGGCCGCGCAGGTCGCGCAACTGAAGGCGGGGCTGTTCTACTTCAACATTCACACGGGCAACTTCGGCGGGGGAGAGATCCGCGGGCAGATCTTTCTCGCACCGACGAAGAAGTTCTCCGCATCACTGAACGGCGCGCAGCAGGTCCCGCACGTCGCCAGCTCGGCCACCGGAACCGGAACGGTTTTCCTGAACGCGGCAGGCAATCAGATCGCCGTGAATCTCACTTTCTCCGGCTTGACGAGTAACGCGACCATGGCCCACATCCACGGCCCCGGCGGGTTCGGCACGAATGCAGGTGTGCTGTTCGACTTCACCGCGGTGACGCCGGCGGCAACCTCCGGAACGATTCCGGAACAGACCTTCGCGATCACGCCCGCGCAGGTCGCGCAGCTCGAGGCGGGTGAGCTCTATTTCAACATTCACACGGGGAGCTTCGGCGGCGGCGAGATCCGCGGACAGATCCTGCTCGCGAATGCGCGCAAGTACATCGCGACGTTCACCGGCGCGCAGGAGGTGCCGCCGACAGGAAGCAGTGCGACCGGCGGCGGTTCGGTCGTGCTCGACGGAGCCGAGGATCAGATCACCGCGAACGGCAGTTACTCGAATCTGTCCAGCAACGCCACGGCCGTTCACATTCACGGTCCCGCGCCCGCGGGCGTCGACGCGGACATTCTCTTTCCGCTCGACGGCATCGCGACGGCGACGTCAGGAATCATCGCCGACCAGAGCTTCTCGATCACGCCCGCGCAGGTGAGCCAGCTCAACGCCGGGCAGCATTACTTCAACGTGCACAGCGGCAATCACGCGGGCGGCGAGATCCGTGGTCAGATCGGAGCGATACCGGTGCTGACCGTGACGAAGGGTGGCACCGGCGCGAGCAACACCGCCGCGACGACCGTGCCCGCGGGCATCAACTGCGGCGGCGATTGCGTGGAGTCGTACGCCGCGGGCACCGTCATAGCGCTGTCGCCCGGAACTGCGGCGCCGGGATCGACCTTCGCCGGATGGACAGGCGGCGAATGCCAGGGTCTCTCATGCAGCGTCACGTTGAACGCGGACACCACGGTCGCGGCGGTGTTCACGCTGGCGTCGACGTCGATCGCATTCACCGACGACCCGCTCTCACCCGGGCTGACCAAGGTCAAGGGGGTGCATATCACCGAGCTGCGCACCATCATCAACGCTCTGCGCGCCAACAACTCGCTCGGCACCTTCACCTTCACCGATCCATCGCTCGCCGCGGGCACGACGATCAAGGCCGTGCACGTCACCGAACTACGGGCTGCGCTCGCGGCGGTCTACACGCAACGTGGCCGCGCGGTGCCCACGTGGTCTGACCCGACGCTCACGAACGCGCAGACCGTCAAGGCGCTGCCTGTTTCGGAGTTGCGGATGGCCGTTCGGCTGATCGAGTGAGGGAGGGACGATTTGGTGGCGGTGACAGGAGTCGAACCTGTGACCTAGCGCTTATGAGACGCCCGCTCTAACCATCTGAGCTACACCGCCGGAGTTCGTCGCCGCGGGGCTGGGGAGCGGGATTGTAGGGGCCGCACCATCAGCCGTCAAGGACACTCGGCACGCGCGAACGCGCGCTGAGGACTACACTGCAACACCGCGCGAGGCGCATTATTTCTCTCGCGCATCGGCCGGAAATGAGCGAAGTCCACGAGCGGGTTTGCAGAGGCTGCGGCGCCGGCGACACCGCGGCGATGCTCGAGCACTGCGGCATGTGCCGCGGCTATTTCTGCGCCGACTGCGCGCATCGCGCCGGACACGGACGCAGGTTCTGTTCGCCCGAATGTGCGCGCGCCTACTACTTTACCGGGGAGCCCGACGATGACGACGACCCTCACACCGAAACCGACGAGTGACACCGCGACGCCGGCGACACAACGGCTGATCCATCGCCCGCGCCGCCTCCGCCGCAGCGAGAGCATCCGCTCGCTCGTCCGCGAAACCATCGTCCGTCCCGAAGATCTGATCTATCCGCTGTTCGTGATCCCGCAAACGCGCGAGACCGCACCCATTGGCTCGATGCCCGGCGTCCTGCAGATGCGCGTCCGCGATGCCGTCGATGCCGCGCAGCGCGCGTTCGACTCCGGCATCCGCGCGGTCCTGCTCTTCGGCTTGCCCGAGACGAAAGACGGGATTGGCTCCTCATCCTGGGATCCGAGCGGGCCGGTACAGTCCGCGATCGAAGCGATCAAGCGGCATGTGCCGGAGATGACCGTCATCGCCGACGTCTGTCTCTGCGAGTACACGGATCACGGTCATTGCGGAGTGATCGTCGATCGCGACGGCATCAAGGACGTCGACAACGATCAGACGCTGCCCTTGCTGATGAAGCAGGCCATCTCGTTCGCCGCCGCCGGCGCCGATTTCGTCGCGCCCTCCGACATGATGGACGGCCGCATCGGCGCAATCCGCCGCGCCCTCGACGAACGCTCGATGTCCGAAGTCGGAATCATGGCCTACTCCGCAAAGTTCGCCTCGGGCTTCTATGGTCCATTCCGCGAAGCCGCCGAGTCCGCGCCGCAGTTCGGCGATCGACGCACGTACCAGATGGATCCCGCCAACGGTCGCGAAGCGCTGCACGAGATCGAGCTGGACGTCGCCGAAGGCGCCGACATCGTGATGGTGAAGCCGGCACTCGCTTACCTCGATGTCATCCGCCAGGCGCGCGATCGTTTCCCACTGCCCATCGCCGCCTACAACGTCAGCGGCGAATATTCGATGGTCAAAGCAGCGGCGGAACGAGGCTGGATCGACGGCCCACGCGTGATGCACGAGGTGCTGACGTCGATCAAACGCGCCGGCGCAGACCTGATCATCACGTATCACGCGATGGAGTTCGCGAGCTCGTATCGCTAGACAGAGACGACGGGAGGCCGCCGGCGGCGCCTCGGTCGTCTCTCGCTATGCCACACGCAACTCGGCGACCAGCATCGCCGCGATGCGGCGTGCTGCTTCGCGATACGCCTCGCTGCCCGGGTGGAACGAATCGTAGCGGCTGAGCCGCTGTGGCGTCACGATGTCGTACATCTTCACGATGGCGACTCGGGGATCGTCTGCGAAGCGCGCCGTGAGGAGTTGATCCCACACGCCGAGATACTGATTGATCAGTGCGGCCCACTCGTGGCGCGGGACGGGGTTGTAGCCGCCGAGCATCAGCACGCGTGCGCGTGGATTGATGGCGTGGATCTCGGCGACGATGGTTTCGATGCGGCCGAGGATGCGCTCGGCGACGGCTTCGGGGGCGCGCATGATCTCTTCGCGGGAGTGTGGCGAGCGGAAGAGATCGTTCGCGCCGACGGAGAGGATGATCGCGTCGGCGCTGGCGATCGACTTGCGCACGCGATCCTGTTTCAGGCGCGAGAGTACGTCGGCGGTCTGCGCGCCGTTGACGCCGAGGTTGACGGTTCTGACGGTGGTGATGCCGTGGGCGCGCAACTCGTCGTCGAGACGGCCGGCGATCCCTTCGCCCGACTCATCGCCGGCGCCGTAAGCGAGCGAATCGCCGAGAGAGACCACATGGAGTGTCTTGGGCATGGCGGGTTTCCGTGGGATTTCCGCGATCTGTATCGGCGCCGGCGCGACAGGCTGGCAGGCCGTGGCGATCGCGAGGATTACGATCAGGATCGTGCGGTGCACACGCACTTATTTTGCGAAGGGTGGGCCAGTGCGGGGTCGCGTATGACCGAGTCTCGGAGTCGCAGAGTCTCAGAGTCTCAGAGAATCGAGTGGCACGCTTGTCTCGAAAGCTGGTGCAGCCGACCCTCTGAGACTCTGCGACTCTGAGACTAAGGTCTCGCGCGAACGCCCAAAACCGAAACCCTACCCGCACCAAACCGCAGCCACCGCATCCGGATGATCCAGCAAAAATCCGTCCTCCTCCGCGTCATACCGGATCACCGCGCCGTCGAGGCGCGAGGCGGCCATCGTGTCCAGTGCCACCGTCACACCGTCGACTTGCACCACTTCATCCTCGGGGACTGGCTCGTCCGTGTAGCTGAGGCGGTAGCCGGAGCCGCCGCAGCCGGTCGTGAACGCGATCCGCAGCAAACGGCCGCCGGCGTCCTGGGTCAGGTGCTCGGCGGCTTCGGGGGAGAGGGCGATGTTCATGGCGCCGATCCGTGCACGATGCGCCACTCGGCGTCCTCGCGCTTCCACCAGTCCGCATCGTGGCGGATCAGCTCGAGATCGCGCTCGAGCTCGACGATGTGCGCGCGGCGCACCGCCTCCAGGTAAACGAGGAACGCGCGATCGTTCTTGTTCGCGTCGGTGATCCATTCGCGCAGCTTGCGCTGCACCGTCTTCTCGCGCGAGATCAGGAACTCCGCGGACTCGCGATACGACATCTCGCCTTCGAGGATGTCGTTGAAGATCATGTCGGAGCCGAGGGTCACGCGGACGCGGTTACCGCCGACGTCGGCGGCTTTCATCTCGATGAGATCGCGATCTTCGCGCTCGTCGACCGCGAACTGCTTGAACATCGTGCGCGTCATCGGATTGGGGAGGTTCTCCGCGAGCTTCTCGAAGACCTTGTAGGCCTCGACGGTGTACTGGAACAGCAGCGCGAGCTGCTGATGGGTGAGGCCGGCCTGTGGTGTTGTTGCGACTGCGGTCATCCTCGTTGCTCCTATACCCCCTTCACCCAGCCCTCTCCCCCGCTGGCGGGAGAGAGGGCTGGGTGAGGGGCTTCATTCGATCCGGGCGACGATCACGGTCACGTCGCCGATCAGTTTCGCCTGGCAGCTCAGCCGGTACGGCGCCTCGAGCTCTTTGTACGTCTCGTCGGGAGTGGGAGGAGTGAGCTGGTCCCACCCATTCACGACTTCAACTCTGCAAGTCCCGCACGCACCGTCGCCGCCGCATACCTGGCTGACCCGCACGCCCAGCTCCCCGGCGATCGACAGCAGCGTTTTCCCCGCGGGAAATTCGCCGCTCTTCCCGGCGTCAGCGAACGTCACGCGCGGCATCGGGCGCGGATTGTAGCTCGGTCTCGAGAGCGCGATGGGCCATGTAGGAGCTCCTCACGAGAGGCGCGCTCTCGACATGATGGAACCCCAGCCCCCGCGCCGCTCTCCCCAGCTCCGCAAACTCCTCGGGTGTGTAGTACCGCCGCACCGGATGGTTTTTTTCCGACGGCGCGAGGTACTGCCCCATGGTGAAAATGTCGACGCCCGCGCTGCGCAGATCGCGCGCGACTTCCAGGACCTCCTCTTCCGTTTCGCCGAGTCCGAGCATGATGCTCGACTTAGTGAGCATGCCGGCCGGCCGCTCCTCGGCAGTCCAGCGCAGCACGTCGAGAGAGCGTTGATACTTCGCGACAGGACGCACGGCCGGATAGAGACGCGGCACGGTCTCGATATTGTGCGCGAGGACTTCCGGTCCCGCAGCGATCACGAGGCGCAACGCGTCGCGATTGCCCTCGAGATCGGAGATGAGCACTTCCACCGCCGCGCCGGTACGTTCACGCACGGCAGTGACCGTGCGCGCGACATGCTCCGCGCCGCCGTCCTGCATGTCGTCGCGATTGACCATGGTGATGACGGCGTGGCGCACGCGCATCGTCTCGACGGCTTCCGCTACGCGCCGCGGCTCATCGGCGTCGGCGAGTCCCGTCTCTCCGCGGCTGACCGCGCAGAAGGTGCAGCGGCGCGTGCAGATTTCGCCGAGGACCATGAAGGTGGCGGTGCCGGCGTTCCAGCATTCGAAGATGTTGGGACAGCGCGCTTCCTGGCAGACCGTGTTGAGCGCCAGGTCGTTGATCAGGCGCGAGACCGGAAGCTGCGCGAGGTCGCCCGGAACGCGGACCTTCAGCCACTCGGGGCGGATTCCTGCGCGTTTGTTGATCGGAGTCATCGAGGAATGTCTCTGTCAGAACTGACAAAAGAGAACGCGGAACATACCATTGTCGTTCCATGAAAAGCTTTTTGCGGGTCGCCCTCTGCTTTGTCGCACTTTCATCATTTGCGCAGACACCCGTTCGCCTGAGCTGGCAGGAGTTCGCGAAGGATCCGAATCGCGTGCAGAGTTTCCGCAACGCGGTCGCGAAGATGAAGTCGCGCAACTCGCTCGATCCGGCGTCCGTCGAGTTCCGCAAGAGCTGGACGTACTGGGCGAACATGCACGGCTACTTCGGCGATGACGCGGTCAACGGGACGGTTGCGAAGTGGCGCGCCTGCAACAATCTGAGCGGCCCGGAGTACGACGCCGCGTTCGAGGGCGTCGAGAACACGTCGCCGCCCGACGACGTGGCGAAGACGGTGTGGGATCAGTGCCAGCACCGCACGAATTACTTCTTCGCCTGGCACCGGCTGTTCCTCTATTACTTCGAGCGCGTGCTGCAGGACGCGGCCGGCGATCCGTCGCTGCGATTGCCGTATTGGGACTACACCGATCCCGCGCAACTGGCGATGCCGGCGGAGTTCCGCCAGCCGACGTATGTGAACGCCGCGGGCCAGACGTTCGACAATCCGCTCTACGAGAAACGCCGCGAGCCGGGCTGGGAACCTGGTACGACCACGCTCGATGAAGGCGACACCGACATCGACCTCGCGCTCGACAATCCGAACTTCCTGACCACGAACGACGCAGCGGGCGACGAGGTGCCTGGCTATCAATCGACGATCGAGTCGTCGCCGCATGGCTACGTGCATTGTGCCGTGATGGGCTGCCGCGCCACGGTCATGGGCGCGGTGCCGTATTCATCGAACGATCCGATCTTCTGGATCCATCACTGCAACATCGATCGCATCTGGGAGTGCTGGCTCAGCAAAGGGAACAAGACGCCTGCCTCACTGATGGGTCGCTCGTTTTCTTACGTCGACGAGAACGGGAAGCTCGTGAAAAAGTACGTACGGAATCTGTTCGACAACAGCTTGATCGACTACGTCTATCAGCAGGGCTCGAACTGCGAGCGGAAGAAAACGCCGTCCGTCGCGGCCATGACGCCTGCATCGGCGGACACGCTCAAGAGCGCCAAAGCGGCGCTGGCGAAGCCGGTCGTGATCGGTGAAGCGAAGGCACACGCGCTCCGCACCGCCGTGAGCAGCAAACGCGTATCGCTGCCGGCCACGGCATCGCCGGCGCATCCGCGACAGTTCGCGCTGCAGGAGCAGGCGCAGCTTCCGGTGGCGACGGAGATGGTGTTGCGGCGCATCCGGTTCGACGTGCATCCGCGCACCGGTTTCCGCATTTATCTGCAGCGCGCCGATGATCCGTCGCGCCGCGCGTATGTCGCCACTCTCAGTTTCTTCGCGGACGGCACCGACCATCATTCGTCGGTCGCGGACACACGCGTGTTCGACGTCACGAAAGAGCTGCGCGCTCTCGGCTTCGAAGGCACCGGCGCGCTGGAAGTCGACGTCGTGTTCGAGGCCATCGATGCGCGCGAGCGGCAGGGCTTCAACCCGGCTGCAACGAAAGTGACGGTGGAAGAGATCGAGTTTCGCGTGAAGCAGGATCTGTAGCCGCGACGCGCTCCAGCGCTTCGCGGTCGTCCGTCCACCGAATCTTCTCCAGCGCCTCGGCCATCGGGAACCAGCCCCAGTCGTCGTGCTCGAGCGGATCGATGCGGATCGGCAGCGAGGAGTCGAGTTCCGCGCGGAACATGACTTCGCTGGCGATGATCGGCGACGGATGACGCGACTCGAGGTAATGCGACTCGATCAGAAACGATTGCGTCAGATCGAGCGCGATCGGCTCGGCCGCGTGGCCACTCTCCTCGATGATCTCGCGCCGCGCTGTCGCGATCGGCGATTCGTTTTCTTCGAGCGTGCCGCTGATCGGTTGCCAGAATCCGCCGCGCTCGGGCCGGCGATGGAGGAGCAGCACGCGATCGCCGTCGTGGACGACGACTTTGATCAGGCGGATGGTCTCGGGCCGCGGGATCAGCTCGCGTTCGAAGACGTCTGCGAATTTCGCGGCCAGCACTTCGCGCACTTCTTCGAGCGGCACGCGCCGTCCGAGCTCGCGCTCGATCGACGTCACCCCCGTGCCGTGCAATCCGCACGGCGTGATCAGGCGGAAGTGCTCGAGGTCGGTGTTCACGTTGAGCGCCCAGCCGTGCGAGGTCACCCAGCGCGCGATGCGCACGCCGATCGCGGCGATCTTGTCGTTGCCGACCCAGATCCCGCGACGGCCTTCGATGCGCGCCGCGGTGATGCCGTATTCGGCGACGGTCCGGATCAGCACTTCCTCCAGGTTGGTCACGTACTTGCGCACGTCACGGTTCCCTTCGCCGAGGTGGAGGATGGGGTAGCCGACGAGCTGGCCGGGGCCGTGATAGGTGATGTCACCGCCGCGCGTGGTCTCGAAGAAACGCACGCCCTGCATTTGCAGTGCTTCTTGCGGCGCGAGGAGGTTGTCGAGCTTTCCGCCGCGGCCGAGCGTGATCACGGGCGGATGTTCGAGCAGCAACAGCTGATCTTCGATCTGATCGCGCTGGCGCAGCTCGACGAGCTTCTGTTGCAGCGCCATGCCGTTCTCGTACGTGACGAGGTGCAGGCGGTGAACGTGGCAGGGTCTCATTCGCGGCAAGGGTACCTGATTGGTGAGCACCCCTCATCCGGCCTTCGGCCACCTTCTCCCCTCTGTCGAGGGGCGAAGGCACATAGGCACATCGTTCGAGTAGCCTTTTCCCCTCCGCGAGGGGAGAAGGTGTCACAACCGCTTCTTCAACTCCGTGCGCAGCTTCTTCGCGTCGTCGATCACCGCCGGGTCGGTCGCGACGGTCAAAAGCTCGTCGAGCACCTTGATGGCTTGCGCCGCTTTGTTGCGGTTCGCAAGGGCGATGGCCTCGTTGTATTTCTGGATGTGACGGTTCACGAGTGCGGTCGATTCGAGCCGGGCGACGTGCGATTCGAGCTCGCGGCGCGCGCGGGCATCGGGCGTGGCGGTTGCGAGCTCGCGGATGATGGCCGCTGCTTCGTCGAGCTTCCCGCTCGTCGCCAGCGCGTTCGCGCGCGAGGTCTCGGACACGACGAGCGCGTTCCGCGCGGCGAAGATGGTCTGCTTGTCGCGCGCGTTTTCGAACGCGGCTGCGAACAGCGCCGCCGCTTTTTCGCGATCCCCGGTGCGCAGGTACATCCCGTAGAGATTGAGCGCGAAGTCCATGCGCTGCGGCACGAGCGTGCGTGCGCGTTCGAGTGCGGCGATGCCGGGCACGAGGTCTTTTTCGACGAGATACGTCGTGCCGATGATGCCGTGCGCGGTGCCGTCGGTGCTGCCGAGGCCGAGAGCGCGTTCGGCGAGTGCGCGCGCTTTACGGAAACGTTCGTCGTCCCCCGCTGCCGGCTCGAAGATCCCGGCGAAGGGACCGATCGCGGTCGTGAGCAGCGTTTCCGCGTAAAGCAGATGCACCTCGGCATCGTGGGGTGCGGCGGCCACGGCCGCTTCAAAATCGCCGATGGCGGCGAGTGTGCGCGCGTGTTTCGGATCGATGCGCAACGCTTCGCGATAGTGACGTTGCGTTTCGGTTTCCGCTCCGGCGATGTGCGAGAGGAAGCGGCCGAGCTCGTAGAGGAGCGTCGCGCGATCGATTGGGCCGACGGGCTGAGAGCCCGTCGCTCCAGATGGCGGGAGCAGGACTACGCGCTGTGTGACGGGATTCTTCCAGCGGATGGCGAGCTCGAGATCGTTGAGGGATTTTCGGTAATGCGTTGCGAGCGCTGTGGCGGCGGGCGTACCGCGTTCGACGTCGCGCAGGAAACCGAAGAATGCCTTTTGATCGGTGCCGATCAGCCAGTGCACCGCGGCCCAGCTTTGCGCGTAGAACGGCGACGAGGTTCCTTCCGCCGATTCGGCTTTCACGGCGAAGAAGCGGTCGAGTGTCAGCGGCGTGCGCCGCTGCAATAGCGACACGTGCTCTCTGATCGGCTCGCCCGCGGTGACTTTGCCGTTCGACACCTGCGCGTTGCTGAAGTATTCGGCGAGTCCTTCCTCGAGCCACAGCGGCGGCGCCGATTCGGTCTGTCGCAGCAGATCGTGCATCAGCTCGTGCATCGCCGTGCGGATGCCGGGATCGTTGCCGCGCAGCGGACCGCCTCTGCGTGCACCGTCGACGATCATCGCGCCGCCGCCTTCGTAGCGCACGTACGCGCCGGTCGCTTTCGCGTTCGGGAAGAGCAGGTCGAAGTACGGCTGGCTGTCGCGGCGTTTGTCGAAGACGAACACGGTGGCGCGTTTGCGCGATGGCGCGAAGCGGTCGCTGAGATTCATGAGTGCCGCCGCGAGGGTCTCGACGTCGGCGACCAGTTCGCGGGTGCGCGTGTCACTGGCGCTGCTGATGATGTCGAAGCGCGGCGACTGCACGCGGACCCACGTTGCTTCTTCGGAGGGGAAGGAAATCGGTCCGCGCGGAGTGCGCACGCGGCCGGTCTTGTCGGTGGCGATGCCTTTCGGCACCGGCGGCACGAACACGTCCTGCGCCGCGGCGTTCAGCGAAAGAAGGAGAAGAAGGGGAGCGAAGCGGGTCACCGTTCATCGGAACGATGACCCACAGCGCGCGGATTTCACATCGTGAACTGGCCGGCCTCAATGATGGCTTTGACGCGGGCCATGAACTGATCCGCGACGGCGCCGTCGATCAGGCGGTGGTCGAAGCTGAGGGAGAAGTAGGCCATGGAGCGGATGGCGATGAAGTCGCCTTCCTTCGTCTCGATGACGACGGGGCGCTTCTTCACGCCGCCGACGCCGAGGATGGCCACCTGCGGCTGG
>DASPNA010000022.1:0-14092 GCA_035626775.1 Thermoanaerobaculia bacterium
CTCGGCGGAAAGAAACTCGCCCGCGAGGTGATGGGGTCGAAGGAAGACAATCCCGTCCTCGGTCTGCGCGCGCTCCGGCTGTGCATGCAGCATCGCGACATGTTCAAGACCCAGCTCCGGGCGCTGCTCCGGGCCTCGGCCTTCGGCAAGATCAAGATCATGTTCCCGCTCGTCTCCGGCGTGCAGGAGCTGCGTCAGGTGAAGACCCTCGTGCGCGAGTTGCAGCGCGAGCTCGAAGCGGAAGGGGTGCCGTACAACCGCGAACTGCAGATCGGGATCATGATCGAGGTGCCGTCGGCCGCCGTCATCGCCGACCTCCTCGCCACCGAGGCGGACTTCTTCGCGATCGGCACGAACGACCTCATTCAATACGCGCTGGCGATCGACCGCAGTAACGAGAAGGTCAGCTACCTGTACGAACCGCTGCATCCCGGAATCCTGCGGCTCGTCAAGGGCGTGATCGACGCGGGCAAGCGCGCCGGGATTCCGGTGGAGATGTGCGGCGAGATGGCCGCCGATCCGATCTACGCCATCATGCTCCTCGGCCTCGGGCTGGAGATCTTCTCCATGAACCCCTCGTCGATTCCCGTCATCAAGAACGTGATCCGGTCGGTCCGCTACAAAGACTGCCGGCGCATCGCCGAGCTCGCGCTGAACAAGAAAACGGCGCAGGAGATCGAAGAGTTCATCATCGAGAGCGTAGCCATGCGTTTCCCCGAAGGCTTAGTTAGCCAGAATGTCTGAGCCAGAATCTATGACCGAGAACCCTTTCAAGTTGCGGCCGATCACGCATGTCCCGAAACCGTGGGGTTACGAGCTGATCTTCGCGCACACCGACCGGTACGTCGGGAAGATCCTGCACATCAATCAGGGCGAGTCGCTCAGCCTCCAGTACCACGAAATGAAAGAAGAGACGCTCTACGTTGTCGAGGGCGAACTGAAGCTGACGATCGAGTCCGACGGCGATCGCCGCGAGCTTCCGCTGCGCAAGGGCGAGGCGTTTCACATTCCGCCGCGCCTGATTCACCGGATGTTCGCGGTCGTCGACACTGACGTGGCCGAGGTTTCGACGCCGGAGTTGCAGGACGTCGTTCGACTGGAAGACCGCTACGGACGCGTATGAAACGGATGCTCCTCGCTGTGCTCGTGATTACCGCGACAACGGTAATCGCTGACGATCTGGTCGAAGCGGCGAAGGCCGCGAAGGCGAAACGGAAGAAGAGCACCACGAAGGTGATCACCAACGCCGACGTGAAGAAGGCGAAGTCGACGCTCAGCGAGAACAAGCTCGCGCCGATTGCGGTCGAGCCGGTGCCGAACGAATCGTCACTGGAGAAGCAGGCGCGCGAGCGAAAGGAACGGCTCGCGTCGGACCTCCGGCTCGCGGCGGCGAAGAAGATCGTCGCTGATTTCGAACGCGAGCTGGCGGCGCTCGAGCAGCGCTATTACGAAGAGAACGACCTCGACAAGCGCGACTCGGAGATCGTCCGCCGCTTCAACGATACGAAAGCGAAGCTGGATGCAGCGCGCAAAGAGCTGGAAGCGCTGCTCCCGCCGGAGCCGGTGATCGAGACAGTCCAGTGAGACACCCCTCATCCGCCTTCGGCACCTTCTCCCCTCGTGGAGGGGAGAAGGCCACAACGAGGGCGGATGAGGGGTCGATCGAATAACCGACATGGCCAAGACCTACTACATCGAAACCTGGGGCTGCCAGATGAACGAGCTCGACACGCAGCGGCTGTCGGGCAATCTGAAGCTGCGCGGCTACCGGCGCGTGGAGGATGAGACGCAGGCCGATCTGATCCTGCTCAACACCTGCTCGATCCGCGACAAGTCCGAGCAGAAGGTCTACTCGCACCTCGGCCGCTTGCGGGAGATGAAAAGCGCTCGCGAGCTGAAGATCGGCGTCTGCGGCTGCGTCGCGCAGCAGGAAGGCGAACAGATTCTGCAGCGCGCGCCGTGGGTTGATTTCGTGATGGGGCCAGGCAACGTCGGCCATCTCGATGACGTGCTCGAGAATGGCAAGCGCATCGCGCTCGAGTTTCACGAAGACCGCAACTACGACTACGTGAACATCGATCGCACGTCGGCGACAAAGGCGTGGGTGACGATCATCGAAGGCTGCAACAAGAACTGCACCTTCTGCATCGTGCCGACCACGCGCGGCCGCGAAGTGTCGCGTCCATTCGATGAGGTGCTCGCGGAAGTGCGCGCCGCGGTCGCCACAGGCCGCGTCGAGATCGAGCTCCTCGGCCAGACGGTGAACGCCTATCGCTGCTCACAGACAGGCCGTGATTTCGGTGCATTGCTTTCCGCGGTCGCGGAGATCCCCGGCGTCGCTCGGCTGCGCTTCATGACCTCGCATCCGGCGGAAGTGAGCGATTCGATGATCGCCGCGATGCGCGATCACGAAAACATCTCGCGCTTCCTGCACCTGCCGGTGCAATCGGGATCCTCGCGCGTGTTGCGACGCATGAAACGGCTGTACACGCGCGAGAAGTACCTGGATGTCATCGCCCGCATTCGCGAAGCGGTGCCGGGCGTGCACTTCTCGACCGATCTCATCGTCGGATTCCCGGGCGAGACCGAAGAGGACTTCCTCGGGACGCTGTCGCTGATGGAGGAGGTCCGGTACGGATCGCTGTTCGCGTTCAAGTACTCGCCGCGGCCGGGCACGCCGTCGCTGAAGATTGCCGCCGCGGTCGACGATGGCGTTGCTTCGGAACGGCTGCAGCGGCTGTTCGATCTGCACGAGCAGCACAAGCGCGAACGTCTGGAGTCGTATCGCGGCCGGGTGATGCCTGTGCTCGTCGAAGGGCCGAGCCGCCATGACGCGGCCATGCTTTCGGGACGCACCGACGATTACTGGGTCGTCAATTTTCACGCCGACCCCGCAACGCCGCTCGGGAGTATCCTTGCAGTGCGCATCGATTCTGCCCAGCACCATACGTTGCGCGGGGAGGCCGTTGCATGACCATGCTGAACGATCTCGTACCGATGTCGATCAAGGGTCTGATGCTCGACCCCATGTCGAACTCGCCGATCGTCGTGCTCAAGGACGATGAAGAGAAACTCTTCCTGCCGATCTGGGTAGGGATCTTCGAGGCGAACGCGATCGCGCTGCAGCTCGAGAACATCACCACGCCGCGTCCGATGACGCACGATCTGCTCCGCAACATGATCGCGGAGCTCGACGCGCGCGTGACCCGCATCGTCATCAACGATCTGAAGGACGCCACATTCTTCGCGCAGATCCGCCTGCTCATCCGCCGTGGCGGCGGCGATCAGATGCTGGAGATCGACGCGCGTCCGAGCGACGCCATCGCGCTGGCGTTGCGGACCGAAGCTCCAATCTACGTGGCGCAATCGGTCCTCGACCAGGCGCAGACCATCACGCCGGATGGCGAAGAGACGGAAGAGAAGACGAAGCAGTGGTTCGAGAACCTCTCGCCCGAGGACCTCGGCAAGTACAAGATGTAGATCGGTCGAGCCTGTTATGCGGTTATCTCATTGACAACCGCCCTCGAAATAATGCTACGATCGCATCATTACGAGACAACTGACGCTGGTGGTTCTCGTCCTCGTCGCCGTCGCGCCGGCAGCCCTGGGTGCCACGACCCACAACGACGATGGCTGCGACATCGGCAACGCGCCCGCCGCCACGCTCCTTCTGCCGTTCTTCGAAGTCAGCATGGACGGCCCGGTCCATCACACGACGATCTTCACGCTGACCAACGTCACCGACACGGCGCGCGTCGCGAGGGTCACGCTTTGGACCGATTACTCCTATCCGGTCTACACATTCAACGTGTACCTGACGGGCTACGACCTGCAGACGATCAATCTCCACGATGTTCTGCATGGCCGGAACACCAACCGTCGCTTTGGCACCGGTGAGTGGGTCTCCGTGCACGGCGAGCGCACGCAGAAGAATCGCGAGCTCGATGATTGCGGTCGCATCGTCGACAAGATCGACCCGTTCCAGGTCGACCGGATGAAAATCGCGTTCACCGAGGGGGTCGTTCCCGGCTGCTTCAGTATTGGCGGCGACCACGAGAACGCGATTGGATACGCGACCGTCGACGTCGTCGGCAATTGCGGCAGCGCGACTCCGCTCGAAGCGGAGTACTTCACAGAAGACATCCGCTTCGACAACGTGCTCATCGGCGATTACCAGCAGGTCGGTCCGGAGCAGGATTTCGCGCAGGGGAATCCGATGGTGCACATCCGCGCGATCGGCCAGCTCCGCAACGGCCGCTTCGTCACGAATCTGCCGAACACGTTCTACGGCCGGTTTCAGCATCCTGCGCGGCCGAATGCGGATGGACGTCAACCGCTGCCGTCGACGTTCGCCGCGCGCTGGATCAACGGAGGGCAGGGCGGCTTCGAGACGAGCTTCAAAATCTGGCGACAGGGTGTCACGACGGCCGCGGCCGCGTGCAAGGACTATCAATTCAACGGCGCCCTCGCGCTCACCGAGTCCGTAGTCTTCGATGAGGACGACAACGGCGTAGGGGCCGCGAAGTTCGAGTGCGACTTCTGCAATCCTCCCATTGGCGACGGCACGATCTTTCTTCCGAGCACGTCCCTGAAGTCGATCATCGATACGGACGTCTTTCCGCAGGAGCTCATCGGAACCGAAACGGCGGGATGGGTCTATCTGAATCTGCGCGGCGATCCGGCACGCGCGCCGACGCCGCTGCAGGCCTGGGTGGTGGTGTCGATGCGTGCCGAAGGCCGCTACTCCGTCGATCTCGACGCCGCCTCCCTCGGCAACGGCTGCAGCATCGCGCCCGTCGTCACCGAGTTCTCGAAGCAGGGCATGATGGGCGTGCTGCCCGGCCCCGCGCCGGACCTGCTGCCGTAGAGACCCAACACGGACGAGTTGTGATGCTCGTCCGTATCACCAGCATGAGGCCGTTGAATCTGCTGCTCGCGTCGTTGGTCTTTACGTCGATGGCGATGGCTGCGACGACGCGCAACGACGACAGTTGCGACATCGCGGTCGCGCCGGCCGCGACGCTGCTGTTGCCATACTTCGAAGTGGACCTCGACAATCGGGTGGGTCAGACGACGATCTTCACCGTGACGAACGTGACGAGCGTCGCTCAGATCGCACGCGTCACGCTCTGGACAGACTTCGCGTATCCGGTCTTCACGTTCAATCTGTACCTCACCGGGTATGACGTACACACGATCGACCTGTACGACGTCCTGAACGGCACGATTCGCACGACCGGCCGCCACGGCATGGGCGCATGGGTCTCTCCGCGCGGTGATTTGTCGAAGGACAATTCCGCGCTCGATGAATCGGAGTGCGGCCACCTGCCGGAAACCATTCCGCAGTTTCAGGTCGAGCGAATGCATGTCGCCTTCACCGAGGGCCGCGTCCCCGGCTGCGACAAAGTCGGCAGCACGCACTGGTATGCCGTCGGATACGCGACGATCGACGTCGTCGGCAATTGCGGCACCGCCATTCCCATCGACGCGGAGTACTTTACGAACGATCTTCGCTTCGACAACGCCCTCATCGGCGATTACCAGAGCGTCGATCCGGGTGTGGACTTCGCGCAGGCGAGCCCGATGGTGCACATCCGCGCGATCGGCGAGCGGCGTCGCGGCCGGTTCACGACGAATCTGCCGAGGACGTTCTATGGGCGTTTTCAGGGTCCTGCGCGTCCGAACGCCGACGCGCGGCAACCGCTCCCGTCGACATTCGCCGCGCGTTGGGCCAACGGAACCGCGACTGAGTTTCAGACGCGCTTCAAGATCTGGCGAGAGGCCCGGACGAACGCGGCTGCGACCTGCCGCGCCTATGCAGACAACGCGCGACTCGAGCTGGCGGAGTCGGTGGTCTTCGACGAAGACGAAAACGGGGAGGGCGAGCAACGCGAACCGTGTCCCGTGACCACTTGTATCGGGAAACCGTCGATCGTTCTTCCGGCGACGTCGCTCGTCTCGATTGCCGACGACGAGATCTTTCCGCAGGACGTCATCGACACCGAGGCCTCGGGCTGGGCTTACCTGAACTTGAATGATTACGGGTTTGTGCCTCGGCAGGCGTGGGTAGTCGTGTCGATGGGTGCCGAAAGTCGTTTCACGATCGAGATGGACGCCACGCCGCTCGGGAACGGATGCAGCGCGCTGACAGATGTGACCAGCTTCACCGATGGCGGCGCCCCCGGTGTTTTGCCGGGGCCAACGCCTTAGATCAGCCCTAGGTCGATCGCCTTGAGCACGGCGCGGGTGCGGTCGCGCACTCCGAGCTTCGCAAGAACCGACGAGATGTGATTCTTCACCGTGCCGTCGGAGATCTTCAGCATGTCGGAGATCTCGCGATTGCTGTAGCCGCCGGCGAGGAAGCGGAGCATCGTCTTCTCGCGATCGGTGAGCGGTTCCGGCAATGCAGCTGCTTCGAACGTCATTCCGCTTCCGTCGAGCGCGCGCACGATGCGTTCGGTAATGACCGGTTCGATGCAGGTGCCGCCGGCAGCCACCGTGCGAATCGCTGACGTCAAACGCTCCAGCGAAACATCCTTGAGCAGCCAGCCTTTCGCGCCGGCGCGGACGGCTTCGAACAACATGGCGTCATCGTCGAATGTCGTCAGGATCAACGCGGGTGTTTTGATCGCGCGCAGCACGCCGAGACCATCGAGCTTCGGCATGCGCAGGTCGAGCAGGACGACGTCGGGCTTCTCACGCTCGATGACCTGCAGCGCCTCCTCGCCGTCGGCTGCCTCGGCGACGACAGCGATGTCGGGATTCAGCGCCAGTAGCGCGCGCAGTCCTTCGCGCACGATGGTCTGGTCCTCAACGAGGCAGACGCGAATCACAGCGGCAGCCTCACGTGCACTTCGAATCCGCGACCGCGCATCGAGCTCACTTCCATCGTGCCGCCGGACTGCTGCACCCGCTCGCGCATGCCGCGCAGTCCGTTGCCGAAGGTGACCTGGTCGGTACCGCTGCCGTCGTCGCGGGCGTCGATGGCGAGCGTGCCGTTGTCGCGCCCCACGTGCAGAAACAGACGTCGTGCGCCGGAGTGCCGCACCGCATTCGTCACGATCTCCTGCACGGCACGCAACGCCGTCTGCGCGACGATCGGATCGCTCACGGCGACATTTTCTTCGTCGAGCTCGATGGCAGGCGAGGGTACGACGTCGCGCAGCGAGCGAATGGCGGCGCCGAGGTCGAGTGGTTCTTCATCGCGTAGCTTGCTGACTACGTCGCGCACATCGCTGAGCAGTAGCTTTGTGATCGACTTGCTCTTCTCGACCTGTACTTTCGCCGCGCCCTCCGTGAGATGGCTGGCCACTTCGAGATTGAGGCTCAAAGCGGTGAGGTGATGTCCGAGGAGGTCGTGCAGATCGCGTGCGATGCGCAGCCGCTCTTCGGTGCGGCTGCTCAGATCGAGCAATCCGGATGTCACACGCAGCTCCGCATTCGCCTCGGACAACGACTGACGCGCCTCGTGCTCCTCGACGGCGATCCGCGCCGTGAAGAAACCGAAAAGCTGAAACGTGAGGTATGCGACGGTCATGGTCGCATGGTGATCGATGGTCCCTGTGACGAGGTACATGACCACAGACTGCGTGGTGATCCACGCCACGGCCGGCAGGACGCGCAGATGACCGAGCTCGCCGGCCACGATCACGAGCAGCACGGGCAGAAAACCATTCGGCATCAACGCGATGCTGACCAGGGCCAGCGCCGCCTGCGCTCCGATCATCCACCACTGCAACGCCGTCTTGCAGCGGTCTTTCGTGGCAATCGCATATGCGACGAGGAACCCGCCGAACGCCGCGTACCACGTCCACGGCGCGCCGAGCTTGACGGCAATCATCCCGTGCGGAATCGCCAATGCGATCCACGTGAGGTATCCGACCAGTACCAGTTTGCGCTCAGCCATTGGAGACAGTACCTCGGGGTTCCTCGGGTTCCTCGGGTTCCTCGGAGTTCCTCGGAGTACCTCGGAGTACCTCGGAGGGTCTCGGGTTCGACCCCTCCGAGGAACTCCGAGGTACCCGAGGAACTCCGAGGTACTGTTTAAAAATACACGCGTACTCCTGCCGTGACGACGCGAGAGACCTGCATGAGTGACAATTCGCTGCCGTTGCTGCCTGTGAATTCGGTGTCGATCACGTACACCGAGAGACTCGGCCGAAGCTTGTGCGAGACGGCGGCGCGCACAATCGCGGAGCCGTCGCGAAGATTGGCGATGGCGATGACTTCTCCGTTCGTCTTCCCGAAATCGCGAGAGAGACGTCCGAATGTGTACGTGCGTGCCATGCGCAGCGGCGCGTAGTGCGCGTTCGCGTCCTGCAGGTCATGATCGATCGAATCGAGAAACGAGCTCCACTCGCTGTGCGTCAGGCCATCGGTGGCGTGATAGATCTCCAGCACGATGTTCGTATCGTTCACGAATGTGTATTGGCCGCCAGCGACGGCGCGCGCCGCACCGGCATCGCGTGCGATCTCGCCGTGCAACTCCAACGCCTCGCCGAACACGCGCGAGAGGCTGAGACCCACGCGCGAGTCGCGCACGTGCAGAGCGACGTCGGTTCCGCCGATCAGACGATACGCGCGCGCTGCGAAAGAACCGCCGCCGAACGCGTACACGGAAATCGTGGTGTCGTCGACGAAGGCATCGGCGCGAATCATGTCCGCGCCGCGATATTCGGAGCGGCGGTCATTCGGATCAGTCGGATTGCGCCGCGGCCCGACGAACGCGGTCGGGGTCCAGCCGTAGCCGGTGCCCCACTTCTCGATGACGCGTCCCGCCGTGACGTCCAGCCACGACGCCGCCTTCATCTGCACGAATGCTTCCCCGAGCGCGATCGAATCGCTCCCGCGATCCGAGGAGGAGCCACGCAGCTTGACGCGGGCTTTCCAGCGTTTGCTCTCGGGCGTCGCTTCGAAGAACGTGCTGACGTCGGCGACGTTCGTCTGCAGAGGAACGCGGCCGATGTTGCCGGGGTTCAGCGCGGACGATTCGTTCGCGGGCGTGAGCTGCGACTCCGCGCCGGCGGAGCCGAAGACGCGCAATGTCATGAGCAGAAGCGCGGTCTTCACCATTTGGCGAGTGCTTCACGGGTGAACATGTTGTCGGGGTTTTGGCGAGCGACGAGATTTGCGTAGCGCATCTCCGTACGGCGTCCGGGGCGCACGAGGTCTTCGATCTCGATCACGGAAACGGTGCGCCGTCCGGACATGACCGTGTACTCCCGAAAGTGCGCGCGCTTGAGCAGCTTTCCCGAGGCGACGTAAAAGTCGGCGCGGCGCGGCTCGTGCGTGGTGCGATCGATCCACAGTTGTACTTTCCTGTATGCGATGGATGGGTCTTTCGCGTGCAGCTCGAGCATCCATTCGTCGCCGTGTTCGGTTGCACTGACGGGTGTGTAATCAACGGTGAAGCTTGTACGCGCGACGTCGCCGTTCGACGCCTGTCCCATCAATCGCTGCAGCGGCGAGATGCGGATCGGCCGGCTCGAGGACGGCATGTAGATCCACATCGCATCGCGCAGCATGAGCAAGTACTTGCCTTTCTCCGCCGCCGGCGCGAGGAACTCCACGACGCTGCGGTCCGAGCCCTTGCCGTAGACGCGAAACTTCGACGTTTCCACGTCTTTGCCGTCGTGTGCGGTGAGCTCGACGTCGATGGAGAAGCTGTCCAGCGAATTGCGATACGCATCGCTCCGCGCGAGGATCGCCGCCGCATCCTCGGCGCGCGTGTCAAGAGTGAGTGAGAGAAGAATGAGTCCGATGAGTCGTTTCATGAGTGACCTCAGATATGTCCCAGCGCATCGACGATCTGCATGCGCGACGCACGGAATGCGGGAACGATCGACGACACGGTCGCGGTAAAAACAGAGATGAAGAACGTGATGGCCAGCACCCGCGGGTCGAGCAGGATCATCAACTGATAGCCGACCGTGTATCCGGGCGGTGGCGGAAGCATGAACTTGGCGTTGTTGATCAGTTGCGCGAGCCCCGTGCCGAACGCGAGTCCGAGCACGCCGCCGATCACGCCGGTGAGCAGTCCCTCGAGGAAGAACATGCGCCAGACGCGCGCGCGGGCAGTGCCGATGGCCATGAGCGTGCCGATCTCGCGCGTGCGCTCGAAGATGGACATGACGATCGTGTTCGCGACGCTGAAGACGACCACGCCGAAGACGATCAGTCCGAGGAAACTGAAGATGCCGTTATAGAGCAGGACGACCTGGTGATAGAAGCTGGCCAGTTCCGACCATGACTTCAACTCGATCTCTTTCGATGCGAGTGCCGCGCGTGCGGCGTCGGTCTGCGACGTGTCGTGCAGGAACACGAGCAGCTTCTCGATCTTCGTGCTTTGCAACAGCTCCTGTGCCGCGGTGAGCTGCATCTTCACCGCCCGATCGTCGAGCTCCCGGACGCCGCTCGCGAACGTGCCTGCGACGCGCAGATCCATCGCGTTCAATGAGCCGGCTGCGGTGGTCGTCATCAGAGTGATGGAGTCGCCTTCCCTGACCTTCATCGATCTGGCGAGGCCGGTGCCGAGGAGCACGGTGCCGGCGTCGGCGTGGTCTTCGACGGCGGTGGCGACGAACGTCTCCGACTTGTCGCCGTTGCTGATCAGCCCCATGAGCGTGATCTGCGCAGCGGTCGTTTTCACGCGCGGATCTTTCTCGATGCGCGCGCGCAACGCGGCAGCGTTCTCGATGCCGTACTCGAGGGGCTTCTGCGATTCGGCGCTGGAGTAGCCGGCGCGAAAGACCTGCAGATGGCCGATGCGGCGGATGGTGCTCTCGCGCAGACCGCGGAACGTGACGGCCTTGTAGCCGCCGAAGAGGATCAGGCCGACAGCGCCGAAGATGATCACCGCCAGCGTGATCGCGGAACGGCGGCGATTTCTGAAAATGTTGCGTAAAGCGATTCTGGTCAACATGTTGATGTCCTCTCAGGCAGCAGCGGCGGTGGGCTCGGTCTGCGCGACGCGGCCGTCTCTCACGCGCACCACCGTGCGCGCCCGTCCGATGAGCGCGTGGTCATGCGTGGAGAAGACGAAGGTGGTGTTGGTGGTGCGGTTGATCTCCGCGAGCAGATCGAGGATGTGCGCCGCGGTCTCGGAGTCGAGATTCGCCGTCGGCTCGTCCGCGATGACGAGCTTCGGCTCTCCCGCCATCGCGCGTGCAATGGCCACGCGCTGGCGCTGGCCGCCGGAGAGTTGATCCGGCCGCTGTTTGGCCTGCGCGCGGATGCCGGTTTGCTCGAGCCAGTGATGCACGCGCTCCTGTCGTTCACGGCGGGACATGCCGCGCAGGAGCAGCGGATATTCGACGTTCTCCCACGCCGTCAGCACCGGCAGGAGGTTGAAGGTCTGAAAGACGAAGCCGATCGACTCGCGGCGCGTCGTAGCCAGGTGATGCAGCGGCGTGGCGGTGACGTCGACGCCGTCGAGGACGACGCGGCCCGCGTCGGGTTTGTCGATGCTGCCGATGAGATTCAGCAGAGTGGTCTTGCCGCTGCCGGACGGCCCGGCCAGCGCGAGGAAATCGCCACGTTCGATGTCGAGCGTGACGCCGTCCACCGCGCGCACGAGCACGCGGCCGAGGCGGTAGGACTTGGAGACATGGTCGAGATGCAGGAGTGCTTCATTCATGCACCGCAATGTAGGCGTCGCGCATCAACCGCACATGTGCCGTTCGGACGATGCGTGAACCATGACTTTTGGCATGGGGCTTGGGCGGTTCCTCGGGTTCCTCGGGTTCCTCGGAGTTCCTCGGGGGAACCCACAAACGCAACCCCTCCGAGGAACCCCGAGGAACCCGAGGAACCCCGAGGAACCCGAGGAACTCCATGGCCCTTCTTTTCGTGGCGCGCGCACCGTAGAATCCGCCCAGGCCCGATGATCATCACTGTCGCGAATCAAAAAGGCGGCGTCGGAAAGACGACCACCGCCATCAACCTCTCTGCCGCGGTTGCCAACAAGGGTCACAAGACACTCCTCATCGACCTCGATCCGCAGGCGAATTCGACGATGTCCTACGTCGATACGCGCACGGTGACGAAGTCGATGTACGACGTGCTGGTCAGCGAGGAATTCGAGCTCAAGGACGTCATCGTGCCCACGCCCGTCGAGAATCTCTTCGTGGCGCCATCGAAGATCGCGCTGGCGAAACTCGAATCGAAACTCATCGGCGACCTCGACGGTCCGTTCCGCCTCAAGGACCGGATGAAAGACGCCGCCACCGACTTCGACTACATCTTCATCGACACGCCTCCGACCCTCGGCATGATCACCGTCAACGCGCTGGTCGCATCGACGCACGTGCTGGTGCCGATCCAGTCGTCGTACTTTGCGCTGGAAGGGACGGATGACCTCCTCGAGACGATCGAGAAGATCAAGGCGCGGCCGAATCCGAATCTGCAACTGCTCGGCGTGGTGATCACGATGCACGACCGGCGCACCACGTTGTCGAAGGACATCCACGAGCAGATCGGTCATGTCTTCGGCGATCGCGTGTTCAACACCGTGATCACGAAATCGATCCGTCTCGAAGAGAGTCCGGCGTACAAGGAATCGATCTTCACGTTCGCGCCGAAATCGAGCGGCGCGATGGAGTACTACAGCTTGTCGGAGGAACTGCTTGCGCGGGTGTGAGGACCACAATGGCTGCTAAACGCGGACTCCCGGAGCGCTCCGTCATGCGCCACGACTCGCATTACGTCGAAGAGCTGACCAAACGCTCCGGACGGCACATCGGCACGATGCTGCCGCTCGAGCTGATCGAGCCGAACGCGGAGCAGCCGCGCACGCAGCTCGGCAACATCGAGGAGCTCGCGGCGAGCGTGCGCGAGAAAGGCGTGCTCGAGCCGATCCTGGTGCGCGTCATCGGTCCCAACCGGTACCAGATCATCTCCGGCGAGCGCCGTTATCGCGCAGCGACCATGGCCGGACTCGAGGAGATTCCCGCGATCGAGCTCGACGTCGACGATAAGGAACAGCTCGAGATCGCGCTCATCGAGAACATCCAGCGCAAGGACCTGACTGCGTTCGAAGAAGCGGAAGGGTTGTACGTCCTGCAGCAGAAGTTCGGCTACACGCACGAGAAGATCTCGCAGGTCATCGGCAAGTCGCGCACGACGGTCACCGAGACGCTGCTCATCAACGACATCCCCGATCGCATCCGCCTGATGTGCCGCGAGGCCGGCATCTCGAACAAGAGCGTGCTGGTGCAGGTCGCGCGCGCGAATTCGGAAGAGGCGATGGAGCAGGTGGTGCGGGCGTTTGCGGCGGGGGAGCTGTCACGCGAGGATCTCCGCCGCCAGACCGCCGCGAAGCCCGAGCCGAAGAAAGCGGGCCGTCCCAAGAACTTCACATATGCATTGAAGGACAAGTCGCTGCCGTTCACGCTGAACCTCGCCTTCAAGAAGCCGAACGTCGACAAGACGGAAGTCATCGAGGCCGTGCGCGAACTGCTCAAGCGGCTCGAATCGGAGGGATGAGCGATGGGAACGACGAAGATTCTCGTGATCGACGATGACGAGAAACTCCTCGGCGCCGTGCGCCGCCTGCTGGCCGCCGCCGGAATGGAAGTGGTGACGTCCGCTTCGTCGCTGCACCTCCCGAAGCTCGTGCAGCGCGAGAAGCCCGATCTGATCCTGCTCGACATCGAGATGCCGACGTTGAGTGGCGAGCACGTGCTCGACTTCACGAAGCTGTTCGATTTTCTGGCGGCCGTCCCGATCGTGTTGCACTCGGCAAAGAGCGAAGAGGAACTGCAGTCACTCGTGGAGCGCTCGCACGCGGTCGGCTACATCAAGAAGACCGGCAACCCGCTGAGTCTCGTGTCTCAAGTGAAGGCATATCTCGCAGGGAATCCATCTGGAGCGACGGACTCTTAGCCCGTTGGCTTGCGTCGACGGGCTGAGAGCCCGTCGCTCCAGATGTTGACATGCCAGCCGTCGCGCGCGTAATCTCCGCCGCCAACATGATCCGCACGCACTTCATCCTCGCGCCGCTCGGCGCGGCCCTCATGGGCCGGATGATGATGCGCTGCCCCGGCTCGAACGCGTAATCCTCATGCGTTCGTAGAACCGGGGCCCTCCGCGACCT
>DASPNA010000023.1:0-14330 GCA_035626775.1 Thermoanaerobaculia bacterium
CGACGACGCCACGTACGCCGCCGAGCTCGGCGCCGACTTCCTCGGCTTCATCTTCGTGCCCGGCTCGCCGCGCTACATCGATCCGAAACGCGCCGCGAAAATCATCTCTCAGGTGCAATGGGCCGGCGGAAAGGGCACGCGCCACGACGGCCGCCCGATCGAAAGCCATCCGCTGCACTGCGTCGGTGTTTTTCGCAATGCGTCCACCGAGGAGATCAAGCGCGTTACTGCGATCGCGGGCAACGAGTACGTGCAACTGCACGGCGACGAGCCGGATGAAGTCGTGCGCGAAGTTGGCAAGCCCGTCATTCGTTCGGTCGCTGTCCCATCTGGAGCGACCGGCTCTCAGCCCGTCGACATTACGACCGATACCCGACGGGCCGAGAGCCCGTCGCTCCAGATCGCGACGAGCGCGGAATGGCTGCTTTTCGATACAGGCGGCGGTACCGGCCGCGCGTTCGACTGGTCGCTGATGTCGCGTGTGCCGCGCTCGAAACGATTCTTTCTCGCGGGCGGCCTGACTCCGGACAATGTCGCTGAGGCCATTCGCGTCGTGCGTCCCGACGGTGTGGATGTCTCGACCGGCGTCGAATCCGCGCCCGGCGTCAAAGACCCCGCGAAGATGCGCAAGTTCTTCGATCAGGTGCGACAGCCATGACGGCCGCGCTCCCGGACCGCAATGGCTTCTTCGGCCAGTTCGGCGGCAAATTCGTTCCCGAAACACTGATGGCCGCGCTCGACGAGTTCGAGGGCGCGTACAAGAAACTGAAGCGCGACAAGTCATTCCAACACGAGCTCGAAGATGCGCTCGTGAACTTCGTCGGACGTCCGACGCCGTTGACCGAGGCGAAAAAATTCGCGGAGCTGTGCGGCGTGTCGCGGCTGTTCCTCAAACGCGAAGACCTTACGCACACCGGCGCGCACAAGATCAACAACGCCATCGGCCAGGCCATCATCGCCAGGCGCATGGGCAAGCAGCGCGTGATCGCGGAGACCGGCGCGGGCCAGCACGGCGTCGCCACTGCCACCGCCTGCGCGCTCCTCGGCCTCGACTGCGTCGTCTACATGGGCGAAGTGGACATGGCGCGCCAGGAGCTCAATGTTTTTCGCATGAAACTCCTCGGCGCGAAGGTCGAGCCGGTGTCGAGCGGCAGCCGCACGCTGAAAGACGCCATCAACGAAGCGATCCGCGACTGGGTCACGAACGTCCGCACCACGCACTACATCATCGGCTCCGTTCTCGGGCCGCATCCGTATCCGATGGTCGTGCGCGACTTTCAATCGGTCATCGGGCGCGAGGCGCTCGGCCAGTTGAAGAAGCGCATCGGCGCATTGCCGGACGTCGCCGTTGCGTGTGTCGGCGGCGGCTCGAATGCGATCGGCCTCTTCTACGACATGCTGAAACATCCATCGATCCGCATGATCGGTGTCGAAGCCGGCGGTCGCGGCGCCGCGCTCGGCGATCACGCCGCGCGATTCTCCGGCGGCGCGCTTGGTGTGCTGCACGGCACGCGCTCGATGGTGCTGCAGGATGAGTTCGGACAAATCGCGGAGACGCACTCGGTATCCGCGGGTCTCGACTATCCGTCGATCGGCCCCGAGCACGCATATCTGCAGGAGCAGGGCCGCGTCGAGTATCACGACTGCAGCGACGACCTCGCCATCGAGGCCTTTCACAAAGTGAGCGAGAGCGAAGGCATCATCCCCGCACTCGAGTCATCGCATGCGCTCGGGTGGCTGATGCGGAACGGACACACGATCGCGCGCGACGCGGTCGTGATCGTGAATCTGTCAGGGCGTGGCGACAAAGACGTGCCGCAGATTTCGAGGCTCGAGCAGTGAAGGCTCTCTTCCGTCGGCTGAAGAAAGAGAAGCGCTGCGGTCTGATCGCCTACGTGACGTGCGGGGACGGCGACACGGCGCGCATCGTCGAAGAGCTCGAAGCCGCGGGCGCTGACGCGATCGAGCTCGGTATCCCGTTCTCCGATCCGATCGCGGACGGGCCGGTCATTCAGGCCGCGTCGCAGCGCGCGCTGAAGAACGGCACGACCACCAACGACGTGTTCGCGATCGCGCGTGCGATTCGCGAGAGGAGCAGGATTCCGCTGATCGCGTTTTCGTACTGCAATCCGATCCTGCGCTACGGACCAGCCAAATTCGCGAAAGAAGCGAAAGCCGCGGGGATCGACTCGCTGCTGCTCACCGATCTGCCGCCCGAAGCTTCGGCCGATGTGCGCGGGGCAATGCACGCGGAAGGATTGGGCATCGTGTTTCTTCTCGCGCCGACGTCGACGGAAGCGCGCATTCGCGCCATCGACAAAGCGAGCGACGACTTCGTTTACTACGTCTCAACGACTGGTGTGACCGGGACGCGCAGCGAGCTCGATCCCGCGCTGCTCACGCGACTCGACGAAGTGCGCGCGAAGCTGAAGCACTCCATCGCGGTCGGCTTCGGCATCTCGAAACACGAGCATTACGAGCTGCTGCGCGATCGCTGCGATGCGATCGTCGTCGGCAGCGCAATCGTGCGCGCAATCGCAAAAGGCGAAAGCGCAGGTGATGTGGTGCGGACGATTCTTGGCCCCTCATCCGGCCGTCGGCCACCTTCTCACCACTCGCGTGGGGCGAAGGCTACATAAGCGATCGTTTTATGTAGCCTTCTCCCCTCGGCGAGGGGAGAAGGTGCCGAAGGCGGATGAGGGGAGCGTAAACTCGCCTCACTCATGAGGCCGTCATCCGAGGTCGCGACGCTCCGGCGGCTGGCCGCGGGCATCATCCGCGCGCAGGGCAACCGCTTCGTGAAAGAGCTCCTGCGCGCGAAGCAGATCCGCATCGGTGCGAACAAGGACGACTTCGAGCGCAATCTCTCCGACGCCATCGAAAGCGGCCAGCTCACGCTCATCGACGTCGAAGCGTGGCTGAGTGAAGTCGAAGGGTGGGGCAACCAGCACGTCTATCTCTTCAACATCGCGCCGGCGCTGCGCAAAGAACTGACGCGTCCCAGAATTCAACAAAGCGTCCACGCCGCCGGCCTCGGGAAACTGTGGGACGCGCCGACCGTGCTCGCGTTTCCGGAGCAGCGGCAACTCACTTCGATCTCTTTCAACGACTCCGTGTTGCGGCTCGTGTGGCAGGAGACATCGCCAGCGTGGGTGCCGGAGCCGGAGAAAAACTACATCGAGCAGGAAGGGCTCGACACATACGAATATCGCGCGTATCGCAAAGTCGAATGGCGCGCGATCAATCGCTTCGAGGCCCACGTCTCACGCGGACTGGCCGCGCTCTTCATCGCCAGTCCGATCCAGGGCAGCGAGCACAAGGAAGCAGTGCTCGAAGTGAAGCGCGTGCTCGCGTTGCTGCTCGATCTCGATCGCCTCGAGCGCGGCCAGTTCGACATTCCATCGGTCTCGAAGAATCTCGATCAGCGGAATGTGCCGACGAACAAAGTCCCCACGCCGCTCGTCAAAGCGCAAAAGTCGCGTCTCGGATCGGGCGGCTCGTACGTGGAGTTCGCCGCGAGCTCGGCCGACAAGGCGTACTGGGAAGAGCCCGCGATCCAGAACGTGCGCGATTCCGTGCGCGCGCAGCAACTGCCGGTGTTTCACGGGATGGAAGGCGTGTTCGTCTTCCAGAACGGCGACGGCCTTTCGCGTCCGCTGCGCGTGCAGCTCCACGGCAAGGACCATCGCATCCGTCTCCGCGCCGAGATGGACGCCGGCGAGGTCTGGACGATTCTCGGCAAATTGAGCACGTATCAATGAGCGCGGAGCGCGTTTCGACATCCGCGTCGTATTGGGACGCGCTTGCGCGCGAGCACGACGTCGCGCGGCTGCGCATGCTGTTCGAGCAACGCATCGGCGAGTTCACGCCTGCGATGTTGCCGCCGCCGGAACGCGCCGCGATCGTACTGCTCGAGCGCCTCGCCGCCGACGGTTTGCTGCACCGCGAAGTGCGCGAGCCGCCCGACGCATCGTCCGAAGAAGAAATCGTTTACGTGCGCAAGCTCGCGCCGCCGCGCGTCGTCGATTGGGTGATCGCCATTCACGGCATGAACTCATCGGGCGAATGGCAGGAATCGTTCACCTGGCAGCTCAGTACGACGTGGGGCCGTTCGGTGCCGGTCGCGGTCTATAAGTACGGCATCGTCACGGCCGGCGTGCTGATGCCATGGCGCCGCGGAACGTTGCGCGAAGCGTTGCGCCGCAGGATCGCGACACTGCGCGAGGAAGCGGAAGCGCGCGGATTCTCCGGCCGCCCCGACGTCATCGCGCACAGCTTCGGCACCTGGCTCCTCGGCCAACTGCTGGAGCAAGAGCTGACGCGCACCGATCCGCTCGCGTTCGGCCGCATCGTGCTGACCGGCTCCGTGCTTCGTCCGGATTTCGACTGGAAGCGCTTGAAAGACGCGGGTCTCCTCGAAGACGTGCTCAATCACTACGGCACCGGCGATCGCGTCGTGCCGCTCGCACAGACGGGCATTTACGATTCAGGACCTTCCGGCCGCCGCGGTTTCGACGGCGCGGAAGTGATCAACGTGCGCGCCGATGGCTTTGGCCACAGCGAGTTGTTCTCAACGAATGAGCTCGAACGCTCGTACACACAGTACTGGCGGCCGTTCCTCACGCTGCCGCGCGAAGAGTTGCGCGACCTGCCCGAGATCGCCGATCCCACGACGCGATGGCGTCCGTGGCCATGGCCGCTTCGCGGAAACGTGCTTGGGTTGCTGCTGCTGTGTGGGTTGATCGCCTGGTTCGCGCTGCGGTGACGCTGAGCACCCCCTCATCCGCCCTTCGGGCACCTTCTCCCCTCGCCGAGGGGAGAAGGCTACCAAGGTGGCCTTCGCCCCGCTTGCGGGGAGAAGGTGCCCGAAGGGCGGATGAGGGGTCTGTTTACTCCGGCTCTGATGCCGCGGCGCGGCGCTGCGCGTTGCGCACCGCCGCGCAGATCGAGCCGTACACCTCGCGCGCACGATCCTTCCTTCGCGTGAAATGAATGGCCGCTTTCGAGCGGCGCCCGAACACGGTCACCACGATCACGCCGGTGAACCAGCGCATCAGCATCATGATCGCGGTCGGCAGTCCGAGCACGGCGAACGTCGCCGCCAACATCCACGCATTGATGTCGATCACCAGAAAAAGGAACGCGAAGCCGAAAAAGAACGCGGTAACGAAGCCGGTCGTGAGGAGATAGGTCATACCGATCTCGCGATGAATCGTCACCAGCATCACGTCGTCGAACAGCACCCGCTTGTGCACGACGTCGTACTGCTCGTTCACTTCCAGCTCCAGGCCGTCGGCGACCTGATACACCATCGCGCGCGAGCCGACCGCGCGTGATTGGCCGAGCAGTTTGCGCGGCTCGTTCGCGCTCATGACGCTTGTCCGATCGCGTAGATGATGAATGCGATGGCGGCGACGCCGGCGAGGATTTCGAAAAAGCCGAGCAGCGCCACCGCGGTCACGCCGGCGGTCGAGCGTCCTTCGCTCTTGCGCTGCGTGCGGGCCTTGAGGCCGTAGTAAACCGCCACCGCGCCGAACGGCAGACCCAGAAACATGAAGGAGAAAAAGAGTCCGGCCAGCGCAGAGGAGCGCGCGATCGTGGCGAAATCACGGTATCGCCGCGCCGCCGGCAACGTCCCCTCGGCGCGCACGCGTTCGAAGCACGACGGACAGAACGAGCCGGTGCCGATGTTCATATCGCACAAGGCGCAGATGAAGAGACCGCAGCGCTGACACGACGCCGTCGCCGCATTCCGCAAATGATTCGCGCACGCGTTCGCCCCCTCGGGACCGACCGCCGTGACTTCCATCGGCGCGGGCGGTTTCCGTTGCGGCGGCTCGAACGCGGTGGCCTCGAACGCGCGTCCGCAATACGGGCACGTGATCACGCCGGTGCGAATCCAGTCCGACGTCAGCGGCACGTCGCAGCGCGGACAGTGCGGTCCGCGGTAGGACGTGACGATGGCGCCGGTGGTGATGGTCATCGGAACCGCGCTACGCTTCCACGACGCGCGTGCCGGCGACCATGTCGTGGATCGCCGTCTTCTCCTGCGTGAACAGCGCCGGGATGTAGTCGATCCAGAGACAGCCGAGGATCGTGCGGATGGCCACGCGGCCCCATGCCTGGCCGCCGCTGATCGACGAGCCGTCCGGCCGCACCACGCGCACCTTCACCGCCATCTTGCCGAGCGTCTGCCCGTTCTTGTACTGCAGCATCAGCGCTTCATAGATCACGGACAGAATCGTGAACGGCAGGCCGATGAAGTTGATCCACATCGGAGGTTCTTCACCGTTCGAGGCCATGAACATGAACACGCCCATGATCGTGTACATCGGAATCGCGATCAGCAGGCCGTCGACGAACACGGCGCCGAAGCGTTTCCAGATGGATGCGAGCTCGAGCTGCCCATGCTCGACGCCCGAACGCACGTCGAGGAGTTGCTCGTTCTTGCAGGTCGCGCAATACGGGCGGCCGGAAATCTCCACCAGGCAATCGGGGCAGTACGGTGTGCCGCACCGCGCGCAGCGGCGCACACCTTCAGCGACGTCGACGTGAGTTCTGCAGAGCATCCGGACATTTTACCGGAGGCCGCCTATGTAACCTTCTCCCCTTCGCAAAGGGGAGAAGGTGGCCGGAGGCCGGATGAGGGCTCTTCTCGACGCCGGATGCGCACCCCCTCATCCGCCCTTCGGGCACCGTCTCCCCTCGCGGAGGGGAGAAGGCTGCACTTAGCTCGGGTTGAACAATACTGCTGTCAAATCGCGCACGAGGTTTTCGCCGCTGATCTGCTCTTCCTCGAGCCCGAGTTTCTGCCGGTACTCGCGCCCCACTTCCTCGAACAAGTCGTACCGCGCTTCGGCCGTCATGCGATCCGCGCGAAGGCAAAGCGCGAGCAGGAACTCGCGCTCTTCGAGGCTGATGCGATGCCGCGCCAGGCGCAGGACGCGTGGCGTGCGCAAGCTGTTGTGACGCCGCTCCGCCGCGAGCTGCGCGCGATAGGCGAGCGGCTGCGCCTCGCGCACGACCAGCGTGTCCGCGACGACGTCGCCGATGCGCCGTCGCGCTCGCGACGTCATCACGGCGATCGCGCCAATGGCGTAGAACGCGGGGATGAAGTCGAGCACGCGCGTGATGTTGCGCACCAGCGATTGATGCAGCGAAACGGGCAGGCCGCGCGCATCGATCACGCGGATGCGCATCGCCTTCTTGCCCGGCGTACGACCCTGACGGCGCGTCTCGAACCACACATGCCACGCGAACGTCAGGAAGAAGTTGATGGTCACGAAGATCGCCAGCGCCACGCCGTAGGGCAGGAACACTCGCAGCGTTCCGTAGATCGTCGTCGCCGTTCCCTGCACGATCAGTGCGTCGAAGAGGATCGCCATGAAGCGACTGCCCGCGCCGGCCGGCTCGAGGCGAATCGGGACGTGTTCCGGCGTCGTGATCGTCAGCTCGCTCATTCGTCCGTCCGTCGCAGGAAGAGGTACGTCGTGAGTCCGAGGAAGAGCAGCATGGCCACGCCGATCTTGAGCGCGTACGGAATCGTCTTCGCGGAGAACTGCGAGAACGAGCCTTCGATGATGCCGGCGCACACGAGCGTCAACGCGGCGCCGATGACGATGCGCCACACGGACGGCAGCACGCGCCGCAGCGACGCGCCGCGCGAGAGGCTGCCCGGCATGAGCAACGCGCGGCCGACCAGCAACCCGGCCGCGCCGCCGAAGATGATGGCCGGCAGCTCGAGCGCACCGTGCGGCCCGACCCACGCGAAGAAGAAGACCGAGACGTCGTCGAGCGCATACATCGTTCCAATCGCGCCGAGGATGATGCCGTTGTAGAAGAGGATCGCCAAGCCGAGGACGATGGTCAGCGCGCCGAGGGCGAAGGCGAGGAAGGAGACGCGGATATTGTGCGTGTAGAGCGACGCGCCGAAGAGCACCGCGTCCTCGACGTTCGAGATGCGCTCTTCGCCGCGCTCGATTTTGTCGACGCGCTCTTTCGGCGATTCGGTGAAGAACGCCGCCGGCACGAGCCGTTCGCCGTTCGCCGGATCGACGAGGATCGCGATCGAGCCGAAGAGCGTTCCGAGGAGGAACGCTGACGCCGCGATGATGATGGCGATGCGCTCCCGGCGGAACGCAGACGGGATCTCGCGCGTGATCAACTTCACGAACGCGGGCCATGCCTGCGTCTCATGTCCCGCGCGATAGATGAAGCGATACGCGCGGCCGGTGAGCTGGTTGAGGTAGCCGAGGATCTCCGGATTTGCGGTCTGCGAGCGCGCGCGATTGAGATCGGTGCACGTGCGCCGGTACAACTCGACGAGCTCCTGCATCTCGGCGCGCGAGAGCTCGACGTCGTCCGCGCGATTGAGCAGTGCGTCGAGGGATTCCCATACGGGGCGGCGGTCGATAAGGAAGCGTTCGATGTTCATGCGATTGGGGGAGTCGTAGAGTCTTAGAGTCGTAGAGTCTTAGAGGGGACTCCGCGTCTTGCCTCCTCTAAGACTCTCCGACTCGACTCACAACATCTGCCTCCTCTTGATGTCGATATACGCGTTCACCGAATCCACTCCCCAATCCTCGGCCGTCGACTCGACCACGAGCGCGCCACGCGAGCGTAGTTCGCGGATCAGTTCCGCGCGGCCGAGCCAGAGATCGCGTGCGACCAGCGTGCGCGAGAGCTCATCACGATCGGCCGGCAGCAGCGAGGCCTGCGCGCGCAGATCGCGATCGGTGAGTGCGACGAGGAGCGGCAGGTGCTGCGGCGCGAGCATCGTCACGGCGCGCAACAGGTCGTGGCGCTCCTCGCGCTCGGGCAGCACGGTCAGGATCAAGATCAACGTGCGGTGATGCAGGCGCCGCCTCAGGCTCGCGGCCAGCGCGAGGTAATCGGTGTGGCGATACGCCGCTTCGAGCTGCGTGACGTACGCGGTGATCGCGCGCAGATGCGACGTGCCGCGCCCGGCGGGCAGTCCCTTGTCGACGCCGACGTCGAACGAGACGATGCCGGTCTTGTCCTCCATGCGGTTGCAGATGTAGCTGATCAGCACGGACGCGTTGACGGCGTGGTCGAGGCGCGTGATCTGTTCGACGCGCCCAGCCATGCGATGGCCGGAGTCGAGGCAGAGCAGCACGTCCTGGCTGCGCTCCATGCGGAACTCGCGCACGATGAGCCGGCCATGCCGCGCCGACGCGCGCCACGCCACGTCGCGAAAATCGTCGTCGCGCACGTAGTCGCGCAGCCGGTCGAAGTCGCGCCCCTTGCCGATCTTCGGCGCGGTACGCGCGCCAAGCGATCGCAGCGCGTAGTCGTTGAGCCGCTTGTGCATGCGCCCGACCGCGCGGAGGTTCGGCAGCACGTGCGCGATGGTGTCACCACCCGCTGCAACGATGCGCTCGACCAGCCCGTACATCGTCGCGGCGATGTACAACGGCTCGATGGCCGCGGTGCCGCGCGCGACGCCGCGGATCGTGAACGGCAGCGACAACACCTCACCCGCGCGAGAGGTCCCATCCCCCGTCGATGACCGCGGCTCAATGATCTCCGGCCACCGCTGCCGCACGGTCATATGGAGTGCGGCGGCAGAGCCGCCGCTTTTGAAAGTGGCAGCTGCGGCTGCCGCACTCCATCGGACCACGAACGCAACTTCCTCGCGCTCATCGAGCGGTAGCGCAAGCTTCACTTGCCGTTCCACGTCAAATCGCACCCGCCGCAACACCAACGCTTCGAATGCGCTCGCAACCAGCAGCAACAAGAACGCACCAGCCACAATCCACGCCATCGCCGGCACGACCGCCGCGAGCAGCGCGGTCATGGCCAGGATGATGGTCAGGCGGATCAGCAGCGGCGCGGGACGCATGGGTTATCGCGGCACTTCGACCGAATCGAAAATCCTTTTCAGCAAATCCTCGAGCGCCAGCCCCTCCATCTCCGCCTCGGGACTCAGCGTGATGCGATGTGACACCACCGGCGCGACCAGCGACTTCACATCGTCCGGCGTGATGAAGTCGCGGCCCGCGAGCGCGGCCGTCGCGCGGCTCGCCTCGAGCAACGCCAGCGACGCGCGCGGGCCGGCGCCGATCTGCACCGAATCATCGCGGCGCGTGCGCGCGACGAGCTCCTGGATGTAGCGAATGATGTGCGACTCGACGCGCACGCCGGTCGTGACCGTGCGGCGCGCCTGCAGCAGTTCCTCGCCGCTCACGACCGGTTGCAGCGACGCGACGATCTCGTCGTGCAGTCGGCGCCCGGCCGCGTACTCGTCGAGCATGCGCGTCTCGTCGTCCGTCTCCGGAAAGTCGATATTGATCTTGAACAGGAACCGATCCCGTTGCGCCTCGGGCAGCGGATACGTCCCTTCGAATTCGACCGGGTTCTGCGTCGCGAACACGGTGAAGATCGGCGAGATCTTGTAGCGCGCGCCGTCGATCGTGACCGCGTTCTCCTGCATCGCCTCGAGCAGCGCCGATTGCGTGCGCGGCGGCGTGCGGTTGATCTCGTCGGCGAGCAGCACATCGGTAAAGACGGGACCGGGCCGGAACACGAACTCCTGCGTCTTCTGGTTGAAGATGTTTGCGCCGAGGAGATCGGAGGGCATGAGGTCCGGCGTGAACTGGATGCGGCGGAAGCGGCAGCCGAGCAGCTTCGCCAGCGTCAGCGCGAGCAGCGTCTTGCCGGTGCCGGGAACGCCTTCGAGCAACATGTGCCCGCCCGCGAGCAGCGATGTCAGCGTGAGCGTCTTCACGCGCTCCTGACCCATGATCACGCGGTCGAGTTGCTCGCGCAGCGCCTGGAACCGCGTGGAGATTTCGGTGATCGATTGCATTTGCATTTCCTTCATAGCCATCTGGAGCGACGGGCTCTCAGCCCGTCGGCCTTGCCGTCGCGCTCGACGGGCTGAGAGCCCGTCGCTCCAGATTCGTAATTCGTTCGAATCCGTCGTTGATCGCGCGCAGTTGCATCGCAAACACCCGCCGCGGCATCCGCTCCCGCCCTTCCGGCGGCACGAGCCCCCCCGTCAATTCGTCGACGCGTTTGCGCAGCGCGTCGCCGCGCAGGCCGCTGCTGTGCGCGACGGCGCGCGTGAGCGAGTCGTAGTAGAGCGCGATCGCCTCCGCGTCGGTGGTGACCTCGTGATAGAGCGCGCCGAGGGAGCGGACGAGGTCGACGGCGTCGGAGCGCGTTTCGCGGGCGTCGACTTCCGCTGGGCCGATGCGGCGACCGCCGCGCCAGAAAATGAGGATCGCAGCAGTTGCCAGCATCAGCAGGAACGGCCCAAGGTTCCACTCCTTCATCAGCGCGAGCGCGCCGTCGCCGCGGACGATGCCGTGCAGCACCTCGTCGAAATACACCGGGCGTCCGTCGCCGCCCGCGAGCGCGGTGAGGAGCGCGAGGTTGTCCATCAGATTGTCGTTGCGCAGCAGCGCGGGCGCGGACAGGACGAACAGCTCGCCGTCGCCGATGCGCTCGCGTGCGAGCACGACGCGCGTGCCGGCCACGAAGATCGGCAGCATGCGCGAACGCAATGTGACGAATGCCTGCGAGTCGGGCGGCAGCGCGAGCGACTCGACAGCGGGCCAGATCGGCAGCACTTTGCGCGCGACACGTTCATTCGTGATCGCGGAATCGAGAGTGCCGCCGCGTGCGGCCAGCACGATGCGTCCGCCGCGGCGCAGGAACGCTTCGTCGCGATCGTTCAGCAGCGGCGGTGTCTTCGGACGCGGCGGTCCGACCTGTTTGTCGTCGAGCGCTTCCGGATCGAAGAAGCGCGGCATTTCGTTGACGACCCGGAACACGACCGCGTTGCGCTCGATCGGCTCGCGGCCGAGGGGTCGGGTGAGCATCGCCACCTTGCGGCGCTTGGCGAGATAGCCGGAGGCGAGGGAGAGGCCCTCTTTCGACGTGTTGGCGCTGGAGTAGACGTCGTACACGCGTTGCGGCGCGCGCCGGTCGGTGACGATCCAGATGATCGAGATCGCGACGAACAGCAGCAGCGCGAAAATCAGGGGCAAGGTCCGCTTCACGCCGCACCCCGCAGGCGCAGTTGTTCGAGAATGCGCCGCGCGTGTGCGCTGCAGTCGTCGAACGCGTCGCGCGTGCTCTGGTCCGCGCCGTACCACTCCTGTTCGAAGCGTTGTGTAAGGCGGATGAAGTCCGCCCGCCATGCCATCGACGGCGCCAGCGATGCGATGTACTCCCAGTTCGTGCGCCCCTTGCGGAAATGCAGCGCGCCGGCGGCGTAGCTGGTGACGAGGACAGCGTGGTACCAGGCGCGGATTGCTTCGCGGAAGTGGCCAGCGCCGGCCAGTTGCGCCGCGTAGCGTTCCCATTCGGTCGCGCCGCGCGAGAGCGGATCGTCGTCGCGTTCCGAGCGAATCGGGGCGGTCGACGTGACGACGTTCTCACGATCGCGGCGCGAGCGGCGCGCGACTTCGATCGCCAGCACGAGGATGATCAGCACGATCAGCGTGACGACGCCGATGACGATCCAGCGCAGGTTCGGTGTGCCGTCCGGCCGCTGGAACGAGCGGCGCGGAAACAGGTCGAGGAACCAGTCGATGAGATCGGCGACCTTTTTTCCAATCCAGCGGAACATCTCGACGATCGCGGTTGCGATGCGCTCGGAGAGCGGGACCTGCGGGACGACGTTGGTGTTGATCTCGCCGCCGGGCGCGAGCTCCGGCACGTCCTGCTCGGCCGCGACCTGCTGCAGCAGTTTGGGATCGGGCGGCGTGCCGGGGGCGCCGGTCCTGCGCAGTTCGTCGACGGTGAGCGCGATGCGGTTCAGGAGGATTGGATCGGCGCCGCGCGCCTGTCGAATCGCGTCGAGCAAAGAGTCATCCGCGTGAAACTTGCCGCGTGACGACACGATCTCTTTCCCTGCCAACGCGACGGCTTCCGCCTTCGCCGCATCGAGTTGCTTCGTAGCGAGCAGAGAATGAATGCGTTCGAGCGCGCCGATGTAATGTTCGATCGGCAACTGCGCGTGCAGTGTGCCGCATACGAGCAGCGACGCTGCGATGACGAAGCGCCTCATGCCGTGCGCCTCAGCTCGTCGAACCATGTGCGCAGGTCGTCGCCGCTCTCTTCCGCGCCTGCTTTGCGGACGAAGATGACGTGTGCGGCGATCCAGAAAGGCTCGACGATCACCAGTGCGCCGGCGACGAGGATCAGCAGGTAGCGGCGATTGCCGGCAGTGAAGAGCCGTTGCCAGTTCGGCGCATCGAAGCCGCCCACCGCGCCGGTGAGCCATTTGCCGAGCTCGAAGGCGGCGGCGAGATTCAGCAGCGCCACGATGGTCGCACAGAAGAAAACGAAGACCAGCACGAACGGGATCGCGACGCGTTTCGTGTAACGGAAGATGATCGCGAACGGAGCGATGACGCCGGCGCGCTCATTGAGCTCGAACGTCCCGATGGCCATGCCGGCCAGGATCACCGGTACGACGAATCCGAAGATCGTGAAGATGCTGATGTAGCCGGCGAGCATGGCGGTGGAGGCGGTGAGGACGTAGCAGGCCAGCGCCGCGGGACGGACGCGCCACGCTTCGCGTCCCGGTGCGGTACCGCGCGCGAGCGCCAGACGGCACGCGCGCGCATACACCGCGCGGCCCCAGAGCGCGAGGAGGATCGCGGCGACGATCATGTTGGCTGTGCCGCCGAGGAGATTGCCGTATTGCGCGGCGGTGGAGCCGACTTCGAGGAGTTGATCGAGGAAAAGCGCCTGCAGGAAGCGATAGGGGAGCACTGTCGCGATCAACAGGCCGGCCCAGGGAGCGGCAGTCATCGACACCACGTCCGCCGCTTCGTCGAGGACCGTGGTGGTGGAAAGCGGCGTGTGGATCAAAACATCCCCGCGAGGACGGCGGCGGTCCAGACCATGACGCGCGCGCCTGCGAACAAGAGCAACAGCGAGAGCGTCACGACCGCGGTCCAGCTCAATACCGGCGACCGCTGCACGATCGCGCCGCGCCTGGAGGCGAGGCACGACGCGCAATGCCAGATGCCGTCCCACTGCGTCGCGCATTCCTGGCAGAGCGTCTTCGCGCACGTCATGCAGCGCGCGAATGCGGGCCGCTCCGCGTGCACAGCACAGCGTTGCAGGATGGAGGACATTGGAGCGGGGGAGTTTAGCAGCGCTGCAGCGCTGACGCGCTCCGGCGCTGAGTCTCAGAGTCTCAGAGTCTCAGAGGCGTAGCCGCGCCGGCGCTGTTCGCAGGCGCGACCTTTTGCAACTTCGACGGCCCGTCTCGAAGGAGTAGCCGCTCGAACACTGTCGCAGCCCCGACCCTCTGAGACTCTGAGACTCTGAGACTTCCCCCCCCCCCC
>DASPNA010000024.1:0-71974 GCA_035626775.1 Thermoanaerobaculia bacterium
GGGAGGAAGAAAGGCTCAGGCCATCCGCTAGCAACTTCTCAGACTTCACTCAGCACACCGCTTCAACGTTCAGCGCCGCGCCACCACGTATGATCACCACATCCAACAACTAACCCGTCCACGAAACCGGGGCAGGCTCAAGGCGCGCCAGCAAGCTGGAGAACGACAGGCTCTCTGCTGAATCGGCGGTACACCACGGACAAAAGGATCTCCCAAGCCGGGCTTCGCCCGGCCTGGGGATACGAGGGACGCGCTACCGCACGGGCTGTTTCGGCGACGTCGTCGCCGTTTCCGTGATGTCCTCTGTCAGCGACGACGAAGCCGGGATCGGGTCGCCGGGCTTCCAGTTGGTGACAATCCGCGCCATGCGGTGGATCGCGCGAGTCACGGTGTGCTTCGCGCGGTGCATCGCGGTGGCGGCCTGCGCGGCCGGAGCGGCCGCAAGGGTCAGAGTGACGATGAGCGTAGCGGTGGCGGTCAGGGACTTCATGGACGAAGAGCGCATGGTTCCTCCTTGTTGGTGCGCGTTATTGTTCGGTCGCTCAGCGATGATTCGCTGAAAGTGCGTAGCGGGCGGGATGTCGGGGTGGCCGACACTACTCCAGGCCGGAAGGAGCCGGGGCGAAGAGCCGAGGCTGCTCGGCAGGTAGGTAGCGGAGAAAATTCGCGACGTGCTGCACGAGGCTGGGTGTGGCATGTCCCACCGCCACCGCCTCCCGCAGAAAAGAAAGTGCGGTGATCGCGCGCGAGGCCATGCCGGCGCGGGTGAACTGGCCGATGACCTCGCGGCAGATGGCCGGCACTTCTTCGTTCTGTCCCAGCACCAGCAGGGTCTCCGCGAGCTCCAATGCCACCAGCCCAGCGTCGGCGATCAGATCGAGCTGTTCGAACTCACGCCACGTCTGGCGGAAGATCGGGACGGCATTGCCATAATGACCGCACGCGGCCAGCGCGCTCGCAACGAGCCAGCGGCTGCGCGTCCGCTCCGTCTCGACGCCGAGCATTTCGTACTCGACGACACAGCGCTGGAGGTACTCGATCGCCTCCTTCGGGCGCCCCAGGTCGGAATAGCAGAGCGCGATGTTGTGCGTAAGCCGCACGGACGCGTGCTCGTCGAGCGCGACGTTCGAAGCCTCGACGTCCTTCCAGATGGCCAGCGCCTGCTCGACGTTCCCGCGCAAGTACAACGTCGACGCCTCGGTCTGACGCGCAACGGCATGGCGCGACAGGTCACCAAAACGCAGGAAGGTCTCGGCGGCGCCGCGGATGAGCGCGAGCGCGTCCTCGACCCGGTCGATGGAGCGCAGGATCGACGCCTTCACCAGCGCCAGCCGCGCCAGGTCGTACTCCGGCATCGGCACCTGATCGAAGAGCCGCTTGGAGCGATCGGCGTACTCGAGCGCTTCCGGATAACGGCCCATGAAGGAGAGCACGTACGCATGATCGCGATACGCCTGCGCGCGCAATTTGATGACGTAGTCGCACGGGTAGTCAATCACGTCGAGCGAGTTCGCGGTCTCGATCGCCAGCGCCGTCACCTGCAGCGCGTTCGCGGGCGAGCTGCCGAGCATCGAACGCATCCGCTCGAGCAACTGCTTCACCATCCCCGCCGTGTGCGCGCCTGCCGACTGCCGCAGGCGCTGCGGCCACCACGCGGCCGGACCGGTCAGGATCGTGTCGCACAACGCATCGGCCGCCTCTTCTTCGCGGCGGGCACGGTCGGCGAATCCCGCCACATCGACGACGAACTGCCTCGGAGGAGCGGCCGCCGGCTGCCACACTTCGCTCGACGAAAGCGTGGCCACCATCTCCCGATGCTCACCGACCTCGGTCGAGCAACGTTCACAAGAGGACACGTGCGACTCGATGTCCGCCGCGATGGGGGAGCTGCCTTCCACGTATTCGAACAGCGCTTCGTCGTCGTAGTGCATGCTTGCTTTACTGACGGCAGGATAGCACGCGGAAAAAGTTGTTGTCGATAAGGAACCGAAAGGTGGCATGTGACTTTGGGCCCGTCCAACGGCGTTGATGCTGCTCCGTCACCGCGTCCGCGTGGAGCAACACGCCGAATCAACTCACCGGCGTCACCAAAGGCGCGATCCCGCAGTACACCACTTTTCCAGTCGGACGTCAGCGGGCAGGCGCTGCTCTTCTTCTTGACTCGGGGCGGTCCGATTGGAACTGAGGTTGTGGTCGCCGGCGAGCCGGTCGCAGCGGCGACATCTCCAGCGATACGAATGACGACTACGGAGCTCGCACTGATCTACTGACTTGGCGCGGTGCCCCCGGTGGCTGGGGAGGGAGGATTCGAACCTCCGAATGGCGGCTCCAAAGGCCGCTGCCTTACCACTTGGCGACTCCCCATCAGAGCGCTGATCGCCGGAACAAGCCTGCACTTGCGTCCATTGCGGGGCCGCGGAGTCTAGCAGAAGCGGCACGTCGTGTGCTCGTGTCGCCCCCGGCATGAAGGAGCTGGTCGCGCCGCCGGAAAACGTCTTCCGCAAGATGGTCGAGGACGCCACCGACTTCTCCATCCTCCTCCTCGACGAAGACGGCCACGTCACCATGTGGAACGCCGGCGCCGAAGCGATCTTCGGCTTCACCTCCGACGAGATCGTCGGCCGCCCTTTCGACATGCTGTTCACTTCCGAGGACCGGCAAAACGGTGTGCCAGCGAAGGAGCTGGCGACGGCGCGTGCCGAGGGACGTGCAGACGATACGCGGTGGCATGTGGGTAAAGATGGACGCTGGCGATTCATGGATGGCGTCACCATGCCGTTCCGCTCCGAGGACGGACGGATCATCGGCTACTCGAAATTCGGCCGCGACATCACCGGACGCCAGCGCGCAGAGCGCCGCCTGGCCGCGCAGCTCGCGCTGACGCACCTCCTCAGTGAAGAGCGCCCGTTCGAGGAGACCGCCCAGCGCATCATGGAAACGATCTGCCTGAACCTCGGATGGGACGTCGGCGCGCTCTGGGAACTGCGCGGCGACGAGATGTGGTGCGTCGAGCAGTGGCATGGACCGGAAGTGGATGCCGAGGCGGCGCGGAAGCTTTGCACCGAGATGCGTTTTGCGCGCGGCGTCGGACTGATCGGGCGCGTCTGGGAGCTCGGCGACGCGCACTGGATCAGCGACTTCCGCACGACGGCTCACATGCCGCGCGCGGCCGCCGTCGAACGCGCCGGCATGCGCGCCGCCTTCGCCTTCCCGATCATCGCCCACGGCCAGGTCCTCGGCGCGATGGAGTTCTTCAGTGCCACGCCGCGTGAGCCCGAACAGACGCTGCTGCCAATCATGACGCTCATCGGCGCGCAGATCGGCGACTTCATCGAGCGCCGCCGCACGCAGCAAGCGCTGCGCGAGAGCGAGCAACGCTTCCGCCTGATGACGGAGACGGCGCAGGACGCGATCTTCACGATCGACGAACAGAGCATCGTCACGTTCTGCAACCCGGCCGTCGAGCGGCTCTTCGGCTACAAGCCCGACGAGCTCCTCGGCAAGCCGCTGGAGACGATCATTCCGGAGCGGCTCCGCGCCTCCCATCGCCGCGGCATCATGCGCTACCTCCGCACGCGCGAGCGCAGCATCCCATGGACGGGTGTGGAGCTGCCGGCGCTGCACAAGGACGGAAACGAGTTCCCGTGCGAGATCTCGTTCGGCGAATACACCAGCGGCGATCAGACGATCTTCACCGGCCTCGCGCGCGACGTCACGGAGCGCAAGCGCGCGCTCGAGCTCGAGCAGGTCGCGCGTGCGCAGGCCGAGGCGTCGCGGGAACAGCTCGAGCGGCGGGCCGAGGAAGAGGCGGCATTCCGCCATCTCGCGAGCGCGCTCAGCGGCGCGGTGGAGATGACGGACGTGCTGTACGAGATCACCAATCGCGCGACGCAGGTGACGCGCGCGGACGGCGTGTACGTCGAGCGGATCGTGAAGATCAACAACGCGACCATGGTCGAGGTGGTTGCGTCGGCCGGCAGGGGCGCGCCGCCGCGCGGACTGCGCGTGTCGTTCCCCGGCTCGATGACGGACGAGATCATCCAGGGCGGGACGCCGGTGATCCTCGCGGACATGACGTCGTTCGGCAGGAACATGGCGCCCTATCTCGCCGACACATGCGGCGATTGCGAGGTGCTGGTCACGCCGCTGATCGCGGAAGACGACGCGCTCGGCGCGCTCGTGCTGCTCAACAGCCGCGTCTCCGGACGCCTGTTCCGCGACGGCGACGTCGTGCGCGCACGCACTCTCGGCGATCTCACTTCGCTGGCGCTGCGCCGCGTGCGGCTCATGGAGCAGGAGCGCGAGGCGAAAGAGAAAGCGGAAGCGGCGGTGCGCGTCCGCGATGAAACGCTGGGGATCGTGTCGCACGATCTGCGCAATCCGCTGACGAAGATCGCGCTGAGCGCGGATCTGCTCGCCGGCGCTGCGGTGGAAGAGCATCCGGAGCTCGTGGAGACGATCCGTGCGTCCGCGCGGCAAATGCAGCGGCTCATTCAGGACCTGCTCGACGTCGCGCGCATGGAGACGGGCAACCTCTCCATCGCGCAGGACGTGATGGAGCCGGAACCGCTCGTGCGCGAGATGTGCGAATCGCACGTGGCCATCGCGCGGCAGAAGGAGCAGAGGATCATCTGCCATGTCGACGTCGGTCTGCCGTCGATCTGCGGCGACCGCGAACGGCTGGTGCAGGTGTTCGGCAATCTGATCGGCAACGCGATGAAGTTCACGCCGGAGCGCGGCACGATCAATGTGGCGGCGCGGCGCGACGGAACGTTCGTACGCCTCACCGTCAGCGATACGGGACCGGGCATTCCGCCCGCCGATCTGAAGCGCGTGTTTACGCCGTACTGGCAGGCCAAGAAAACGGCGCACATGGGCGCCGGCCTCGGCCTCGCGATCGTGCGCGGCATCGTGGAAGCGCACGGAGGGAAGGTGTGGGCAGAGAACGGGCGGGCGGGTGGGGCGGTGTTCAACTTCACGATCCCGATGGCTGGGTAGTGGGGCCAGCCGGCGCGGGACGCCGGCGCTTCACGCCTTTTCCTTGGCGATGGAACCCACTTTCGCGCCCGTCGCGCGGACATAGTCCGCCGGCGCGAGGATGAGCTGCGCGCCGCGCATGCCCGATGAGATCGAGATCACGTCGAACAGCTCGATGGTCTCATCCGCGAAAACCGGATAGCTCTTCTTCGCTGCCAGCGCGGTGACGCCGCCGCGGATGTAGCCCGTGAGCGGCTGCACGTCCTTCAGCGCGACGGTGTCGATCTTCTTATCGCCGGTGAGCTGCGCGAGCGCCTTGAGATCGAGTTGCTGATCGCCGGGCACGACCGCGAAGCAGACGCCCTGCTTGTCGCCGCGCGCGACGAGGGTCTTGAAGACCTGCTCGGGCGGCAATCCCACCTTCCGTGCCACGCTCTCGGCCGCGAGATCCTCCGGGTCGACCTCGTACTCCTTTATTTCGTAGGAGATACCCAGGGCGTCGAGCAGGCGGGCGGCATTCGTTTTCATCGGCGGCGGAATGCTCCTTCAGTTCCGGTCCGTTATCCGAATAACTTCGGAGGCCAAGTCTGGTGAGATCATTTCGGGTGTACGGGCTGACGTGTGTCTTTTTTCTGGCGGCGATCGCGGCTCATGCTACGACGATCGTCCTTCCATCCGACGAGCAGCTCATCGCCAAGGCGCCGGTCATCCTCGACGGCACCGTCGTCGCCACCACAACGGTCGATCGCAACGGCGCGATCTGGACCGACACCATCGTCGAAGTCACGCGCGCGATCAAGGGTGACGTCAGCGGACGCATCACGGTCCGCGAGATGGGTGGGCAGATCGACGACCGCATCACGAAGCTCTTCGGCAGTCCGGAGTTCACCGCGGGCGAGCGCGTGCTGCTCTTCCTCGAAGAATCCCCGCGCGGCGGCTTCCGCACGGTCGATCTGTACGTCGGCAAGTTCACCCAAGCCGAGATGCAGAACGGCCGGCGTCTCTGGATGCGCGACGATCTCGCGCATGACGTGAATCTGCTCGACGTCGATCTGCGGCCGCTGCGCGCGAAGAACGTGCAGCGTGACGCGGCCGGCTTCGAGACGTTTGTCGAGGAGCGCGTCGCCGGACGGGAAGGCATCAAGAACTACGGCGTCGAGAATCCGATGCTCCAGCGGAACGCGAAGACGCCGCGCGGCATCGGTTCCGAGTTCACGCTCATCGCCGAGCCGACCGTGTATCGCTGGTTCGCATTCGGCGCGGGGCAGCAGGCGCGCTGGTACAGCATGGGCACGCAGAGCGGCTACACCGACGGTGGCGTGGCCGAGTTGCAGACCGCGTTGAGCTCATGGAGCGGCTACGCATCCGCGAGGATCAACTACAGCTACGCGGGCTCGCGCACGGGCGCGATGGGCGGTCTCGACGGGCCGAACAACGTCAACGAAGTGCTGTTCGGCGATCCCCTCAACGAGATCAGCGGCACGTACAGCCGCAACGCCGGCGGCGTCGTCGGCCGCGGCGGTTTCAACGGCGTTGCGGCGCGACAGACGTGGACGGCGACGTTCGCGGCCGATGCCGACCATCCCGCCGGCGCGCAACTGGCGTGGAATATCATCGAAGGTAATCTCACCATTCAGGACGGCGTGTCGCCCGCGAACGGCATCAGCAGCAAGGTGCTCGCCGAGATCGTCGCGCACGAGTTTGGCCATACGCTGGGCTTCGGCCACAGTCCCGACGGAGGCGCGCTGATGTACGCGACCGTCACCGGCGCTGGTCCGGCATTGCGCGCCGACGATCAGACCGCGGCGCGCTGGCTCTATCCCGGCAGCGGTGGCACCACGCCTCCGCCACCACCTCCGCCGCCTCCCGCAGTTCCCACCGCACCGAACGATCTGCGCGCGAATGCGCTCAGCAACAACATCGATCTCTCGTGGGTCGACCGTTCGACGAATGAAACCGGCTTCTCGATCTACCTGGCGACGGGCAGCGGCACGTTTTCGCGTGTCGCTCAGCTCAACGCCAACGTCACCTCCACGCGCCTCAGCGGCCTCACCTCGGGCAGCTATCGCATCTATGTCATCGCGTACAACGCGGCCGGGAACTCGACCGCGTCCAACACGGCGAACGCGACGATCGCCGCCGCGCCGAAGGCCGCATTCACGATGACGCCGCAGAGCGGCACGGAAGGCGTGACGACCTTCACGTTCTACGACGGCTCGACCGGCAGCGTGTCGTCGCGCCTCTGGAACTTCGGCGATGGTTCGACCTCGACCGCCAGCCCCGCGAAGCACGTTTACGCCAAGGCGGGCACGTACACGGTGACGCTGACCGTCACCGGCGTCGGCCAGTCATCCTCTGCCTCGAGGAGCTTCGCGGTCGGCAGCAGCGCACCCGTCACTCCGCCGGTGGTGGCGGCGTTCGACATCTCGACGCCCACGCCTTCAATCCGCGAAGGCGTGACATTCACCGATCGCTCCAGCGGCAATCCGACGCGCTGGACATGGTCGTTCGGCGATGGCGCGACTTCGACGTCCCGTAATCCGAGCCACGCGTACGCGGGACCGGGCACGTACACGATCACGCTCACCGCCGCGAACGCGACCAGCTCCGCGACCGCATCGCGTCAGCTCACCATCGCGGCGATCACGCCGTATCGCGCGCTCGTCTCCGTCGCCACGTACGGCGGCGGCGTCGGCGGCACTTCGTGGCGCACCGAGCTCAATCTCTTCAACGCCGGCTCGCAGGGCGCGAACGTGTCGATGATCTTCCTTCCCGCCGCCGGCGGCAACGTGGCCACGCGCTCGCTCTTCCTCTCGCCTCGGCAACTCGTGACGTACAACAACGCGCTCGTCGACCTGTTCAACATTCCATCAGGTGCAGGTGCTCTCGCGATCGAAGCGACGAGCGCCGGCGCGAGCGCCGAGCTGCGTGTCAGCAGCCGCACGTTCACGCCGGGTCAGGTCGGTACGTACGGTCAGGCCGTCCCCGACATGCAGTCGGAAGAGCTGGAGAAGACGCTGTACATCACCGGCATCACCGCGAACGCCAGCTACCGGACGAACGTCGGCATCGTGAACCGCGGCGGCGCGCCGATGAATGCGACGCTCACGCTGCTCTCGCGCACCGGCAGTTCGCTCAGCTCGAAGACGATCTCGGTGCCCGCGAACAGCTTCCAGCAGGCGCCGCTCGCGGCGTTCTTCCCGCAAGTCAGCGGCGAATCGCACGACGTGCTCACGATGCGCATCGCGGCCGCCGCGAGCGACTCGGTGAGCGGCTACGCGTCGGTGATCGACAACCTTACGCAGGACCCGATCTACATTCAGGCCCGCGGCGCAGAGACTAGCGGCGCGCTCACGCTGCCGGTCGTGGCCCGTTCGCCCGGCGTCAACGGCACGTTCTGGCGCAGCGACGTGGCGCTGTTCAATCCGAGCACGAGCAGCACCACGCTCACGCTGCGCTATGCCGGCGCCACCAAGTCTCTCTTCCTCGGCGGCAGCGACACGATCATGCTCGCCGACATCCTCGCGCAGTTCGGCCACACCTCGAGCAGCGGCGCGTTGCAGGTGACATGGACGTCGTCGATCGGTCCGGTGGTCACGAGCCGTACGTACACCTCCGTGGCGAAGGGTGGAACCTATGGGCAATCAATCGATCCGGTCGCGGAGTTCGCGCCGCGCGTGTTTGTTCCCGGCCTGCGCAACGACGGCAGCTATCGCTCGAACGTCGGCTTCGTGAACGGTGGCAACGAGACCGAATTTTTCAGCGTGGTGCTGCTCTCGCAGGCGGGCGCCGAGCTCGCTCGGAATGGCGTGACACTCGCGCCGGGACAACAGGTGCAGACGTCGGTGACGGCGCTCTTTCCGGGCGTGTTCCTGTCTGGCGGCTTCACGCTGCAGGCGGAGGGCGATGGGAACGCGAAGCTGTTCGCGTATGGATCGATGGTGGATAACGCGTCGGGAGATCCTGTGTTCTTCGCGGGTCGGTAGTCTTATGGAAAGCGGCAGCAAAGCTGCCGCTTTCCATATCACTCGACCCGCAACAGATCGCGCCCGACGACAATCTCACCCTTGAACTTGCGCGAAGCGCGTTCGCGAAACGTCTCTTCCGCGTTCGCGGGGATGAGGTGCGTCAACACCAACTTCTTCACTCCGGCGCGCGCGGCGAGCTCGCCCGCTTCCTCCGCGCTCGTGTGATAGCGCATCAGGCGCGCCGCGACGTCGGGCGTATCGACGCGCAAAAAGTGCTCGGGCAGATACGCCTCGAGCACGAGCACATCGGCGCCTTTCGCGTAACGCACGAGGTTGTCGTTCGGACGCGTATCGCCGCTGATCACGATCGTTTTTCCGCCTGCTTCGAAGCGATAGCCGAACGCGTTCCTCACCGGCCGATGGTCGACCGCGAACGCCGTCACCTTCACCGTGCCGTCGTCGTACACGATTCCTTCGCGCACGAGGTGCGTGCGGATCGTCGCGCCCGCGGCGGGATGGCGTTCCAGCACATCGCGCCGCAGCTGGATGTCTTCTTCGAAAAAATCCAGCATCGCATTCGCGAGCTTCTTCGTGCCGCGCGGTCCGTACAACTCGAGCGGCATCGTCTTGCGCCCGAATTGCCAAGAGGTGTTGAAGAGGTCCGGCAGTCCCGCCGTGTGATCGGAGTGCAGGTGCGTCAGGAAGACGCCGCGCAGGTTCGCGTACTTTAAATCCGTCGCCGCGAGTCGCATGGTCGTACCGCGTCCCGCGTCGACGACGAACCATGCATCGCCTGCGATCACCACCGTCGACGGACCCGCACGCTCCGGATCCGGACGCGGATAGCCAGTGCCGAGGAGGAGGACGATCAGCGCGCTAGCGAATGTGTGCGTCATAGACGATCTGCGACCATGTTTCCATCGCCTCGCGATGCTGCGCCAGCTCGTCGCGCGGCACCCAGCGGCCACTCATCTTCTCGGTCTCGCGTACGGTGACGTTGCGCTCGTGTGCATCGAGCACGTACACGGCGCCGAGGTGGACGCGGCCGACTTCGGTGGTGTCGTCGTTGAGGATGCCGACGAACGAGAGGTCGTAGTCGCCTGCGACCTCCACCTCTTCCTCGAGCTCCTTCTGCAAGCCGTCGAAGAAGTCGGGAGTGTCGGGGTTGATGTGTCCACCGATGCCGAGACTGAGCTTGTGATGCAGCCGCGCCTCGACCTGCTTCGGTTTGCGTTGCAGCAGAAAGTACGCGTCGTCGTGGCGGATCAGCACGTACGGGATGATCTGCTTGTAACGCGGCGACGTCTCGGCAGTCGGACGATCGATGAAGAAATGCGTGTCGGCGATGGCCTCGAGGATCTCGTCGGCGCGTTCGGTGACCAGGCCGTAATCAATGAGATTGCCGAGCGACTCGCGTTCCACGACCATGACCTGCTCTGGTGCTGTCGGCGTCAATGAAAATACTCCAGCACCGCGTCGTGCACGAGGCCATTCGTCGAAAGGCCGCTGCCGCCGTCGATGCGCGGCTCGCCGCGCATGTCGCTGAAACGGCCGCCTGCTTCTTCGACGATGACCTGCACCGCTGCCATGTCCCAGGTCGCGACCGCCGGCTCGATGGCGATCTCCATCGCGCCCTCAGCGACGAGCATGTGCGCCCAGAAATCGCCGAAGCCACGCGCGCGCTCGCAGTGACGGAGCAGCGAAATGAAGCGCACCGCGCCGCCGTGCTGATCGAAATCCGCCACGCTGTCGTACGCAATGTGTGAGCTGCCGAGGTTCGCGACGCGCGAGACGCGAATCGCACGCGTGGTGCCGAGGGCGGAGGAGAACGCGCCTTCGCCGATGGACGCCCACCAGCGGCGCCCCATCGCGGGCGCAGAGACAACGCCGGCGACGATGCGGCCATCCTCCTCGAGGCCGATCAGGGTCGCGAAGACAGGAACACCGCGCACGTAGTTCTTCGTGCCGTCGATCGGATCGATGATCCAACGCCGCGCGGTGGCGCCCGAGGTGCCGAACTCCTCGCCGACGAGACCATCGGCCGGGCGCTCGGCCGCGAGCCGTTCGCGAATCATTTTCTCCACCGCCTCATCCGCCTCGGACACCGGCGTCTTGTCGGTCTTCGTGCGCACGGAAAGCGACGTCGATTGATAGTGCTGCATCGTGATCGCATCGGCCGCGTCGGCGAGGGAAAGGGCGAGTTCGAGGTCCGCGGACATCGCGGTGGAGACTACTATGAACTGGTGAAGAGCGTCCTCATCCTTCATCTATTGCTAGCCACTGCTGCATTCGCGCAGGAACCTCCGCCCCTCCGCTGGGGTGGCGATTCCGAAGGCGGTGCGCCCTTTGTCGAAGCCGATCCGAACGATCCGACCAGAGTCGAAGGCTTCGACGTCGATGTCGCCGAGATGATCGCGCAAGGGCTGGGCATGAAAGCGCAGTTTGTGCACTGCGCGTTCGCGGCCATCGATCAGTCGGTGCAGCGCGGCGACTTCGAGCTCGGCATGAGCGGTGTCGAGGACACGCCGGCGCGACGCGCGGCGCTCGCGGCGACGATTCCGTACTACGTGTTCACCGAGGCGCTGACGGTGCGGGAGGCGGATCGCGGAAAGTTCGACAGCCTCGATGATTTTCGCGGACGGAAGGTCGGCACGCTGGGCGGCACCATCGCGTACGACCTGCTGCTCGAGGCGGAGAAGACGCACGGACTGAAAGCCGTGTCGTACGACGACGACGTGCATCCGTACGAAGACCTGCAGCAGGGGCGGCTCGACGCGGTGCTGCTCGACAACATCATCGCGGTGCGCGCAATGCGCAGGACTCCGGGCCTCTACACGCACTTCGACAAGCCGGCGGCGAAGGGCTACTACATCGTGGTGCTTGCGAAAGAGAACACCGCGCTGCGCGATCGCGTGAACGAAGTGCTGAAGGCGCGCATGCGCGACGGCACGCTCGAGCGCATCTATCGCAAGTGGGAGATCTGGGATGAGTTCCAACAGCCCTTCTTCAACGAAGTGCTATCTCGAGCGACGGGCTCTCAGCCCGTCGGCCAACTTCGACGGGCTGAGAGCCCGTCGCTCCAGATGGCGGTCCGCCGTTATCTCCCCGCGATCCTGCGCGCCGCGGTCATCACGATCGTAATGTCGTGCCTGGCGATGGCGCTGGCGGTGCTCGTCGGCGTGCTCGTCGCAACGGGCCGCGTGTACGGCAACGCACTGCTGCGAGGCGCGTTGACCGTGTATGTCGAAGTCGTGCGCGGTACTCCCGTACTGCTGCAACTCTTCATCCTCTATTACGGCCTCTCCGCGGTGATCAAGCTGCCCGCGTTCATCGCGGCGCTGGTGGGACTCGGGTTGAACTACGCGGCGTACGAAAGCGAGATCTATCGCGGCGCGATGGAAGCCGTCCCCCGCGGACAGCTCGAAGCCGCCCGCACCCTCGGCCTCGGCGAAGTGCAAGTCTTTCGTTTCGTGCGCGCGCCGCAGGCCTTCCGCCTCGCGCTCGCGCCGATGACGAACGACTTCGTCGCGCTGCTCAAGGACTCGTCGCTCGTGTCGGTAATCACCGTGGTGGAGTTGACGAAGCAGACCCAGATCTTCGCCGCGAACATCGGAAGCTGGGTCATTCCCGGCGTGCTCTGCGCGATGTTGTATCTGCTGATGTCGCTGCCGCTCGCGCGTCTCGCGCGTCGCCTCGAGACGCGGTGGAAGGCGGCGTCGGCATGAGCATCCTGAAGATCGAAGATCTGACATTGCGGCGCGGCGAGCGCGAAGTGCTGCGCGGCGTGACGATGGGCGTGGAGCGGGGAGAGCTCGTCGCGCTCATGGGACTGTCGGGCGGCGGCAAGACCACGGTGCTGCGCGCGATCACCGCGCTCGAGCCGTTCGACGGCGGCACGATCGATGTCGGCGGCGTGGTGTTGCACGCAGGACGCGCGCCGACGCGCGAGGTCATTCGCTCGCTCCGCAAGCAGGTGGGGATGGTGTTCCAGCAGCACCATCTCTTCGAGCATCTCAACGCGCTCGACAACGTCACGCTCGCGCCGTTGCACGTGGCAAACGGATCGCGCCCCGACGCCGAATCGCGGGCGGTCTCACTGCTCGAATCCCTCGGCGTAGCGCATCGCAGAAACGCGTATCCGCGCGAGTTGTCGGGCGGCGAAGCGCAACGCGTTGCCATCGCGCGCGCGATGGCGATGGAGCCGCCGCTGCTGCTGATGGACGAGCCGACTGCGTCGCTCGATCCCGCGCGCCGCTTCGAGCTCGGACAGACGCTGCGCTCGCTCACGTCGGGCGGACGCACGCTGCTGATCACGACGCACGATGATGACTTCGCGCGCCAGTTCGCCTCGCGTGCGATCGTACTCGCGGATGGGCAAGTGGTGGAGGAAGGCGACCCGAGGGAAGTGCTGACCTCGCCGAAACACGCCGCGACGAGAGCGTTTCTACTGAAGGAACACGGAGCGCCGGCGTCCCGCGCTGGCTGATCCGGCAGCGTTCCGCGCTGCCGGCCCGCCGCTTCGAGCGGCACTGCGGGACAGCGCCGCATCAGCGGCGCGGGACGCCGGCGCTCCGTTATTCTTCCCTCTGTCATGCTCGCTCTCGTTCTCGCCGCGACCCTCTCCATCGAAGACTACGCGCTCATGCCGACGCTCGCGTCGCCGCGCTGGTCGCCGGATGCGACGCGCATCGCATACGTGGTCACGAAGCCTGACCTCGAGCGCAACAGCAATGACTCCGACGTCTGGCTGATCGACGCTGACGGCAAGAACGAGCGGCGGCTGACATTTGGCAGCGGCAACGACTTTCGTCCGCGCTGGTCGCCGGATGGATCGCTGATCGCGTTTCTCTCCGACCGCGGCGGCCGCAACGCGATCTATGTCCTCGATCCGCGCGGCGGCGAGGCACGCCTGGTCTCCGCGGAGCCGACCCCGGTGCGCGAGTTCGAATGGTCGCCGGACGGGAAGCAGCTCGCGTTCACGCGCATCGATGAACCGCCGCCGCCCGACCAGCCGCGCGTGGTCGGCAAGAACATCCCGCAAATGCATCTCTACCTCGCCGACCTCGCCACCGGGAAAACGCGCAAGCTCACGGACGGCGAGTTCACGATCTTCGATCACTCCTGGTCGCCGGACGGCTCCGAGATCGCGATCGCACGCGGACCCGGTCCCGGCTTCGACGCGTTCCAGCAAACCGACGTCTACGTCGTCTCGACGCGCGATGGCGCGATGCGTCCAGTCGTCGTGCGTCCCGGCCATGACCGCAGCGTGAGGTTCTCGCCGGATGGGAAGTGGATCGCATTCACGAGCGCCGGCGGCACGCCGCACTGGGTCGCTGAGTTCGAGGTGCACGTCGTGCCGGCGAAAGGCGGCGAGCCGCGGAAGATCGCCGCCGCGTACGGCCGCACACCGGAGGCGATGGAGTGGGCGGCCGACTCGCGTGCGATGTGGATCGAAGGTCCGTGGAACACGACCTCTGCGCTGTTTCGCGTGAACGTCGACGGCACCGGCTTCACGAACGTCCTCCCGAACGCGCAGGTCAGCGATACCGCCGCTCACGGGAACCGCATCGCGTACATCGGGCAGTCGCTGACGTCACCGCCGGAGCTATTCGTCGATCAGCGCCAACTGACGCATCACAGCGCGGCGTATCGCGATCGCGAGCTCGGGGAGACGCGCGTCATCCGCTGGAAGAATCCGAAGGACGGCCTCGAGATCGAAGGATTGCTGACGCTTCCCGTCGGCTACAAATCGGGTCGCGTACCGCTGATCACGTTCGTGCACGGCGGCCCCGCTTCGCACTTCAATCAGAACTACGTCGGCTACCTCGGCCTCATCTTCGCGCCGCAGACGCTGGCGGCAAACGGCTTCGCGATCCTGCGTCCGAATCCGCGCGGCAGTGGCGCGTACGGACTGGCGTTTCGCAAGGCCAATCGCGCGGATTGGGGCGGCATGGACTGGGCCGACGTGAACGCCGGCATCGACAAAGTCATCGCCGACGGCATCGCCGACCCGCGACGCCTCGGCCTCATGGGCTGGAGCTACGGCGGTTTTCTCGCGGCCTGGGCCGTGGGCAACAGCGACCGCTTTCGCGCGATCAGCGTCGGCGCGGCCATCACCGATCTCCTCAGCTATCACGGTACCGCGGATGTGCGCGCGTTCATCCCGTCATACTTTGAAGGGATGTCGCCCGATTTGTTGCGCGCACACAGTCCAGTGTGGAATCTGAAGAAGACCAGCGCGAAGGTGCTGATCCTCCACGGCGAAAACGACGAGCGCGTGCCGCTCTCGCAAGGCACGATGCTCTATCGCCTCCTCGACGACCTCGGCGTCGACGTGACGATGGTCGTCTATCCGCGGACCGCGCACGGCCCGCGCGAGCCGAAACTGCGCATCGACGCGATGCGGCGGAACCTGGAGCTCTTCACCAAGGCGCTGCGTGAATAACCAGGCGCACAGATGGAGCAGTGCGCGCCGGATGGTCTCCCCGCGCTTCCGGGGAAAGGGGTGCCTCGGCTAGGCGGCGTGTCTGCGGCATAATCGGGCCATGCGCCGGATCATCGCTCTCCTGCCCACGCTCCTCGTCGCCACGTCCGCTTTTTCCCAATTGATCTTCGACGTTGGGGTCAGCCCGTCCGTGCATCGTGTCGATCCCGGATCGGAGGTCCGCTTCGAGACCCGGATCAACTGGGTTGGGCCACCGCCGGCCGAGCTGCGAGTGCGCTACGCGGTCGACGCAGGCGCAACGATCGAACGCATCGAAGGCGGGAGTCCATGGACATGCACGATCGCAGGGAACACGGCGGAGTGCGTACTGCGTCCGGGGCTGGAGGGGAGCTCGCGGATCCACGTCATCGCGCGCACCGGCAGCGAAAACGGCGCACACGCGACGTTCACGATGACCAGCAACGGAACGTTCGCATCGGCGGCGCTGCAGAACTATCACGCGTTCTTCGTGCGCAACACGGCGGACAGCGGACCGGGCTCATTGCGCGCCGCCATCGAAGAGGCGAACGCGCTCGCGAAGCCGTCCAAGATCGTGTTCAACCTGCCCACTCCCGTGCCGGCCGAAGGGTGGTTCACGATCATCCCGGAATCGCCGCTGCCGCCGATCACGACGAGCTCGATGTTCGTCGACGGAAAATCGCAGACGCGCTTCACCGGCGACACGAATCCGCGCGGACCGGAGATCGCCATCGACGGCCACCTCGCGCATCGCGGCCTCGAGATCCACTCGCCCTGTGAGAACAAAGTCGAAGGTCTCGTCCTCGGCAATTTCGATCGGAACCAGGGACTGTGGTTCACGAGCACGGGTGAGTGCGCGTCGGGTCCCTTCACGATCAACTCCGAACGCTGGGTCGCCGACAATTACATCGGCACCGATCCGACCGGCACGGTCGCGTGGCCGAACCTGCGCGGTCTGCGCGCCGACTTTACGCACGGCGTCGTGCGGAACAACGTCATCAGCGGCAATACCTACAGCGGCATGTGGTGCTGGCAGACGGCCGCGCGCATTCAGTCGCTGGTCGTCGAGAACAATCGCTTCGGCACCGCCGCCGATGGCGTGACGCCGTTACCGAATGGCGCGGCGGGGATGATGCTCGGGCCGCGCGTCACCGCGGACGTGCGCGGCAACGTCATTTCTTATCATCCGGGGATGGGCATCGCGCTGCATCCGAGCCCGCAGACCTGGGCCGACATCCGGCGGAACTCGATGATCGACAACGGCGGCATCGGCATCGACTGGGGCATCGACGGTGTCTCGCCACTGCGGCTGGACGATGCGAAAGGTGCGCCGAACGCGCCGACGCTGCTCTCGGGCCGCTTCGACGCCGCGAGCAACCGCACGTACTTCACGGCGGTCCTGCAGAACGAACGAATTCTCGGCGCGAGCGCGGGAAGGATCAGCGTGGACTTTTACGCGAACCGCGCTCCCAACGGCGACGGCGAACAGTGGATCGGCGTGGGCAATGAGGTCTCGTTCGACGAAATACGATTCGAAGGGTGGATCGCCGGCGATCACCGCGGCAAGTGGATCAACGCGACAGCGACACGAACGCCGGTCTTCTTCGCGCGCCCGCCGCGCCTGGAAGCGTTCACGCGCAATGAGCCGCGCACCGAGGTCGTTCCCGATGTCCCGGCGCTGGACGAAGGCAGCACGTCGGAATTGAGCAACGCGATTCGGATCGAGTAACGACGAGGTTGGCGCCGTGGTCGGTCACCGCGCTTTCGCGCGGCGACCGATGACAGCGCTAACAGCACGAAGTCCCTCACGCCGCTTCGCGACGCGCGCTCTGCTCGCGCCACAGTGCGGCGTACAAACCGTTCGCGGCCAGGAGTGAATCGTGCGTTCCGGTTTCGACGACGCGGCCTTTCGCGAGCACGTGAATGCGCTGCGCGTGCGCGATCGTGGACAGCCGATGAGCGACGAGCACAGTCATCCTCCGCTGCGCGCCGGTGGTGAGTGCGCGGATGGTTTCGGTGATCGCGCGCTCGGTGATCGAGTCGAGGCTCGACGTCGCCTCGTCGAAGATCATCAGCTCCGGTTGACGCAGCAACGCGCGTGCGATGGCCAGACGTTGGCGTTCGCCGCCGCTGATCTTGATGCCGCCTTCGCCGATCTTCGTGTCCAGCCCTTTGCCGCCGCGCTCGATGATCGGCAGCGCGGCTGCCTGGCGCAGCACTTCGATGCATTCGGCATCCGTCGCTAAGGGATTGACGAAGAGGAGGTTCTCGCGAATGGTGCCGGCGAAGAGTTGCGTTTCCTGCGTCACCAGGCCGAGGCGGGCGCGGAGTTGTGCGGAGTCGATGTCGGCGGCGTCGGTGCCGTTGATGGTGAGCCGTCCGCCGGTCGGACGATAGAGCCCGACCAGCAGTTTCACAAGCGACGTCTTGCCCGATCCTGATGGACCGACGAACGCGACGGTCTCGCCTGCGCGGATTTCGATGTCGATCCCTTCGAGTGCTGCCGTCGTCGACGATGGATACGTGAACGACACCCCTTCGAAGGCGATGCGCCGCAGCGGCCCGACGTTCACCGGATGCTCCGGTTTCGGCTCCGGAGTAATGGCCAGCACTTCGTCGAGGCGCTCGAGACTGGCGCGTGCTTCCTGGTATTGCGCGATGATCGCGCCGAGCTCCGCGAGCGGTCCGAAGATCGCGAAGGAGTAGAAGAAGAGCGCGAAGAACTCGCCGAGCGAGATCGCGCGCGTGAATACGAGCCACAGCATCAGGAAGAGCAGCGCCGCGCGCGTGGAATTGATGAGTGTTCCCTGCAGAAACGAGTACGCACGGAGGAAGCGCACTTTCTTCAACTCGAGGCCGAGGATGCCGGCGTTGACTTGATTGAGGCGGGTGATCTCCTGCTCCTCCAGTCCGAGCGATTTCACGAGCTCGACGTTGCGCAGCGTCTCCGTCGTCGAGCCCGCGAGCTCCGCGGTCTGCGTCACGATCACCTTCTGCTGCGCCTTGATGCGGCGGCTGATGAAGAACATCAGCGTGCCGAGGGCGGGTGCGATGAGCAGGTAGGTAGCGCCGATCGTCCAGTGCACCGTGAACGCGTAGATGGTCACGAAGATGAAGCCGACCAGGGACACGAACATCAGGTTCACGAAGCTGGTGATGAGCGACTGCGCGTCGGCGCGCGCCTTGTGCATCTTCTGCAGGATCTCGCCCGAACGCTGATCTTCGAAGACCGCGTACGGCAGCGAGAACGAATGCGAGACGCTGCGTTCGTACAACGCGGCGCCGGTGCGCTGCGCGATCACGTTGACGTAGTAATCCTGAAAGTTCTTCGCGGTGCGCGAGACCAGCGCGACGCCGACGTACGCGAGCAGGAGCAGCGACACGCCGCGCAGGAAGACATCGCTCGGCATGGTGGTGGCCTTCGACGCGTAATCATCGACGATGCGCCGGAACACCTGCGGATCGAGCAGCGAGAAGACCTGGTTGATGGTGGCCAGCACGAGCGCGGCCGCCATCAGGCGTTTGTGTTTGAGGAGGTACGTGTAGAGGAGGTGCATGGCGCGAAGGCGAGGTTAGCACCTGGATCTTTAATCGACAGCGCTCAGACGGAACAACGACAAGACCACGCTTTCGTCGCCCTCGAATCGCGCGATACGTTCTCTGTCGTTTCGAGGACTTCGAGGACGAGTTCCGCCCGTAATGCCAGCGAGGCCGAGCAGGAATACATGTGAAGAGCCGGGATAGCCGCTCTCGATGTGCGGTACGAGCTCCGCGGAAGATTCTGGTCGAGAAGCAACTTCACTCGCGCGCTACCGACGGCTGGCCTTCGCGATCAGCGGCAAATCTCGGGCATGCCAGGATATCTTCATCTCGTGATAGCTCATGTCGGCCTGCGGGGAGCGTACATCTCTCAGCGCACCAACAACGCCACCGTCATCACGATGCCGATCGTCACCACGAATCCGCGCACGAACTTCCGGCCCAGCTTCCGCGCCATGCGCGCGCCGAGGAGGCCGCCGGCGATAGTGCCGATCGTGAGGATCAGCGCGTCGCGCCAGATCACCGCGCCGGACATCGCGAAGTAGATCGCAGCCACGCCGTTGATGCCGACAGCGAGCACATTTTTCAGGCCGTTCATCTGATGAATGTCCGTGAGGCCGATCAGTCCCAGCGCGGCCAGCATCAGGATGCCCATTCCCGCGCCGAAGTAGCCGCCGTACAAGCTCACGAGCAACTGAAAGATGAATACGAACGCGACCCATCCTCGCGTCGGATTCTCGTGTGCGTGCGCAAGGACGCCGAGGCGGCTGGTGATCATCTCCTGCGCGGCGAGCAGAAGCGTCGCGCCGAGAATCAGGAACGGGACCAGGCGCTCGAACGTCGACGCCGGCGTACGCAGCAGCAGCCACGCTCCGAGTCCGCCACCGATGAGCGACGGGATGATCAGCAGCAGGAGCCAGCGCCGCGTCGTCGCCAGCTCACGGCGAAATCCGTAGGCGCCCGCGAGTGATCCGGGCCACATCGCGACGGCGTTCGTCGCATTCGCAAGAATCGGATCGCGGCCGAGCCAGAGCAGCGCGGGAAACGAGATCAGCGTGCCGCCGCCGGCGAGGGAGTTGATGGCCCCGGCCATGACGCCGGCGATGACGATGACCGCCGTGTCGAGCACCGCTACTTCAATCCTTCTGCAACATACAACTCGGAGAGCACGCGCATCGCGCTGTACGCGTACGCGTTGCCGGACGGCGTCACGCGCACGGGCGCGATGCGATACACGCCGGCGGGGTCGGAAGGCATGAACTCTTTCCACGGCTCGCGCGAGCCGGTGGCGAGCGCGATGCGCGTGACGCGCGCGGGGAGCGCATTCGGATCGTGCACGAACAACGACGCACCATCCTCGGACCACTGGATCGGAATCTCGCCTTTCATCGCGCCGCTCACCGCGACGGGCGCGGTGCCGTCGAGCGCGTAAATCGCGATGGTCTGTTCGGCCGTCATCCCGGCGACGCGCAAACCGTCCGGCGCAACGGCGAACGCGCGCCAGCCGTTGCCCCAGATGTTCTCCGGCGAGATCGGCTTGGCGGTTTCATCGAGCGTGTCGATGACGAAGAGGCGATACCCGCCCGCGTCCTTGATCATGCCCGCGACGATCACGCGCTTCGAGTCCGGAAGCCATGCCGCGCCGGAGTCGAATGCGCCGTCGACGCTCAGCTCGCGCGATTGTCCTGTGCCGGTCGGCGTCAACACGAGCTTCGCGCCGTGGCGGCACAACGTCCACTTGCCGTCGGGCGAGAGCGCGTCGGCCGTGCCTTCGCCGAGATGAATCGGAGCAGGATCGTCGAGGCGTCGCAGAAAGACAGCGCCCTTCGCACCGCCGCCTTCGCGCGCCTCGCTGAAGAGCAACGCGCGGCCGTCGGGCGCGAGGTCCGCAAGCGTCGACCAGTCCAGCCATGAGATATCGCGCTCCGGCTCAATCCGCGGCGGCGGAATCGGCTTCGTTAAATCAACGGCCGGGTCGAGGATCGGCGGATCGGGCGCCTTCCACACCAGCGCCGCGCGCCAGTTCGCATTGGACAGCAATGCTTCGCCGCGCGGCGAGATGTCGAACATGCGGATGCCGCTGGTGAGGCGCGTGACGAGACGCACCGCGCTTGTTTCGATGTCGGCGGCATACAGCGCGGGCGGCGCGGCAGTCGATGCGCCGGAGACCCAGATCTCTTTGCCATCCGGCGACCATGCCATGCCGGTCGCGCCGCGCGGCCAGCCGCGCGCGATGGTCACCGGTTGCCTGCCCGGATCGATCACCGCCACGTTCCACTCGCCACGCGCGAGCTCGAGGATCGCCAACCGCTTTCCATCCGGCGCAACGCGCACGTAGCGCACCTGCGTCGGCGTGTCGTATTTCAGCGTGCCGATCGGATATTCGACGCGCGCATGCGTGCCGTTCTGCCGCACGATCGCGAGCTCGCCTTCCGGCGACCAGTCCGCCTGCAGGACGTTCTCGGCGACTTCGCGCGGCGTGCCTCCGGCGAGCGGCACACGCGCGAGCGTGCCGAGGTTCGTGAGGCGATCGCGGCGCAGCAGGATGGCGAGCTCGCCCGATCGCGAAACGGCGAGCACGTCGCTGTCCTGCATGCCCAGCGCGCGCGATTCGGTCGCGCCGCGCGTGATGACGAAGATCTCCGGCGCACGTCCCTCCCACGCCGCGCTGTACACGATGGTGTTGCCGTCGCCGGAGAAACGCGCACCGCGTACTTCGCCGCGGCGGAAGGTCAGTCGATGAAACTGCGGCTCGACGACGACGTCTTTGCCGCGCTGCGCCCACATCCATCCGGCGTATGCCGCGCCCGCGATCGAGACGAGGAAGAGCGCGGCGATCAGCGCGGGCGACGTGCGTCGTTTCGGTTTCGTCAGCGGCCGCGCTGGCTGACGCACGGTTGCCTCACTGGGACGACGCGCTCTCAGCCCCTCGACGGTCGCGGATTGAGAGCCGCCGGACTGAGAGCCCGCCGCTCCAGTGATCGCCGTCTGCGCGGTCGACGAGATCGGGCCGGTCATCGACGGCCGCGTCACGCTCGGGATCGTGTGCGAGGTCGACATCGTCGCGAGCATCTCGAGGTTGAACGAGAGATCGCGCGCCGACTGAAAGCGTGCCTCGCGGTCTTTCTCGAGACACCGCCGCACCAGCCGCTCCAGTTGCGGCGGAATGTTCGGCACCACCTCGGTCAGATCGGGCGGATCTTCTTTCAGAATCGCGCTCAGCGTCTCGATGCCGGAGTTGCGCTTGAACGCGCGGACACCGGTCAGCATCTCGTAGAAGATCGCGCCAAGAGAAAACAAGTCGGAGCGCTGGTCGACCGCTTCGCCGCGGACCTGCTCGGGCGACATGTAACCGACCGTGCCGAGCACCATGCCGGGCTCGGTCGCCGCGACTTCGAACGTCGGACCATCGGACGCCGTTTTGCCAGTCAGCTTCGCGATGCCGAAGTCGAGGATCTTCAGGCGACCGTCGCGCGTGAGGAAGATGTTGTCCGGCTTCAGATCGCGATGGACGACGCCTTTCTCATGCGCCGCCGCGAGGCCGAGCGCCATCTGCAGCGCCGCATCCACCGCCTTGCGCGGCGAGAGCGCGCCGCGCCCGAGGCGGCTGCTCAGCGTTTCGCCTTCGAGCAGCTCGCTGACGAGATATGGATTGTCGTCGCCATCGCGGCCAACGTCGTAGATCGTGAGGAGGTTGGGATGGTTCAGCATCCCGGTCGCGCGCGCTTCCTGCTCGAAACGCACGAGCCGCTCGCGGTCGTTGAACGCGACATTCGTCAGGACTTTGATCGCGACGTCGCGGCCGAGGCGCGTGTCTTTGGCGCGATAAACGACGCCCATCCCGCCCTCGCCGATGATGCCGGCGATCTGGTACGGGCCCAGGTTCGAATTGGGCTGGAGTGACACGCGCGGACATTGTAACGAACGAACGGACGGCCTCCGGCGGCCGGGGCCGACGGAGGCCTCCGGTCCGTTCGCGTGCTAGCCTCGCGCGATGCATCGCATCTGGCTCGCCGTCGGCGTCATCGCACTCGCGATTCACCTCGGCGGCGTTCCTTTGATGGATGCGGACGAGGGGCGCAATGCGGAAGTTGCGCGCGAGATGGCGGACACGAATGACTACGTGATGCCGCGCCTGAACGGGTTGCCGTATCTCGATAAACCGGTGGTGTACTTCGCGGCGGAGGCGGCGGCGATGGAAGTGCTCGGGCCGACGGAGCTCGCGGCGAGATTGCCGGCGTATCTCTTCACGATCGCGACGGCGCTGGTGCTCCTCTGGTACAGCCGCTCGTTCGTTGCGGCGATCATCTTCCTGTCGATGCCGCTGGTAGTGGCGTTCGCGCGGACGGTGATCTTCGACAGCGCGCTGATGTTCTTCACGACCGTCGCGCTGGCGACGTTCCATCGCGCGATCGAGGAGCGCAACAAACGGTGGTCGATGGTGGCGTGGGCGGCGATGGGCTTCGCAATGATCACGAAGGGACCGGTCGCGTTCGTGCTCGTGCTCTTCGTGGTGATTCCGTACGCGATGTGGCGCAAGGCGCTGCGCGTCGTGTTTCCGATTCTCGGATTGCTGCTCTTTCTCGCGGTGACGCTGCCGTGGGTGTGGGGCGTGTCGCAGGTCGTGCCGGAGTTTCTGCGCTACGTGCTCGTCACGGAGACCGCGGCGCGCATGGCCACCGATGAGCTGAAACGCACGGGGCCACCGTGGTACTTCGTGCCGTATCTGCTCGCGGGCGCGTTGCCGTGGTCGATCGTGGCCATCGCGAGCTGGAAAAAGTTCCGCAAGCCCGATCCCGCGACGGTCTACTGGCTGCTCGCATTCGCGATTCCGCTGCTGTTCTTCTCGATCTCGCAGTCGAAGCGGCCGCAGTACATCCTGCCGCTGATGCCCGCGATCGCGTTGCTGCTCGCGCGCGTGTGGGATGAGGCACGCACACGCGCCGCTGCAATCGTGCTTGCCGTCTTCGGTCTCTTCTTTCTCGTCGGTTCTTTTTTCGCGCAGCGCACGAGGCTGAAACCCGAGCTGATGGCTGTCGTGGACGAGACGGCGATCGCGCTCGGGGCCGTACTCGCGATTGCGGGTGGTGTGGCGTTGTTCGCGAAGCGTCGCGAGTTCGTGCTGATCGCGCTGACGCTCCCTGCGTTCGCGCTGCCGATCGCCGCGCATTCGATGATGCATGCGATCGCCGAACGCCGCTCGACGAAGTCGTTCGTCGCAGAGCTCGCACCGCATCTCACGCCGGCGACGCAGATCATCGGCGTCGAGGCGTTCACCGGCTCGATGATGTTCTACCTCCGGCGCCCGATCACGCTCGTCACCTCCGATGCGAGCGAGCTGACGAGCAACTACCTGATGCGCCGTTACGAGCGCTTCACGAGCAACCCCGCGTCGCCGCTCAGGACCTTGCCGTATTTCGAGCAGTCGCTCGCCGCGACGAACCCGCGCGTCTACATCGTGCGCCGCAAGGACGCGTGGGGCCGGATGCTCGAAGAGCGTGGGTGGAAGCGCCTCGCGGAAGGCACGCATCACGCGGCGTATGGCCTGGAGCGACGGGCTCTCAGCCCGTCGAAATGACAACCACGGGCTGAGAGCCCGTCGCTCCGGGACCGTACAATGCGCCCGCGTGTGCGGCATCTATGGCATGGTCGGCGGCGGAGGTGTGCTCCGGCACCCTGCAGTTCTCGAACTGATGGGGGAGGCGTTGCGCCATCGCGGGCCTGATGGCAGCGCCGCGTTCACGAATGCGAACGCGCGCATCGGCACCGAGCGGCTGCGCATCATCGACCTCCATGAGCGCGGCGATCAGCCGTTCGCGTCGCCGGATGATCTCGTGTGGCTCGAAGCGAACGGCGAGATCTACAACGCGCATGCGATTCGCGCGCGCTATCCGGACTATCCGTATCGCTCGCACTCCGACGTCGAGACCATCCTGCCGCTGTACCTCGAGCATGGCGCGGCGGCGGTCCAACAGCTCGACGGCATGTTCGCCCTCGCAATCTGGGACCACCGCACGAAGACGCTGCTCCTCGCGCGCGACCGCGCGGGGGAGAAGCCGCTGTTCTACGCGAAGGTTGCGGGCGAAGTGGTGTTCGCATCCGAGCTACAATGCCTGCTGCGCCATCCCGACGTCTCGCGCGACCTCGACCGCAACGCCATCGCCGACTACCTCGCCCTCGGCTACATCCCCGAGCCATTCACCGCATTCGCCGCGATCCGTCGCGTGCCTGCGGGCACGTACATGCACTTTCACGAAGGCGCCGATGAAACCGTGCGTTACTGGGATCCGGCGCGGTTCACTCCGCGTGCGATCGGCGCGCGTGAAGCGATCGACGAAACGCGGCGGCTGATCGAGGCGGCGGTGACGAAGCAGGTGATGTCCGACGTCCCCGTCGGCGTCTTCATCAGCGGCGGGATGGACTCCTCGATCCTTGCCGCGCTGGCGTCGAAAGCGATCGGCGTCGACAAGGTGCATACGTTCTCGGCGCAGTTCGCCGAGGCGTCGTATGACGAGAGTGGGGATGCGGCGGTGCTGGCGCGGAAGATGCGCACGAAGCACGTGCCGGTGCGCGCGGACGAGACGACGCTGCTCGACGCGCTGCAGCACGTGACGTCGCGCGTAGCGGAGCCGCTCGCCGATCCTGCGATCCTGCCGACGTTTCTGCTTGCGCGCGCCGCGCGCGAGCATGTGAAGGTGATCCTGAGCGGCGAAGGCGCGGACGAGTTGTTCGGCGGCTATCCGACGTACATCGGCCACAAGCTCGCGCCGAAGTACGACGCGCTGCCAGCGATCGTGCGCGACGCGATCCACAAGCTGGCGTTCGCGTTGCCCGCGAGCGGCAAGAAGGTCACGATCGAATATCTGCTCAAGCGCTTCGTACGCGATGCGGAACGGCCGTGGAATGAGCGGCACCTGCGCTGGTTCGGCAGCGGCCTCACGGAACGCGTGCCCGAGATCGACGCGCCAGGGACCGATCCGCTCACCGGCGCGATGCTCCTCGATTACCGCAGCTATCTGCGCGACAACCTGCTCGTGAAAGTCGACCGCGCGACGATGCTTTCGTCGGTCGAAGCGCGCGCGCCGTATCTCGATCGCGACGTCACCGCGTTCGCGCTGTCCCTGCCGTCCGACCTGCGCGTACGTGGCCTGACCACGAAGTGGGTGCTCAAGAAAGCGGCCGAGAAGTGGGTCCCGCGCGACGTGATCTATCGCCGCAAGCGCGGTCTCAGCGTGCCGATCGCCGGCTGGATCAACCGCGGGTTGCGCGCCGAAGTCGATCGCCTGCTCGACCCCGCGCGACTGCGGAAACGCGGCCTCGTCGATGAGCCGCGCGTGACGTCGCTGCTCGCGGAGCATCGCGCCGGGCGTGCGAACCACGCGAAGGCGCTGTGGACCGTGGTCATGCTCGAGTACTGGCTCGAACGGTGGGTCGAGTAGAGACGACCGGGGGCCTCCGGTTGTCTCACTCGAACAGCACCGACACGAACCGCACTGCCCATTGATCGCCGTGCGGCACCATCGAGATCCAGTACAGCGACTGGTGCTGATCGCCGAGGGAGACGCGGGCGAGCACGCCGGCTTCGTGCGTGTTGTACGGATGCAGCAGCGGCGCGGAGAGCTCGACGAGCATCGCGTCCGAATGCTTCTCGATATCGCGGACGTCGATCGGATCCCATGCGCACGACCCGCGTCCGAGCTCGATCGGGATGGCGCGATTCACGACCGCCGCGTTCGCGCGTCGCTTCGCGCCGCGCGGCGCCGTCGAGCCGGCGAGTGCGGACATCGAGCGGACATTCGCGAGCGGCTGCGTGACTTTGACGATCGACGTGCGGCCGGTGGCGAGTGCGTCGGATTGCAAACGCCGGCAGAGCGCTTCGACCACGCGCGCGGGGAGCACGTCCCATTGCGGCGCGACGGTGGGGGCGGGAGCGGTGGATGCGCATCCCACGAAAAGAAACGCGAATGCGATGACTGCATGTCTCAAAAAACAATCCTCAACTGCGGCGTTGCCTTCGCTTCGAAAAACGTGCGGATCTCGTTCGCGGGCTTGCGCGACACCAGCTCGCGCGGCGACTCCTCGTACCAGTCGGCGGGGAAATAGCGCGTGTACGACTCCTGCGTGAAACGCTTGCACAGCAGCGCGATCACGCCGACGTCGAACTCGCTGCGGATCACGCGGCCGGCGGACTGCACGACGCGCGTCATACCGGGGATGAGATACGCGAACTCGAAGCCTGCGCCGTACTGCTCGTCGTAATACTGTTTGAGCAATTCCTGCTCGAAGCTCACCTGCGGCAGCGCCGGGCCGACCACCATCACGCCCGAAAGCATATCGCCCTGGTAATCGACCCCTTCGGCGTACATCCCGCCGGACACGGCGAGGATCAGGTTCCCCTTCTTCGGCCGGTCGCGCAGGATGTCGAGCACGGCGTTGCGCTCGTAGTCGGTCATGTCGGTGCGCTGCAGGATCACGCGCTTCTGCATCGCCGGCATGCGCTCCGAGATCTCCCGCAGGAACGCGTAGCTCGGGAACAGCGCGAGGAAGTTGCCGTCGCCCGCATCCGCGATCTCCGCGATCGTCTCCGCGATGCGCTCGTAATGATCGGCGCGGCGCTTGTACGTGGTGTCGACTTCCGGCACCACCACGATCTTGCGGTTGCTGCGTGGGAAGGGGGAGGGGAGCGAGAGCTCGGCGGTGCGATCGGTCGGAAAGCCGAGCGTCTTGCGATAGAACTCGAATGGCTCGAGCGTCGCCGACAGTGCGATCGTCGCATGCGCGGAGTCGAAAATCTCGCCGAGGAAACGAGAGGGGTCTTTGCAGAAGACCTTGAGGCGGATCCCTTCGTTCGTTCGCTCGATCACGTGCGCGAACTCGTCGCCGTTCTCGCCGAGCATGTTCGTGAACTTCATCAGCTTGAAGTAGAAGTCCACCACCGGATCCTCTTCCTCGGCGATCCGGTTGTCGATCTTCCAGCCGATGTATTCGAGGACGATGCGCTCCCACTCCGTGCGCTGCTCGAGAAACAGCTCGCGGCTCGGCGAGCAGAGCGCCTGCTTGATGTCGTCCTCGACCATCTCCGACGCGAGGTCGTGGAAGTGGTCGCGAAGAATGGCCAGGTTCTCTTCCCAGCCGTCGATCCAGCAGTTGCGCGCCATGAACTGCTGCCGCACTTCGTCGAACGACTTCTCGTGCAGGTCCGGTGAGTACCACGAGCGCCCGCGGTCGACGAGGTTGTGCGCTTCATCGACGACCAGCACGCAGTCGCTGTAATCCTTGTCTTGCGAATACGTCTTCAGGCCGACGTACGGATCGAAGATGTAGTTGTAATCGCAGATGATGACGTCGGCCTGATCGATGAGCTCGAGCGAGACCTCGAACGGACAGACTTCCGTCGATTTCGCGAGCTCGAACGTGATGTCGGGATCGAAGTAGCTCATCGACGTCACGACGTGTGTGAGCAGGCCGCTCTTGCCCATCTTCTCGGAGTACTTCGCCGCGAATGGGCAGAAGTCCTCGTGGCAGATCATTTCCGTGTGCGCGCACATCTTCTGCTTCGCGCGGATGCGCAGCACGCGGAATGAGCCGTCGTTGAGCAGCTCGAGCGCTTTCACAGCCGCGTCCTGCTGCAGCGTCTTGGAGGTGAGGAAGAACAGCTTCTTGCCGAGCTTGAGCGACTGCTTCACGGCCGGGTACAGCACGGCCATGGTTTTGCCGATGCCGGTGGGCGCGGAGAGGAGCAGCGCGTCGCGTTGCCACACGCCGCGCGCGACGGCGGAGACGATCTCCTCCTGTCCGCCGCGAAGCGTGTCGAACGGGAACTGCAGCGTGTCGGCGAACGCGCGCTTCGCGTGGCGCAACGCGGAGGAGACCTCGAGGTTCTCGATGAGGTTCGCGAGGCTTCCGTGCAGGGTCTTCTCGACGGCCGCGCGATCGAATTCCGTGTCGATGATCTTCGCTTCGCCGGAGACGAGATCGATCAGCGCGAGCTGCGGCGCGAAGGTGAATCCTTCGAGCTCCGGCTGCGACGACAGAAAGTACGAGTAGAGCAACAACTGATACAGGTGCCGTTGCAACTTCTCCGATCTGTAGAGTGCTTCGAGCTCGAGATCGAAGTGGATCGACTTCACTTCTTCGATGGAAACGCGCTTCGCTTCTTTGTCGATGGAGAGGCCGTCGATGCGCCCCGTCACGGTCACGCTCCACCCTCCCACCATCGTCCGATGCACCACATGCACCTCGGCCCGATAGTGCGGATCCTCATTCGCGCGCTGTTCCGCGCGGCGGGAGTGGATGTCCTGGCCAATCCACATCCTGCGGAACCCGTCGCCGCGCTCGACGCCGATGCGGCGATAGGTCGACTCGTTCACGAGATCGCCGACCGCGCAGACGATCTCCCTCTTCTCGTAGTCGATCCGCATGAGTTATGTGTAGTTTAACCTGCTGCCTGGGAGCGATGGGCTCTCAGCCCGTCGAACTATCGGATCTATTCGACGGGCTGAGATCCCGTCGCTCCTGGTGGTTTCACGCGCAGCAAGACGTTGTAGCCGTCGTACACCCGCTCGAGGCGCGGATCACTCTTTACGCGTTCGAGAAAACGCGGCGACGCTTCCCAGCGTGCGAAGGCGATGTAATCGCTGTCGAGCTGCTTCTTCGCGACGAACGCGAGATCGGGCGCGGTCCCATCGAACAACGTGCGATGCGCCCAGTACGCATTCGGGTCGTGCACGAGCATCATCGCGGGATCGAGCACATTCAGATAGCGGCCTTGCGGAGCCCAGAAGACGTACGCATCGGTCGCCCCCCACGTCGCGGCGATCTTCGCGCCCGGTGGGATCTGTTTTCCGAGCTCGGCCCAGTCGCGTTCGACATCCATGGGCAAGCGGCCGGCGAGTGAGCGCGCCGACAGCAGCGCGAATGGCGCGCTTGCGGCGATGGCGATCAACGCAACGACCGCGAACCGCCGGCGTGTGAGCTGCGTGCCGCACCACAGCACGATCGCCAGCGTTGCCAGCGGAAAAAAGTATGTCGACATCCGCTCCCACAAGAGCTGCATCGCCGCGAACACGACCGCGGGGACCGCGAAGAACAACGTCTCGCGCGAGACCTTCTCGCGCCACGGCCTCGCGAGGAGCAGCGCCGCTACTGCGGCCACAAACCATCCCGCGTTGTGGGCGAGCAGGAGCGCGATCGGCGGGCGCACGTTCTCCGTGCTCATGCCGATGACGGCGCCGTGGCGCATCGACTCGACGTTCTGCAGGAACCAGATCCTCAGGCTGTACGGAAAATGTGGATGGACGATCAGTCCGAGTGCGATGCCGCCGATGATCGCGACGGTGGTTCGCCATTCACGCGTCACGATGAGCCAGAGCACGGCCATGCCGGCGAGCGCGTGCCACGGCGTGTGCGTCAGCGCGAACGCGGCGCTCAAAGCAGCAGCGATCCACACGCGTCGCTGCGACGCGAAGTGGATGACGAGAATCATCAGCGTCACCGACAGCCCCTCCGGACGCAGGCGGATCGTGCGGCTCCAGAAATACGGCGCGGTGAGAAACACGAGCGGCGCGATGGCAGCGCCCCACGGCCCCATCGCGCCGATCGCGACAAACGCGATCGTCCCTGCAAGCAGCGCGTTGATTGCGGCGACCGCGAGCCGGCCGCGCGTCGCGTCCGCGAATGGGATCAGCAGCGCGTGGAACAGCGGCTCCTTGTCCCCGAAGCCTTCGTGCATCGCGCTGAAGCGCGCCCACTCCAGCCGATCGACGAATCCCTGCTCGCCATAAAGACGTGCGACGGCAAGGTGGTAGTACGAGTCGGTGTCGGGGATCGACGGGAGTTGCAGCAGCGCGTGCGCGGTGACGAAGAACGTGACGATCGCCACGGCGGCAGTGAGCGCGGCGCGGCCGCGAAGCACCTAGAGCTTCTCCACCACGTCGCCGAGGAGGTACGCGTCGTAGTCGCCGAGGCGATAGGGGGCGAGGGCCAGCGCGGGCGCGAACGTCTTCGTGGAGAGGCGCTCGTACATCTCCTTCACGCTGTCCTTCTTCGCCGCGAGCACGTCCGCCGTGACTTCGCCTTTCAGCGAGAAGAGGCGCTGAAAGTCGCCGCGCGGCAAACGCAAGGGGCGGCGGACATCATCGGAGCGCGGATCCCACTCGCCGATCAGCACCTCATCCTCCGGATCCAGCGACATCGCTCTCACGCAGATCACGATCTCGGCTTCCATGGCGCGCTCGGTGGTCTTCTGGTCGGCCGGCAGCGGAACCGCCTTCCACGCGCCGGATGATTCTCGGCGGCGGTTGAAATCCTGGCGCAGCAGCATGAGGAACGATTCCTGTGGCTCGAGCGGCAGGACTTCTTCGGCTTCGCCAGGCCCGAACGGCACCAGCTCGCCGACGTCGATGTTCTCGAGCCCTTTCAGTGCGACGTTGCCGATCAGGCGCGTGCCGACCAGCTCCACACCGCTCACGTTCGGCGCGAACGCGATGTAATTGCCCCACGTCGTCTTCACGCGCACCAACGGCGTGCCTTCATCGGAAAGCTCGTTCGACAGCTCCTGCAGCAGAGCCATCGACGCGACGATGCCTTCGTTGACGAGGTGATTGTTCGCGTCGAGATACGCGTAGTACTCGCGCGCATGCTCCTTGTGATCGATCACATCGACTCCGCGCGCGAGCGGCGCGAAGAACTGCTGCACCTTGGCCTGCTCGTATCCGTGCGCGATGAGGAACTCCGCGATCTCTTCGATCTCTTTGTTGGCTTTGCCCGTGGTCAGTCGTGAGAGCTCGACGATGCCGGGGCCGTAGAACTCGGTGATGTGCTCGTTCGATTCGACCGAAGTTTTCATCGGCAGCAAACGGTAATAGCCGTAGTTGAGCGCGATGCGCAGGCCTTTGTTGAACGCGAAGCCCTTCTTGCGCATCTCGCTGTAGAAGCGCTGGATCTCGATCGCGGCGCGCACGAGGCGCAACGCGCGGCGCGTCGTATAGAACGCGCCGTCGCCGAGGAACTTCTCGAACTGGAGGAGGTGCCGTTCGGCGATGCCATCGAGCTTGCGCTGGAACAGCAGCATCTGCCGGTACGAACGCATCTCTTCCTTGCCGCCGCCGCGGCGGATGTTGCCGAGCGTTTCGGAGAACGCGGAGATGTCGTAGATCATCCCGAAGCGGTGCACCATCGGGTCGAGCACGCCGGAGCGGCCGAAGTCCATCGGCCGCGTGGAGCGTGAATACGTCACCGCGGTGCGCCGGTCGGCGGACACGATCTGTCCGTCGGGCAGCGTCGTCATCCAGGTGATGCCGCGCCGCAGTTGATTGAGGACCGCGAATTCGCGCACGCGTTTGGCGACGAGCTGGAACTGCTCGCGCTCTTCGCGGTTCACGGCGTTCTGTGCCGCCGGTTGTTCGAAAAGGAACGTTTCGAAGCGCGAGTCGAGCAGGAGCGCGAGCGGCACGCCGTTGTCCGCGTTGACGCCGAACAGCGGCATCGCCGCGCGGAACGCTTTGTCTTTCTGCATCAACTCGCCGGTGGTGGTGCGCAGGCGCTCGAACGCGTCGCGGAAGGCCTGAAAATCGCGGCGAAGGTAGCCGCTGACGAAATTGCGCAACTCGCGCAGATCGGGGCCGATGAACTCTTCCGTGAGGATCAGCACGTCGTCCTGCAGCATGCGGAAGAACTGCAGCGCGTGTTGTTCTTCGCCTTCGAGCATCGACGCGTTGCGCGCCGCGAGCTGCGCCATCTGCTCGCGCGTCTCGCTGACCCAGCGGCCGAAGATGCGGTACTTGAGCGTGTCGCCGAGGGCGCGGCCGGTTTGTGCATCGAGGGCGCTGACGCGGCGGGGGAGGTTCGCGAAATGCCGCGACAAGTCGATCGAGTGCGCGAGCCAGAACACGGCGTGATAGTCGGTGAGCACGTTCGAGACGAGCGCGTTCTCCGCGACTTTCATGAGCTGCGTGACGTATGCGCCCATCGCGGCCTGCGACTTTTCTTTCGACGCCGCCCGGTTCACCTGACACGCCGTCTCCTCGGCCAGCCACCGGTCGAACTTCGTGTCCAGCTCCTTCATCACCAGCGCTTCGGATACCGGAAAGCCGAGGACGGGAGGCTGCGTTTCGTCGGCGGGGAAAATCTTGTAGGGGATCGGCAGCGGCGAGTCGGTACGCGGAAAGAGCTCCCGCAGCGTCCTGTCCAGATCGTTCGGGAGCAGGAACGTGGCCGCGTCGGGACGCGAGTTGAGGTACTCGATGAGGGATTTCATGCTGAGGGACGGGCTGAAGTATACGGGGACCGGAATTGAGAATTGAGAATTGGGAATTGAGAATTAAACTCGCGCCATGCTCTCCGCCGCCCCTCCTGCGATCTGCGCTCGTTGCAACGGTTCCGGATGGATTCCGCTGCCGGGCGATGGGTTGCGCGTCGAGGCGTGCGGATGTCAGGGCGATCTGCGCAGGCAGCAGCGGTTCGCGAGTGCGAACATTCCGCGGCGCTACGAGCACTGCTCGCTCGACACCTTCCGCGAGAAAACGCCGATCCTGAAAGTGGCTAAGCAGCGCGTGCAGAACTTCGTCGACCTCTGGCCGAACTCGCCGGAAGGGAAAGGACTGCTGCTGATGGGCGGGTGCGGCGTCGGCAAGACGCACCTGGCGGTCGCGGCGCTGATCGAGATCATCAACAGCGGCAAGCCGGGACGGCTGGTGTTTTCGAACTTTCAGGACCTGATTCAGGAGATCCAGGCCTCGTTCGATGCGGATACGGCCGCCACGAAAGCGGAGATCATGCGGCCGATCCTCGAGGCGGACCTGCTCGTGCTCGATGAGCTCGGGTCGCAGAAGCCGACGCAGTTCGTGCAGGACATCCTCTATTACGTGATCAACACGCGCTACAACGAGGAGCGCGCGACGATCTTCACGACGAACTACCAGGACCGGCCGGCGGACGCGAAGGAAGAGACGCTCGAGCAGCGCATCGGGATCCGCCTGCGCAGCCGCCTCGCCGAGATGGCCGACCGGCTCGAGTTCGCCGGCGCGACGGATCACCGGCGGAACACGTTGTGAAGCGCGGAGTCATCGACACTCTCCGGCGCGCCGCCGACAACACCATCGCGAACTGGCCGCTGATCCTCATCCGTTTCGGCGAGACGTTGCTGTTCGGCATGCTCGCGGTGGTGACGGTGATCGCGGCGCTCGTGCCGATCTTCGTCTCCGTCGGTATCGAGATTACAAAGATCGACTCACCGGACGACATCGAGCAGGCGATGGCTGCGCTGATGAGCAGGTGGGTGCTGCTGCTGTGGATATTCGCGGCGTTCACGTTGCTGCTCATGCTGTTCATCGCAGTCCACGGTTTCGTCGAAGCGGGATCGGCGCGCGTGTATGTCGATGCGGAACGCATCGCGGGGCCGGCGCCGATCGGGGCGCGCTCGCGCTTCCGCGTGTTCTCGATGGATCGCTGGCTGACGGGCGCGAAGGACGGATGGTGGACCGCGTTCTGGATCTACAACCTCGCCTGGGGCGCGGCGGGCCTGATTCTGCTGATCCCGCTCGTGCCGACGATCGTCGGGATGTTGATCTTTCACGAGCAGCCGCAGATCGCGCTGGCGACGGGATGCGTTGGGCTGTTGGTCTCGATCCTGGTGACGATCGTGGTGGGCATCGTCACGAACATGTGGGTCAACCGCGCGCTCAATGAATGGGCGGTGCGCCACTACGGCACACGCGCCGCCCTCGCCGCCGGATGGCAAGCCATCCGCTCCGACCTCGGCCGCCACGTGCTGGTCATGCTCGCCATCCTGGTGGTGGCCATGGCCGGATCGTCGTTCTTCGCCAGCTTCTCCTTCTTCGCAGCATTCGGCGAAGCGTTCGGCGACTCGCGCGGCATCTTCAATCTCTTCACGATCCCGGTGCGCGTGTTCGCGTCGCTGCTGAGCTCCGCGTTTTCCGCGGCGATGAGCGCGTGGTATCTCGCTTCGTACGCGGGGCTGGCTGCGGAGTAATCCAGATGGGTTTGAGACGATAGACTCGCCCGCCATGTCGCACGACCGTTTCCTCTCCAAAGACGCGCACGCCTTCCGCCCCTCCGCGATTCGCGCGTTCGCAAAGCTGATCAACGATCCGAACATCATCTCGTTCGCGGGCGGCGTGCCGAACCCTGAGACGTTTCCGGCGGAACGGATCGCGGTCGCGGCGGACAAGGTCATTCGGGAGAGACGCGCGGTCTCGCTCCAATACGGACCGACGCGCGGCCTGCCGCGCCTCTGCGCATCGATCGCTGCGATTTGCGCGGCGCGCGGCATCGACTGCACGGCCGACGACGTCATGGTCACGACCGGATCGCAGCAGGCGCTCGATCTGATCGCGCACACGCTGCTCGATCCCGGCGACGTCGTCGCGGTCGAGTTGCCGACGTACATCGGCGGTTCCGCGTCGTTCTTCGCGCGCAGCGCGGAGTTGGTGGGCGTACAACAGGATGATGAAGGGATCGTGCCGGAGTCGCTGCGCGAGGTCGCATCATCGCGACGCATCAAGCTGCTCTACACGATTCCGAATTTTCAGAATCCGTCGGGGCGGTTGATGACGCAGGAGCGGCGCGCGGCGGTGTTGGCGCTTGCGGAGGAATTCGATTTCCTCGTCATCGAAGATGATCCGTACGGCGAGCTGGTGTACGTCGACGGCGCCGAAACGACTTCGATGGCTTCACGCGACGCGAACGGCCGCGTGCTCTATCTCGGATCGTTCTCGAAAGTGCTCGCGCCGGGATTGCGCTGCGGTTGGATGATCGCCGCGAAGCCGCTGCTCGAACGTCTCGAGATCGCGAAACAGGCGGCGGATCTCTGCTCGGGCATGCTCGATCAGTCGATCGTCGACGAGCTCGTGGCGGATGGCGAGCTCGCGCCGCAGATCGAGCGCGTGCGCGCGTTCTATCGCGGGAAGCGCGGTGTGATGATCGCGGCGCTCGAAGAGCACTTCTCGGACAAAGCGAAATGGACTTCCGCCGATGGCGGACTGTTCACATTCGTGACGCTGCATGAAGACATCGACACCGCGGAGCGCGTCAGCGACGCCGTCGCGCGCGGCGTGGCGTACATCCCCGGCGGCCCCTTCTTCGTCGACGGGAGCGGCCGCAACACGATGCGACTGACGTTCGCGAAGGAAAGCGATGAGCGGATTCGTGAGGGAGTCTCGCGGTTGGCGGAGGTCTTCATCGTTTAGACTTACCTCGGAGGCGTTCCCTTGGATCATCATCGTGGCGGCTGGATCGAAATCATCGCCGGAGGCATGTTCTCCGGAAAATCGGAAGAGTTGATTCGGCGGTTGCGCCGCGCCGTGATCGCGCGGCAGCGCGTGCAGGTGTTCAAGCCCATCCTCGACGACCGCTTCGCTACCGATGAAGTGGTCTCGCGCGACGATCGCCGGCTCAAGGCGCATGCGGTGGCGACGAGCAGCGAGCTCCTCGCGCGCGTCGAGATCGGCATGCAGGTCGTCGGCGTCGACGAGATCCAGTTCTTCGACGCGGGCATCGTCGAGGTCTGCATGCAGCTCGCGGACGCCGGCATCCGCGTGATCGCCGCGGGGCTCGATCAGGATTACATGCGCCGGCCGTTCGGGCCGATGCCGGCGTTGCTGGCGGTGGCCGAGGAAGTGTCGAAGATGCATGCGGTGTGCGTGCGTTGCCGCGGCGCGGCGCACTACTCGCAGCGCGTGGCGGGCGGGAACGCGCAGGTGGAGGTCGGCGACTCCGCGTACGAGGCGCGCTGCCGCCACTGCTTCGAGCCGTACCATGCGGCGCCCGAGGAAGTGCCGGCGGTGCAGTTGACGATCCCGCAACCGGTTGCCGGAAACGCGTGAGCCCTCATCCGGCCTTCGGCCACCTGCTCCCCTCGCGGAGGGGAGAAGGCTACAAGGCCAGAGTCGCCTTCTCCCCTCCGCGAGGGGAGAAGGTGCGCGAAGCGCGGATGAAGGGTGCTCTCGTTCTCGCCCTTCTCCTTCTTCTCGTGTCGTGTCGCGAGGCGGAAGGCGTCGCGCAGGATCCGGTCGATCGCGAGGCGGAAGAAGCGTTCGTCGCGTACCTGCAGATCGATACCACCAATCCGCCCGGCAACGAGACGAAGGGGGCGGCGTATCTGCGCGATCTCCTCACGAAGGACGGCATCGAGGCGCAGCTCGTCGGTGACGATCCAAAGCGCCAGGCCGTGTATGCACGCCTGCGTTCCCAATCGAGAGCCGAAAAGGCGCTGGTGCTGCTCAGTCACATCGACGTCGTTCCCGCGGACCCGTCGCTGTGGCGCAATCCGCCGTTCTCCGGGAAACGCGAGGGCGGCTACATCTGGGGCCGCGGCGCGCTGGACATCAAATCGCTGACCATCGCGCAGCTCATGGCCTTCGTCGATCTCAAACGGCGCGGCGTGAAACTGCGCCGCGACGTCATCTTTCTCGCTGTTCCGGATGAAGAGCTGGGTGGCATCAAAGGCGCGAAGGCGCTGCTCGAAAAACATCCGGACCTCTTCGACAACGCGGGCTTCGTGATCAACGAAGGCGGCTCGAACGAGACTGCCGTCGACAAGGTCCTGTTCTGGGGCATCGAGGTGCAGCAGAAGGTGCCGCTGTGGCTGCGCGTCACGAGCGACGGCTCCGGCGGACACGGCGCTTCTGCATCCGCGGGCGCGACGATGAAACTGGTTCGTGCGCTGACGGCGATCGATGCGATCGAGTCGCCGTACCGCCTGACGGACGTGGTCGCGCGAACCGCGGCGATCTCCGCGGCCGCACGGAGCGATGGCGGCGGACAACGCATGCGCATGCTGCGCGAGCCGCTCGACATCGCTCGCATCGAGAAGGAACTGCCGCCCGGCTATCGCTCGCTGCTGCGCGACACGATCGCGATCACGAGTCTCTCCGCTGGCAGCAACGTGAACGTGATGCCGTCGCGCGCGATGGCCGAAGTCGACATCCGCCTGCTGCCGGATTCATCGAGCGAGGCGATGCTGGCGCGCGTGCGGCAGGCCGTGGGTGAGAACGCGAAGGTGGACGTGATCCTGGCCGGCGAAGCGGCGCCCGAGAGTCCATCGTCGGGCGAGCTGTATGACACGCTCGCGCGCGTCCTGCGCAACTCGTCGCCCGGTTCCGCGGTCGGGCCGCTGATGTCGCCGGGCACCACCGACAGCCGCTTCTTTCGTGCGCGCGGCATGGTCGCGTACGGCATCGCGCCGTTCAAGGTGAACTACTACGATACCGATGGCGTGCATGGCAACGACGAGCGGATCCGCTCGCGCTTTTTCGCGGAGGGCGTGGGCGTGATGCGGAAGATCGTCCGCGATTTCTGCGAGATGAAATGAGCCGTCATCGCTTCGGCTTCGCGCTCCTGGCGTTGCTGGCGACGACGCTGTTCCTTCCGGCGATGCTGAAGCGCGAAGTGTTCACGCTGCGCGATCACTTCGATTACTTCCAGCCGCTCCGCTACTTCACCGCGCAGGAGCTCTCGGCCGCTCGCCTGCCGCTGTGGAATCCGTACAGCGCGTCCGGCGAGCCGTGGCTCGCGAATCCGCAGACCGGCGTGTTCTATCCGCCGTCGTGGCTGTTCCTCGCTCTTCCGTTCGACATCGCCTACATGCTTTTCCTGCTCCTCCATCTGGTCATCCTCGGATGGGGCGCCTATCTGTTGTTCGCGCGATTCGCGTCACGCGGCGCGGCGATGGTGGGCGCGGCGGCCTTGATGTTCAGCGGGCCGGTGCTCTCGCTGCTCGACATCTCCACGATCCTGACGACGCTCGCATGGACTCCGCTCGCGCTCTGGTGCGCAAGCGGAGGCGCGTGGCGGCGCGGCGCCGTCGTGCTCGCGCTCGCGTTCCTCGCCGGCGAGCCCTTCTTCGCAGCACTCGCCGCGCTGATGTACGCGATCGTGCGGCGCCATCGCGACGTCCTCGCCACCGCATTGTTCGCATTCGGATTGAGCGCGGTGCAACTGATTCCGTTTCTCGAGTTCGTCGCACTCAGCGATCGCGCCGGCGGGATGGAGGACACGCTGATCCTCCGCCATTCGATGCAGTGGCGGGAGTGGCTGAACGCGATCGTGCCATTTGCGCGGCCGGCGCAGCAGGAGTTCATCCCTGTCGTCTACATGGGTGTCGTGGTGGTTGTGCTCGCGATCGTCGGCGCACTCTCTGGAGCGGCCCGTCGCTCCAGAGCTCTGGGCTGGCTGGTCTTACTCATCGCATCCATGTATCTCTCGACCGGCCCGGAATGGCTCACGCGCCTGCCCGTCACCCTCTTCCGTTATCCCGCGCGCCTCGTCCCCTTCGCCGCGTTTGCGATCGCTGCGCTGGCCGTCATCGGCTGGCAACATTTACGCGCCGACAAACGGTGGCTCGATCTGCTGGTCATGCTCGTCATCACCGCCGATCTCGTGTATCGCGCGCAGCCGCTGCTCATCTCTGCGCCGTTTCGCACGAACGTCGTGCCGTACGACGTCTCGATCGGGAACTCCGCGAAGCTGTTGCGCTTCGGCGAAGTCGATCCACACGGCCGCGCCGCGTGGATCTCCGGCTATCTGAATCTCTACGACCGCCGCTTCGACGCGTTTACCGCGGCACCGCTCGCCTCCGCGCGGTACGTCGGCGAGTACCGCGACCTCGTGAAGTTCCCCTCGTTCAGCAAGTTCGCGAACGCCGGCGTCGCGTTCGTGGTGACGCGGAAAGAACTTCCGCCGCCGTGGTATCCGATCGCGTCGGCCGGCGGCGTGTACGTGTTCCGCAATCCGGACGCGTTTCCGATGGCGGCACATTTCGCGCCGGGATCGTCATCGATCCGCAGAGCGCATTGGCAACTCGACACATCGAGCGCGCGCGTGATCGTGAATGCGCCGGAGAACGGCATCGTGGTCCTGCGGCAACAGCCGGCGCCGGGATGGCGCGTCACCGTCGACGGAAATCGCGCGACGCCGCTCACCGTCGACCGGATCTTTCGTGGCGTGAGTGTTGAAAAAGGGCGTCACGAGATCGTCTGGAAGTATCGTCCGCCTTCGCTTTTCATCGGCGCGGCGATCACGATTGCGACACTTCTCACGATGCAAATCATTGCGTTTGTCAAGCGGCGAAGGACACGTTGAAGCATGAAAAATTTTTCTTCCTGTCCCTCGAATTTTGAGTAGTAGAATCCCGGCTTCCCACATCAACCACCGCTGAGGTCAACATAGACATGGTAAGCATCGACGATCGCTTGAACGCCATCATTCGCGAACTGATCGGCAACGGAATCACACTCGCACAGGCGGTCGAAGCGTTCGAAGGGAAGTACATCGTGGCAGCCATGACGGCCAGCAAAGGCAACGTCACTCAGGCGTCTCGCAAGCTCGGCGTCCACCGCAACACCCTGCACAACAAACTCCGGACGCAGACCATGCTGAACGGGTTCGCCGAGTCCGTCCGCCCGGTGCGCCGCCGCATTTCGCACAAGCGCGTCTCCGCTCCGGCCACGCGCCCGGGCAAGAGCACGCGTACGTCGCGCTGATTCGCGGAGGCGGCCTTGGCACGCTCTCTCGCGATCCCTCAGCGTCCCGAGCTCCATCACGCCATCATCGAGCTTCTCCGCCAACGCGGCAGCCGTCTGCTCGGCGTCAAGGAAATTCACGAGCGGCTCGATGATGCCGAGGTGCAGCGCGAGCAGGTCGATCGCGCCGTCGATGAGCTCGAACAGGACGGCATCATCATCGCCGTCCGCGGCAAGCGTTACTCGTTGCTCGAGTTCACGCCGTATCACGCCGGCGCCATCAAGGTCTTCAACGACGGCCACGGCAACGTCCTCGGCAGCAACAGCGAGCCTGATATCTACATCGATCGCCGCAACATGAAAGGTGCGATGAACGGCGATCTCGTCGTGGTGCGCGTCGATAAGAGCACCGCCAAGCGCAGACGCGTTCGCGATCGCGAGTACATCGACGGGGAAGTGATCCGCATCCTTCGCCGCGCGCATCGCACGCTCGTCGGTCGTTTTCATGCCGACGAGGAGCGGCCATACGTCGTGCCGTTCGACATTCGCATCGACAACGACATCCTCATCGATCCTTCCGCCACGCTCGACGCGCGCGACGGCGAGATGGTGAACGTCGAGATCGATCGCTATCCCGACCGCTCCGCCCACTTCGCCAGCGGCCGCGTCGTCGAGATCCTGGGCTTCATCGGCGATCCCGGCGTCGACATCGAGGTCGTCATCCGCAAGCATCACATCCCGCACGAGTTTCCCGACGAGGTGCTGCGCGCCGCGGACGAGATTCCCACCGAGGTGCCGCCCGAAGTCATCGCGCAGCGAGTCGATCTCCGCGATCGCAGCATCGTCACCATCGACGGCGAGACCGCGAAAGATTTCGATGATGCAGTCGAAGTGCAGACGCTCCCGAACGGCAACTATCTCCTCGGCGTGCACATCGCCGACGTCGCGCATTACGTGACCGAGGGGAGCGCGCTCGATGCGGAGGCGTTCGAGCGGGCGACCTCCGTGTACTTTCCGGGACGCGCGATTCCGATGCTGCCAGAGCGGCTCTCGAACGGCATCTGCTCGCTCAATCCGCAGGTGGAGCGGCTCACGTTCTCGTGCGAGATGGAGATCGATCCGAAAGGCCGCTTCATCAATCATCGGATCTACAAGTCGGTGATCCGCACGCGCGAGCGGATGACGTACACGAACGTCAACGCCATCCTCACGGCACGTGATGCGAAAGACGCAGCGGCTGTTGCCGCTGCGAACGAGCTCGAAGAGCGTTACGGATATCTGATTCCTGATTTCGAGCGGATGCACACGCTCTACGAGATCCTCCGCGCGCGACGCGAGCAACGCGGGTCGATCGATTTCGATCTTCCGGAGGCCGAGGTGATTCTCGATCAGGCGGGAGACATCGAAGCGATTCGCGGCACGGAGCGCAACGTTGCGCACCGGCTGATCGAGGAGTTCATGCTGTCCGCGAACGAGACCGTCGCGCGCGAGCTCGTGCTGGCGAATCAGCCGGGCATCTATCGCGTCCATCATCCACCCGATGCGCAGAAGCTCGAAGATCTGAAGGAGATCCTCAAGGAATTCAAGCTCAAGCTGCGCGGGGACGTCGAAGAGATTCGGCCCGGCGAGTTGCAGCGTGTGTTACGCGAAGTTGCGGGACGGCCGGAGGAGAGATTCCTCACGAACCTGGTGCTGCGCTCGATGAAGCGCGCGTTTTACTCCGAGGAGAACGACGGCCACTTCGCATTGGCGTTCGAGCATTACTGTCACTTCACGTCCCCGATCCGGCGTTATCCCGATCTCATCACGCACCGGCGCTTGCTCGAGCTGATCACCGAAGGCGCGCTGCATGGCGACCGGCGCGAGCAGGTCGAGCGCGCCCATCCCGGCTACGCGCTGCAATCGAGCGAGCGCGAGCGCCGTGCGGAAGAAGCGTCGCGCGAAGTGCTGGAGTGGAAGAAAGTGATCTTCATGCGCGACAAGATCGGCAACGAGTACACCGGCATCGTCACCGGCGTCGCGCCGTTCGGATTGTTCGTCGAGCTCGACGAGATCTTCGTGCAGGGCATGGTGCCGGTGGCCACGATCGGCGGCGACTTCTGGCGCTTTCACGACCGCGAGCACGCCATGCGCGGGGAGTCCACGAACCGCGAGCTCCGCCTCGGCGACCCGGTCAAGATCCGCGTCGAATCGATCGACGAGGACCGGCATCAGATCGAGTTCCGTTTGCTCGAGGTGCGCGGGGCCGCGATTCGCGAACGGGAACGATAAAGTCTGGAGCGACGGGCTCTCAGCCCGTCGCTCCAGACCTGGTGTATTGTTATTCGCGATGGCAGACCGCAACGATCTCAGTGCACGTCTTCGACAGCTCGTCGATCAGCGCGTGGCGTTGGAAACGAAGCTTCAGAACGAGCCGGGCGAGCTCGCGGATTCGGCTTCGCGCGAGTACGACACGAAGTACCAGTCGCTGCAGCGCCAGCTCGCAACCGCGTTCAAGGAAGCGGCTGACAACCACGATCGCGTCACGTCCATGCTGGAGATGATGCGCATCCTCGAGAATCGGCTGGTCTACCTCCAGAACTTCATCGTCGACGCGACTTCCGAGAACCGTCTGCTCGCGCAGCTCGTGACGCGTTTCATCGACGACATCGGCCGCGAGAAGAGCTCCGTCCTCACATCGCTCGAGGCGACGTACTACCGCGCGGTCGCCGCGTTGTACGGCGGCGACCTCGGCAAAGCGCGCGAAGGATTCAGCACGGCGTGTGCGTCAGAGGAGTCGGATGAGGCGAACGACATCAAATACAAGTCGTACGTGATCCTCGGCCATCTCTCGCACGAAGAAGCGGATTACGCGAAAGCGAAGGACCTGCACGACCAGTCGATGCGTTACTCCGCGAACGACAACGTAACGGCGCAGGCGCTGGCGCTGAAGGCGCTCAACTCGTACGCGCTGCAGGACTACGACGAGGCGCTGCACCTCTTCCAGGAAGCGCTCGGCCTATTCGATGAGAACAAGCCGTTTTTCAACTCGTACTTTTATCGCAACGCTCTCTTGTTCTGCGGCGCGATTCACTTCGACCGGCGTGAGTACGCGCAGGCCGAGTCGTTCTATGGACGCGTGATCGGCAGCGTCGACCAGAGCTCCTTCGATTTCTTCGACGCCCTCTCGCACCTCGGCCGCATCTACTACTCGCAGGAGCGCTATCAGGACGCGGTGTCGTCGTTCGAGAAAGCGGTGCAGACCCATCGCTTCAGCGAGAACGAATACGTCGTCGACACCTGGTTCTGGATCGCACGCTGCCATCTCCGCCGCAACGATGCGGGCGAGGCGCGGAAGTATCTCGAGAAGATCGCCGCTTCCGACGTGCGCTACGAGAAGAAGCCGCAAGCCGTCGAGCTGCTGCAGCGGATCGCGTGACGTTCGAAGAATTCGAGCACGCGGTGATGACGGCGCTCCTCGCGGGCGGCGATCCGCTCCTCACGTCGCTACGTGAACAGTACGCCGCGGCGGCCGTACGCGATCGCGAGAAGACGACCACGGGTTTCATCACGCGCTTCGATGTCCCCTCGAATGTAAAGCCGATCGAGCGCAAGCTGCTGCATCTCGACGATCTGCAGGTGCAGCTTGCCGGGGCGACGACGCCGGCGGATACATCGGTGCACGTGCATAACGGACGTCTCCGCTCGCTCGAGTGCTTCGTCTACGAAGGGACATTTCCGGAGGCGCCGGTGATCGAGGCGGCGTGGTACTACGGCACCGAGAAATTTCCGGGAATCACGCCGGAGCTGATGGCGGAGCGCGACGTCGAGGAGTTGCTCGAAGACGACGAGTAGGGGTGCCAGACAGTTTCTGATGTCTTGCCGTTGTGACGGCATACGGCGTAGGCTGCTCTCCATCTATTCATGGACGTTGTCTATGCGGCGTGCCGTCACGAGTGCGTTCACCCGTGCGTCTCTTCTTTTCGCGCGTCCCGCCGAATCGCGCATGGAGTGTTGGCGCGGCGAGATCTGGATGACCAAGGAGGGCATCCCGATGTGCGCTCTGGCGAGCGATCAGGGCGGTTGCAACTGGTGCGAGGTGACGGTCACGCAGCCCTGCCCGTGATCCGGTGGCTCGCTGTCGCGCTCCTGTTTGCCGCTACCGGCCACGTTTCGGCCGCGTGCGTAGAAACCCTCGTGCCCGCATTCGTGCGTGACCTCACGGCCGCGAAGGACTTCACGTACGCGAATGACCTGGCGTGGCTGCCAAATGGAAAGCTGCTGATCGGCGGCCGCGATGGCGTCACCGAATATTCGCTCGCGGACGAAACCTCGCGCCGCGTCGTATCCGGCGACGCCGTACCGGACGGATTGCCGATGGTACAAGCGCTCGACACCGACGGTGCGACGCTGGTCGCATTCAACAGCGACTACGGCGATATGGCGTTCGACGTCGCGAAGAAACGCGTTCTTCGCGCGCGACGCCGTCCCGCATTCCAGATGTTCGATCTCGCCGTTCGCGGTCGCACCGTAGCAGTCCTCGGGCGGCCGTTGCTGGTGAAAGGCGCCGGCTACGGCGCACTGTGGATTGGTGAGGTCGGTGCGCCGTGGGAGACATTCCGCCTCCTGCGCGAATCGGATCGGACGAGCGAGGAGTTGTTGCGAAACACGCTGCCGCCGTACGGCGGAGGGATCGTCTTCACGTCCGACGGCACGCTGGCGATGATCACGGCATCCGAAGTTGGAGTGGCGCGCTACAGGCCGGATGGAACGGCGCTGCCATCGCTGGGGACCGAGCTCGATGCGCTCGTGATCCGCGGGCTGCCCGAGATCGCGAAGCGTTATCGCACCGACTTTCGTGGCCGCTATGAAGGTGTGCTCAATCGTCAACCGCTGGCCGACGATCTCATCGAGACGAATGATGGACTGGCGATCGTCGTACGGCAGTGGGCGACCGGCGTCGTGACGTGGGAGCTGTGGTTTCCCGACGCGAAGACGACACGGCGTCGTGTGCGGCTCGCGTCCGATCGGCGTCCGACGGGCGGACACATGCGCTGCGACGCACAAGGCGGTAAGGTGGCCTGTCTCTTCGATCGATACGTCGCCGCGAATCAATCGAACCGCCCGCATCTCGCGGTCTACGATCTCGCGCAAGCGAAACGGGATCCGAAGTGTCGCTGACGCTTCTTGCGGTGGTGTTGACACTGGCGGCGGACCGGTTTCCGTCGCGCGCGATCGAAATGCCGAAGATGATTCCAGTGGGGGAGGCGGTGTGGATCTGGTCGGAGGACTGCGCGCCGCGCCGCGTCTCCGATCCGCGCGACGCTGGCGAATGCGCAGCGTTGCAGGAGATCACCGTGAAGCTGGAAAGCGGAAAACAACCGCCTGCAGGAACGCAACTGCGGTGGGGAACCGAAGCGATGCTGCGCGACATCCCTGATGCGTGGCTGCCACTTGCGACTGTCGATGATCGCGGAACGGCGAGGTTGCGTGTGCCGACGGGCGAGCGCGTGTTCGCGCGCGCGGCCGGCCCGCTACTGGCATCGCGCTGGACACCGCTGCGCGCGCCGCGAACCTCGATCGCTGCATCACGCGGGGCAGCGGTCGACATGCAAGTCGTCGAGCATGGCGGCAACCCCGCCTCGCGCGCATTCGTGGAAATTCGCACGGTCGATCTGCCGCAGCCGAATGGGCTCGTCTATCGCGGCATCGGCAACGGTGCCGTAACGATTCCTGCGATTCCCGCGGCAGGTTATATGCGCACGCTTGCTTGGAGCGAGAACGGTGCGCCGGTGATCGTCGGTGGCCATCCGCAACGGATTGAGCTCTCGGCCGGCTTCGCGATGCGCGGCGATATCGCCGACCAGGACGGCCAGCCCATCGACGGCGCGGCGGTTTCTGCGCTTTTCTTTACGGGCGGTGACATCGCCGTGCGTAAGTCCGCGCGGTCCGACATGAAGGGGAGATTCCTCCTGCACGGACTGCCTGCCGGCAGCGTGTCATGGAACGTCGCAAGAGAACCGTTCGCGACAATTTCGCGAATCACGACCTGCGCTGGAGATATCGACGCTGGCACCATCACGCTGAGCACCGCGCGCGATGTCCGCGTGATCGTGCGGGATTCGCACGATCACCCGATCGCGGGCGCTGCCATTCGCGCGGGTGCAGTCGTGGCGAAGACCAACGACAGCGGACGAGCTCAGCTCTCCGCTCTTCCCACACACGCTCTCGAGCTGCACGTCACGGCACGCGGTTATCGCGCACACGATGTGGAAATCGATGAACAGGTCGCGGACGTGCGCGTGGTGCTGAGCGACTCGGCTCGCGTTCGAGCACAACTTGTTTGCGCCGGGAACGGGTTGCCTGCCGGTCCTGGAACCGCGGCCGTGGAGTTGGACGGACGCAAGTCGCTGGTCGACTTTGACGCCAACGGCCTGCTGGAAATCGATGATCTCGAATCGGGGACGTTGAACCTCGAGATCCGCGCGGAAGGCATGTCCCCGTTCCGCATGCCCGCGCGCCGGATCGAAGAGGGCGAGCGCGTGGACCTCGGACGCATTGCCCTCGATCGTGGCCTGGCCATCCGGCCGCGCGGTTGACGCGGCCGGAATGCCGTTGCGCGCAGTCACCATCCGTGTCCTCCGACCCAGCAGTTTCGGTCCGCTGCTTTCCTACGCGCGGCGCGATTGGATCACCGCCGAATCAGGCGACGACGGAGTGTTTCGACTGGCCGGAGTGGCACCCGGAATGTACACGCTCTTTACGCAAGCCGCGTTGCGAGCGCCAGCCGTGCGCGATGCGATCGAAGTTTCGAATGGAGACACAGACGTCGGCGACGTCGAGATCCCGAGCGGCCGCACACTCGTCGTCGACTGTCAACCTGTGGCGCGTTGCGGCACCGACGCGAAACTCATCCTCGGCGGCGCCGACTGGCTTCCTGTGGGCGCGCCGATCGTCGAGGGCCGAGCGGTAATCGCGCCCGTCCCTGATGGTGCGGCACTGTTGCGGATCTCCGACGGAAGCGGCGTCGTTCATGAACGCGACGTGACCATTCGCAGCGACGCAGGCGAAACGCGAATCGCAGTGAAGCTTGCTGGCGTCGCCGTCCGTGGGCGCGTGACGCGCGCGGGCCGTCCCCTTGCCGGCGGGCGCGTGCAATTATCGACGCTTTCCGGACAGCCGGCGCGGTTCATCCAGATTGCATACGCCATTGCCGGCGGCCACCTGGGCAATGAGATCGTCGGCACGGTGCCACGACAGTTCTCATCGCCTGTATCGCAGGACGGTACGTTTCTCTTCGACGATCTGTCGCCCGGCGATTACAACGCGACGTGGAGTGATGGCAGCGCGCATTCCGCCGCGCGGCGCGTGACTGTCGGCGTTGACGTCGCGCCCTTGCATCTCGATCTCTCTGGTGCTGCGGTCCAGGGCATGGTTCGTGGCGCCGAGGGCTCGCAGGTATTCGTCATGATTGCGGAGGGCTCGAAGATTCTGGCGCAGAGCGACGGCTCGTTCGCGCTCGTGGGTCTCGTACCCGGCCGCGAGACCATTCGAGCGTCCGCTGGCGCGGCTCGCGCTGCATCCGCGGACGTGACGTTGTCGGAAGGCGAGACTTCGTACGTCGAGCTCACCCTTGGAGATACGGACGATCGCGAGCTGATCGTGCACGTTCGTTCACACGGCACTGCGCTGCCGAACGCGTACGTTTTTCTGCGCGAGGGTGGATCGCTTCGCGCTGCCACGACTGCCGCCGACGGACGCGCTGTCTTTCGGATCGATCGCCGAACGGCGAGTGCTGACGTCGCGGTGTACGCGGGCAGCAGCGGCTGGACATTTATCGAGCCTCGTGCGATCGCAGATGGCAATGCGATCGAAGTAAATGTGCAGGCTTCGCGGTCACGCCTGGTCGTTCGTGCGAACGAGGGCAGCCACGCGCTGGCGATTCAGTCCCCCGGCGGTTTTCCACTCCACTCCGCGCTCGCGATCCTCGGCGTCAACGCCACTGCACGTGCCGGCGCTCCATTCACGATCGAGCGCCTGCCGCAAGGCACCTATGTCATCGCCGCGGGAACGGCGCGACGGTCGGTCGCGCTTGCTGACGAACCGTGCGAGCTCAGCTTCTGAAGGCTACTGCGCGGGCGCGACGACGACGTCGCTGTAGCGATCGTAGAGGGACGTCAGCCAGATCTCGGGCCGCTTCTTGCCCGGCGCGATTTCCAACTGCACGGTGCCGTTTGCGTTGCCGAGGACGAGATCGCCGGCCATGACGCGCATTTCCGCGGGCTGGCCTGTTGCGGCATCGCGCGCGGTGACCGTGAACGTGTTCATGCCGGTCTTCAGCTCCGTCGCGGCGGGCGACATTTCCACGATGAGCTTCGGGACCTCCATCGCCAGCGGGAGCGTCAGCGGCTTGTAGCCGACTGCTTCGAGCGTCATCGTCGGCGCAACGAGGTCGCGATGTCCGTGTGCGTTCGGCACGCGCTTCAAGCCTGGCGTCCACGTCACGGGATAACCGGCGGTCGGGATCGGCCCTTCACCCGATTTCAACTTGCCCGCGTCGATGCTGAGCCGTGCGCGCACCGGGATGTGCGTTTCCGCGTCATACGCATAGACCGCGACCTTGCCCCGAAAGTCGTGCGCGAACGACGTCGGCTCCATCCACGCCTCGAGCGTCCGTTCGCCTTCCTGCGCCGGTCCGGCCGCGACGCATTCCTGCGCCGCTTTGTGTTCCTTCGTTTGCGCGCCGAGGCCGAGGTAATACGTGAAGGCGAACATCGAACATTGGCGGTGGTCGTCCGTGCCTGCCGGATATTTGTCGCAAACACCCAGGAAATCCGCCTTCATGAGATCAACGCAGAAGACCCAATTGTTCGCCTTGACCGTGAAGCAGTTGCCGATCTTCGTGCAGAACGGGAGGAACGCCCTGGTCATCTCCTCGTAATGTTCGTACACCCACTCCGAGCGGAGATCGAAGCCGCGATAGGCGGAAGCGTAGCCGACCATGTTGTCCTTCGAATACGAGTCGCAGATCTCTCCCGCGGGCGTGGCGCACGGCTGCGGCTTGTAGTCATCGGGGAAGCGCTCGCGGACTGGAGCTTCGGCGGCGGCCGATGCGGCCAGGAGGAGCAGGAGCAGGACCTTTTTCATCGCGTTCAGTGGAACCGCGTGACGACGAACGCAATGTCGTCCTTGAATTCTTCCGTCGCGGCGAAGTTACGGACGTCGTCGTAGATGCTGTCGTAGACCGTGCCGAGGTCGGCGTCGCGCGAGTCGTCGAGGAGCGCGGCCACGCGGTCGATCGAGTAGAAATCGCCGCTGCGGTTGACGCGGTCGGTCAGTCCGTCGGTGTAGACGAACAGCGTGTCGCCCGGCGCGACGCGGATGCTGTGCTCCTCGAACGGCATGTTCGGCATGGCTCCCAGCAGGTTCGACGGCTGTTCGAGCACGATGGTTCTGCCGCTCTCGCGCTGGTGCAGCAGAAAGGGGGGATGGGCGGCGTTCGCATAGACGAGCTCGCGCCGGTCATCGACACGGAACAAAGCGGCCGTCGCGAACTGCGTGGGGAGGCTCGCGCTGAACAGGAAGTCGTTCAGCCGGGACATGAAGTTCGACAGCGATCGCTCGTTCCCGGCTTCGGTGTGGATGTAACTCTTGAGCAGCGACACCAGGATCGCCGCGGGCAGGCCGTGGCCGGAGACGTCGGCGACGAAGAGGTACATCGAGTCGTCGACGGAGAAGTAGTCGTAGAAATCGCCGGAGAGTACTTCGCTGGGGATGTAAGCGGAGCGGATGGAGATGCGCGGCGAGTTGAACGTGCGCTCCGGCACGAGCGCTTCCTGGACGCGGCGCGCGATGAGGAGGTCGCGCGTCATCTGCTGGTTCATGCGTCGCAGCTGGTCCTGATACGCCTTCATGCGCAGCAGCGAGCGGAGGCGCGCGACGACGATCTCGATATCGGAGCCTTTGGTGACGAAGTCCTCCGCGCCGGCGCCGAGGCCTTCGACGACGTGCTGGGCGGAGTCGGAGCCGGTGAGCATCAGCACGGGGATGGTCTGCAGTTGCGGATCGGCCTTGATGCGCCGCGTGACTTCGAAGCCATCGAGGCCGGGCATGCGGTAGTCGACGATGATCGCGTCGGGGAGAAGCTGGTGCGCGAGGCGCAGCCCTTCCTCGCCGGATGTGGCCGGGATGGCGTCGTACCCGCGCCGGTCGAGCAGGCGCTTGGTGACCTGAAGATCGTTCTCGTTGTCGTCGATGACGACGATGCGCTGGCGCTGGATCTCCATGCAGGTCGGATTCTATGCGGGCTCAGGGGTGGATGGGAGGTCCGGCGGAGGAACTTCGGCGAGTATGGCGCGGACCTCGCGCTGCAGCGGCGGAACGTAGTCGTGCAGGATCGTCCACACGGTCGCATGAGTCGTTGCCCAGTACTCGTGTGTGATGCGATTGCGGAACGAGATGATCCGTGGCGCTTGCGTGATGCGATCCGCCACTCCCGGCTGCATTCTCAGAGCGTTGTTCAATGCTTCGGCGAGGATTTCGAACGCCCGTTCGATGGCCAGGCGCATCATCTCGTCATTCGCGTAATCCTCGATCGATTTGCCACGGACTGCGCCGGTCAGCACGTCACAGGCGTGGTCGATGTCCCACAAGAACGCGCGAACATCACGCTGCGACATAGAGCGGAAGTTGTTCCCGTCGAATGGCAGCGGCGACGTAGGGATTCTTGATTTCCGCGAGACTGACCAGATCGACGCGTCGCGCGAACAGCGCTTCGAGCGAATCGATCAATGCGAGATAAGCGCGCCCTTCGGACAACGGGTCGGCGTAAGGAAACAACTCCACCGCAAAATCCAGATCGCTCTTCTCCGGATCGAACGTGCCCTTCACTGCCGAACCGAAGATCGTCAGCCTTTTTACGTTGTACTTTTCACACAACGCGCGCACGTCCTCGAGCTTCTCCCGCACGATCTCCGGCAACGCGTCCATGGGCCGCATTGTACCCGTCGCGAGTTCCACCTCAGCTACCCTTGTATCGATGATCGAACACGTCATTCAGACGGTCTTGTCATTTGTGAGGGTCAGCGGCGGGGATGATCTGACCGGCTTCGTCATCGACGCGGATCATGCTCTCAGCGGCGAAGAGACGTTCGAGAACGTTGAGATTGTCAGCACCGATCGCAGCGAGAACCTGCTCGAGATCACGGCCACCGCCCCCTTGAGCATGGCTACGCTCCAGGACGTCGCCGAAGCTCTCAAGCGGGCCTGGCAGTTCATGGCGTACCCGGATCTCCAGGCGACCAGCATCACCTGGCATCGCGAGGCGACCGTGATGCGGTTCGTCACGGCCGGCGCGCGCGGCCAACTGTGCGTCACCGGCCGGGTGATCATCACCGCGCCTCACCAGGACAAGATAGTCAAGGCGTTCGAGGAAGATTTTTCGTTCGCGGGACGGCTGCCATCCCTATGAAACTGATCGTGGGGCTGGGCAATCCGGGCGTCGAGTATGAGCGCACGCGCCACAATGTCGGGTGGCGGGTGGTGGAGGCCTTCGCGCGGAAGTTCCGCATCGAGATCGCGCGCCACGAGAAGAACGCGCTCACCGGCAGCGGACGCGTGGCCGGCGGAAGCGTGATGGTCGCCAAGCCGCTCACGTACATGAACCTCTCCGGCGACGCGGTGCGGCTGCTCGTCAACGCGTACCTCGAATCGACCACCGACATGATCGTCGTCTACGACGACATCGATCTGCCCCTCGGCCGCCTGCGCATCCGTCCGAACGGCTCGGCCGGCACACATAACGGCATGCGCTCGATCATCGGCGAGCTGGCCACGGAAAACTTTCCGCGCCTGCGCATCGGCATCGGTTCCAACGAGCAAGGCCGCCTCCGCGATTACGTGCTCGACGAGTTCTCGGCGGACGACGAACCGATCGTCGAGCGCGCGGTCGAGCGGTCTGTCGACGCGCTGGTGTTGTTCGCGCGCGGCGACCTCAAGCGCGCGATGAACGAATTCAATCGTGATAAAGAAGATCCATGACCTCGATCCACACCCTCGGCGAGCTGCGCGCGTCCGGCATGCGCGTCCGCTCGGTCAAAGATGAAATGCGCGCCAACCTGCTCGCGGCCATCTCGCGCGGCGAACCGACCTTTCCCGGCATCCACGGCTACGAGCGTACCGTCATCCCGGCCATTCACAACGCCGTCCTTTCGCGGCACGACATCATCCTGCTCGGCCTGCGCGGCCAGGCCAAGACGCGCATCCTGCGTTCGCTCACCGCGCTGCTCGACGAGCGCGTCCCGGTGATCGAAGGCTGCGAGATCAACGACTCGCCGCTCGAGCCGACCTGCAAACGCTGCCGCCGGCTGGCCGCGGAGAAAGGTGATGACCTGCCGGTCGGATGGCTCTCGCGGCAGGAACGCTATCGCGAGAAACTGGCGACGCCCGACGTCACTGTCGCGGATCTCATCGGCGACATCGATCCGATCAAAGCCGCGAACCAGCGCCTGACGTACGCGGACGAAGAGGTGATCCACTACGGCATCATCCCGCGCACGAATCGGGGCATCTTCGCCATCAACGAGTTGCCCGATCTCGCGCCGCGCATCCAGGTCGCGCTCCTGAACATCCTCGAAGAACGCGATCTGCAAATCCGCGGTTTTCCGGTGCGCATTCCGATGGACGTGGTGCTGGTCTTCAGCGCGAACCCGGAGGATTACACGAGCCGCGGCAACATCATCACGCCGCTCAAAGACCGCATCGACTCGCAGATCCTGACGCACTATCCGCAGAAGGTCGACATCGCGCGCCGCATCACCGAGCAGGAAGCATGGCTCGATCGGCAGCCGTCCGCGACGATCGACATTCCGGTCTACATCCGCGATCTCATCGAATCGATCGCCTTCGTCGCGCGCGAGTCGGAGCTCGTCGATCAATCGAGCGGTGTCTCCGCGCGTCTGACCATCGCGGCGATCGAGCTGTTGCAATCGAATCTCGAGCGCCGCGCGGCCATGACCGGCGACCAGTACGTTTGTCCGCGCCTCTCCGATCTGTCGATGGTGCTGCCGGCGATCACCGGCAAGGTCGAGATGGTGTACGAAGGCGAGCAGCAGGGCGCGGAAGTCGTGGCCCGCAAGTTGGTCGGACTCGCACTCGGCAAGTTGTTCGAGGCGAAGTTTCCAACCGTCGAGCGCGCGGGTGTCTCGCAACGCGCGGAACGCGAACGCCGTGGCTACGGCGAGATCGATCACGATGATCTGGACGACGCGTTCGCCGGTCGCCGCGTGAAGCGCAAGGAGCCAGCGCGCGAGGAAGCGAAGCCCGCCGCGGCGTCCGAGCCCGCGTACGAAACGATCCTCGGCTGGTTTGCCGCCGGCAATCGCATCACGGTCTCGGATGAACAGCCGTTCGCCGAATACTTCCGCGAGCTGAATCGCGTGCCCGCGCTCGCCGACGTCGCACGCCAATACGCCACCTCGCAACGCGACGAAGAGCTCGCGTTCTGGATGGAGCTCGTGCTCGAGGGGCTGCATCAGGCGTTGCGTCTGACGCGCGAGGACCTCGACTCCACGATCACGTTCCAGGAGCTGATGAAGTTCAACGTGCTGCGGAAGGTGTGAGTGGCAATCGCAACGTCGCGACCGCGCCGCTTTCGTCGGCGCGGTTCGCGAGCGTGAGCGTGCCGCCGTGCGCCTCCGCGATCTGGCGGCTCAGAAAAAGTCCGATACCCGAGCCGCCCGGCTTCGTCGTGAAAAACGGTACGAATAGGTTCGCCGTGCCGCTCACGCCCGGTCCGTCGTCTTCGACGAGCATCGTCAAGCCGTCCCCGTTGGCAATCCAGCTCACGACCACGCGCTCGCGCGCCGCCTCGGCCGCGTTCTTCACGAGATTGATCAGCAACTGTTCGAGCTGATCTTCATCGGCCGCCACCTGCGTTGCGGATCCACGGATGTCCATCGGCACGCGCGTCTCCAAAGCTGCAACGCGTCGCACGATTGCCTCGACGTCCACACTCCGCTTGCGCGGCTCCGGCAAACGCGCCAATCGCGCATACGCATGCGTGAACCGCGTCAGCGCCTCGGTGCGGCTGCCGATCACGCGCATCCCGCGCGCAAGATCATCGCGCCAGTCCTCGGGCAGATCGTCGCGCGAGACCAGTTGCTCGAGACTCGTCGCGATCGACTTGATCGGCGCGAGCGAGTTGTTGAGCTCATGGCCAAGCACGCGCACGATGCGCCGCCACGCTTCCGCTTCTTCTTCACGCAACGCGCGCGTGATGTCGACCAGCACGAGCAGTCGATGCGGTTTGCCGCGCTCGCGGAACGACGACCGGTGGATGTCCCATCGGCCGGCACCGCCGGCAAAGGTGCGGTCGATCGCTGCCGGTGCATCTTCGGACAGCAATTCGCTGAGGCCGAGCTCCGATGCAGTTCTGCCGAGGAGACGCTCGCGCGGTTGGGCGAGAAGGCGCTCGGCTGCGAGGTTCACGAGGCGCACTCGATCGCTCTCGTCGAATGCGAAAATTGCGGCGTCGATCTGTGCGAGCACGGCGCGGAGCAACGCCGCTGCTTCAACCGCTTCGAGCTTGCGCGTTTCCATCAGCTCCGCGAGCGCGTTCACCTCGGTCATCACTTCGCCAAGCGCGTCATCGCGTTGCGTGTTACGGCCGCGCAGCGAGTAATCCTCCTCGCGCAACGCGGTAATGATGTTCGAGATCGTGCGCAGCGGAAATACGAGCTGTTGATGCAGCACGTACGTGGCGATGAATGTGGCGGCTGCGATGAAGACCAGGACCGTCCAACGCACCTTGGTGGAAAAGTCGCCGGCGAAAACGAGCAGCGACGCTGCGAGCGCGACTGGCGCTAGTGCGACGACAGCGGTGAAGACGATGCGGCGTTCGTAGGACATCGAGAGTCTCAGAGTCTCAGAGTCGCAGAGGTGATGCAATCGAGGGATTCGTGCGATGCACTCCTCTGAGACTCTGCGACTCTGAGACTCTGCGACTCTCCGACTACAGCCCATACCTCTGCATCCGCCGATACAACGCGCCGCGCGACAACCCGAGCGCCTCGGCCGCCCGGCTCACGTTGCCGTCGAAGCGCGTCAGCGCTTTGCGGATCAGGAGCGCCTCGACGTCTTCGATGCTCATCTCGTCAATGCGTTGCTCGGTCGGCGGTTGCAGGCCGAGGTCGGAGCGGCCGACGGTGGCGCCGGCGGACATGAGCACGGCGCGCTCGACGACGTGATCGAGCTCGCGCACGTTGCAGGGCCATGCATGATCGAGCAGCGCCTTGATCGCGGCGGCGTCGAACGACGTCACGTTCTTGCGATAGCGCTGCGCGTGGTGCGTGAGGAAGTGCGCGGCGAGGGGCGGGATGTCTTCACGCCGATCGCGCAGCGGCGGGAGGTGGATCTCGATCGTGTTCAGTCGGAACAGCAGGTCCTGACGAAAGCGACCCGTCGCGACTTCGTCTTCGAGCGATGCATTGGTCGCAGAGATCTGCCGCACGTCGATGCGCCGCGTTTGCGATGAACCGACGCGTTCCAGCTCGCCGGTCTCGACGACGCGCAACAGCTTTGCTTGTTGCGCAAGCGGTACGTTCGCGATCTCGTCGAGGAACAACGTTCCGCCGTCGGCGAGCTCGAATCGTCCGACGCGGTCCGTACGCGCGTCGGTGAATGCACCTTTGACGTGACCGAACAGCTCGCTCTCGAACAGCGTCTCGGACAGTCCGCCGGCATTCACAGTCACGAGCGGTTTTGCGGCGCGCTTCGAAGCCGCGTGCAGCGCTCGGGCGACGACACCTTTGCCGGTACCGTTCTCGCCGCGAATGAGCACGTTCGCATCGGACGGACCGACGCGCTCGATGATCTCGAGGATCGGCCGCATCGCGGGAGAGGTGGCGATGAAGTCGATGCCACGCGACGCGGGCGTCATCGCGCTCTCGAGGCGTTCGCTTTTCCGCAGCGCGCGTCCGAGGTCGATTTGATTGCGGATGACGGCGAGGACGCGTGTGTTGTCCCACGGTTTCTGGATGAAATCGCGCGCGCCTTTTTGCATCGCCTCGACGACCAGCTCGATCGACGCCCACGCGGTCATCACCACGATCGGCAGCGTACGGTCGAATGCGTGCAGGTGTTCGAGCAGTTCGAGGCCTTCGCTGCCGGAGGTCGTGTCACGCGTGTAGTTCAGATCGATGAGGACCAGATCGAACTGCCGCGCGCCGACGGCGCGAATCACCGCCCCTGCCGACGACGCGGTCTCGATGTCGAAGCCCTCCGGTTTCAGAAGAAGGCGGAGGGCCTCGATGACATCGGGCTGGTCGTCGGCGATGAGGATTTTGGATTTCAAAACAGTACCTCGGGTACCTCGGAGTACCTCGGAGTTCCTCGGAGTTCCTCGGAGGGACGGGCGGCGGTCATGCTACCCGAGGAACTCCGAGGTACCCGAGGAACTCCGAGGTACTGGTTTCAGTCGTACCGGATCGCCACGAGCGGATCAACTCGCGCTGCTCGCCGCGCGGGGAGATAGCTCGCCAGCATGGCCGTTCCGCCGATGATCACCACGATGGCGGCGAGCGTCCACGGGTCGGCTGGTTTGACTCCGTAGAGGAATGAGCCGATCGCACGCGACGACAGCAGCGCACCGGCCAGACCGATGGCTGAGCCGATGACGACGAGCCGCACCGCGTTGCCGACGATGAGGCGGAAGACGTCGCGCGCTTCGGCGCCGAGGGCCATGCGGATGCCGATTTCGGAAGTGCGTTGTGTGACCGCGTAGTTCATCACGCTGAAGATGCCGACGGCAGCGAGCACGAGCGCGACGATTGCAAGCACTGCGAGCAGGATCAGATTGAAGCGGCGCGTGGCGAGCGACTCCGTACGCGCTCCCGCGAGCGTCGCGATCTCCACGATCGGCTGCTGGCGGTCGAGACGGCGCACGAGCGCGCGCAGCGTCGGCCCCATCGACTCCGCGTTCGGCGCGCGCACGACGATGCTCATGAAGCGCCGCGCGCTCTGCCGCAAGGCGAAGTACATCTGCGGGGGCGGATCGACGGTGAGCCCGCGCCACCGGACGTCGCTGACGACGCCGACGATCTCGGCCAGATCCTCCGGGTCATTCGGACCGCTCAGGCGAATCTTCTTGCCGAGCGGTTCTTCGTTCGGGAACAACTCGCGCACGAAGGTCTGATTGACGACGATGACTTTCGGCGTGTCCTTCGTGTCGCGGTCGGAGAGATCGCGGCCGCGGATCAGCGGAATGCGCATGGTCCGGAAGAAGCCCGGCGTCACGGTGGTGCCTTTCGCGCTCGGCTGAGTGCCGGGCGCGTACGGCGGACGTCCGACGATGCCGAACGACCAGATGCTTTCGTTCGGGGTGAGAGGCAGCGCATCGACCGCGGCAACGCTCTCGACGCCCGGCAACGCGCGCGCTGCTTCGATCAGACGCTCGTTGAACGCGATCGCCTGGTCGTTTTCCGGATAGGCCAATGTGCGGGGCGAGATGTCCAGCGCAATCGCGTTGCGATAGTCGTAGCCGGGATCGATACCGGTCACGTGGATGAAGCTGCGCAGCAGCAGGCCCGCGCCCGCGAGCAGCATCAGCGACATCGCCACGGCCGACACCACGAGGATGCTGCGGAGGCGATTGCGTTTCCCTTCCGTGGAGCCGCGCGTCCCTTCCTTCAACGCCTCCGAAAGATTCGGGCGCGCCGCGGAGAGCGCGGGCACGATGCCGAACGCGATGCCGGTGAAGATCGACAGGAGCGTCGTGAACAGCAGCACGCGTCCGTCGAGCGAGATCGTTTCGAGACGCGGAATGTCGGACGGCGCGAAGGCGAGCAACGCATCGATGCCCCACGACGCGAGCAGCAAACCGACCGCGCCGGCGAGCATCGACAGCACGACGCTCTCGACGAGAAGCTGCATCGTGATCCGTCCCGGCGACGCGCCGATCGCGGCTCGGATCGAGATTTCCTTATGCCGCGCTGTCGCCCGCGCGAGCAGCAGATTGGCGACGTTCGCGCACCCGATCAACAGCACGACCGCGACCGCGCCGAAGAGCATCAGCAGTGCCGGACGCACGTCTTTCACGATCCCTTCATGCATCGAATGGGCTCGGAAATCGAGACCGGCATTCTCCTGCGGATACTGCTTCTCCAGTCGCCGTCCGATCGTCCCCACCTCGGCCGTCGTCTGCTCCACGGTCACGCCCGGGCGCATCCTGCCGGCCAGAGTGATCCAGATCGAGTCGCGCTGCTCTCTCGCCGGTCCCAGGTCTTCGTGGAACGGCGCGTAGTAGTCGCGATGTGCTTCGTCGGCCGGGAATCGGAACTTCGGAGGCATCACGCCGACGACGGTGCGGAGCTTGCCGGCGGTGCCGAAGCGGATGGGGCGGCCGACGATGTTCGCATCGCCGTTGAACTTCTTCTGCCACAACTCGTGGCTGATCACGAGCACCTGCTCCGCGCCTTCGCGGTCTTCCTGCGCGTTGAAGAAGCGGCCGAGCTGCGGACGCACGCTCAGCATCGCCGGGAGGTTTGACGTTACGTCGAGACCGTTCATCAGCTCGGGCTCGTCGCCTTCCATCAGGAACGCGCGGCCGCGCGTGAACGCGACCACGTGCTCGAGCGTCTTGCTCTGATCGCGCAGATCGACGTAGTTCGGATACGAGTGCACCGGATAGACAACGCCATCGACACGGCTGATGCCGGTGAGGTCCACGAGCTGCTCGGGATTTGCGTAGGGGAGCGGGCGCAGCAGGATCGCGTTGACCACGCTGAAGATCGCGGTGTTCGCCGCGAGCGCGATCGCCAGCGTCAACACGGCCACCGCGGTGAAGCCGCGCTGCTTGACCAGCGTGCGGAAGCTGTAGCGAAGATCGTGGCCGATCATGCGAATGCCTCCGCCACGCGGAAGCCGCTTTCGGCGAGCGACTGCTCGGCATCGCGCGCGTGCGTTTCCTCGACGATGCGGCCGTCGAAGAGATGCACCGTGCGATCTGCGTAGCGAGTGAAGCGCGGATCGTGCGTGACCATGCAGATGGTCGCGCCTCCCTGGTGCAGATCGCGCAGCAGCTCCATGACCTGTTCGCCGTTTTTCGAGTCGAGGTTGCCGGTCGGCTCGTCGGCGAGCAGGATCGCGGGCTCGCCGCCGAGCGCGCGCGCGACCGCCACGCGCTGCTGCTGGCCGCCGGAGAGCTGGCTCGGATAGTGACGCGTGCGATGCGCCATGCCCACGCGCTCGAGCGCGTTCTGCACGCGCTTCTTGCGATCGGCGACGCTCAGCTTGCGATAGAGCAGCGGCAGCTCGACGTTCTCGTACACGGTGAGGTCGCCGATCAGATTGAACGACTGGAAGATGAAGCCGATCTCTTTGTTGCGGATGCGCGCCCGCTCGGTCGGATTGAGTTTCTCGACGGCGTGGCCGGACAGCACGTACGAGCCGTTCGTGGGCGTGTCGAGCAGGCCCAGAATCGAGAGGAGCGTCGACTTGCCGCAGCCGGAGGGGCCGCCGATCGACACGTATTCGCCCTTGCGCACTTCGAAGTGAATGTCGGAGAGCGCGTGCGTTTCGAGCTCATCGGTGTAGAAGATCTTGCTGACGCCGTTCAGTCGGATGAGGGATTCAGATGTTGTCTGTGGCATGTGTGGCCTCACTTGAGTTTGATTTCTTCGAATTGGTCGTAAGCGGAGTCGTCGGAGACGATCACGCGATCGCCGGGCGCGAGGCCGCTGCGGATTTCGATGGCAGTGGCCGACGCGCGGCCGAACTGCACTTTGACGCGCTCGGCGCGATCGCCGTCCACGCGAAAGACGGTGCCGCTCGAGTTCTCCTGCGCGCGCACGGGACGTGCGACGGCAATCGCGTCAGGCAAACGTTCCAGCTCGATGGTGGCGTCGACGCTGAGATCGGGACGCGCGCCCGCGGGCAGCTTGCCTTCGATGGCCAGGTCGACGAGCACGGTGCCATTGCTCGCGGCGGGATCGATGCGCGCGACTCGCGCGGCGACGACGCCGTTACGCGTGTCGATCTCCGCGCGCTGTCCGACGACGAGATCTTTCGCCTGCGTTTCCGCGACGCGGACTTCGGCTTTCAGGCGATCAGGCTGCGCGACCCGCGCGAGCGTCGTGCCGGCGTTGACGCGCTGGCCGGCCTGCACCGCGACCTGCTGCAACACGCCATCGATGCCGGCGCGCACCTGCAGCGATGCGATGCGCTGCCGCTGCAAACCGGCACGCGCGCGGCGCTGTTCGACCTCGGCCTGCAACGTCGCGAGGCGCGAGCGCTGCGAAGACGCGAGGATGTTCAGCCGCTTGTCTTCGAATGCGACGCGTTGTTCGAGAGACGACGCCGCGGACTCGGACAGCTGGCGCGTGATGGGCGCAGCCAGGCCGGCGCTTGCGAGCTCGGCGTCCGCCTTCGCGCGCAGTCGCGCCTGTTGCGCCTCAGCGCGCAGCCGCGCGGCCGCGGCCTCGCGATCGAGACGATCGCTTTCGAGCTCCGCCTGCGCCGCCGCGTACGCCGCTTCCGCCGCGCGCAGTTGCCATTCGGCGTCGAGCGCCGACTGCTGCTCCTGCGGATCGCTCAGCTCGATGATGACCGTGTCGGCGGCGACGAGCGTTCCCGGTTGCGCGACGACGCGCTCGACTCGGCCTTCGGTCGCGGCCGCGATCCAGCGCACGTTTTCGGGAGTGAGCACGCCGCTTCCGCGTACGGCGCGCGTGAGCGGTCCGCGCTCGACGGTCTCGATGACGAGCGAAGCCTGATCGACGGGCGGCGCAGCGGGTTTGAGTCGCGCGAACGCGAACGTCGTGAGGATGATGGCCAGCGCCGCGATGACCGCATAGATCGCGCGCCGAGTGTTCTTACGTGATTGCGGGGTGCGTGTGATGTCCATGTTCGCAGGACACAAACGCAACGAAGGCGCCGTGGTTTGAAAATCGGTAAGTTGCTGAACGGCAACGCGTTATCGGCAAACGCGCTCGCGAATGGTGTCCACGCTTAGAAAGTAACTGTCCAGATATGGACAGTCCTCTGTGCCTCTGTGTTCTCTGTCGTAAGAAAAACAACCACAGAGAGCACAGGGACACAGAGAGCAATCTCAGTACAATCGCGCCGTGCCGAAACTCACGACCGAAATCCCGAACGAGCTTTCACGGCAGATCGACCGGATCATCCGCGACGGCTGGTTTCCCGATCACGATTCGGTCGTGCGCGAAGCGCTCTCGCAGTTCGTCGACGCCAAGTCGTTCCTCGGCGACTCGCCGCGCATGCTGCATCGCTTCGCGGCGGATGCACTCAACGACTCGAAGCCCGAAGTGGCGCTGAAGTTCGTGAGCCGCGCGTTGTCGTTGATGGTCGGGCAGCCGATCACCGACTTCACGCTTTATCAGTCACTGGTCGAGTTGCGCGTGCAGATCCTCCTCGTCCTCGGCCGCGACGACGAAGCGCTCACGTCGGCGGAAGAAGCGCGCGAGAAACTCCCGAACAATCCCGCCATCGCGCGCTGGATCGAGAAGCTGCAGAAGAATCGGCCTCGCGGCGAGGCCTGATGCGCACTCGATACGCCCACCTCGATCCTGAGCTCATCCAGCGTCTCCTCGCGGAGATGGGGCTGCGCCGTCTCTTCAATCATCTGTTGCTGCAAACCAGCGGCGACGTCGAAGAAGCAATGCGCTGGATGCGCATGCTGCAGGACCGCGGCTACCTCGATCCCGATCTGGACCTCGACGCCTTCTTCGCGCAGCTCATGGAGGAGAACGTGATCGGTCGCGACGGCGAAGGCAACCTCGCGCTCGCGGCCGGAGGCGAGCGTCAGATTCGCCGCGACGCGCTCGATGAGATCTTCGGCGGCCTGCAGAAATCGATGACCGGCTATCACTCCGTCGCGAACGCGGGGCAGGGAACGGAGCGGCTCACGGAGACGCGGCCGTATCACTTCGGCGACGATCCGATGTCGATCGACTCGAGCCGCACGCTGCAGAACGTGATGAAGCACACCGATCCCGGCGACGAGATCCGCATCAGCGAAGACGATCTCGAAGTGTTCGAGACGGAGCATCTCTCGAGCTGCGCGACCGTCGTCATGATCGACATCTCGCACTCGATGATCCTCTACGGCGAGGACCGCATCACGCCCGCGAAGAAAGTCGCGCTTGCACTGACGGAGCTGATCCTGACGAAGTACCCGAAGGACGCCATCGACGTGCTGCTATTCGGCGATGAGGCGACCGAGGTGCCGATCTCGCAGATTCCATATGCGCAAGTGGGGCCGTATCACACGAACACGAAAGCCGGCCTCGAGCTCGCGCAACGGATCCTGCGGCGCCGCAAGCACAACAACAAGCAGATCTTCATGATCACGGACGGCAAGCCTTCCGCATTGTTCGAGAACGGCCGGCTGTATACGAATTCCTTCGGCCTGGACATGAAGATCGTGAACCGCACGCTTGAAGAAGCAGACCGCTGCCGCCGCGCAGGGATTCCGATCACGACCTTCATGCTCGCCACCGATCCGACGCTCGTGAACTTCGTCGATCAACTGTCGAAGATCAACCGAGGCCGCGCCTTCTACGCCTCCGCCGACCGCCTCGGCGAATACATCCTGGCCGACTACATTCGCAACCGCCGCAAATTCGTGCACTGAGAAGAGGAACCATGAAAACGATTCTCGTCATCACCGTGATCACGCTGGCCGCATGCGCGCGTCCCGCGGCCGACACCACATCCACCGCGACCGCGCCTGCAACGGAAAGCGTCGCCGCCGAAGCACCGAAAGGACCGCAGATGGATACCTTCTCGATCCCCGACAACATGCAGACCACCTCCTCGGGTTTGAAATACAGCGTCGATCAGCAGGGCACGGGCGCGCAGGCGTTCATCGGACAGACGGTGAGCGTGCACTACAGCGGATGGCTAATGGACGGAACGCCGTTCGACAGCTCGCGCGACCGCGGCACGCCGCTCGAGTTTCCGCTCGGCGCGGGCCGCGTGATCCGGGGTTGGGATGAAGGCGTGGCCGGGATGAAGGTCGGCGAGAAGCGCACGCTGGTGATCCCGCCGTCGATCGGCTACGGCGAACGTGGCGCCGGCGGTGTGATTCCGCCGAACGCCACGCTCGTGTTCAAAGTCGAGTTGATGGGAATTAGGTAGCCTTCTCCCCTCGAGAGGGGAGAAGGTGCGCGAAGCGCGGATGAGGGGTCGCCCCTCACCCGGCCTGCGGCCACCCTCTCCCGCAAGCGGGGCGAGGGCTACATCGGCTCACGACACCAGGTGCAGCTTGATCCCGGTCCGCTCGCGTTGTGCTTTCGCGATGATGCGCACGTGGTCGACTTTGCGTCCGTCGCGGAAGTCGAGCAGTGAATAGACGCCGCGCGTCTGCACGCGATCATCGAAGTCAACGATCTGCGCTTCGCCGTTCTCGAAGACCACTTCGGCGAAGCTGATTTGCGCCGGTCCTTCTTCGACTTCGAGTAACAAGCGTTCTCCGCGCTTGTCGACGTTCATGGTGAAGTCGGTCCAGCCTTCCTCATCATTGAGGCGCTCGCCGCCGGTCCAGGTGCGGCGGTCCGCATCGGGCATCGTCGCCACGACTGCAGCGGTGAATGCCACCGTGCCGAGATAGACGCTGGGGGCGACACGGACGACGGGGGCGGGGCGGACCACGACGTTGGGAAGCGTGCGGCGGATGGGGAAGCCAGGGCGCACGGTCACGCGCGTGCGGACCACTCTGCCGTTGCGCGTGCGGGTGGTGCGCACGACGCGCGCCGCGTCGGCGCTGAAGGCCAGGACGATCAGGGAAATCGCGAACAATCGTTTCACGGTGTCACTCCTTTTCCGGCATTCGACGCACGGATCACCGCGGACGTTTACTCCACTGAATACGAGGCATTTGGAGTGCGCGGCTCTGCCGCCGCGTTCGAAAGCGGCGGCTTTACCGCCGCACTCCATAGCGCGCGGAATTGGCTCGCAGACCGGTCCGTTTCATCGCCCAATGCGCAACTTATTTGCGGTTGGTGCGATGCTGCTCGCGGCCGTCTGCGTCTCCGCGGACGAAGTCGCGTACATCTCGCTCCAGTCCGGCTCGTGGTTCGGGCCGACGCCCGTGCATGACCGCGGCATCTACGGACAAGGCCAGCTCATCGCCGTCCTCGACACCGGCGTCGACTACAACTCCTGCTTCTTCGTCGAGCCCGACAACACGCCGCCGCCGGTGAACACCGGCACGCCGCAAGGCGGGCTGCAGTGGCAGAACATCGATCTCACCCGCCGCAAGATCGTCGCGTACAACTTTCTCTTCTCGTGCGATCAGTACCCCGGCCGAAGCGGCTGCGATCAGCCCGGCGCGCCGAACTCGCTCGACAATCAGGGCCACGGGACGCACACCGCGTCGACCGCGGCGGGCGATCGCGGAGTGCCGCTCGCGCACGATTTCGCGGACGGTGTTGCACCCGGCGCAAAGCTGATCGTGCAGGATGGCGGCTTCGTCGGCGGCGATCGCTGCACACAATTTCCCGGCGCCGGCTGCCCGGCGAATCTCACTCCGATCTTCGAGCAGGCGTACAAGCAAGGCGCTCGCATTCATTCGAATTCATGGGGCGACCGGCAGGGCGCGTTTCTGCCGCCGGTGCCGACCGCGAACTATCCGCAAAGCGCGTACGACGTCGATGCGTTCGCGTGGTCGCATCCCGACATGCTCATCGTGTTCAACACGGGCAACCTGACGCAGGTGATGGAGACGCCACTGAGCTCGCTCTCCGCGCCGGGCAGCGCGAAGAACACACTCCAGATTGGCGGCACACGCACGCGCAGCAACGACGACGACACGCTCGCGTACTTTACGTTCTTCGGTCCCGCGCGCGACGGACGCATCAAGCCCGATCTCGTTGCGCCGGCGCGCGTGCTCTCCGGCGCACGCGATCAGGACGGCAACCCCGCCACGTGCGAAGACTCGCGGCAGCCGGGAACGTCGTTCGCGTCGCCGACGGTCGCAGGCGCGGCTGCCCTGGTGCGGCAGTACTACACCGACGGTTTCTATCCCACGGGCGAGCGCGTCGCGGCGAACTCCCTCATACCGAGTGCAGCGCTGCTGAAGGCGACGCTGATCGCATCCGCCCGCGCGGTGCCGCTGCGCGGCGACATCGTGACCGAGACGAAAGTGCCCGCGTTGCCGGTGCCGTCTCACGAGCAGGGATGGGGCTTCCCCGTGCTCGACGACTCGCTCTACTTCGCGGGCGACGCCCGTAAGCTGCAGGTCGTCGACGTGCCGCTCGCGAACGGACTCGCCGAAGGGCAGTCGTCGACCGTGCGCGTGAACGTGAAGCCGGGCACTCCGTTGAAAGCTGTGCTCGTGTGGACCGATCCTCCGGGCCACATCGCCAGCCCATCCGATACGTCGGCGCAGCTCGTGAACGATCTCGATCTGCGCGTCTTCACCGGATTGGAAACGAAGTTCGGCAACGGCGCGCCGGATCGCATCAACAATGTCGAAGTGGTCTCGCTCGACAACGCCTCGGGTACGGTCGCGATCACGGTCTCCGCGCACGACCTGAAGTTCGGCGCGCGTCAGAGCTACGCGCTCGTGATCACCGGCGAGCTGACGGCTGCGCCGAAGTCGCGTTCGCGCGCCGTCCGGCATTAGCTATCATGCGCGCCCTATGCTTTCCCGTGAGTACCTCCGCGAGCAAACCGATGCCTATCGCCAGGCGCTGCAGAACCGCCGCGCGACGGTCGATCTCGAACGTTTCGTAGCGCTCGACGCCGACCGCCGCCGCACCATCGCGCAGGCCGAGGCGCTGAAGGCGCAGAAGAACACCGCGTCGCAGGAGATCGCGACGCTCAGGAAAAGCAAGCAGGACGCATCCGCGCAAATCGACGCGATGAAGCGCCTCGGCGACGAGATCAAAGGTCTCGACGATCGCCTCGGCGAGATCGAAAACGAGCTCACGTCGCTGGAGCTGCTGTTCCCGAATGCGCCGCACGAATCCGTTCCCGTCGGCGCGGACGAATCGGCAAATCGCATCGAGCGTCATTGGGGCGAGCGGCCGCAGTTCGATTTCACGCCGAAGGAGCACTCCGACCTCGGCGAAGCGCTGGGCATTCTCGATTTCGAACGCGCGGGCAAGATCACCGGTTCGCGTTTCTCGATCCTGTATGGCGCGGGCGCGAAGCTCAGCCGCGCGCTCATGAATCTCATGCTCGATGTGCACGAGCGGCAGGGGTACACCGAAGTGCTGTCGCCGTTCATCGTGAACGCGGATTCGCTGCGCGGGACGGGGCAACTGCCGAAGTTCGAGGAAGACCTGTTCAAGCTGCAACACGAGAAGCCGTTGTACTTGATCCCGACCGCGGAAGTGCCGGTGACGAACATCTATCGCGATGAGATCCTCGACGGCGCGCAGTTGCCGATCCGCTTCACGGCGTACACGCCCTGCTTCCGCAGCGAGGCCGGTTCGTACGGCAAGGACACACGTGGGTTGATTCGCCAGCATCAGTTCGAGAAGGTCGAGCTGGTGAAGTTCACGGCGCCCGAGGATTCGTGGGACGAACTCGAGAAACTCGTCGCGGATGCTGAAGAGATCCTGCAGATCCTCAACCTGCACTATCGCGTCGTGACGCTTTCGACCGGCGACATGAGCTTCTCGTCCGCGAAGACGTACGACATCGAGGTGTGGCTACCCGGGCAGCAGGCGTTTCGCGAGATCTCGTCGTGCTCGAACTTCACCGACTTTCAGGCGCGTCGCGCGAACATCCGCTATCGCAGCGCGGAGAGGAAGACGGGTTTCGTGCACACGCTGAATGGTTCGGGCTTGCCGCTCGGACGCACGCTCGTGGCGGTGCTCGAGAACTATCAGCAGGCGGATGGCTCCGTGATCGTGCCCGAGGCGCTACGGCCGTACATGCGCGGGGTAGAGCGGATCACGAAGTAAGTACCTCGGAGTACCTCGGGTACCTCGGAGTTCCTCGGAGGGGTTGAGCTCCCCGCGGTACTCCGAGGTACCCGAGGTACTCGTCACGCGAACAGCACTTCGTAATCGAGATCGAGCTGTCCGACGTGAATGCGGTCGCCGCTGCTGAGGATGGCGTGATAGACGCGCGCGCCGTTGAGCCAAGTGCCGTTGCGGCTCTTCAAATCCTCGATCACGTACCCCTCGGGACCGCGATAGATGCGCGCGTGAAATCCGGACACGCCGAGGTCGTTGAGCTGAATGGTGTTTTCGCGATGGCGGCCGATCAGGTACTCGGGCTCCGTGAGCGGAATGATCGTGCCGTCGCGTTCCATCCTCAATTGCGCGACGGTCGGCCGCACCACGTCCGCGTACGAAAGCAACCTTTCCTCGGATTGCATGAGCAGGCTGGTGTCATCGTTCGGCTCATCCTGAATCGTCGACTCGGAGCCGAACCGCGGCGCGCCCTGACGAATGGTTGCATCAGCGGCCATCGTGCCCGTTTCCGAGGGCGGGCCGGCACCGGTATCGTCGAGTCGGCGCTCGCCCGCGACTTCGATCAGCTTGTTCGCGCGCAGGCCATACAACAGGCGGTAGACCTGAAACGGATCGTCCTCCGAATCGTCGCAGAGCTCCTTGATCGTCCGCTGGCCGTTGATCATGAAGAGGATTTTCCACTCGTCCGCGGTGAGCGTGATCTTCTCGTCGCGCGGCGTGGCGACGACGCGGAAGATCATCGACTGATCGGGAAGGAGCTGCAGGCATTGCTCCCACTCCTCGATGCGGCGCGCGCCTTCCATAATCAAGTTGCCGAGGTCGATGGAGATGGTGACGGCGTGCGAGGGGAGCGCCGTTTCCTGCTCGAACGAGAACACGCCGGCGTTCCACACGAACGCGTCGAAGACGATCTCCGAGACCTGCACCTTCAGCGCGTCGCGCAGTTCCGGATCGGTGAGCACTCCGGAGTCGACGCAGAGTCGTCCGAACTGACCGCCGTCGCGCTGCATCAGCGCGTCGATGCGATCGCGCTGATCGCGCGTGATCTTTTTCTTGCGCAACAGGATCTGGCCGAGACGGAACCCTTCCTGATTGGATGAGGCGTAGACGAGGGCGCCGTCGTCGAAGAAGAGATGCGCCTCGCGTCCGCCGTTGGCGAACGTGAGCGTGCCGCTCTTGCGCGTGGTGCTCAGAAATGCGAGCACGTCAGGCAGGCGGAAGGCGGAGGCGTCTCCCTGCAGGACGGCCATCGATGCGGGCGATTGTTACACGAGTGCGCGCACGCTCCACAGCCCGACGATGGATACGAGCAGCCACAGCACGAGGCCGAGGACGAGCGGACGAATGCCGACGCTCGCGAGACTTTTGCGGGAGAGCGCGGAGCCGATCAGGAACAACGTGACGGTCAGGCCGATGCGCGCGATACGCACCAGTACGTCCCACGTCACGTCCTGCGCGGGCACGTACGTGCGCAGCACGGAGGCGAGAAGGAAGAAGAGGATGAACCACGGAAACGCGATGCGCGCGGAGCCGCGGCGGCGGAAGGCGTACGCGGTTCCGAGCGCCAGCGGCACGATCCACAGCGCGCGCGTCAGCTTCACCGTCGTCGCCACCTGCAACGCCTCGGCTCCATACGCCGCGGCCGCACCGACGACGGAGCTCGTGTCGTGAATCGCGATCGCGGACCAGATGCCGAACTCCGTTTGCGTGAGGTGCAACGCGGCGCCGATGGCGGGGAAGATGAACAGCGCGATCGAGTTGAGGATGAAGACGGTGCCGAGCGAGACCGACATCTCCTCCTCGGTTGCGCCGATGACCGGACCGACTGCGGCGATCGCGCTGCCGCCGCAGATCGCGGTGCCGGATGAGATGAGATGCGCCGTGCCGCTGCCGACGCGCAGCGCCCGGCCGAGGGCGTAGCCGGCGAGCAGCGTGCCGGCGATCGTCGCGAGCGTGAAGAGGATTCCGGAACGGCCCGCGTCGAGAACCTTCTGCAGGTTCATCCCGAAGCCGAGTCCAACGACGGAGATCTGCAGCAGGATCTTCGTGACGCGGCTGGTTTTGAACGGACTGCCGAGCGTCAACGCGAATGCGAGACCCAGCGCAAGCGCGAGCGGCGGCGGACACCACGGCGTGACGCAGAACAGCAACAGCGCGACGAACGTCGCCTTGCGAATCACAAGTGGCGCCGGAACAACTCCAGCGTTCTGCGCCACGCGTCGGACGCCGCATCGGGGTTGTGAACCGGGCGCGTGTCGTTGAAGAACGCGTGATCGGCGCCGGGATAGATCACCAGCTCGACGTTCTTCCCCATCTTCTCGAGCTTCGCATGCAACTCGCGGCCGTGCTCCGGAGGCACGCCTTTGTCGTTCTCGCCGTAGATCAGCAGCATCGCGGCCTGCAGCTTGTCCCAGTCAGGCGTGACCTGCTTGAAGCCGCCGTAGAAGCTGACGGCGGCGCCGACGTTGCTCGCGTCCTTCGTCGCGGCGTATTGCGCAAGCGCGCCGCCCATGCAGAAGCCGACCACGCCGTATTGTTTCGATGTGCACTCGGGCTGCTGCAGTACGTACGCGCCGGCGCCGGCGATCTCTTTCACGGCGCGCTCGGCATCGAGCTCCATCAGCATCTTCAGCGCGTCGTCGGGCGACTTCGTGGTCTGGCCGTGATAGAGGTCGGGCGCGATTGCCACGAAGCCTTCGGCCGCAAAGCGATCGACGACGTCCTGGATGTGATCGACGAGGCCCCACCACTCCTGAATGACCACGACGGCGGGGCCTTTGCGGCCGTCGGGCGGGGTGGCGAGATAGCCCTGACAGGTATGTCCGTTGGATGGAAACTCGACGCGCTTGCCCATTTTCAGTCCCTCCGAGCGGCCGGGGATTCTATCGCGAGAAATTATGTGAAAATAGCATCCCGATGCTGACCAAGGAGCAACTCGCCGACCTCTCGAAAAAGCGCAGTTGCCCGCGTTGCGATCTGGACAAAACCGTGGGCAACGCGCTCTGCCGCCGCTGTCGCAGCAAACTCCCTCCCCACATGCGTTTAGGGATCGAAAACATCCCTTCGAAGGACGCGGGCGTCGTGGGGAACGCGCTGCGCGCCGCCGCGAATTACTTCACCGTGCATTTCGCCTCGGTGAGGAAGTTCGGCGGCGGGAAAAAGCGATAGGGCCGACCAGGGGCCTCCGGACATCTGAGCCTCCGTGTCAAGTCATGCGGCAGCGGAGGCGAGGGGTGAGCCTCGCCTGGCGAGTTGCTGCAGGTAGCGCGCTTCGTCGTAGGCGGTGCGGCTCTTCCAGCAGGCGTACAGGATGCGGATCCAGCGGTAGGCGAGCGTGCGGATGGCCTGGTGGTAGCCATATCCTCGTGCGCGCTGCTGTTTGTAGAACGCCCGGGCCCATGCTGACTGACCGATCGAGACTCGTGCGAACTCGTGGAAGGTCTGACGCAGGAAGTGAGGACAGGCCCAGCGCATCTGCACGACGGCCGTCTTGCCGCTGCGGCGGAGCACCGGCGCGATGCCGCTGCGAGTGGCGATGCTGACGGCGCTTTCGAAGCGATTGCGATCGGTTCCGAAGGCGGCGGCGAGGCGCGGCGCGAGCTGTGCGCCGGCGCCAGGGAAGCTCGCGAAGATCGGGCGGTCCGGATGGGCGGCGAACGCCGACGCGATCTGCTCGTCGTAGGTGGCGATGCTCGCATTCAAGGCGCGGATCTGCGCTACTTCGCTTCGGATCAGCAGCACGGCTGCGGCGGTGAGGATCGCGTCATCGTGCAGCGCGACCTCTGCACGGATCTCGGCGAGCCGCTGCTCGATCCATGCAGCTGGGTGGCTATGGCGCCGGTAGAACTCGCGAATGGCCGACGAGCGCGCCTTCTGGATGGCCCCCAGCGTCGGCCAGCGTTCGAGGAAGTCACACGCCTGCATCGTGGTGAGCGCGCCGGCCCACCGCAGCGCCTGCGGGTAGTACGTCTTGAGACGATCGGTCACGCGTTGCACGTGTCGTGTCCTCTGGTCGACGAGCTCGCGCCGATCGTCGGTGAGGAGCTGCAGCAGGCGGGTCGTGGCGTCATCGGGCACGAACGCGCGCAACTCGTCGCGGTGCTTGCGCACGAGGTCGAGCAAAGACGCCGCATCGGTCCGATCATCCTTTGAATGGCTCGGATGAAATGCCTCTCGATATCGCGCTGCACTGCGCGGGTTGATCGGATACAGCGTCACGAACGGATAGCCGCTGAGCGCATCGAAGACGCCGCCGCGTGACTGCTCGATGGCCACGGCCACTCGCGCGCCGCCGAACCGCTCATACAGCGCCTCGATCCACGCGCGCAGAGCTGCCGGCGTGTGCTCGATGCGTTCGCTTGTGCATACCTTCCGCTGCTCATCCCAAACCGCCACCTCATGCGATGTGTCACCCCAATCCAGCCCCACCAACGCTCCAAACTCGAACTCGCTCATCACACCCTCCCTTCGGGATGGCTTTGACCGCGCGCAAGGCCTATAGTCGAGTCGTGCTCCGACGGCATCTGAGAATGCGTTTCGGGCCAAAGCACTTCGTCCCGCTCGAACGTCCGGAGGGATCCGTGAATGCGGATGCGGGCTAAATTCGTAGCGGGACGAACCCTT
>DASPNA010000025.1:0-44597 GCA_035626775.1 Thermoanaerobaculia bacterium
GCTCGATGCGTCCCGCACCTTCCGCGAGGATCTGCAGCGGGCGGCTGACCGTGCGCGCGAACAGCACCGCCGTCAGCACCGCCGCGGCGAGCAGCAGCGACGACAGCGCGGCGATCTGCACTTCCAGCGTCACGAACGGCCGCCGCGCCTCGTCGATGTTGCGCTGCAGCACGGTGTTCACGCGCGAGTTGTCGCCCGTGCGCAGCGACTCGAGCAGCGTGCCGTAGCTCGTGCTCCCGAGCTGCAGCGTCTTCTCCCCCGGCGTCGCGGACGTGCGCATGTGCGCGACGAGGTCCGCGCGCTCCTGCGGCGGCAGCGTGGACATGAGCTGCGGCGCGCCCGTCCCGGTGCTGCTCCAGACGGAGACGTCGAGCGAGGTCAGGCGACGCACGTCCGCGAGCACGCGGTCGTCGATCTCGAACGCGGCGCAGACCCAGGCGATCGGCCGCGGCGCGAGCACCGGCACGATCACGAACTGGTACGGCTTGTTGCGGAAGGACACCGTGGCTGACGCTTCGCCGCGCTCCTGCGCCATCTGCAGCATCGAGGCGAACGGGAAGCGCCGGCCGATCATCTGCCCGCCGAGCGTATCCGCGGTCACCGTCCCGTCGAGGCTCACCAGCACGACCGCATCCGCCGAGATGCGCAAGCCGTGGTTCGCGAGGACGGAGGTGATGGTCGGGACGTCCGCGGAGGCGACCGCCTCCCGGAAGGCGAAGTCGAACGCCAGCACGCGCAGCGAGTCGGACAGCTGCCGCGCGCGCGTCTCGAGGATGCGGTCCAGCACGCGCGTCCCGACACGCAGCTCCTCGGCAACCGTGGCCCGCAGCGTGCGCCGTCCCGCCAGATGCACGGCGACGAGCGTCCCGAGCTCCAGCAGTACGATGACCGCGATCAGTAGATAGAGGAGGCGTGCCTGGAAGCTACGGATTGGCATGCGCGCGCCCCGGCGATGGCGCGCGTCCGGCCACGAACGCCACGCTGGCGCGCTCGCCGTTCCTGACGCTGATCACCTGCGGCTTCGGCTCCTCGCGCATGTCCGGATACCAGACCCGCACGGTGTAGCGCCCCGGCTCGAGGTCCTTCAGCGACGTCTTCCCGCCGGCCGCGGTCTTCGCGAAGTGCGGCGTGTCGACGATGACGATGAACGCGCTCATCTGGTCGTGGATGTTACAGCCGAGCGTGACCACTCCGGCGCGGTCGAACACTTCCGGGGTCGCGGGCGTCCCTTCGTACAGCGGGAGCTGGAACGGCTTCGCCGGCGAGAACGAGTAGACGTGATGGCGGATGTCGTCGCTGTTCGGGAAGCGCACGGAGGTGCCGGTCTGCACCGGCAGCACGTGCGGGATGAACATGCGGTTCTTCTGGTCCATCACCGCCGCCTTGTTCGCCAACGGCACCGTCCGCCCCTCGGGAACCGCATACACCACCGCATCGCGCACGGCACCGCCGCGGGGAGTCTGCACGCGGACGTCGATGGTGGCGCCGAACGCCGGTGCTGCGACTGCGATGGCGAGAGCGAACCGCAGGAAGGGGCACATGGCGTTGGGAACGCGGTCTTCGAGAGGTGCATTTCGCGATCGGCGATCGTTGAAACGCTTCTATCGCTTCCGTCACTAACGATGAAAGGAGAAATGCATGTCCAGCCATGACATCGGTGACCGCGACATCCATCTGAGCGGACTGGCAGTGTCGGATGCCTATCGTCCGCACATCGCCGAGCTGTACGGACCCCTCAGGCTACGCACGACGATTCGCATTCTTTTCGTCGTGGACACGGAGATCGGCCTCACGGAGGTGCCGTCGGCATTCGGAGTGGGACGGGTCATCCGGCTGCTACGGGAGTCGCACATCGGCTGCACACACTTCACGGTGGACATCGCCCGCCGCAGCGGCGGCGCGCCCTCCACGAACAACAGCCCCGCACCGAATCAGCCTCGCTACAGCGGCTTCCGTTTCGACCAGCAGGAAGCCGGCCAGCCGATCCTCAATAAATACGACGAGGTGTGGTGCTTCGGTTTCAAGCCCGGAAACGACGCCGGACCGGACAGCAACATCACGCAGAGCTTCGCGATCCCCGCCACCGATAACGAACTGAAGGTGCTGACGACGTGGATGAACGAGCGTCGCGGCGGACTGTTGGCGATGGGCGACCACGATTATCTCGGCGCGTCGATGTGCCACCGCATTCCGCGCATTCGTTCCATGCGCCGCTGGACGAATGCTCAGGGAGTCCCGCCCATCGGCGACATCGATGATGCGGACACCCATCTGCGTCATGACACGAACCAGCCGGCCACACCCGCGCAGATCAACAACGGCGCGTTGATCCCCTTCTTAGCTCAGGAGGACGCCGTCCCTCAGAAGACCGACTGGGTTCCGTGGATTGCGCAGCGGGTTTCGATCTTCAAGATCATCGAGCGGCCCCACCCGATCCTCTGCCATCCAACGCACGGTCCCATCGACGTCCTGCCGGACCATCCACACGAGGGGTGGTGCTACGAAGATGACGAGATCGATCTCACGGCGACGTACACGTTCGGCACGCTCAGCGGCAATGAATATCCGGAGGTGGGTGGGAATCCTCATGGTCCCACGGTCATCGCACACGGAACGACGACGCCCAATCCGCCGTTCAATCTGGAGAAGGGCCCGTCGCCGAAGAAACGCTTCGCGCAGATCAGCGTCTATGATGGTCATCCCGCCCAGGTGGGACGCGTCGTCACCGACGCGACATGGCATCACTGGTTCGACGAGAACATCCAGGCCATCGAAGCGGCCGGCGGAGCGAACTGGGACAAGATCAGCCGCTACTTCCTGAACGTTGCCACGTGGCTCGCTCCTCCCGGCATCAACAACTGGTGCTTCGTCCTGGAGGTTCTGGCCACTCATTTCACGTATCTCGGCTTCCAGGAGTACACGCGCACCGCGAGTGTCTTCGACCTCGGAAGGCCGCTGCACGTCTACCTGTCCCATTACTTCGGCCCATGCTGGGTCACGCGCTGGCTCTTCGACACGATCCAGATCGTCGACGACGATTTCTGGGCGTATCTGAAGGACCGGTTGTTCTGGAGGAAGGGTTGGCCCGGGCCGGGCGATCCGTGCCTTTCCTGCCCGCCATTCGAGCTGCTCGAGATCGCGGCGCTGGGTGGGCTGGTGCGGGCGACGTTTCCGATCGCCGACGAGATCAAGGCCGCGGCCGAGGGCAATGAGGTTCGGACACGGAAGATGGACACCGACGATCTCACGAAACTGCAGTACGAAGGCGTGCGCCTCGGCCTCGGCGAGTTCCGCGAGCGCCTGGCGAAGTCCATCGACGAGATGCAGGCGATGGTCCGCACGAAACGACGTTGATGTCAGGGAGTGCGGTGGCAGCGGCCGCCGCACTCTCTAATGCGGAACGGCGCGATCAATGCCGGAAGTAGATCAGCGTCGCCCCTGTGGCCGCGACGAGGGCGCCGATCGCCGCGAGCACCGCGAAGTGTTTGCGGCGAAGTCCGTCGAGCAGAGGCGCGAAGACGAAGCGGATCGGCCGCACGAACGCCGCGCAGAATGCTGCCGCGATGATCCACCACGATCCGAACACTGCTCCACCGATGCCGAACACGAAGCGGATCTCGCCGGCCGTGGTGCTGGGATAGTCCAACATCCGCTCGAAACCGTCATCATCGAATACCACTCCCATCACCGGCAGCGGCGGCCCGATGATGAGCAACCCGGTCGCGAACATGAGCACGACTGCGATCGAAGGATAGACCAGCCATCGGCGCGCGCCGAGCGGTTCGCCGCGGTCGCGCGCGAGCTCGACGTATGCGCGGCTGACGAGCATCGCCGGGATCAGCAGAAAGAAGCCGCCGATCGGAAGAAACAGGCACGCCGCGGCGAACAGGCCGAATGCGAGGTACGCCAGGCGCCAGTCCTCGGGGCCGCTGCGAAGCCGGTCCAGAAAGCGGCGCAGAAGCGGCCGCTCTTCCTCGGCCATCCAGCGCTCGGGCGGGCCCAGGCGATCGAGAACGCCGATGACTTCAGTTGGGCCGACGGGTGTGGGCGCACTGGCGAGCGCGATCTCGATGTGCTCGCGCACGCTCTGCTCCACTTCATCCGCGACCACGGCTCGCGTCCCGCGCAACTCGCTGCGCATGCGCTGCAGATAGTTGTCCAGTCGCTCTCGCGCTGCAGGCGTCATCTCGATCATCGCTTCCGTTCCTTTCGGAGACCGCCAATCGCGTGGTGAAGGCTGTCCCAGTGTTGATTCATCCGATAAAGATCGTCACGGCCGCGTGCGGTCAGCCGGTAATACTTCCGCGCCGGTCCTTCCTGCGACTCCTCGATATACGTCTCCACGAGTCCACTGTTCTTCAGCCGGCTCAGAATCGGATACACCGTTCCCTCGGTGATCACCAGATGATCGACGTCGCTCAGGCGGCGAACGATGTCGTAGCCATAGAGCGGCGCGGCCGCGATCGCGTTGAGGACCGCAAGCTCGAGCAGTCCCTTGCGAAGCTGCGTCATCCAGTTATCGAACGAAAGATCCGTCACGACTACACAATGATGCCTTGCAAGGTACTTGTCAATGCATTGTAGTGTTACAAGATCAAGTCGCAGAGTCGCAGAGTCTCAGAGTCTCAGAGTCTCAGAGAGTATGAACGCACGTGCAGCCGACCCTCTGAGACTCTGCGACTCTCAGACTCTGCGACTCCCGCCGTGAGACTTTCCCCGGCCCCGGTGCGATCATGCTCGCGATGCGCAGAACGTTCGGGGTCCTCGTTCTCGCGGCAGCCTCGGTTGCGCTGCCCGTGCGCGCAGTGGACGCGCTGCAATGGAGCGGGTTCGCGTTGGCGCGCGCGACGAACGACGACGCGCTCGGCGCGCAGATTCAGCTCGGCGTCGACTGGCGGCCCTTGCTCGGTCTCGGCGCGCACGTGCATCTGCTCGCGCGCGATGAAAGCGACGGCTCGAAGCGCGGACGCATCGGCATCGTGCAGGCGTATCTCGAACAGAATTTCGAGCGCGGCGCACATCGCGTCCGGCTGACCGAAGGCGCTTTCTTTCTGCCGGGATCGCGCGAGAACGTCGACGCGCTCTGGGAATCGCCGTACACGATCACTCCCTCCGCGCTGAACAGTTGGATCGGCGAGGAGTTCCGCCCGGTCGGCGTCGACGCCGCGTACACGCTCCGCCGGCAATGGACCAGCGGCATCACGCTCTTCACCGGCAACGACACGCTCGGCGCTCTCCCCGCCGTCCGCGGCTGGGCCATGCGCGATCACTGGGCTCTCCTCGGCGAACATCTGCCGGTCGACGAGGAGTATTTCACCTCCGTCTCCGCCGAAACCGACAACAATCTCGGCTTCGCCGTGCGCGGACGCTGGAACAACGATCGCGCGACCGTGCAGCTCACGCACATCGACAATCGCTCCGACGCCCTCGAGCACGGCGATCTCGTGAACTGGGACACGCGCTTCGACATCCTCGGCGCCGACTACAGCGCCGGCGACTGGACCATCGCCGCGGAATACGGCTGGGGCGTGACCGACGTCATCGACGAAGAATCAGGACAGCGTTTCTCGAGCGACATCGACGCGAGTTACGTGCTGGTGTCCCGCGCACTCGCGCGCGGACGCGTTTCACTGCGCGGCGACATTTTCAATGTCGACGACGACGAGGGCCACGCGCTGACGGCGGCGTACTTCTGGTCCCCGCGCGGTCCAATCCGCGCGGGTGTGGAAGCGATTTTCACCGGCGACGATCGACGCTTGGCGCTCGAGGTTCGTTATGCGTTTTCGCCGTGAGAACGGCCATCCAGTCGTCTCTCCGCTAGAAGGTGTACCCGACCCTCGTGTACACGTACCGGCCGTTCATGCCGAATGGTGACTGACTCGGATACGTGAAGATGCCGAAGTTCCCTTGCGGCGTACCGGGGAAATTCTTGTCGGGGAACGCGTCGAAGATGTTCTCCGCGCCGAGCGCGAACGTGTACTGATTCCACTTGTAGGAAAAATCGAGATCGGACAGCCATGTCGCGCCGTACGTCTGATCGTCCTGCGGCAGCAGCGTGAAGCTGCAGAACTCACCGTAACGGCTCTCGCGCGCGGTGGCGGTGAAGTTCCCGTACGTCCACATCTGCATCAGGCGCAGATTGTCCTTCGGCTGCCCGCACTCGATGCGGCGGCGCTCGATGCGATCGAACAACACTTCTTCGAGACCGGCCAGGATCGCCGGCGTTTCGACGACACCGGCGATCTTCGTTTTGTTGTGACTGTACGCGGCGGACGCGTCGAGACGGCCCCAGCCCGAGAGGCCGCGTTGATAGTTGGCGACGAGATCGTAGCCGCGCGTCTCGGTGTCGATCGCATTCGTGAAGAAGCGCGCGCCGGTCGCGCCGAACGGCTGGATGAGCGGCAGCACACGCGCGCCGGTGAAGTTGCCGGAGAAGACCACGCGGTCTGCGATGTCGATGGCGAAGTAATCCGCCGTGATCTCGAGATTCGGCAGCGGCTGGATGACCACGCCCGCGCTGAAGTTCGTCGACTCTTCCGGACGCAGGGCCGTCGCGCCGAGTGCGCGCGCGATCGGGCTGTTGACCGGGTACGTGCCGACTTCGAACGGCGCAAGCTGACCCGTGGAAGGATCGCGCAGGAAGTTCGTGCTCACCGCCGAAAAGTACGACTGATTCAGCGACGGCGCGCGGAAGCCGGTGCTGGCCGCGGCGCGGAAGATCAGCGACTTCATCGGCGAATAGCGGCCGGTCGCTTTCCAGTTGGTCGTGCTGCCGAAGTCGCTGAAGTTTTCGTAACGCGCGGCCAGGCCGAGGCGGAGCTGGTCGAGGACGTCGCCTTCGAGATCGACGTACAACGCCTTGCTGTTGCGCGACGTGTCGATCTCGTTCGACGGACGGAAACCGGGGAACACCTGCGCGCCCGCGGGAGCGCGATTGCCGAACTGATCGAGCTGTCCGCCGTCGATGTACGAGTTCGGCTCGCCCGCTTCGATCTCGTAACCTTCCTTGCGGTATTCGACGCCCGCGGCGACGTTGAGCGGTCCGGCCAGCCCGACGTCGAAGCCTCTCCACAGATCGCCGTTGATGACCACGAGGTCGTCGCCGAGCGTGCCCGCGTAGAAGTTCGTCTGATTGTTGTTCGGACCGAGCGAGGTGTTCAGCGAGTCCGTGACATAGAACTCGAACCGGTTGCGGCCGTAGCCGACGCTCGCGTCGTAGTACCAGGTGGCGAGCTGTCCGCGCGCGCCGCCGGTGAGCGACTGATCGGTGACGCGCGGCTCGATGAGCGGGAGAAATCCGAGCGGATAGATCGAGGGGATGTTCTGCGCCTGCAGCGCGCGGCGGAAGAACCCGCCGTGCGATCCATGACGGTTGCTGAATCCGCCGAATGCATACAACACCTGCTTCCCATCTTCGGTCAGCGGCAGGTTGAAGTTGGCGAAGCCGATGATGTCGCGCGCGTACGAATCGCCCCAGTGATGATTCGGCTGCGCCACCGCGTTGTTGTTCGCATCTCCGGCGCGGATCTGATCGCGCGGATCGGGTGCGGCGCGGTTGGTCTCGCCGCGGTTGCGGTATTCGCCCGTCGCGAACAGCACGCCGCGTCCGATGCCCCATCCGCCGCTCATGCTGAGATCGAGGAGCTGCCCATCGCCGTGCGTGGTCATGCCCGCTTTCGCCACAACGGTCAGCGGCTGCTCGCTCGACTTGAGCACGAGATTGATGACGCCGGCGATGGCGTCGGAGCCGTACTGCGCCGATGCGCCGTCGCGCAGGATCTCGATGCTCTCGATCGCAGACGCGGGGATGGCGTTGAGATCGACGCCGCTGGAGCCGCGGCCGACCGAGTTGTTCGCGTTGACGAGCGCGCTCGCGTGGCGGCGCTTGCTGTTGACCATGACCAGCAACTGATCGGGACCGAGGCCGCGCAGCGTCGCGGGACGGACGGTGTCGGTGCCGTCGGTGATCGTCGGGCGCGGGAAGTTGAACGACGGCGCGATCTTCTGAATGATCTGGCTGGTCTCGGTCGACGGCGCGGAGATGATCTGCTCCTGCGGGATCACGTCGACCGGCACGGCCATCTCGCTTTCGGCGCCAATGGCGCGCGAGCCGACCGTGATCTCCTGTCCGAAGGCGACCTGCAGCACGAAATCGTGCGCTGCGTCGCCGGCGCCGAGATCGACCGTGGCGGTCTTCGTCTGGAATCCCTGCAGTGTGGCGGACACGCGCACCGCGCCGCCTACGCCATCGACGGTGACGCTGTAGTTGCCGTCGACGTCGGTGATGGCGGTGACGCTCTGGTTGTCGACGGTGATGGTCACGCCCGGCAGCGGCGTTCCGTCGGAGAGCGTGACCCGCCCTTTGACCGTCGCGGCGTGCGCCGCGGCCGTGAGTGCGATGAGTGAAAGGAAGAGAACGACACGTCCGAGTCTGGACATTGGTGCCCCTTTCGCCGCCTGAATTTTTTCTGGACCGAATTCAGTATTGAGCGGCGGCGGAGCGGAGTCAATTCCGGGCTGAAGTGCGGCGTAGGCGTTTACTGCATCGCGTCGCGCAGTTCCTGGAAGTGGCGCGCGAGGACCGCGGAGCCGGCGGCTGGCACCGCGGAAAACGTCACCGACTGCACGCCGAGCGCGTTACGCGCGTCGTTGATCGCCTGCCGAAGCTGCGTGACGTGCGCGAGCCGGATCGGCTGGCCAGCCGCCGCCTCGGCCAGCGCGACCGGCGAGAGACCGGCGGTCGCGCGCAGCAGGTTGATGGTTTCGACGATCTCCTGTACGTGCACGGCTTTGATGCGCGTCGAGCTCGTCAGCGGCTGGTCGGTGTACGGGAAGATCACGGCCACGTCGGAGTTGCTGATCGCGATCAGATCTCGCGATTGGTCGTAGATTTCCATCCGGTACGCGTACACGGTTCGCGGCTGCGGGTTGGATTCGATCACCCGCGGCACGAACGTCGCGACGCTGTGCGTGTGCCACGGATCGCTTCCGATGCGGCGATAGATGTTGTACGTAGCGCCGAGCGGCGGCCCCGGATATTTGCCTTCAGCGCCGATGACGTCCGTATCGCCGGAACGGCCCGCGTATGCATCGAGCGAGAAACCGGCCGAGGGAAAGACCGTGTAGCGCACGTGTTCGGTTTGCGACGGCTCGAAGAGCTGGCTGCCCTCATATTTCGCTTGAAGGTAGTGCACGCCCGGTGCGAGCAAGGGGGTGAATTCGACCGGCGCACTGCCGTTGGTGAACTTGCTTTCGATGAACGTCGTGCCGTCATAGAGCCTGACGTTCCCGGCCGGCCAGACGCTTCCCCACGGATCACTTCTGACCTCGACACGCACTTCCGGCAACTGACCGTACGTCAACACCTGATTGACGCCGCTGCTGCTCAGGAACCGCATCGTCGACCGCCCTTTTCCGACGGTTACGCGAAGAACTTCCGAGGTGCTCGGCGGTTGCGTGGCAGTGCCTTCGAACGTCGCGTAGAACTCGTACGTGCCGAGGGAATCGTGATCGATGGTCCAGTTCGCGTTGGGACCGCTCTGCGTGTACTGCGAGCGCGTGCCGTTCGTGTACAACCAAAGCTCGCCGTTGAGTTGTCCCGGCAGCGGCGAGGTCACGTTTCCCTGGATGTACAGCGGCGTGCCGAACGGGTGCGGTTCGTCATTCCCGCCAACACGGGTGAGCGTCACGGTGCTCTGCTGCGTCACGACTTTCTGCGTCACGGCAGCCGTCGCCGCCGCGCGATAGTGGTCATCGCCGGCAAAGTGAGCGGTGATCGTGTGCGTGCCGAGTGCAAGCGACGGCACTTCGATCGTGGCGACGTTGTTCTGGAACGTGCCCGTCGTGATGCTCGTATCGCCCTCTTTCAACGTGACCAGGCCGGTGGCGAACGGTGCCGGAAAGTTGAACGGCGGGATGAAGCCCGGCGCAAATGCGAGCGGCACTTTGAACTTCGCGGTCTGACCGGCGCTGATCGTCGGATAGACCGACGCGAGCGTCACGCTCACGTCGCCGGCCAGGTTCTCGAACAGCGCCAGAGCCTGAGGATTGCCGATCAGCGCGACGTCGATGCGCCCATCGCCTGTGAAATCCGCGGCCGTCAACCGGTTCGGCCGCATGGTTGCGAATGGTGAGAAGCGCGGAACGTCGGAGTAATCGGGCGTCGTGCGCAGCGTTCCGTTGCCGTTGCCGCGCAAGGTGCCGAGGCGTCTCGAGTTCTGCAGGGAAACCACGACGTCGACATGGCTGTCGTCCGTGACTTCGGCCACCACCAGGTCGATCGCGTCGGTCTGCACCGTGCTGCCGACCGGATAAACGTCACCCGCTCCGAACGTACGCGAGCCGAGGTTCACCGCGACATGAATCGCGCTCGGGACGAGGTCCGCTGTGATGATCTCGCTGTCGCCATCGCCATCGAGATCCGCGAGCACGGCACGCGCCGGAACGACGGCCGAGGTCGACACGTGCACGACCGCGTCGAACGTCTCATCTCCGCGTCCGAAGTAGATCGCGTATCGCGTCGGCTCGGCGACGCGCGTGAGGAAATCGGAGTGCCCGTCGTGGTCGATGTCGCCCGACAGGAACGACGTCGCCGTCGAATCGGCATCGGTCCGCCACACCTCGGTGAACTGACCAGCGCCATTGCCTGCGAAGAGCGCGTAGATTGCGCCGCTATAGCTGCGCACGACGAGGTCTTCGTTGTTGTCACCGTTGAAATCGCCTGAGGCGATCTCGGTCGGCGCGAACGTCAACGCGTTCGTGACCGGCGCGCCGAACGTGCCGTCGCCGTTCGAGAAACGGACGTCGATGCTGTTCATGCCGGTGTCGGCCGCGACGAGATCGAGATGTCCGTCGCCGTTGATGTCCGCGACGAGCATGTCCGACAGATACGTGGCCGTGTGAGCGACCGACGCGGCCGCGAACGTGCGATCCGCCTGCGCGATGTTCAGCAGAATCGTGTGCGACGGGGTGCGCGCGACCAGGTCGGGCCGGCCGTCTCCATTGAAATCGCCGGAGAACGTCGCGCTCACGGTGCCGATGGTCTTGAGGTCGCTGCGGACCCATTGCGGAAAATACGCGAACATCGGATTCGCGGCCAATACCGCCAGCACCATGGACGTCAACAAGCGAGTGCGATTCATCGCACGGCCTCCCGGAGCTCCTGAATGTGCGATGCGCGAATCACCGCTCCCGGCGCAACCATGCCGGTGAACGCGAACGGAATCGCGCCCAGCGCCACGCGCGCCTGATTGATCGACTCGCGTACGGCCAGCACCTGCGCGGCGGTGATCAAATGGCCGCCCGCATTCGCGGTCACGTCGATCGGCGACAACTGCGCCGCCGCGCGCACGATGTTCGCGGCGCGCACGATCTCGGTCAGATGCGCCGCTTTGATCTTGACTCCGGCGGCGAGCGGGTCGTCGGTGAAAGCGATTCGCATCCCGAGATCGGCGTGACTCACAGAGTAGTCGTGGCCTTCCATGCGGTAGAGGTACGGCGTCTCCGGCAGCGCGTTCGTGTCGAGCCACGGCGCGTTCGGACAGCACGAGCCGTACGACGCCTGCGCCCACGTCTCATTCGCGGCTCGGCGGCGGATGATCAACTGATCGCTCAACCACGTCACCCGCACTGCCTCCGCGGTGCCGCGTGCGTCGATGGACCGCTGGCCGCTGGGAAAGATCACGAACGGAAGCGTGTCTTCGGTCGCGTTGTACTGCGAGTCGCCGCTGTAGCTGATACGCAGGTGATGAGTCCCGATCGAAAGCGCGGGCAGATTGAAGGTGACCTGTCCCCACGCATCGCTGAGTGTGTACGTGCCGAAGGTCTGCGAGCCCTCACCGATCGTGATCGTGCCGTCCGGCTCCTCGCCGTTGCCGGCGGTCCGGTACACCGTTACGGAAACGGTCGTTGCGCCGCCCGCAACGCCCGACGACTTGTCCATCGTGATCTTCGGTGTGGCCTTGCCGATCTCGTATGTCAGCGTCGTGCGGCTCGGCGGGTGCGTGGCGTCGCCGAGGAACTCGGCGACGAATGTGAACGTGCCGATGTGTGAGGGCGCCGGCGAATACGTCGCCGTCGGCGCGTTGTAGGTGAAGACGTTGTAGGGCTGGCCTTCGATGAACATCCTGAGCGGACCAGTAGGCGTGCCGCCTGTGCTTGACGTCACGTTCGCCACGATCTCCGGAGCGATTCCATAAACTCCCTCGGCCGGAGTCGCTTCGAGCGTGGTTGTGGTCGTTTCGCTGGTGACGTCGATCGTGATCGTCGTCTCGAGCGGCTCGTATTGGCTGTCACCGGCATACGACACGGTAAGCGTGTGCTCGCCCGGCGTGAGGCCGCTGATGAGCATCGGCGTATTGCCAAACGACGCAACGGATGCAGTGGCGAGAATCGTGTCGCCCTTGCGAATCGAGACGTTGCCAGTCGGTGCGATGCCCGAACTGACACCGAGCGGCGCCAGAACGCGCACGTTGATCGTGACGTCCTGACCGATGGAGATCAACGGCGATTGCGTCGTCGCCTGGATGCGGCCATCTCCGCAGAGATTGCGATACAGCGTGACGCGCGGCACCTCCTGCTCGTACTCCGAGATTTCAGCAATGACGACGTCGCGGCGCCCGTCGCTGTCGAAATCGCCGGTGGCGGTGTCCGGGCGATCGGTCCACGAGCATTCGAGATCGGTGCCCTGGAAACGCGTGAACGTGCCAAGACCGGTGCCGCTCCACGTCCAGAACTGGCGTCCCTCGCCCGCGCCGATCACGTCGAGGTGCGCGTCGCCGGTGAGCTCGGCGAGCTCGTGATCGTAGTTGTCCCCCGGCTTCGTGAAGATCAGCGGATCGCCGAACGCGCGGCTGCCCAGGTTACGCATGGCGGCGAGCACGCCGTAGTAACGCGAGGTCGTGAGGTCGAGCAGACCGTTCCCATCGAGGTCGCCGGTGTGGAGCGCGTGCACGGGCGACGTGCCGCGGATCGTGCCCGCGTCGAACGCGCCATCGGAACGCCCATAAAACGCATCCATCGTGCTGCTCGTCGCATAGCCGGCCACGACGTCGATCCAACTGTCGCCGTCAATGTCCGCCGCGACGATGGAACGTGCACCGGCACGGAGGGCCATGCGCGTTCTCTCGGTGAAGTGGCCCGCGCCGTCGTTCGCGTAAAGCACGAGCACCGCAAGCGCCGGATCGAACGTCGCCACGTCAGAGGCGTTGTCCGGATCGAAGCGCGCGATCGCGATTGCTTGCGGCGCGATCGTCGTAGTCGATTCGATCGCGGCGGCGAATGTGCCGTCGCCGTTCCCGGGCAACACCATCAGCGAATCGCCGGAGGGGAAGACCAGATCGACGTGAGCATCGCCGGTGAGCTCCGCGGCGGCAATGCTTCCCCGGATCGTGCCGGTATGGACGTCCGCCGGCGTGGCCAGCCCGCCGGTTCCGTTGTTGCGCGTGATGAAAATCGTCGTGGCGGTATTGCCCGCGACATCGACTTTGCCGTCGCCGTCGAAGTCAGCCGTCGTTACGAACTCGGCCGTTCGGCCCAGCGTCGCGACGGGAGACCAGTACGGCACGAGACAGTCCGCGTGCGCGGAGGCCGCGAGTGCGGCGACGAGGATCGAGCAGACGATGCGCAAATGGGAATCGGACCTGTTCGGCAGTTTAACCGGATTTGGTGATTATCCTTCCCGTACACGCGCCTGGAGTGCCGTGACTACGGCGGCTGACGCGCGATCGATGAGATCCGTGTAGTCGAGCTCGTCTACACGCCGATCGAGCGTGTCGTCGTACATCGGATGGGCGACCGGCGCGGTGCCGTGCAGGATCGCATCGCGCAGCTCGAACAGCTCCGCGTCGAGTTTCATGTCGAGCGCCTGCATCGCCTGCGCGAGGCGGATGAGCGAGAGCGTGTCGTCCTCCTCGACGCGCGCGAGGTGCAACAGGTGAAAGAGCGCACGCTCGATGTTCGTCGACGCGAGCTGTCTTGTCCCGATCGACAGCGCGTCGTACCACTTCACGACGTCAGCGAGGGGCAGCGGCCCGATCGTGTCGCTCGCCGAGATCCACGCGAGCTCGAAGATGCGCGCGTCGAGGCGCACGTCATCGAACGTGCCACTGAACGATCCGGGCACTGCCAGGTTGAGGATCAGAAACGCATCGTGCAGGAAGAGATCGACGAACGAGCGCACGTCGCGCACGTCGGGCTCATCGCGCTCGTCGATCACTTCCAGCGCGAGCTTCGCCGGCCGTCCGCTCCAGCCGGCACGCACGCGCACTTCTCCGTTTTCGGTTGCGTAGACGCGCTCGCGAAGAACGTCCGCCGCTTCGCGCCACAGCGTCGCTTCGGCGGGCGCGACGAGGTCGCCGAGGTTCGCGGAAAGGCGTTCCCGGTTCGCGATTCGTACATCGACGTTGGTGTGCATCATGGTGATCTCCGCGATCAGGATCGCGTGCGTCCGAGGAAGCGCTGCAAATCTCTACGATCCGTTCCCGCTCCTCAGTGCCCGCCCCTCGGCGAACGCAGAGCGGCCGCGGCGGTGCGTCTACTTCGAGTGGACGGTTGCCGGATCGGCGTTTCCGAGGTAGGCGCACAGTAGACAACTAAACGAGTCTGCACAAGCGTAACCGTTCTTCCTTGCGCGCTCTCGTTGCCATGTGTTTTCATCGCCATCGAGAGATTCGTCCCGCCTCACATTCGCAAATCCGAGGAGCCCTGACGATGAGGAATCGTTCCGCGTTGCGCTGTAGTGTTCTGATCACGATCGCGCTGCTGACGGCAGCTCCGGCGCTCGCGCAGACCTTCGTCTTCGATCTCCGCGGCAGTCAGGAAGTGCCACCGGTCGCGTCCTCGGCCACCGGCGGTTGCATGGGTGTGCTCGATCAGCCGAACGCGGAGTTCACGCTCACGTGCGTGCACAACGTGATCGGCGCGACCATCACGCACATCCATCGCGCGCCCGCCGGAGCAAACGGCGACATCGTCTTCGACCTCGGCGATCCCGCCAGCCCGATCACCGCGACGTGGAGCGGCATGACGCCCGCCGACATCGCCGATCTGCTGGCCGGCAACCTCTACATGAACATTCACACCGCCGGCCGCCCGTCGGGTGAGATTCGCGGCCAGATCCTTCCTCGCACGGTCGACGTGGTGCCGTTCACCGCGGACGGCGGACAGGTGGTGCCGCCGAACGCGAGCAGCGCGACCGCGAACTGCACCGCGGATCTCGACGAACCCGCTGCGTCGCTCGCGATTCAGTGCACACACAACGTCGCGTCGCCCGACTCGGCGCACATTCACGAAGGTCCGTTCGGCACGAACGGGCCGATCGTGTTCACGTTTCCTTCACCCGCGAGTCCGTTGAACGCGAACGTGCCGATGACGCCGCTGCTCGTCGCCGATTTCGCGGCGACGTTCCTCTATCTCGACATGCATTCCGCGGGCACGGAGGACGATTCCGGCGACGAGATCCGCGGTCAGATCGGCACACCGCCCGCCGGCGCGACCACCGGCACGGTGATCATCCGCAAGGCAACGTTCCCCTCCGGCGGCAGCGGCTTCACGTTCACCGACACGATCACGCCCGGTGCCTTCGGTCTCAACGACGGTGGTACGCGCACGTTCAACAACGTCGCGCCGGGAACGTACACCGTGGCGGAAGATGATCCGTCATCGCTCGGATACACCCTCGCCGATGTTTCGTGTGATGACGCGGACAGCACCACGGATCCGAACGCGCGCAACGCGACCATCCGCGTCGCCGCGGGCGAAATCGTGACGTGCACGTTCCGCAATCTGGAAACTTCGCCGACCGATGACATCTTCGTCTTTCACTTGTCGGGCGATCAGGAAGTGCCGCCGATCGCGACGCCGGACCGCGGTGGATGCATGGGCCGCTTCGACAGCGGCGCGAACGAGCTGACGCTCATCTGTACGCACGATGTCGACTCGCCGACGCTGATGCACATCCACCGCGCGCCCGTCGGCGCGAACGGCGACATCGTCTTCGACCTCGGCGATCCGACCAGCCCCGTCACCGCGACGTGGAGCGGGATGACGCCGACGAATGTCGCCGACCTGTTCTCGGGCAACTTCTACATCAACATCCACACGTCGGGGCGGCCGTCGGGCGAGATCCGCGGCCAGATCGTGGAGCGATCCGTCGATACGGTTGCATTCACCGCGGATGCGAGCCAGGTCGTGCCGCCGGGCGCTTCGCCGGCGACCGCGAACTGCACGGCGAACCTCGAGGACCTGACCGCGACAGCACTCGCGATCTCGTGCACGCACAACCTGCCGGCACCCGACGCGGCGCATGTGCATCAGGCCCCGCGCGGCCAGAACGGACCGGTCGTATTCACCTTCCCCTCGCCTGCCAGCCCGCTCAATGCAAACGTGCCGATGACGCCGCGCCTCGTCGCGGACTTCGCCGCGTTCTTCCTCTATCTCGACATTCATGGCGCCGGCGGCTCCGAGGACACCGCGACGGATGAGATCCGCGGACAGATCGCGACGGCGGTCGTCCCTGTGACTACGGCAACGATCCGCATCACGAAGTCGACCTCGCCCAGCGGCGGCACCGGGTTCTCCTTCACCGACGACGTGCCGGGATCGCCGGGCACGTTCACGATCGACGATGGGCAGACGCACACGTTCACGAATGTGCCGCTCGGCACGTACGCGATCACGGAGTCGGCTACCGTGGGCTACTCCCTCACCGACATCACTTGCGACGACGGCGACAGCACCGGCGATCCATTCACGCGTACGGCTACCGTGAATCTTCAGGCCGGCGATGTCGTGACGTGTACGTTCCGCAATCTGCAGAGCGTGGCGTCGCCGCAGCACTTCGTATTTCATCTGTCCGGCGATCAGGAAGTGCCGCCGACCGGCTCGACCGCGCGTGGCGGATGTTATGGGCAGCTCAATGCCGCCGCGGCGACGTTCTCGATCGTGTGCACGCACAGCGTCACCGATCCGACCATCGCGCACATCCATCGCGGCGCGCCCGGCGTAAATGGACCGATCGCGTTCGATCTCGACAATCCGGTCAGTCCGATCGAAGCGACGTGGACAGGGATGACGCCGACCGACATCGCGGAACTGCTCGCGGGCGATCTCTACGTGAACATCCACACGAGCGGGCGCCCGTCCGGCGAGATTCGCGGCCAGATCGTGCCGCGCTCGGTCGACAGTTTCACGTTCCCCGCCGACGCATCGCAGGAAGTGCCGCCCACCGATTCGCCCGCCGCCGGCCTCTGCTCCGGCGACCTCGGCGACGATCCGTCATCGCTCTTCGTGCAGTGCTCGCACAACGCGCAGTCGCCGACGAGCATCCACCTGCACAGCGCGCCCGCGGGTGAAGACGGCCCGGTGGTTTTCGACTTCAACCCGAACGCGAACCCGTTCTCCGGCAATGCGCCGCTCACGCCGCGCCTGATCGCCGACTTCGCCGCCGGCTTCCTCTACGTGAACATCCACACCGCAGATTTCCCGGAGGGCGAGATCCGCGGGCAACTGATCGCCGGCGCCGCTCCCCCCGCGAACGTGGCCGGTGTACCCACGGCGGAGACGTGGGCGCTGATCCTAATGACCCTCGCGCTGGCGCTGGGAGCGTGGTGGCGGATGCGATAGCACTATGGAGTGCGGCGGTACAGCCGCCGCTCTGAAAGCGGCAGCTTTGCTGCCGCACTCCATGGCGTCACAGCACCTTTTCTTCGGGATAGCACCACGCCCAATCCTCGCCTCGTTGGTACGAGCGAATGATCGGGTGCTCGGTCGCGCGGTAGTGTTTCGTCGCGTGCTGGTTCCTGGATGAGTCGCAGCAGCGCACGCCGCCGCAGCTCATGCACGCGCGCAGGTGGACCCAGGTGTCGCCGATCTTGAGGCAATCCTCGCAGCCTTGGGCCGCGGTCGTGATCTCGGGCTGCACGGACTTCGCGTGCGGACAGCCGTTGCGTTGTTCGTCCGTGAGCGTGATCGTTCGCACCGAAACCTCCTCTGCCGCGGTCGTCGCGGCATTCGTCGATCGCAACAGCCGCGCCGCGGTCGCGAATGCCTGTGCGCTCGCGCGCGCCGTCAGGCGGTCGCCCTGTTGCAGAACGAAATCATCATCGGGCGGCGCGAAAGTCTCGTCGCCGCGTTGCACGGACACGACGCGAAGGTCCGCGGCCGCGGTGAGCTCCCGGATCGTCACCGGCGTCATCGCGGTGCCGCGCCGCACCGTGAACGTCCGCGTGTCGAAACACGACTGATCGAGATCCTCGCACACGACGATCGGCACATCCGAGATCGCCGAGCGCAGCGCAGCATAGCCGCCGGTCCGCACGGTCTCGACGTGATCGTCGATCTCGGCGACGCTCACCTGATACGCGTCCAGCACGCGCGTGAAGAGCTGTACGCCGATCTCCATCTCGTCCGCGAGCACTTCATCCGCGCCTTCCGCGATGAGCGCATCCACGTCGGTCGCGGAGCTCGTGCGCGCGACGATGTGCAGCGTCGGATTGATCCCGCGCGCAACCGCGACGACGCGGCGTGCGATGTCCGCCGTGTCGTCCGGAATGACCAGCATCTTCGCGTTGTCGATCGCGGCGGCGTTCAGCAGAAAGCGCTTTGTGTAATCGCCGAGGATCATGCGCAGCCCTTCGTGTTGCGCTTCGGATGCGCCGGTCGGACTGAGCGTCACGATCACGAACGGCACGCCCGAATCGCGCAATACGCGCGTGAGGTAGCGCGCTGCGCGGCCGTACCCTGCGACGATCACATGATTCTCGAGCGCCACGTGCTCGATCGCGGGCTCGCCCGCGGTCCGGAGTGCAGCTGTGTTTCGCCGTTCCTCGAGCGCGCGACCCGCACGCGCAAGCAACGGGGTGCCGGCCATGAGCAGTACGGTCGCCGCGATAAATGTCTGCCCCATCCCTTCCACACCCGCCGGATGCAATCCCGCGGAGCGGCCAGCACGCTCGAGCACGAACGAGAACTCACCGATCTGCGCGAGCAGCAAGCCCGTCGCGCCCGCGATCGGCGCGCCGTAACCGAGCACTCGCGCGGCGACACCCGTGACGATGCTTTTCAGCACCACCACGCCGGCGACGACACCGAGAATGGCCAATGGATGCCGCACGATGAACGTCACGTCGAGCAGCATGCCGACAGAGATGAAGAACACTGCGCTGAACAGAATCTGCAATGGCAGGATCTCCGCAAACGCGTGATGGCTGAAGCGGCTCTCGCTCATCACCAGGCCCGCGAGAAAAGCGCCGAGCGAGAGGCTCACGCCCGCGAGGCTGGTCAGCCACGCGGTGCCCAGGCACATGGCGATCACGGTCAGGAGGAAGATTTCCTGCGAGCAGGTCCGCGCGACTCGCTCGAGAATCGGCGGCATGACGCGCCGCGCGACGAGCAACACCAGCACGACGATCATCGCCGCGGTGCCGAGTCCTTGCGCGATTCCCGTCGCGGAGCCCGCGCCGCCCGCGAGCATCGGCACGATCAGCACCAGCCCGACGATCGCGAGATCCTGAAAGATCAGGATGCCCAGCGAGAGCTGTCCTTTCGGCGAGGTCAGCTCGCTGCGGTCGCCGAGAACTTTCAGCACGAGCGCGGTGCTCGACAGCGCCACCAGCGCGCCGGTGTAAACGCCGCTGCGCCAACTGATGCCCATCATCGCCAGGATCCCCGCGACTGCCGCGATGGTGATGCCGAGCTGCAGGCCGCCGCCGATGAAGATCGCGCGTTTGATGCGCCACAAGCGATCGAGACTGAACTCGATGCCGAGCGTGAAGAGCAGGAGCACGATGCCGATTTCCGCGATCTGATCGATGAGCTCCGCGTCTTCGACGAGGCCGAGCGCGTGCGGTCCGATCAGCACACCCGCGAGCAGGAAGCCGACGATCGGCAGGATTTTCAGGCGATGGCAGACGTACGCGATGACCGCGCTCGCGACCACCATCGCCACGGTCTGCGAGAGAAAGCCGTGCATTGGGCCGACGATTGTGCCATCTCCGGGCCGCAGCTCTGGAGATGGCGGTCATAATCGCGACATGGTCACTCGCCTCTATCTCGTCCGCCATGGCGCGACGCAACTCACTGCCGAGGATCGCTTTTCCGGTTCCGCGGGCGTCGAGCTTTCCGACGAGGGACGATGGCAGGCCGAACGCCTCGGCGAGCGGCTCACGCGCGAACGGGTGAAGGCGATCTACAGCAGTCCGCTCTCGCGCACCATGAATACGGCGCGCATCATCGGCAGCGAGTGCAACCTCGAGCCGGCGCCGATGGACGGTCTGCGGGAGATCAGTCACGGTCGATGGGAAGGTCTCACGCGACGCGAAGTCGAAGAGCGCTTCGGCGGCGAGTACGCGGCGTGGGCAGAAGACCCGTTCACGTTCGCGCCCGAAGGCGGCGAAACCGGCGTCGCCGTGCTCGCGCGCGCACTCCCCGTCATTCGCACGATCGTCACTCGACATCAAGGCGAGCGCGTGCTCGTCGTCTCCCACAAGGCCACCATCCGCATCCTGATCAGCAGTCTGCTCGGCTTCGACGCGCGCGGTTATCGCGATCGCCTCGATCAGGCGCCGGCATGTCTCAACGTCCTCGATTTTCGCGATGCCGTGCACGCACGGCTGATGCTGTTCAACGATACGTCGCATTACTCGGAGCATCCCCGCGAAGCGACGAAGAATTTGTCGAAGTGGTGGGATGCGCCTGTGTGAACTGACGACCAGAGGCCTCCGGCGGCCGGTCGTTAGATCACACGCGCGCTTGCCACGGCTTCGGTCAGAGCCTCCGGCTCGACCGGCTTGCGGATATAGCCGTCGAAGCCGGCGCTGCGTAGGCGACGGGCTCTCAGCCCGTCGCTCCAGTTAGCTGCGTAGCACTGCAGCCACCACGGACTGCGCTTCTTCCTGAATCCGTGTCAGATGTTGCTCACTGACGGAGCTTTCCGCGTAGATCTTGTAGATGTTCTCCGTCCCCGACGGGCGTGCGGCGAACCAGCCATTGCGCGTCGTGACTTTCAGTCCGCCGATCGCGTTGCCGTCGCCCGGTGCGTTGGTGAGAATCGCTTCGATCGGATCGCCCGCGAGCTCGTTCGCGTGCACTTGTTCGGGCGCCAGCTTCCCGAGCAGTGCCTTCTCCTCGGGCGTCGCGGCTGCGTCGGTGCGCGCGTAGTACGAAGTGCCGTGTTGTGCGACGAGATCGCGATACAGCTCACCAGGATCGCGACCCGTGCGTGCCGTCATCTCCGCGGCGAGCAAGCCCATGATGATGCCGTCCTTGTCGGTGGTCCACACGCTACCGTCGCGACGCAGGAATGACGCGCCCGCGCTTTCCTCGCCGCTGAAACCAAGCGTGCCTGCGAGCAGGCCATCAACGAACCATTTGAAGCCGACCGGCACTTCGTACAGACGGCGGCCGAGGCGTTTGGCGACGCGGTCGATGAGACTACTGCTGACGACGGTCTTGCCGATCGCTGCATCGGCCCTCCATTGCGGGCGATTCGTGAAGAGGTACGAGATCGCGACGGCGAGGTAGTGATTTGGATTGAGCAGTCCCGCGCTGCGCGTGACGATGCCGTGGCGATCGTTGTCGGTGTCGTTGCCGAACGCGACGTCGAAGCGATCGCGCATCTCGATCAGGCCGGCCATGGCGTGCGGCGAAGAGCAGTCCATGCGGATCTTGCCGTCCCAGTCGAGCGACATGAAGCGGAACGTCGGATCGACGGACTCGTTCACGATCTCGAGGTTCAGTCCATAGCGGTCGCGCACGACGTTCCAGTACGCAACGCCGGCGCCGCCCATCGGATCGACGCCGATGTGCACGCGCGCCTCGCGAATGATCTCGAGGTCGACGACCGCGGCGAGATCGCGGACGTACGCGTCGATGAAATCGTGGCGATGCGTGGTCGGCACGGCCAGCGCTTTCGCGAACGCGACACGGCGAATTTTCGACGGGTCCTGCATCAGCGTGTTCGCGGCTTGCTCGATCGTTTTGGTGGCAGTGGTGTCCGAGGGGCCGCCATGCGGCGGGTTGTACTTGAAGCCGCCATCTTCGGGCGGGTTGTGCGACGGCGTGATGACGATGCCGTCGGCGAGATGCGCGTTACGGCCTCGGTTGTACGTGAGGATCGCATGCGAGATGACTGGTGTCGGCGTGTAGCCGCGGTCTCCGTCGATCATCACTTCGACGCCATTCGCCGCGAGCACTTCCATCGCGGAGACGAACGCGGGCTCGGAGAGCGCGTGCGTGTCGATGCCGAGGAAGAGCGGACCGTCGATCGATTGCGCGCGGCGGTAATCGCAGATGGCCTGCGTCGTCGCCAGGATGTGCAGTTCGTTGAAGGCTGTGTGCAGCGACGAGCCGCGATGGCCGGAGGTGCCGAAGGCGACGCGCTGATCGCGGATGTTCGGGTCCGGCTTTTCGGAGTAATACGCCGCGACGAGGCGCGGCACGTTGACGAGCATGTCAGCAGTCGGGCGCGAGCCCGCGGTTGGTGTACGCATCAGGCGCGGAGGATATTACGGAGCGGGAATCGCGGCGATCGCCGTTTGCAGCTCGCGCCAATGCTGCCACTTGATCACCGAGCCGTGCGCGATGGCCTCGGTGAACGCGAACGTTGCCAGTCCGAGCGTAGTGCGAGCGGCGTTTACCGCGGTGCGCATTTCGATGATGTCGCTGAAGTTGACGCTCATGCCGGCAACGATGTTCGGCCTCGAGTACGTGACTGCGCCGAGACCAGCGGATGCGCGGAACGCGTTGATCGTCACGCGCAGCTCATTGATATGCGCAGCGCGGATGAGGCCTTGCGGATCGGCGGTGAACTGCTTCGTGGTGGCGACGTCGCGTGTGGACGGCGGTCCCGCGTTGTCGTCGCCATCGACGGTCGAGACGCGATAGAGATACGACTTGTTCGCGCTGACCGCCGTGTCTTCGATCGACGCCGTAGCGACGGTGGCGAGGACGACGAATGGTCCGTTGTCGAAACTGCGCTCGACGCGATACGACGCGGCGTTTGCGACCGCCGACCAACTGACGCCGATCTTGCCTTGCGTGATCGTCGTCGCGTCGACGGTCGACGGCGGCAGCAGCGTGATGATCTGCGTGAGCGTCGACGAGATGCTGCCCGCGTAATTCGTGTCGCCGTCGTACCTGGCGGTGATCGCGTGCGAGCCCGGCGCGAGATTCGATCGAGTGAGCGATGCGGTTCCCGATGTGAGCGTCGCTGTGCCGATGACACTCGCGCCGTCGCTGAACGTCACGTTGCCCGTGATCGTGCCCGCCGTCGCCGAAGTCACAGTTGCGGTGAACGTGACGGATTCACCCGGATGTGCCGGATTGAGCGACGAAGTCACGGTCGTCGTGGTGGCCGCTTGCACGGGCGCGTTCGGATCGCTCAGACGCATCGCGTCGAGGCAGATCGCGCCGGTCGCGCCGAACCCCGAGCCCGCGAACTCGAGCATGATCTCGCGCACTTCCTGCCCCGCGGTCGGATTCGCGAGCTCATGGCGGATGTCATCGTCGATCTCGAGGATGCCCGAGCCGGGAGAGCTCCAGGTCACGGTCACGTTGTGCCAGCCCGTGGAGAGGACGATCCACGCGGTGGTGGCGGTGCGGGTGCCGGCTGCGTTGTAGAGCGAAAGGCGGATCGACTTCCCGAGCGGACGGACGGCCATCTCCACCGCGGCGTAGATGGTGATGTCGTCGTTCTGATTGTCGATGAGCTCCACGACCGGCATGGTGAACGACGGCGAGGCCGTGAGCGCGTCGAGGTTCACCTCGAACGTGAGCTTCGCGGACGTCAGCGCGATGTTGTCCGGCGTGAAGTTGCGCAGCAACTGCGTCCAGTCCTCGCCCTCGAGCCGCAACCCGAACGGACCTTCCTGCGCGCACTGCGCGGAGACCGACGCCTCCCGCAGATCGCTGCGCCAGCCCTCCAGCACTCCGGGCAGCGGACTCGGAGTATTGAACAGCTCCTCCGTGAGCCACGGCGAAGTGCGCGGGATGTACGGCAGCGGCTCGGCGAGCGACAAACGATCCAGCACGTTGCGCGTGATCTGCTGCACCGCGGCATCGACCGACAAGCCGCGCAGCCAGTCGCGCGTGCTGACATTGAACAGCACTCCGCGGTTCTCGTTCACGTAGTAGCCGATGACGCCGTAGCCTTCCTGCCCGGGCACGGTCGCGAGGATCTTGAAGTTCAGCGGTGTCCCGTCCGAGCCATCGACGAGCAGCTCGCCTGTCGGCAGCGTGTTGAAGACAGCGCCGTCGACTTCGTTGCCCGCCGCTGCTTTCCCGAACGTGCCGCCGTCGATGAGACCTGTGCCGTTGAATGCCCAGTCCGATGCATCGACGACCGTAAAAGGCGTCCGCTCCTCGACCGGCAACGCCTCGGTACTGCCGGCCACGACATTCGCGTAACCGCCGTGACGGAACGACGCGCCGAGGATGTAATTCTCGGGATTGAAGACCGGCCAGTCGAAAAAGTTCACCGTCACGACGTCGTCGTCGACGCCGGTCATCGGATCGAGATTCGCGGCCTTGTACACGGTGAACTGCCGCGTCTCGAAGTTGACGCGCGACTGCCACCACATCGTGTTGCCGCTGAAGACGGCCACATTGCCGCCGGCGCGGCTGTACGCCTCGAGATTCTGGCGCGCGGGCAGGGTCCAGTATTCGGAGTGACCGACCAGGAGGACCAGTCTGTAATTACCGAGCAGGTTCGGATCGGCGAGATCGTCATCGCTGATGAGGTCGAACGCGCGGTTCTCGGCCGTCATCCAGTTGACGATGTGCTGCTCCCATGCGGGATAGCGCGCCAGTCCGAGGTTGTCGTAGTAAGGGCGCTTCATCGAGACGATGTGCGCGCGCTGGCCGTTGGTGGAGATCGAGTCGTAGACGCTTTTGCCGCCGAACTGGTTGTAGGCCTGCCACGTGTTCGTCGGCGCCACGACGAGGATCGATGACGCGACGCCCGGGTTCGCCGCGCGCACGATGAAGATCGAGTTGCGCACACCGCCGCTGGTCGGAAAGCGCGCCGCGTAATAGCCGCTCGGCCATGCGGATGGAATCGTGAACTGCGTCGTCGCGGGCCAGCCGCAGCCGTTTTCCCAAAGGCCCGCGCAGTCGATCACGGTCGACGTGAGCCCGGAGATCGTGGCGAGCACTTGCGTCGGTTGCGCGAGATTGACGATCTGGATCGCAAACGGACTGATCGAGGTGGAGACGTGGAAGGTGATCGTGCCGCCCTGCGCGACGCTGGCGCGATCGGCGTAACCACCTTCACTCCACGGTTGCGCGACCGCGAACGGAGCGAGCGCGAGAACCGTGAGGACACACACCTGCCGTGTGAGGAAACGGGACATACCGATCTCTGGCGAAGCTACGTGGAAACTGCGCTGAACTGCTGCCTGCAAAAAGGCGCTTCAGCAAACGACGTTCCACGCGCGCCGCGGTCGACGGGCTGAGAGCCCGTCGGACCCTCGTCGACTACGCCGGAATCGCGATCTTCGCGCCGTTCTCGCTCAGCCAGTCCGCGAACGATTGCAACTTCGGGTTCAGCGCGCGTGTGCTCTCGACGTCGCGCGCCGCGCGGAACATCGGCTCGAAGTCGCGCTTGAACTGAAACATGTTGCCGAGGTCGTCCGCGCCGGGAAAACCGAAACCGCGGAAGACTTCCGGCTCGACGGAGTTGTAGCGCACTTCTTCCCCCGCGATCTTCGAGAACGCCGCGGCCATTTCGCTGCCGCTCAGATGTTCGCCGGAAATGCCGACGCGATGTCCGATCAGTTCGGGCCGCTGAAAGATGCCGTACGCCGAGCGGCCGATGTCTTCGGCCGCGATCCCCGGAAGTTTGCTGTCGCCGATCGGCAGCGTGATCGCGAGCTTGCCATCGGCGCCGCGCGCCGGCCCCATGCCGAAGTGGATGAAGTTGTCCCAGTAGAACGACGTCAGCAGGAACGTGACCGGCACGCCGAGCTCGGTGAAGATCGCGTCCGCTTCCCCTTTCGCATCAAAGTGCGGGACTTTGTACTTGCCCTGCAGCGTCGGCATGCGGTCATCCGAGAGCGGCACGTGCGTGCGTGTGTCCTCGAGCGTCGACCAGATCACGTGCTTGACGCCCGCATCGCGCGCGGCGGCGGCCATCGTGCGCGCCTGCTCGAGCTCTTTCGCGGGCGAGAAGTGTCCCCAGAAAAACGTCACGCAGTACGCGCCATACGCGCCCTCGAATGCGCGACGCACGCTCTCCGCGTCGTCGATGTCACCAGCCACGACTTCGGCTCCGAGCGCGGCGAGCTCGCGCGCTTTCTCCGAGTTCACATCGCGCGTGATCGCGCGTGCGCTAAATTCACTATCGGGGTCCGAACAGATCGCGCGAACGAGACCCCCGCCCTGCGCACCGGTAGCTCCGAGGACTGCGATGATTTTCTTTGTCATGCGACGCATCGTCGCACGGATCAGTCGTTGGTCGCGAGCACGGTGGTCGGTTTGCGCCGGAAGAACTTCGACGACATGAGCCAGCTCTTCTCCGGGTAGTACGCGAACACCGCGCTGCCGCCGCGCACCGTATTGATGATCTTCTTCGCGACCGCCTGCGGGACCGCGGGGCAGCCCCAACTGCGGCCGAGGCGGCCGAGGGCGGTGATGGCGGCGCGGCTGACGTAGGAGGCGCCGTGCATCACGATGGCGCGGTCGCGGGCCATGTCGTTGACGCCTTCTTCGAGTCCGCGCAGGCGCAGCGAGTAGCCATTGCCGCCCATGTACGTGTCCTCGGTGACGAAGAGGCCCAGGCTCGTGGCCAGGCTGCCGGGGCTGTTGGAGAAGAAGGTAGTGCGATTGCCGCCGCTGTTCTTTCCGTGCGCACAAAGCTCGCGGAAGAGCAGCTTGCGCGCGGCAAGATCGAAGACGAAGAGGCGCGGCTGCGTGGAGGGAAGCGAATAGTCGATGACCGTGAGGATGTCGCGGCGGCGAACGAGCCCGCGTTCCGAGGCGGTCTCAGCGGCGTCGAGCGCGAGCTTGAGCACTTCCGCGCGCAGACCCGGCGCCTGCCGCAGCAGCGACTTCGCAAGCGCATCCTGCTGCGGACGCGCCTCGGCGACCGCAGTAAACGACAACGCGACAAGAGTGGCGAGGACGATTCGCTTCATCAATAACCTGGACGGGACGATTTTGGGTGCGCTTTCGCGCGCCGTGATGGTAACAAATAAGTTCTGAAACGGACTAGACATTCCTGCGTAGCCAACTCAGCAGATGCTCAACGAGTGCCGCCGTGGCCTGGCCACGATCGATGAGATCGAACGCGTGCGGCTCGTTCGGATGGTTGGCGACCGTAATCGGGAGATTCGCGGCCAGTGCGCGTGCGATGAAGCGATCGAGCGCGGCGTTCAGGTGAGGCGTTTCATCGCGGCCGGCGCGCGCAAAGAACAACGGCACGTCATGCGGGAGATCATTGAATGACGCTTGCGGATTCGTGAAACGAAACGCCGTCGCGGCGTCTGCAACGTCGGTGCAGCCATCCGTGTCGAGGACGAACGGATAGCAGAGCGCCGCGCACTTGACGCGAGGCTTCGCGTCGATCACCGCGGATAACGCGAGTGGAGCATTGCCCGAGCTCGCCCAAAGCGCGATGCGATCGGTGTCGAGGTGCTCGAGCAGATGGAGCAGGTCGGCGCGCGGATCGGTATTCGTGTACGCGATCGCGGTCATACCCGATGCGGCAATCAACCTCGCCCATGACACGGTCGAGCCCATGTCCTTGAACCTGCAGCCGACCATGCGCGCGAAGCCGGGATCGGGATAACCGGCGACGAGCACCACGACGGGCTGAGAGCCCGTCGTTTCAGATCGATACACATCCATCGTGAGATCGCCGCGGTATGCGACGTCGCGCTGAACCAAAACGTCATCCATACCGGGCAACTCGTACAGCACGGTCTTTTCCGCGATCGCCATTGTTCCTCCAAAGCAAAAGCCGCCGGGCAGGATCACTGCCGCGACGGCTCTTCAGCGAGGATCGTACGGATCAGAAGCACGCGCTGCAAGTGGTTTATGCTGCTCGCGCAAGGCACCTCCATGCCGAACGAAAGCGCGCGACAGGGACCCGGCCCCGGCTCGGTACTCGACGGCAAGTACGAAATCCTCAGCCGGATCGGCGCGGGCGGAATGGGCGAAGTTTTCAAAGCGCGCCACGTCCACCTCAACACGTTCCGCTGCATCAAGGTGATGAAGCAGTCGCTGCTTGCGGACGACGTGTTCCTGCAGCGGTTCCTGCGCGAAGCGCGACTCGCTACGCAGATCCATCACCCGAACATCGCCGTCGTCCACGACTTCTTCATCGGCGAGGGCGGCAACTACATGGTGACGGAGTTCATCGACGGCACCACGCTGCGTCAATGGAGCGCCGCGCACGGGCCGTTTCCGCTCCCGCTCGCGGCCGACGTCGCGTCGCAGGTGCTCTCCGGTCTCGAGCACATTCATCGCCGCGGTCTGCTGCATCGCGACATCTCGCCGGACAACGTGATGCTGCACTACGACGACGCCGATCGCCTCGTCGCCAAGATCATCGACCTCGGCATCGCCAAGGATGTGAACACCACCAATACCGAGATGACGCAGGCCGGCGTGTTGATCGGCAATCCGAAGTATATGTCGCCCGAACAATTGGGCATGCTCGGCGACGGCGAGCAGCTGGACGGCCGCGCGGATCTCTACTGCCTCGGCGTCGTCCTGTACGAAATGCTCATGGGCGTTCCCGCTTTCCAGAGCGAGACGCCGCAGGGCTACATCATGAAGCACCTCACGCAGGCCCCTCCCCGCTTCTCCGCGGTGAAAAGCCACGCGGCCGTGCCCGATCGGATGGAGAGCATCATCTTCCGCGTGCTCGAGAAAGATCGGCGACGTCGTTACGCGGATGCACGCGAGTTCATGGACGCGCTCGCGCCGTTTCTCTCCGCACCAGCGGGCACTCTGCATCGCGACGATGTCTCGCGCATGCGCCGCGGCGCGGAGAAAACAGTCGAAGAACCGATGCCGGTGCTCGGGCCGGACGACGCCACGGTCGCGGAATCGCCGTCGACGGAGTTCCGTGCGAAACAGTTCGAGCTTTCGCTGCTCGACGACGTTTATGCACGCGAAGCTGCGGGCGATCGCGACGCGCTCCAGCGCCTCGGCGAAGCGCACCCGCGCGGCTCGCTCGTTGGCGACGCTGCGCGCGACGCGCTCGGGCGATTGACGCAGGCGCAGCGCGCCCGCGAAGAAGAGGAAGCGTTCCAGCGCGCATGGGAAGACGGACGCACGGATGTGTGGCGTGCATTTCTCGCGGACCATCCGAAGTCGATGCGTGCCGAACGCGCGCAGGAGATGCTCGACGAGGCGATCGCGTTCGAGACGTCGACGACCGGCGATTCGGAGACATCGATCCGCCAGTTTCTCAGCGTGTGGCCCGAAGGCCGGCATCACCTCGAAGCGGAGATCCGTCTCGTCGCGCTTCGCAAGCAACATGACGAAGAAGCGGCGCGGCGCATCGCCGAATCGCACGACTTCGACACGGCGTGGGAAGCGGGAACCACCGCCGCGTGGGATCAGTATCTGCGTATTCACGGCACCTCGGAGCGCGCCGACGAAGCACGTCGCTGCCGCCAGGAGGCGTCGGATTTCGAGCAGGCCGTCGCCGCAAACCTCCCCGCCATGTGGCGCGCGTTCCTGAAGACCTGGCCCGAGGGGCGGCATCGGATGGATGCGGCGCTGCGGGTGAAACGATAGGAGTACGACATGAGCGAGACCGAATCAGCCACTGCCTTTGGTCCTGCGGTCCCGGAACTGCCGGTCGCAGATGTGCAACGTGCGCAGCAGCATTATCAGAACGCACTCGGCTTCGAGATTGGCTGGCTCGAGGACAGCGGCGACATCGGCGCCGTATCGCGCGGGAACACGGCCATCTTCTTTCGACGGAGAAATCAGCCGTTCGAACCTGCCGTGCATTGGATCTTTGCGGCAGACATCGACGCCACCTACGACGAGCTGCGTTCGCTCGGTGCGCGGATCGTCGAGCCGCTGGAGAAGAAGCCGTGGGGCTTGCGCCAGTTCACTGTCGAAGATCTGGATGGAAATCGCTTCTACTTTCACTGCGATTGAACTATGGAGTGCGGCAGCGATCGCTGCCGCTTTCAGAGGCGGCGGCGGTAGCCGCCGCACTCCACTCGAGCCTACGGCGTGCTTCATTGTGTCCAGACGCATCGCGCGTTCACCAGTCGCGAAGCGGAGGCCGTAAAATCGTCGCGATGGCGAGAGACGTCAAGGAACTGACGGAAAGCGCGACGGCTACACATACTCGCGCGTTCCGTGTTCGCCGGTACACGGTCGCATATCGAATCAGCAACAACACCATCGTCATCGCGGCTGTCGCACATCACAGCCGCGAGCCGGGTTTCTGGCGCGAACGGGACTAGTTCTCACCATCCACAGAATGCTGGTAGTGACACGACCACAACATCTCCAACGTCATCAACTACTTACAAGTCCTGGCATCCGAACTGCTTTTCATCTCGCTAGCCGGTAGTACCACTACCAGCCGCAGACTGAGAGAAAGGCAGCTCCCGATGATTCGACGTTTGGCAGGACCTCTCGTTTTCATCCCCACCCCCGAGGCGCGACCGGCGCCCCGCACCTGACCGCGGATCTTTCGCTGACGGCCACGTGACATTCCGACCCAGGACAACCAGCAAACCGTGGAGCACAGCTCCACATCAGGCAGGAGTTTTTATGCGTAAGCTGTTCGTGGCCGCCGTCCTCGCGGTCATGTTCGCCGGCTCGGAGCGCGCGTTCGCCATCGAGCCTCGTCTCAACGAGCAGGCCCTCGACGCGAAAGTCGTCGTCCTCCCCGCTCTCAACGCGAAATTCGACGCCGTCAAGGTCAACCTCTATCTCTCGACTCCGCTCTGGTCGACGTGGAACCTCGGCCATGGCGGCAACTGGACCGCGCAGTTCGACATGCTGACGAATCATCCGCGGCGCGTTTATGGCGGCGCGATCCCCTGGACGAAAAATCCGAATCAGCTCGAGCAGGTCGCGCGCTCGTTCATCGACGCCAACCAGTCCGTCCTCGGCGTCGCCAACAGCCGCCTCACCTACGACCCGACCGGCGCCACCGCGGTGAAGAGCGGCCGCGTGATGTACGCGGCGTTCGACTATCACATCAACAACGTGCCGGTCGAATACGCACGCCTCGTCTTCGCCGTGAACAACGGCAACATGATCTATTGGCACTCGGCGAACATCGCCGACGTCCCGACCATCACCACGCCCACGCTCTCCGCATCGCAGGCGCTGAGCAAAGCGCTGTCGCACGCGGGCGCGCTCGCATCGCAGGTCAACATCGTCAAATCCCCGACGCTGAAACTCCTGCCGCGCAACGGGCTCCTCGGCGCGCTGCTGAAGTACCAGCTCACGTACGAAGTGATCTTCCGCCTCAACGGCGGACGCTCGACCTGGGTCGCGCACATCGACGCGCTCACGGGACAGATCGTCGCCTTCGGCGACTCGAACCGTTACGCTGCATGCACCGCCGGCACGGGCGGCAAGGTCGTCGGCGGCGTCAAGCCGGCCCAGGCCACCGACGCGGAAGTCGTGCGCTCGTTCCCGTACGCCGAAGTGAACGGCACCGGCACGACGAACGCGAACGGCAGCTTCGCGTGGGACGGCGAAACCGCGTCGACCGGTCTCAATGGCGCGTTCTTCGACACGAACTGCGAAGATTGCCTCAAGTCCGAGACCGATCCGCAGAGCGGCTTCCAGCCGTTCGCGCAATCGAACAACGGCCGCATCGACCTCGGTACCGGCGGACGCGACGTCGTCCTCGGTCCCGATCAGCCCACGACGTCGTACGGCAACGGCACGTCCACACCCGCGGACCGCACCGCGTTCTTCCACACCAACGTCGCACGCATGATCGCGACGAAGTGGATGAACCTCCCGTTCCTCTCCGCGAAGATGCCGGTCAAGGTCAACATCAACGACGTCTGCAACGCGTTCTGGGATGGCTCGAGCCTGAACTTCTTCAAGGCCGGCGAAGTGACCTCGGGCAGCAGCGTCATCTCGTGCAGGAACACCGGCGAGATCCGCGACGTCATGCAGCATGAGTGGGGTCACGGCCTCGACGACAACGACGGCGAAGATCCCGGCTACGCCGCAGGACTCGGCGACATGGCCACCGGCGAAGCAGTCGCCGATCACGTCGCGCTCTTCGTCGATCACGACTCGTGCGTCGGCCAGTCGTTCTACAACCGCTTCACCGGTCCGTTCATCACCGACCCGGTCACGATGTCCGTCGCGCAGTGCGACGGCGTCCGCAACCTCGACGAGCATCGCACCACCACCGGCATCCTCACCACCACCAACGTCACCGTGAACTGCGCGGCCGTCACCACCGCCCCCTACTACATCGGACCGCTCCTCGGCGAAGGCCACTGCGAAGGCGAGCTATGGGGCCAGGTCAGCTGGCATCTCGTCAACAATCTCGAGACCGGACGCAGGTACGGCACGGTCACTCTCGATGCGAACAAACACCACGTGACGTACGCCGGCGACGCGCTGCCGAACGGCGCGAACAACTCGCCGAACGGCGGCTTCGGCCGCGACGTGGCCTGGACGATCCTCGAGCAGCTCTACTTCGAATCGCGCCCGGTCGTCGCGTCCTACGCGCCGTCGCGTTTCCAGGTGCAGGGCGTCTCCGCGTACGACGGTTTCATGATCGCTGACGATGAAGGCGACGGTCTCGCCAACGGTACGCCGCACGCGGCCTACATCAATGACGCGTACGTGCACCACGGCAACGAAGAGTGGGCCCCCGGATCGACGACCGCTTCGGTCGCGAACGACACGAAAAACTGCAGCACGCCCGGCACGCCGAACGTGACGCTCAGCCAGTCCACCGACTCCGCGAGCGGCACGCCGCACGTGACCATCAGCTGGACTCCGGTCGCAGGCGCGACTTCGTACAGCATCCTGCGCACCGAACGCCGCGACGACGTGTTCCTCGAAGTGGCGCGCGTCAACACCGGCAGCAGCATCACCGACATCGGCGTCGACAACGGCGTCACCTACTACTACCGCGTCCAGGCCAACGGCAGCGGCGGATGCTTCGCCGTCTCCGCGGGGGGCGTGCAGTCGATCTCCATCGCGCAGCCGGAGCCGAAGTTCAACAACGTCGTCGTCAACGATTCGGTCAATGGCAACAACGACGGTCAGCTCGACGCCGGTGAAAACGTCACGCTCTTCATCGCCGTGCGCAATCACGGACTCGGCGCGCTGACCAACGCCATCGCCGCGCTGCGTCCGCTCACCGCCGGCGTCTCCGTGGGAACCATCAAGGCCGCGTACGGCACGATCGCGCCAAACGGCGTGGCCGGCCCAGCCGAATCATTCAGCGTCACGCTCGACGCGAGCGGCGAGCTTTGCGGCACCACCGTGCGGTTCGTGCTCGACATCACTTCCGATCAGGGCTGCTTCGCGGTTCCGGTCTCGCTGGAGCTGGCCGACAACGAGTGCCAGATGTATGGGGAAGCGTTCGCGCGCCCGCGTTCCATCGACATCACCACCGACACGCTCAATAGCTGCGGCGACGGCGACCTGTCCCCCGATCCCGGCGAGATGGTGCGCGTCACCGTCAACGTCGCGAACGACGGCGATCTCATCGCGCAGAACGTGGTCGTGAAGCTCAGCAGCGACAAGCCCTACCTGACCATCCTCGAGACCGAACGCCACCTCGGCCAGATGGCGCCCGGTGCCAGCGCGCAAACTACCTTCACGATCTCCGTCGGGGCCGCACCATTCGCAGACGCGGCCACGCTCACCGCAACCGTGTACCCCGGCAACGGCGCCACCACTTCGCGTGCGCGCGACCTGATCGTCAATCGCGACGTCGTCAAGCAGACATTCAACGCCACGTTCGACACGAGCAACGACGGCTGGACTCCAGGCGGTCTCTGGACCCGCGGTCTCGCTCCATCCACCGGCAATCTCACCACCGTCTTCGCGTCCGGCAGCGGCGCGGATCAATGCGACACGCTGACAGGCCCGGAAGTGCAGTTCTCCAGCGACTCGACGATCTCGTTCGATCTCGCGTTCATCACCGAGAACACGCCGGTCGACGGCGCGCTGGATGGACTGGACGTGCAGATCACGCTCGACGGCGGCCGGACCTGGAACACAGTCGACGTACAGCAGGGCTACGCCGCGGTCTCGACGAGCACCGCCTGCATCGGCGCCGGCTCGCCGATCTTCTCCGGCGCGTCACCGCTGATGCAGCGCTACACGGCCGATCTGTCGCAGTACGCCGGACGCACCGGCCAGATCCGCTTCCGCTACGCCAGCGATCCGCTCATCGACGGCCCCGGCGCATGGGTCGACAACGTCACCACCGCAGAGATCTTCGTGTCCGTTCCCGACATTACCTGCCAGTGATTGGGAATGGAGCTCCCGGGCGAGCGCACGCCTCGCCCGGGAGTTTTTTTCGCCCGAGCGACCGAGAGCGTCGTCCGCGCTAAGCTCTCCGCATGCAACTCGTCCGCGGAACATTCTTCGGTGAGGCGGAGCGCGAGTTGCGCACGCCTTCGTTCGGGTTCGCGGAGCGCATCGCGCTGGTCCCCGATCGCGAAGTACCCGAGCACATGCACACGAGCGCGCACTTCGTTCTCGTCGTGCGCGGGACGTACGTCAGCGATGCGAGGAACGTGCGCGGCTTGTGCGGACCGTCGACGCTGATCTTCAATCCGACCGGCACCACGCACCGCGATCGCTTCCGCTCCGACCTCGGCCGCTTCTTCACGATCGACGTCGCTCCGGCAGCCGCAGCGCAAATCGAGGCGCGACATCCAGTGGCAATGTCGCTGACATCGCACGACGCGCTGGCCGTCGTGCTGAAGGCCCAGCGCGAGTCGCGCGCGATCACGACGTTCTCCAATATGGTTCTCGAAGGACTCGGCCTCGAGCTCGTTGGACGACTGATCGCGCCGGCCCCGCATCCGGGCCGCACTCCGCCGCGATGGTTGCAGCAGACGCGCGATGCAATCCACGATCGCTGTACGGAACGCGTCACCGTTGCGGAGCTGGCGCATGAGGCGCGGGTGCATCCGGTGCATCTGGCGCGGGCGTTCCGGCAGTACTTTCATCGCTCGCCCGGCGAGTACCTGCGCCGCTGCCGCATCGATCGCGTCAGTGAACTGCTGCGGCGATCGGACTTACCGCTGTCGCACATCGCGCTGATAACCGGATTCGCGGATCAGAGCCAGATGACGAAGGCGTTCCGCAGCGTTACCGGACTCACGCCGTCGATGTTTCGTTTTGACAAGACGCGCTCGGTGCACGACACGACGTTGACTTCATGAAACGACTGCTGCTCGTATTGCTGCTCGCCTTCAACGCGCTCGCTCAATCCGATTGGGAAACCGCCACGCCTGCGTCCGCGGAGCTCGACGCGAAGCGTCTCGCGGACCTCGACGCGAAAATCCGCGCGGGCGACTTCAAGCAGATCACCAGCGTGTTGATCGCGCGTCACGGAAAGCTCGTGCACGAGTCGTATTTCGATGACGGTGGCGCCGAGGAGTTGCGCAACACACGCTCGGCAGGCAAAAGCGTGACCGCGATGCTCACCGGCATCGCCATCGATCGTGGCGCACTGAACGTCGATGCATTGGTCTTCCCGTACTTCGCCGACAAGAAGCCACACGCGAATCCCGACAAGCGCAAGGAACAGATCAGGCTCGAAGACCTGCTGACGATGAGCTCCATGGTCGAATGCGATGACTGGAACGAATACTCGCGCGGCAACGAGGAGCGGATGTACATCATCGAGGACTGGACTTCGTTCTTCCTCGACCTGCCGGTGCGCGGCTATGCGCCGTGGGTGAAGCGGCCGAAGGACGCACCGCACGGCCGCACGTTCAGCTACTGCACCGCCGGCGTGTTCATGGCCGGCCGCGTGCTCGAACGCGCGACGAAAACGAAGGTCGAAGATTTCGCGCAGCAGCATCTCTTCGGTCCGCTCAACATCACGAAAGTGAAGTGGCCGCTCTCCGGCCTCGACGAAGCACAAACCGGCGGCGGCCTCGAGCTGCGCAGCCGCGACTGGCTGAAGCTCGCGCAGCTCTACCTTGACCTCGGCAAGTGGCACGGCAAGCAAATCGTCTCTGAGCAGTGGGTTCGCACGTCGACGACGCCGCACGCGCAGATCGACGACGACAACTCGATGGGCTATCTGTTCTGGCTGCGCCGCTACAAAGCGGACGATGAGAAGAGCGCCATCTGGTACATGACCGGCTCCGGCGGCAATCGCGTGGTGATTTTCCCCGCCCTCGACATGGTGGCCGTGGTCACCACGACCAACTTCCGCATCCGCGAACAGCACCAGTTCAGCGACACGATCCTGAGGGATCACATTTTGTCGGCGATCGCGAGGTGACGAGCGGCGGCCTCCGGCGCCCCGGTGTGCGCGAGATCACTTGCGACAACGCGGCCGACCGGCGATCATCCCGGCAACTTGAAGTTCCTCGCCATCGTCCTTGCCAGCGTTCTCGCTACGTCCGTCGAACATCCGATCCTGTTCGTGACGCAGGTCCCGCACGCCGCCGACTTCACGACCATTACGTCGACCTTCGGCAACCACAGCGCGCAGATCGACTCTGTCCCGCGCGGCGGCGATCTCATGATCCGCTATCCGGACGGCACTCTCAAGAATCTGACGCGCACCGCCGGCTACGGCATGGAAGGCCTGCAGGGCGCGAACGCGATCGCAGTGCGCGACCCGGCCATGCATTGGAGTGGCGCCAGGGCGCTCTTCAGCATGGTCATCGGCGCGCCGGAACAGTTCCAGTGGAACCCGTATGTGTGGCAGATCTACGAGATCACCGGCCTCGGCAAAAGCGACACGCCCGTCATCCGCAAAATCGCCAACCAGCCTGCCGGCTACAACAACATCACGCCGATCTACGCGACCGACGAGCGCATCCTCTTCACGTCCGATCGCCCGCGCAACGGCGCGCGTCATCTCTATCCGCAACTGGACGAATACGAAGAAGCACCGACCGTCACCGGCCTCTGGCGACTGCATGAAGCGACCGGCGAGCTGCAGCTCCTCAATCACTCGCCGTCCGGTGTGTTCACGCCGATCGTCGACAGCTTCGGCCGCGTCATCTTCACGCGCTGGGACCATCTGCAGCGCGACCAGCAGGCCGATGCCGATGAGCAGGAAGGCGAAACGTACGGAACATTCGACTACGCCGACGAAAGCGAAAATGCCGCGCGCCTCAATCAGCGTGTGGAAGTCTTTCCCGAGCCGCGCAGCAGCCGTACGGATCTCCTCGAAGGGACCAACCTCGAGGGCTTGAACATCAACCACTTCTTCCCGTGGGAGATCAACGAAGACGGTACCGCGGAAGAAACGCTGAATCACGTCGGCCGCCACGAGCTGCACGGCTACTTCAATCGCAGCATCAACGACGACGACGCGGTCTCCGAGTTCAACGGGATCGGCACCGGACGCGCGAATCAGAACGAGATCCTCAACTTCTTCCAGATCCGCGAGGATCCGGCGCAACCGGGCCGCTACGTCGGGACCGACGCGCCCGAGTTCCAGACGCACGCATCGGGACAGATCGTCGCGCTCGGCGCGGAGCCGACCCGTCCCGCCGATCAGATCCAGGTCTCCTACATCACGCCCCTCTCGACGCGTTTCGTGCCGGAAGGGACGCCGGAGCCCGATCACTCCGGCCACTATCGCGACCCATTGCCACTATCGACAGGCACGCTCCTCGCGGTCCACACGAGCGAAACGCGTGCGGACCGCAACGACGGTACACGCGCCAATCCGACGTCGCGCTACTCGTTCCGCATCAAAACGCTCGAGCAGCAGAATGGTACATACGTTCCGGGCGCACCGCTCACGCCGGGGATTCAGGCGAGCGTCTCGTGGTTCGATCCGGACGTGAAGGCGACGTGGTCGGGCACGTTGTGGGAACTGTCGCCGGTGGAAGTGCGCGCGCGACCGAAGCCGGTCGCGCGGACGTCGCGGCTCGAGGAGCCGGAAGCGAAGATCTTCCGCGAAGAAGGCGTCGATCCCGAAAAATTCAAGAGCGATCTGAAGAAGCGCAATCTCGCCGTGGTGGTCAGCCGCGACGTCACGACGCGCGACGCCGCCGACAAGCAGCAGCCGTACAACCTGCGCGTTGCATCCAACGCAAACGCGCCGCAAACGAATGCTACCGGCAAGATTTATGACGTCTCGTACCTCCAGTTCTTCCAGGGCGATCAGGTCCGCGGCATCGGCGGCACCGACTCTCCGCGCGCCGGACGCCGAGTGCTTGCGCGCACGATGCACGACCCGGCCGCGAAGAATCCGTCCACGCCTGTCGCGGGCGGCGTGAAGATCGCGGCGGATGGCTCGGTCGCGGCGTTCGTTCCGGCGCAACGCGCCATGAGCTGGCAGACTACCGACGCGCACGGCACGCCGGTCGTGCGCGAGCGCTACTGGCTCACTTTCCAGCCAGGCGAAGTGCGCGTCTGCGGCTCATGTCACGGGGTGAACTCCCGCGACCAGCTCGGTCGCACGGCACCGCAGAACTCGCCGGAGGCGTTGCGCGCGCTGCTGAAGTCGTGGAAAGCCGAACAGCAGCCGCCCGCGGGCAAACGCCGCGCTGTGCGGAAGTAATGCGGAGTGCCGCCAAACCGAATGAGATTGTCGATTCTCGACAGAGTGGCGCGATTTGCATCGCTGGAACTGCAGCGCAGGTTTGTCGTCCACGGCACGGTCAGGGAGTACCTCGTTGCGGAGGAATTGGCTGAAGATCTTCTGGACATCGAGCGCCTTCTGGCCAGACACGGTGATGAATTCACGCCGGCGGAAGCCGCCTGCCTGCAGCAACTCATTCAGACGCTGAACACCGTCGGTCGTGATTTGCTCCGCGAAAAGGTGACTTCGGCCGAGGAGCTGATCGAGCGCGATCCCGTTTGGGGCGCGATTCGAAGCGCAGCCGCCAGGTGCCTCGACTGCCTCGGCTTTGATCTCCATGCATGGGAACAAGAGGAATTGAACAGCTAGCCGCGAACACCGCCGCCGCGCGGTGCGGAAGTAATCGCAACCTCTTTCCCGTTTCGAACATTCATGGCTGCCGAGTCGGCACTCCGCGAACAGGTCGCGCGCGTCATCCGCGAGCGTGGCGACGATTACTTCGAGCGCGGCCGCGTGCGCCTGTTGCGCGATGCCGGCGGCGGCGCGCTGCACGCGCACGTGCACGGCACGACGACGTACGAGGTCGACCTCGTCGTCGAGAACGAGTTCCTGGTCGTCCGTTGCGATTGCCACTACTACGTCGATCGCGCGGAAGCGTGCAAACACATCTGGGCCGCGATCCGGGCCGCGAGCGTGCGCAACATGCTTCCCGACAAGCCGCTGCAGCTCGAATACGACGCGCCGCGCGCGCAGCCTGCGCATCCGCCGCTGCGCCTCGTGCCGCAGCCGCGGCCGTGGGAACGTTTCTTCGAAGCGGTCGGACGCGCGGCCTCTGCGCGCGGCCAGTCATCACGCACCATCCCCGACGAGATCGCGTACGTCGTCAAACGCTCCACCACGGCCACGGCGGTCCCGCTGCACATCGTCGGCCGCTCGCGCCGCAAGAGCGGCGACTGGGGCAAATGGAAACTGCTCTCGCTCGAAACCGCGGACCTCGCATCGCTTTCCGACTTCGATCGCGAAACGCTCGCGCTTCTCACCTCGCGCTACAGCCCGATGGTCGAGTCGATGACAACGCTGCCATCCGCGGCCACCGCATGGTGGATCGAGCGGCTCGCGCGCGCGGGACGCTTGTTCGTCGACGACGAGAGTGGCGAGCTGCAACCGCTCGCGTGGGATGACGGTCCGCCGTGGAAGCTGCGCGTGTCGATCGTCAGCGATCACGATCGCTCCGTCTATCGCATCGAAGGACTCATTGCTCGCGACCACGAAACGTTACCGATTCAGGAGGTCCATCGCTTCGCCGACGGCATCCTCTTCCGCGATCGCAGCGTCGCGCGCTTCGATGACGGCGGCAACGCGCAGTGGCTGCGCGCGCTGCGCGGCACCGGTCCCCCCTCACCCAACCCTCTCCCCCCGGGTGGAGAGGCCAGGGTGAGGGGGGTCGAGGTTCCGTTCGCGGATGCCGATGCTTTCCGCCAGGCCTTGCTGCTCGCGCCGGTCGGTGAGATCTCGCTGCCTGAGGAGCTGGGATGGGAGGTGGCGCGCGCGCGTCCGCATCCGGTGCTGTCGCTGCACAGCAACGCATGGAGCTCGGAGCTCACCGGCGAGTTGTTCTTCGCGTACGGCGAATGGCGTGTGCCGCACCAGTCACGCGAGACCCAGAAGATGGTCGGCCGCACGCTCATCCGACGCGACCGCGCGCGCGAGGAAACGTATCGCGCGCGCCTGGCCAGCCTTCCCGTGATCGGCACGTTCGAAGGATGGAAGATCCGGCAACCGCACCTGGAAGAAGTGGTTCGCAAGCTGGCGGCGGAGGCGTGGACGATCGAGATCGACGCCGCGCCGGTGCGCGTCGCGGAAGACGTCGAGATCGACATCTCCAGCGGCATCGACTGGTTCGATCTGAGCGCCACCGCGTCGTTCGGCGACGTCACCGTCGCACTGCCGGAGCTGCTCGCCGCCGCGGAATCGAAGCAATCGCTGCTGCGCCTTTCCGATGGCTCGTTCGGGATCGTGCCGGGAAGCTGGTCGGAGTCGCTCGCACCCGTCGTCGAGCTTGGACGCGCGCACGGGCAAGCGCTGCGCTTTCATTCCGCGCAGGCTTTGCTCGTCGACGCGCTGCTGCAACACCGCCCGTCGTCCGCCGACGGCGCGTTCGCCGAATTGCGGCGCAAGCTGAGCGAGTCCACACCGCAGCCGCGCAATGAGCCGCCGACCCTCACCGCCGACCTGCGCCCGTACCAGCGTGCCGGCCTCGGATGGATGCACTTCCTGCGCGACCTCAACCTTGGCGGCTGCCTCGCCGATGACATGGGTCTCGGCAAGACCGTGCAGACGCTGGCACTGCTCGAAGAGCTCCGCGCGTCGGACAAAACGGCGCCGTCACTGGTCGTGGCGCCGCGCTCGCTCCTCTTCAACTGGGCCGCCGAAGCGCGCAAGTTCGCGCCGCAATTGCGCGTACTCGAACATCACGGCGCCGATCGCACGAAAAACTTCGAGCGATTCGCTGAGTACGATCTCGTGCTGACGACGTACGCGACGATGCGCCTCGACATCGCGCAGCTCGCCGAGACCGAGTTCCAATACGTGATCCTCGACGAGGCGCAGGCCATCAAGAACGCGTCCAGCCAGGTCGCGAAGGCGAGCCGCCTGCTGCGCGGCAAACACCGCCTCGCCCTCAGCGGCACACCCATCGAGAACCACCTCGGCGATCTCTGGAGTCTCTTCGAGTTCCTCAATCCCGGCCTCCTCGGCTCATCGCGCTCTTTTGCGCGCACGTTCGCGGGCAAGGCCGCGCCGCCGGAACGCCGCGGGGCACTCGCGCGTGCATTGCGTCCGTTGATCCTGCGGCGCACGAAGGAACAAGTCGCGCCGGAGTTGCCGGAGCGCATCGAGCAGACGTTGTACTGCGAGCTCGAAGGAAAACAGAAACGCGATTACGAAGAGCTGCGCGATCACTACCGCCAGGCGCTGCTCGGCCGGATCAAGACCGCGGGCGTCGCGAAATCGCGCATGCAGATCCTCGAAGCGTTGCTGCGCCTGCGGCAGGCCGCCTGTCATCCCGCGCTGATCGTCGGTTCGGTGACGGAGGAGACTTCGAGCGCGAAGACCGATCTGCTGCTCGAGGAGTTGACCGAAGTGCTGGAGAGCGGCCATCGCGCGCTGGTGTTCTCGCAGTTCACGTCGTTCCTCTCGATCGTGAGGCGCGAGCTGGAGGAGCGGAAAATCGACTACCTCTACCTCGACGGCATGACGCGCGATCGGCAGTCGATCGTCGATCGTTTCCAGAGCGAAGACGGCCCGCCGCTCTTTCTCATCAGCCTCAAAGCGGGCGGCCTCGGCCTCAACCTCACGAACGCCGATTACATCTTCCTGCTCGATCCCTGGTGGAATCCGGCAGTGGAAGCTCAGGCCATCGATCGCGCGCATCGCATCGGCAGACAACGTCCGGTGATCGCGTACCGCCTCATCGCGCGCGACACGGTCGAGGAGAAAATCCTGGAGCTGCAGTCGCGCAAACGCGAGCTGGCGGACTCGATCATCTCCGAGGACAACAGCGTGCTGCGCGGGCTGGCGATCGAGGATCTCGAGCTGCTGCTGTCGTAACGTGTACTGCGCATGACTTCCTACTACCTCTGGTCGGCGGTGCCCGCGCTGATCGTGATCGGCGGCGCTCTCCTCGCCGCTCGTGCCGCGTGGAACCGGCGACGGAAGGAGAAGGAAACGTTCCGCAGCATCGCCAGAACGTTCGGATTCACATTCTCCGAGCCGCCAAACAGCAGCAACTTCATGACCGTGATCGGCGACTGGGAGATGAAGGGAACGTACAACCGCATCCCCGTCCGGATCTACGGGAAACGAGTTTCGGGTCAGAAAAACAACTCCGAGTCGACGTTCGTCGATGCGACTGCGAACTGCCAGACAAAATGCCAGTTGGCAATCACGCGCGAGACGACGTTGAGCCGCATCGGAGGCGCCGCGTTCGGCCTGCAGGACATCGCGACGGGGGATGCAGATCTCGACCGCCGTGTGGTCGTCAAGGGCGTGCCGATTCATATCGTGGAGCGAATCGCGCGCAATCCAAAATTTCAGCGAGAGCTCGCGCGGCTATTTGAGCTCGACGGCATGATTCACGTCGATCTGCATGGCGCGCACTATCGCCGTTCGACGGTCTTCACCAATGAGCAAAGTCTGAGACTCCTGCTCGAGGCAATGACGCGAACGGCCGCGGCTTTGGAAGAAGCTGCGGCCTGAATCGCTCGTGATCACTCGCCGCATTCGACGCCGATCTCGCGCTCGAAGAGCGTCTTCACCGGTTGCGGCGTTCCATGGCGGTACAGCTCCAGGGTGAGCTTCCTGGTGCATTCATCCTGCGTGGGTGCGCGCACGACTTTCAGAAAATGCGGCACCTGCCACGGCAGTTCCACGATCGCGGAATCCGAGTGCCTCGCCTCGCGATTCCTGTGCGCCAGGTTTGCGTTTGGCCACTTCGGCAGATCGCCCGGGCGAGCAAGCGGTTCGGAGCGCACCCGAGGGGTCTCCGAGGACAGGTCGACGGTGTAGGTAGCGTCCCAGCCTGCAAGCTGAACGGCGCCGTCCGTACAGCGCATGCCGTGCACCTGAAAGTCGGGCAGGGTCACATGGAGCTCAGCAATCGAATGGTCGGCCACCGTGCGAAGAACCACGAGCGTGTGCTGACCATCCGCTTGCCGCAGTTCGTAGGCCAGATAGCTGTCCGCGGCGCAATAGGAGCCATCTGAATCTGCGAGCGCTCCGACAGCAATCGCGGCGGTGATGAAGAATGCGAACAATCTGCGGATCAGCATGAACGTCATCTCCTAGATCCATACGTCATTTGGAGCGGTCCTCGAACCGTCCTGCACTTCACCTGTGTTCACCGTACCCACCGGCTCCACCAGCATCACTTTGCATTCGGAGGCCGCGTACGGCTTGTGTTCTTTCCCTTTGGGAACCACGAACATCTCACCGGCATTCAACGTCACGCTCCCATCGCGAAATTCGATGGTCAACTGGCCGTCGAGCACGAGAAAGGTCTCATCCGTATCCGCATGGGAGTGCCAGACGAAGTCGCCTGCGACGCGGGCCAGCTTGAACTGGTAGTCATTCATCTGCGCGACGACCTTCGGCCGAAAGTGCTCCGTGAATAATTTGAATTTCTCATTCAACGAAATGGCGCGGTACATCTTCATCCCTCGCGATCAGCGCGCCGCCGGCTCCGGAGGCGGAGGGGGCATCTCGGGCTCGGTCTTGCCGCGATGACATGTCCAACAACTCACGCGCTGACTGTTGGGCTCGGGTGCGTGCCCTTCCGCCGCTTCCACGCGACCCATCCAGGTCTGATTGATCTCGTTCGTCATGCGCAGCATCACGCGCGCGATCTTCTTTTCGGTCTTCGCGTCGGATGGGAAGTCGAGCACTTCCTTCGGCTCGGTGGCCGTGACGACATGGCAGTGATTGCAGCGAACGCCGAGGGAGCGGGTGAAGCCGCGCATGGCGGCGATCAGCTGCTCGCGTGGAATGTCGCGCGGAAAGACCTGCAGATTTTTGAACTCCGACTGAACGGCGGTCGCGGCGGGCGCCTGCGCCTGCGGCGCGGCGCTCGCGCACCCGAGGATGAGAACCAATGGCAGCAGCTTCTTCATTACGCCTCCTCGATTCGAGGGTATGCAGGAGTCGTGCGCCAGGTTGGTACCTCGGAGTACCTCGGAGTACCTCGGAGTACCTCGGGTTCCTCGGGTTCCTCGGGGTTCCTCGGGTTCCTCGGCTGAGACTAGTCAGCCCCTCCGAGGTACTCCGAGGTACTCCGAGGTACTCCGAGGTACTCCGAGGTACTCCGAGGAACCCGAGGAACCCGAGGAACCCGAGGAACCCG
>DASPNA010000026.1:0-42255 GCA_035626775.1 Thermoanaerobaculia bacterium
CCGGCGGGACGCCGGCGTTCCGCGACGAAACAAATGCTGGCGGCGCGGTGCAACTCGTCGACCGCGCGTTCCCTCGCCGACCACCGGAAAAACTTGCGCGGCGCGAGAAACGGCGTTGCGCTTCCGAAGCGATGCACGGCCTCGATCATCATGCGCAACGCGCGTGGATACCGACCCATCGTGGAGAGCGAATGCAGCGTGTCGTACGACGGCCACAATCGCACGGCGCGCAATCCCGCATGACGCAGGACGGCGAGCAGTCCGAACGTCGTGTGATGAAAATACGAGTCGTGGAACGGCTCCCCTTGCGACACGGTTCCGACGAACACACCGCCGTGCCGCAGCACGCGCGCGACTTCTTGCACGGCCAGGAACGGTTGGTAGAGGTGCTCGAGCACGGCGTACGAGAGGACGACGTCGAACGTGCCATCGCGAAACGGCACCGCATGCCCATCCGCCAGCAAATCCGCCGCCTCGGATGTGTAATCGATCCCGACATACGCCGCCCCGCAAAACGCCGCCGGCGCGGCCTGATCACGCGGGCCGCATCCGAGATCGAGCAGCCGCACACCGGGACGCAGCCACTCCTGCGCGGCCGAAAACAATTCCGCTGAATCGCGCTCCGCGCGCGGGCCGTCGTACGTGACGGACGGCCGCTCGATCAGCACGTCGTCGAAACCGATGTCCGATCCGAGCGCAAACGACATCGCCCGCAGCCGCGGATGCTGCGGACGGAAATCGCGCCCTTGCGCGGCGAATCCGCACACACACACATCGCCATCGAGCGGCTTCTGACAATCAGGACATGCGAGGTGCTCGCGATACCACACGGCGTGGATGATACGTGGGCGGCGTTCTTTCTGCGTACGTGGCCTTACCGAGAACCTGCGACAGGCAAGTCTTGCGCGCGCGGACGTTGGACGGACGTGCAGGACAGTCGTTCAATCGACCACTGCGACGAATCAGGAAACAGGTGGACGCCACGGTCGCCGGACATACTTTCGAGGATCAAATGCTCCAGTGGCGTGCGGCCTCTCTCATCAGGCGTACGTACACCATCCCATTCCAGAATCCAGGGATTCGTCAACGCCTCCTCCGTGGAGAGCAGAAAGTATGTATCCGTACCAAAGGGCGGCTGTGGGATGAGCGACCCGTCGGGCCCAAGCGAAATCTCGGCTGGGGAAGTGTTCCGGCGAGGGAAGCGATTCTCGACAGAGCCGATCGGCCCGCGTGGAAAGATGAGAACACTTCTGCCGTGGCTGTCGACCATGAACACATAGACGAACCGTGGTGCGGAGTTGTGTCGCGGTCCCGGCACCGCGCGCAGAACGAAACCGTAAAGCTCTTCCGCGAGCAGTGTTCGATCGGTGATCAACATCTGATCGCGCTGCCGACGGATGCCAAGGCGATAGTTGAACTGTGTTTCAGGCGGCGAAGGGAGCGTCTGCCACAAGTGGATGCGCTGCAGGCGCCGTAGATCCTCCGTCAGGAAAGCCGCGACCTGGCCGGCCTTCTGTCCATCGTGCCAGTCGGTCCTGAGTGGCAGCGTACTTTGCGGCCGGTCGCGTGTGTCCGTCGCTGGACGCACCCATGCATATTCGACACGGCCTCGAGAGAGTCTTCCCGTGAGGATGTAATCCGCGTCGTCCGGCCTCTCAACACGTTCGACCGCCCAACTCTCCGGTGCGATGCGCCGGTTGATATCCCGCGAAACGGGAATCTGCACGAAAAGCGACATGCCGCGCGAAAGCGTGCGAAACATCGTCTTCCGATCCGGCGAAGGACCCAGCCTCGTACCGCGCCGCTCCGGATCGAACGATTCCCAGCTCTCGCCATCCCAACGGAAGATCCAGTTCGCGGTACCGTCAGCCGGATCTTCCAGGCAGTGAAGGCCGGAGCGTTTTGCTGCCACGGCTAGAGCGCGCGCGAACGACACCACTCGCTCATCTCCGTGCGGCACCCAGACGCGAAGCCGTCGATTCTGCGGAGGGGCCCAGGCGACGAGCTCCAGCAGTGATCCGGATCGGATCGCGTCTGTCGATCCGGTGACGACCGTCGCCGCACTCTCGCTCACTCCATTGAGCGCAACGACGCGAAGCCGTACTGCGGACGAAGGATTCGTGGCGGGGCGAAGTTCGCTCTCGAGCGTGAGCCCATTCGCCCAGCCTCCCTGGATGATCACCAGACCGTTCGATTCGACGGAGCGAACCGCGACGGCCACCCTGTCTGACTGGCGATCCCCCCGGACTCCGAGAAAAGTCGCGAAGCGCGCTTCGGCGTTGCCGGCGATCACCGGCACCTGCTCCGGCTGTTCGAGGGCCATCCGTGCCGAAGCGCGCTGAAACGTATCGATCGCAGGTTCGCCCGGCGCGGCGTCCCGAATGGCGCGCGCCCATGCCCAGGAAAACACACCATGCCGTTTTCCCTCACGCCCGCGGGTCTCGAACGCGAGGTCCGTGTCCCGAGCGGCCGAAAGCACCAGCGCACCGCCGTCCTCGAGTGTCGGTCCGCGATAGGCATCTCTCACATCACGCGGATCCGGAGGGGCGAAGCGTGTCTTCGCACTGCGCGGCAATCCGCGAACGCCCGAACCACTGTGGCAGCTGTCGAGAATGACCGTCAGCCGTGCTCCGCGATCGAGTAAGGGTTGGAAACGCCGTCGCAACTCCTTATCGCGAATGTCGGCGACACCATCATTGGCATCCGCCGGCACGATCGACTCATCGAGCCGGTCCGCTTCCTCGGACAGCGAGTTTTTCACTTGCGATCCATGGCCGCTGAAGTAGAAGAACAGAATGTCGCCGCTTTGCGCGCCGGCGACCAGGTGCTGATCGATCGCATTGAGGATCGCCGCACGGCCAGCAGCCTGATTCGTCAATACGACGATCTCCGCTTCCTTGACCTTGTACACGGAGCGCAGCAGGTCGCGCATCAATTCGACGTCATTGACCGCTCCCTCGAGATTCTGAAAACGGCCTCCAGCGAGGGCCTTGGACGCCTGAGACGAATACTCGTTGATTCCGACCAGGAGTGCGCGGCGGCGCGGCTCCGCATCAGCGACCAGTGCAAGAACGCAGAGGCCGGCGAGAAACACTCTCTTCGCGAGTGGCGACATGACGATCCCTTCCCCAAGAGAGAGACACGGTCAACGCGAAAGCGTTGTCCACTTCCCCAGTGGATCGCCTGCCAGAAAAAACGCGGCCCAGTAATAAGGAGCACGGAACCGCGCGTCGCGTAGCATCCTCAATTGTGCCGCGCGTAATGCGTCTGCCGCGGTGGATCCCCCGAGAAGCCGCGAATAGAACTCCTTGATCAGGAACGTCGTTGCCTTGTCATTGATGCTCCAGAGAGTGGAGATCACGCCAGGAGAGCCCGCGTAAAGCAGCGCTCGCGTCAGGCTGATGACATCATCACCGCCGGTGCGTTTGCCGACACCCGACTGGCAGGCAGACAGAACGACGAGATTGACTCCTGACAGGTCGATGTCCGAAAGAAGTTCATCCACCGTCAATTGCCCGTTTCGATTGTCGCTGCCGGCCAGCTCAATGGCGCTGAAAGAGGGATCGCTCCGATCGTAAGCACCGTGTGCAGCGATATGAAGCAGATCTACCTTGCCGTCGAGGTTGTAGACAAGGTTCTCTGCAGCCTCCTTTCCGATCTTTGCGTCGGTGCTCAACATCGTAGCCACGAGCTGTACCTCGCGGTTCGCTCCGGGCAGGCTCGTCGGCCCTGCGGCATCGGGATCGCCGAGCACGAGACTCCTGCCGAGAACCGGCGATTCTCTCGCTCGCAGGAGCCGAACAGCGCTCGCACTCGGCAGATGAGTGAAGGTGTAGTCCTCGACCAGGTAGCGCTTTCGGTGCGGATCCAGCAGCGCCGCAAATGGCACATCGTGCAGATCTCCATGCGGCACGATCATGACCCTGGAATTGCGAATTCTGCTGCGCAGCGGCGCGAACAGCGTTGCGTAGACCTCCTCCGAGCGCGCTGAATCCGATCCGCAGTCGCCGGGCACTCGGGCGCTCCGCTGCGCGCCCGGCGCCATTTCCTCTTTCGCGAATTGTGCGGCCCAGCAAGTCACCCGTTTCATCCGCCCGGCATCCAGATCGAGAGTGACATGCTCGACTGATTCTCTGTCGAGCACCCATGCATGAGCGCCGAGCGACGAAACGAAGTAGCTGATCAACGTCGTGTGATCGGGCAGCTCTTGCCATACATCCGCGAGAGAGAGCGGCTGGACGCCATCCGTCGAAGGCCCGTTAGACGTTGTCGCCTGAATGCGCGATCGAAGGAGATCGTAGCGGAGACGCAGGTTGTCACGGGTCTCGCCCGTCACGGGTAAAGTGTCCCAGTTTTCGATCTGAAGACGCAGCTCCTGTGCCTTCTCCGCCAAACTGCCGGAGGTAGCGAATATTGCCGGCCTACCATTCATCAGACGAAGAAATCCACGAGAACGTGCGCGTTCCGTAATTTCAAATGCTTTCTCATCATGATGCTCGCGAAGCAAAGCTTCGATCAGAACGTCATAGTAGGCACGATGGTCTTTGCTGCCGAGGAACGAGACCAGCATCGACTCGGCTTGCAGGTCGTCGACGACTGTGTCGAGTGTATCCGCCGCCTCATTGAACGACCGAATGGCCTGATCGATGTTTCCGTCCCTCCAGTGGCACGCACCGATCGCGGCGTGATATCGCGCGCGCAGTTCACCGGTTGCATTCGCGTTCAACGCCTTCTCAAAAAAGTGTCGAGCCGCGGTCGTATGACCGTTGTGGAGCTGACGCCATCCCATGTTGGAATACGCCAGACTAGCGTAAGCGGAGAGCGTCATCGGCCTCTGCGGCTCGGCGTCCGGCGTGTTCGCGGCAGCGATCAACATGCTCTCGCGCAAGACGCGCTCCGCGTCTCCGTGGATATCCATGTTTCTGAATTGCGGAGTTGCAATCAGGTGCTCGAAGACATCACGCAGTTCCTCTTTTGTAATCGTGCCCTTTCGGAATCCCTGCACGACCTGCAGAAATGTCGTAATGTCGCGGACGATCGCTACGTCAGTCGTTCGGGCCAGCTCGTGAGCCTGTGCTAACAGAATGTCCGCCGAGTCATCTTCGGACATCAGGATGTAGCAGATGGCCAGGTTCGCCCACAAGAGACCCTCGGCGGCCCGATGATGAAGAAACTGCTGCTGCCGGATGGCCTCCTCCAGATGGCGGATCGCGGTGCCGTACCGGCCCATCAGAAAGCTCAAGTCAGCCAGATGACTCTCGATGGATGCTCGCCTCGAGGAGTCATCGTTTGCAATGGCGATCCCCAGAGCCTGGCGGAAGGCAGTTTCGGCTTCTGGCAGACGGTCGCCTCGGAGGAGCAAAAGGCCCCGTTCCTCGAGGATGCTGCTCTCGAGCGGGATCTGCGCACTGCGTATGGCGGCGAGAGACTTATCGTTCCAGGCGAGAGCCTCCCCGATATGGTTCTGCGCGATCTCCAACTCGGCCAGCCGGCTATGAATCCCGGCCTTGATCCATTGCTCATTGAGCGGATTCAACGGCATGCGCGGAGATCCGTGGAGCGCTTTCTCGTAGTGCACACGGGCTTCGGCGAAGCGTCGCTGTCGATAGCGCAACTCGCCGAAATGGGCGGCGACGGAGGCTTGGTATCCACCGGAGAATAGTGCCGGGCCGGCGAGCACAGCGCTCAATGCTTTTTCCGCCCGGTCGTATTGCCCGACCTCGATCAGGATGCCTGCATGGCTATTCTGGGTGAGCGGCTTCACGATTGCCTCCAGTGCGATCGCCTGCAGATACTCCCCTGCGCCAGTTGGCCCTCCGCTCCAATCCATTGACGGCAAGCCGAGGGCAGTGGCCATGAGTTCGAATGTGGCGAGCATCAACGGAGAGTCTGAAGCCTCCGCTTTCTCGATGACGCTCTGTGCCTCATCTTGCCAATTGAGAGCGGCGCCGTAATTTCCTCGGGACCGTTCCATCTGCGCGAGATGCAGCAGGGCGAGCCAGGTTCCGATCGCGTCCTTCCGCTCACGCACGATGTGCAACGCGTTTTGCAAATGGCTGCGTGCCGCGTCGTCGAGGGAGCGGTGCCGCTCCGCAATCGCCATGAGCATCAGAGTCACGGCTTCTCCCGTCAGGTTCTTCTCTTCACGATATTCAGCTAGGGCTCCTTCGAGGGCCGCGATGGCATTTGCAGGACGCCCGTCGGTGATGTGCCGGCCTCCCGCACCGAGGCGCTCGGGTACTGCTCCTGCTTCAGCTCGAAGCGGCAGGGCGATCCAGATGAACATTGCAGCGCACGCAATTCGCAGCTCGCTCGACATATCCAAGTTCGCCTCGCCCGTACAGACACGGCCATCCGTTTTCGGTTCGTGTCCTTGCAAGGAAGAGGAAGCAAGGGATGCGACTGTTCATCATCGCCACCGTAGTGTTTCTCAGCGCAAGCGCCTGCCACAGCCGCTCCGCGGATGATGTCCTGATTGCGGGCGAGACGATTGCCACCGACGAAAACGCTGAAACCGAAGATCCAGTGCTGGCGGAGCAACGACGCCTTGCAAGCGAGCTTGCCGCCCTCGAAAAGCGGGAGACAATCCTCAAACAGCGGCTCGGCGACCACAAAGACTTCATCGCTGAATCAGACAACCGCGTTAAGAGCCTGAAGAACGACCTGAGACAGAAGAAGGCGGCGACAAACGCCTATATCGATCAGCATGAGTTACCAGTGGCCTGTGCTTATGCCAGACAGGTCGCCCGCGGGGAAGGGGAGTACAGCGAGAAAACCAGACGCTGCGCCGAAATCGCATCGATGTATTGCGCCGTTGCCATGATCAGCCCAAGGTTCAGGCGCAAGGTCGCAACGGTAAAGCAGCGCGTCGACGAAGCTACCGCCGAAGCGCAGTCGTTGAACGAGCAGATCGCATCAGAGGAAAAGAAGCTTCAGGCGGAACGAGCCGATCTGCACTCGACACAGGAATCAATCGATCGCATCGCAGGTGACATCGCAGCATTACGTCGAACGATGAGTGCCCCAGATCATTCCACGATCTCGCCTCACAACCCCACCACCCTCCCATCCGCCTCCCCTTCCACTACCCGAAACTCCACGAACCCGATCGTCGCGCCGCTCTCCGATTCCGCGGTCACGCGCCAGCGGCCGGGAATGACGTTTTGTTTCAAGGTGTAGCCGCGGTAGCCGCCTTCGCGGCCTCCGGTGATCGCGAAGGGGCGCACGTCCATCGTCACCCACTCGCCGTCACGATTCACGCGCGCCCACCGATGGCGGATCGTGGTGCGGATTCCGTTCGGCACGAAGACGGAGGTGAAGCAATACACCGCTTCGTTGCCGCTGCGGTGGAACGTTGGTGACGACGCGCGCCAGATGCGCCAGCCGGGCGATTCGATGCGTGCGACATAGCCGCGTCCCTCGCGTCGCACGTCGTGTGCGATCAGCATCTGTTTCTTCACCAGCGGCACGGGCGGGATCAGGTTGAAGAGATGGAACACGAGCAGTAGCGCGACCGCCGCGATCGACGGCACGACCGTCGCCGTTTCATGCCGTGACACGCGGCGCAGCACGAGTACCAGCAGCACCGCGATCAGCGTCCCGAGGTAGAACCAGAACGTGTTGATGCTGCGGAACAGATGCGCGAGCGCGAAGTTGAAGAACATGCACGCGCTGAGCGTGTAGAGCATCCACGAGAGCGTCAGCTCGCTGTAGCGGTTGCCGAGGAACTCGTTGGCGATGAGCAGCGCGGCCAGGCTGAGGACCACCAGATAGCCGCCGAGACCGCCGGAGGAAAGAAAGTAAAAGATCAACAGCGCGCTGAACATGCCGCCGAAGAAGAACTGCAGCATGGCCGCGAGGTACTGCGAGCCGCGGAACTGCGCGCCCCGCCCGAGCATCACCAGGATCACCGTTGCGCCCGCGAGATAGGCGGCCAGGAGAAAGAGGTCGACCGGCTTGATTTTCCGGCCGAGCGTCACCGCATCCCAGACGAAGCCGCAGATGAAAAAGACCGCCGGGGCGTATCGGCTGACGCGCGGCAGAGGTGCAGGCATGAACGAGTAGGCATTTTGCGTTAAAACGTCGCTGAAGATGCTGCCACCCGACGCACAGTACGAAGAAGCCGCGGTAGCGGAGAGCAAAGAGAAGGTCGAAGAGCCTCCCCTCTTCCGCGTCCTTCTGCACAACGACGACTACACGACCATGGAGTTCGTGGTCTGGGTCCTCGAGTCGATTTTCAACATGCCCGAGGAGCAGGCTGTGCAGGTCATGCTCAACGTCCACCTCCGCGGTGCCGGCACCGCGGGCACATACACGTACGAGATCGCCGAGATGAAGGTGGAGAAGACCACCGCTCTCGCGCGCGAGCACGAATTTCCGCTGCTCGCTACCATGGAACCCCTCTGATGATTGCCAAAGGGCTGCAAGCCACATTCGAATTCGCGGTGAACGAGGCCGTTCGCCGCCGCCACGAGTACGTCACGCTCGAGCATCTGCTGTTCGCGTTGCTCCACGATCGCCTCGCCGCGGACGTCATCCGCGCATGCGGCGGCGATGTTGAAAAGCTGAAGATCCAGCTCGATCAGTTCATCGAAAAGACCTACGAGCGCCTTGCCGAAGATGACATCCAGCCGACGCTCACCACGATGCTGCAACGCGTCATTCACTACGCGCAACTGCACGCGCAGAGCTCGGGGCAGAAGGAAGTGGACACGGGCCAGATGCTCGCCGCCATCTATCACGCCGAGAAATCGCAGTCGGTGTTCCTGCTGCGCAGTCATGGCGTCGACAAGCTGGACGTCCTCACCTACCTCTCCCACGGGATTCCGAAGAACGGTCCCGAAGGGTCACCGGCGGGGATGCCTTCGCCCACGGGGGTCGAGGATGAGGCGCCGGTGCGCGATCCGCTCAAGAGCTTCGCCGTGAATCTGCTCGAGCGCGCGAAGAGCGGCGAGATCGATCCGCTGATCGGCCGCTCGCTCGAGCTCGAGCGCACGGTCCAGATCCTCTGCCGGCGCCGCAAGAACAACCCGCTGTTCGTCGGCGAGCCGGGCGTCGGCAAGACCGCCATCGCCGAAGGTCTCGCCCTCAAGATCCACCTCGGCGACGTGCCCAACGTGCTGAAGAACGTCGAGGTCTGGTCGCTCGACATGGGCTCGCTCCTCGCGGGCACGAAGTATCGCGGCGAGTTCGAACAGCGCCTCAAGGCGGTCATCACGGCGCTGACGGAAAAGAAGGACGCGATCCTCTTCATCGACGAGATCCACACGATCGTTGGCGCGGGCGCGGTCAGCGGCGGCACGATGGACGCGTCGAACATGCTCAAGCCGGCGGTCGCATCGGGCAAGCTGCGCGTGATCGGATCGACGACGTACGGCGAATACAAGCAATCGTTCGAGCGCGACCGTGCCCTCGCGCGCCGCTTCCAGAAGATCGAAGTCGGCGAGCCGACGGTCGAAGAGACCGTGCAGATCCTGGAAGGACTCAAGTCGTACTACGAGGAGCATCACGGCGTGACCTTCACGCCGGAAGCGATCCGCCTCGCCGCCGAGCTCTCCGCGAAGTTCATTCACGATCGGCATCTGCCCGACAAGGCCATCGACGTGCTCGACGAAGCGGGCGCACGCGCGCGCATGCAACGCACGGAGGAGACCACCGGCACGCAAACGATCGATGTGCCGGAGGTCGAGACCGTGGTGTCGCGCATGGCAAAGATTCCGCCGCGCACCGTCGCGATCAAGGAGAAGGATCGCCTGCAGGCGCTCGACGGCGATCTGCGGGCGGTCATCTACGGCCAGGACCACGCCATCAAACAAGTCGTCGCCGCCATCAAGCTCTCCCGCTCCGGCCTCGGCCATCCCGACAAGCCGATTGGCTCGTTCCTCTTCAGCGGCCCGACCGGCGTGGGCAAGACCGAGCTCGCGCGGCAACTCGCGCAATCGCTCGGCGTCGAGTTCATCCGCTTCGACATGAGCGAATACATGGAGCCGCACACCGTGTCCCGCCTCATCGGTGCGCCTCCGGGATACGTCGGCTTCGATCAGGGCGGCCTGCTGACGGATGCGATCACGAAGACGCCGTACGCGGTGCTCGTGCTCGACGAGATCGAGAAGGCGCATCCGAACCTCTTCTCGATCCTCCTGCAGGTGATGGATCACGCCACGCTCACCGACAACAACGGCAAGAAGGCCGACTTCCGCAACGTGATCCTGATCATGACCACCAACGCGGGCGGGCGCGAGATGACGGATGCATCGCCCGGCTTCATGAACAACGCGGTGAGCGGCCGCGGACGCGGAGCGATCGAGCGTGCGTTCGCGCCCGAGTTCCGCAATCGGCTCGACGCCTGGATCGCGTTCGAGCCGCTCGAGTTCGAGACCATCGAGCGCGTGGTCGACAAGTTCATCGGCGAGCTGCGCGCACAACTCGCAACGAAGAACGTGACACTCGAGCTGCGCGAAGGCGGCCGCGCCTGGCTGGCCAAGCATGGTTACGACCGCTCGTTCGGCGCGCGGCCGATGGCGCGTTTGATCTCGACGAAAATCAAGGAGCCGCTGGTCGACGCGGTGCTGTTCGGATCGCTCGAAGGCGGAGGCAAGGTCGTGATCGACGCGGAGAACGACGAGTTGACGCTCGCCTCACTCCCTCACCCCAACCCTCTCCCCCTCGAGGGGGAGAGGGCTGGGTGAAGGGGTACTGATCCGCATGTCGACGTTCCCCGACCCGCGCTATGCCCCGAGCGACATCGTCGCGATGGGCGAGGACCTGCGCGTCGAGACGTTGCGCGAGGCGTATCGCAAGGGGATCTTTCCATGGCCGCACGACGGGCTGCCGCTGCCGTGGTTCTCGCCGCGGCGGCGCGCGGTGATCCTGTTCGATGAGCTGCATGTCGGCCGTTCGCTGCGCAAATCGCAGGCGCACGCGAACCTGACGTTCACGATCGATCGCGACTTTCGCGCGGTGATCCGCGCGTGTGCGGCCGCGGATCGGCCCGATCAGGATGGGACGTGGATCGCGCCGCCGATGATCGCGGCGTACACGCGCTTTCACGACGCAGGCGACGTGCACAGCGTCGAGGCGTGGGAAGGCGATGAGCTCGTCGGCGGTCTTTACGGCGTCGACTGCGGCGGCGTGTTCACGGGCGAGAGCATGTTCCATCGGCGCGCCGATGCGTCGAAGCTCGCCCTGCTGTTCCTCATCGATCACCTGCGCGCGCGGGGCGCGTGGCTGATCGACTGTCAGGTGATGACGCCGCATATGGAAGCGCTCGGAGCGCGAGAGATCCCGCGGGCGCGGTTCCTCGATACGTTGGCCGAGCTGCAGGCCAAAGGGCTAACGCTGTTTTAGCCCCTCACCCGGCCTTCGGGCTACATAGGCAGCCGCGCCTTGTAGCCTTCTCCCCTCGGCGAGGGGAGAAGGTGCCGAAGGCGGATGAGGGGTGCGAGGACGCCGCCGGTCCGGCGCGCGAGACGCCCCGCGACCGCGATGGCGCCGGTCGCAAATCCCGCCGGATGCCAGAGCAGCGAGTAGCCAAGGTGCGCGATCGCGTCGAGCATGTGCCCGCGCTTCGCGCACATTGCGGCGCTCAGGAACCACGCGTGTGCTTTCGCAAGGCGCACATGCCGGCGATGCTCGCGATTCGCGTTCGTGGATTTGAAGTGCGCGTACGCCTCGCGGAACAAGCGATGCGCAGCCGCGGCGGAACCTCGGCGATCCGTTTGACGCCACACGGCGGACATTGCCGCGAATTCGTCGTCGTCCGGCTCGTGCCCGAGGAGCGCGGTGAGATTGCGGCGGCTGATGCTGAGCGACCTGCTCATCTGCTGTTGACCGGCGACGATGCTCACGCGCTTGTCGTGCAGGCGATGACGCATGCCCACGATCGGCAGCACGACGACTTGCCCATGACGCATGAGGCGCGACCAGAGGTCGTAGTCCTGCGAGAACTCGAATTCGAGGCGGTAGTTGCCGAGTCCGAGCACCGTGGCCCGGCGGAACATCACCTGGCCGTGTCCGCCCACCGCGTTGCTGAAGTTCATCAGATACTCGATCACTGGAGGCGGGCCGAGGCGCATGCGCAGGCCGCGACTGCGGCCGTCGGAGCCGATCAGCTCGTAGCCCGCGGACACGAGCACGACGGACGAATCGGCGTCGAGCACGGCCACCTGCTTTGCGATGCGACCGGCAAGGCAGAGATCGTCCGCATCCTGCCGCACGACGTATTCGCCGCGCGCGAATGCGAGTCCGCGATTGAGCGCGGCGCTGATGCCTTCATTGCGCGGCGAGCGATGCACGAGGATGCGCGCGTCGCGCTGCGCCCATGCCGCGAGGATCGACGGCGTATCGTCGATCGACCCGTCGTCGATGATGACGAACTCGAAGTCGTCGAAGCCCTGCCCTACGACGCTGGCGATGGCCTCGTCGACATAGCGCTGCCCGTTGAAGACGGGCATCAGGATCGTGACGCGTGGACCGGCGGACACGTGCGACGAGTATAGGCCCAGCCGTCCTCGGCGTCGGTGCTATTCTCGAGCGCATGTCCGACATCGCTGACCTGGAAGTGCTGCGCCGCGCCGTGCTCGATCAGCCGCTGGCGAAGATCGGAGACGAGCCGCTGCAGACGAGCATGAGCGCGCCACTGCGCGTTGGCGCGGTCACGTTCACGCCGACCGCGGCGTTGTCGGTGCGCGTGCTCAATCGCGCCGAGGACAAAGATGAGGATGCAGTGTTCGGTGAGAATGCGCACATCGCCTTCGACCTGCAGTCCGCGTGGGTGAAGTACAAACTCTCGGCGAAGGCGCAAGGCAAGGTCGGCTTCGGCCTCGGCACCGCCAGCGCGACGAGCAACGTGGAACTGAGCGACTATCGCATTCACGCCGCGACGGACGGCGCCTGGAACGCGATGAGCGCCGACCTTTCATCGCCGCGAACGCTGCTCTCGCTCGAAGACGTCCGCTCGCTGAAATCCGGCGAAGCGCTGGCCCTGGACCTCGGCGGCGCGTTATCGACGTCCGTGACGTTCACATGGGCAGACGTGTTCGCGTCGAAGCTCGGCGAGATCGTCCAGGGCTTGTTCCCTCGTGTACCGATCGCGGTGAAGTTGCGCGCGGGACTCGAGATCGCCGCATCGGTGAAAGTGACGGACCAGTTCTCCGTCGTCATCTCGCGCACGCGGGAAGGACTGTTCCGCATCGCGGTGAAGAAGGCGAAATCGCGCGATCACTCGTTCGGCATCGATGTCTCGTTCGGCGCGGAAGCGAGCGCCGTTCCGACAATTGACGACGCGCTCGACGCGCTCTTCGATGCGCTCGAACCGGAAGGCGCGCGCGAGGAAAAGGCGGCCGCCGAGTTGCGGAAGGAGCTGCGATCGCGGCTGGTCAAGGCCGCGCGCTGGAAAGCGACCGCCGGCTTCGCATACGAATATGCGCGCATCGACGAGAGCACGGCCATCGCCGACTTCATCCTGCACGACGAAGCGCGGCTTCCGAGCGATTACGCGCGCGCAATCTCCGGCGATTTCGTGAAGCTCACCGAGATGCTGCGGCGCGATACCGCGTCGCGAACGCTGAAGCGCTATCTCAATGAGACGACGCTGACGCGCAAATCATCGAGCGGCTTCTCCCTCGGCCCGCTGTCCGCGAAAGACACCAGTATCTTCAAGCTCACCACGCGCACGTCGCTCGATGGATTCCGTCTGATCACCGCGCGCGGCACCCGCCGGTACGACGAGAAGAACCTGCCCCAGAACGACTTCGAATGGACCGTCGATCTGAAGGCACAGATGACGGAGTTCCTCCAGTCGCCGACCACGCTCGACTTTGACTACGGCCTGCATGTGGCGATGCTGCTCGAACGCAACGCGCTGCGCGAAGATGACCTCGAGCGGATGCTCGACCTCGCACGCATGTGGGACGTCTGTCCGCCCGATGAGTCGCTTTTCGCCGAAGCCATCGGCAGGAAGGGCTCGATCCGCCTGCAACTGATGTTCGAGCGCGATGCGCTGCTGGCGACGCTCGGCACGGTCACGCAGTCGCTCGACGATTGGGCGGATCCACTCGCCGCGGCCATGCCGTATGCGAGCACGTTCGCGGCGCGGCGCACGTTCGAGGGGCGGCGCAAGGCTTATCGCGGCGCGTTTCGCGCGTGGCTGCGCGGCCAGCCGGTTCGACGCATCGGTGGCGCGCTCGGTCTGCTCGAGCAGCAACGCCTTCCCGGCTCATTCGCGTGGACGGTCGGCGATGGACACCCGCAACTGCGCTCGCGACTCGAATCGTTCGTGCGCGGCGCGCGGCAGTTGCACGCCGCGATGACCACGGCGCAGGAACCGGCGGTGATCGCCGAGGCATACGAAGCGCTGCAGCAGTTCTGGTCGCAGCGCTTGTACATCGCGGCATGCGGCCGCTACCTGCTCGACCGCGGCGCGCAGGCAAACGTGACGTTGCAGATCGAATTCGCGGACACGGTATGGAGTGCGGCGGCATAGCCGCACTCCATACCGCGCGGCTCCAGATAACTTCTTATGTGCGAGCTCCCGGAATCAACCCCAGCGGCCTGTCCTGCAACCGATCCGCGTACTCGCCATGCTCCGCCTCGATGAGCAGCGTCAGTTCGAACAAGCGCGCGAGACGATCGACCCACCCGCGTGTGTCCTGTTCGTCGAGTGACGGCAGCGCATTCGCGAGCGCCTCACTCTCAGCCGGAAACTGCGTGCGCGTGCGCGACAGCAATAGCTCGTGGCTGCCGTCCTTGTTCATCACGCGCAGCGCATCGAGCATGAGGATGTTCGTCGTCCCTTCCCAGATCGGCAGCACCTGCGCGTCGCGCAGCAGGCGTGGCATGGGACTGTCCTCGATGTACGCGTTCCCGCCGATCAACTCCATCGCCTCGGACACGCACGGCACCGCGAGCTTGCCCGTGATCGCCTTCGCGATCGGCGTGAGAATGCGGAGCAATTTCGCGGCGTCCGCGTCGCCGGCGTCCGCGCGTGCGAGCGTGTCCACCGTCTCGAACGTCAGCAGCATCGCCGCAACCTGTTCGGCCTCGATGTCGAAGAACGTCTGCTGCGCGAGCGGCCATTCGATGATCGGCCGCCCGAATACATGCCGGCGCTCGATGTAATGGCGCGTCTCGTACACGGCACGCCCGATCACGGCCACCGACGCGACCGCGTTGTACAACCGCGAGAGATTGAGCATCTCCGCCATCGCCGCAAATCCGCCCACCTCCTCGGCACGCGCATTCATCAGCGTGACCTCACCCGTCGGCATCGAGCGCACACCCAGCTTTTCCTTCAGGCGCTCGATGACGAAGCCGGGATTCTCACGCGTTTCGAGAAGGAACGTGCGCAGACCCTTCGTGCCCGCGACACCATCGACGCGCGCCGTGACCAGCACGGCCTGCGCGTCGACGTTCGAACAGAACCATTTGTGACCGGTGAGTCGCCACGTGCCGCTCGCGTCTTTCTTCGCGACTGTCTCGTTCACGCCGACGTCGGACCCGCCCGCGCGCTCGGTGAGAAACATCCCGCCGGTCCACAACGTGCGCGGATCGCTCGATGTGAGATGCGGAACGACGCGGGTGACCTGTTCATGCGTGCCGTGCCGCGTGAGCACCCGGGCCACGCCGTCGGTCATGCAGAGCGGGCAATAGAGACCCATTTCCGCCATCGCGAACAGGTAGCCGAGGGCGAAGCCGACGAAGGGAGCGGCGTGGGAGTGCTCGTGCCTCTGATATTTCATGGAGATCATCCCGGAGCCGTACGCGATGCGTTCCATCTCGCGATACGCGGGGTGATAGTCGACGCGATTGACGCGCTCGCCGCGCGCATCGTGCGTGACCAGTCGCGGTCCTTCGCGATCGGCAATAGCGGCGAGCGGCGCGACTTCCTTCGCCGCGCGCTCCCCCATCGCCGCGAGTTGCGGCTCGGCCCACGCATACGCGCCTGCCGAGAGTTTGCGCCGGCACAGCGCGCGGAAATCAGGCGAAGCTTCCCAATACGAGACGTCGGGTGTTTCAGGAATGTGGCTGGACATCCGGCGAAGCATACGTAGTAAGCTTTCCGCACACCACCAATCGGAGGAGCAGTCATGACCGACGTTGCAACCGCGCCGGTGCAATCAGGTAATACCGGCTGGATCTCCCGACTGTTGTCGCGCGCGAGCTTCCCCTGCTCCTTTCATGTGCATACTCCCGGCGGCGAAACGATCGCGATCGGCGACGCCGCGCCCGAGTTCGCCGTTCATATCCGCAACGAGCGCGGCTTGCGTGCGCTGCGGTCGACCGAAGAGCTGCGCATCGCGGATGCGTACGTCCGCGGCGATCTCGACATCGAAGGCGACGCCATCAAAGCGATGTGGCTGCGCAACGCGCTGTCCGATCGCAACGCGTGGCTGAAGATCTGGCGGCGCGTGCAGCCGATGATCTTCGGCCGCGAGAAACTCAATCCGGAGTGGATCGCGAAGCATTACGACTCGAACAACGTGCAGCTGCTGGCGCTCGACCGCGATTATTACGCCTACACGCCGGGCATTTATCTCAATGACGGCGAAACGCTCGAGCAGAGCTCGCAGCGCAAATACGAATTCGCGTGGGATTCGCTCCGCTTACAGCCCGGACAGGAGCTGCTCGAGATCGGCTGCGGATGGGGAGGCATGACGCGCTTCTGCGCCAGCCGCGGTGTGCGCGTCACGGGCATTACGCTGTCGAAGCACCAGCTCGGATTCACGCGCGAGCTCATCGCGAAACACGGCCTCAATGCCGACGCGCATTTTCAGGATTTCTTCACATATCAGCCGGGGCGTCGGTTCGACGCGATTTCGTGCATGGGCGTCATTGAAGACCTGTCCGATTATCCACGTGTCATGCAGCGGTTTTCCGACCTGCTGAAGCCGGGCGCGCGTGCGTATCTCGATTACGCGGCGGGAAAGGTGCCGTTCGGCACATCGAGCTTCATTACCAAATACGTCTGGCCAGGTACGTTCCGCATGGTCTATGTACCGGAGCTGCTCGAGGCGATCGATCAGTCGCGCATGCAGCTCGTCGGTCTCTACAATGACCGGCACAACTATCACCTGTGGGCGCGGAACGGCCATCGCCGCTGGGTCGAGAATCGCGCGAAGGTCATCGCGCAGGCTGGCGAACAGATCTACCGCCTCTTCAATCTCCTCTTCATCGGCACCTCGGGCGTGATGAACGATCCGGCGCAGAAGGTGACCGCATACCGGATGGTGCTCGAGCTGGCACGGTGACGTTTTGAGCGGAGGCGCCGTATCTCACTACAGCGCTATGACCCGGAAACTCGTCCCTTCGTTCATCGTTACCCTCACGCTCGCCCTGCCGGCCTCGGCCGCATCAAACGCCATTCCGCTGCTTTACAACGACGCCGGCGCAGCCTCGGCGACGAATGGCGCGTCGACACTCGTGGCGTGGACGAGCATGTACAGCGTCTACGCCAACACGCATGCCGTCTACATGCGCATCCTCGACTCGCCGTTCGATCGCAATGCCATCGGCGTCGGCCGCGGTCATGAGCCACGTGTGGCGACGAACGGCCGCCAGTATCTGATCGGCTATTCCTATTTGCTGTCGCGCTTCAACACTTCGGTTTCATACGACAACGCGCTCGTGCAGCTCGTCTCGCCGGAAGGCGTCAAGCTCGGTCCCCCCAAAACCATCAATCGTTCGATCTTCGGCGGGTTGTCGTCGGTTCAATGGAACGGCAGCCATTGGGTGGTCGCCTATCAAAGCGGCCAGCCGACCATTACGCACGTGGCATATCTCGATGAGTCGCTGAACATCGTCGCCAGGCTGGAGCTCGGCATGGGAACGCTGCTCGCACTCGAGAACCTCGATGGACACTGGTGGGCCATTTACCAGAATTCATTGTCGGTCGATGCCGTCGAGCTTCGAGCCGACGGCACGGCGGGCGCACGATTCTCAACGGGACCGCTTCCAGTAACCGCGTACAACATGCACCTGACGCGCGGCGCCGCGCCGCTTCTTCTGATGCAGGACGGCGATGATGTCGATGCGATGCCGTTCGATCCATTCGCCGGCTTCGGCGAACGGCGGCCGTTTCTGCAGGCCACGCAGCTCATCGACGTCGAACCATACGAGACTGGTTCGCTGGTGCTGGTCGCGAGCTCCGGCAGCCGCTACGACACGATCTTCATCAATGCGGCTGGCGAGATCGCACCGCGGTTGCCGCTTCTCGAAGTGCCGACGCAGTGGGCCTCCAGCACACTCGGTCCGTCGAAGAATGGTCTGCTGCTGTTCACGACGCCGCAGATCACTTTCCCGCACGCTACCGGCGATCTGTTCGCCTATCGCGTCCCGCCTGCACGCGCGACGATCGATCCAGCCTCCGCGCGGTTGGTCTCGCAGGGGTCCTTACCCGACCGGCGCCGCAGCGTGCGCCATTGATCCCATGACACGGAACCGCTTCCTCTCGCTCCTCTCGCTTCTCATCTTTGCAATCGCGGCCTCGGCCGCACCCCACGCCGTTCCGAGCAGTAACACGGATACTGGTGCGGTCACCGCGGTCGGCCACGGCAGGCTCGTGGCGTGGACGAACATGGCTTCAATCGCAATGCGTCCTGCTCGGACCCATGCGTATGTGGCCTTTCTCGATCACTCATCGCTGAGCGATGTGCCGGGCGCCGGCGATCTGTACTCGTATCGCATCGACAACATCTGTCCCGTGCGGCCATGCCCCGAGCGGAGCGCCGGTGTCCCGCAACGGCTGATGGGGCGCTGTCCCGCAGCGCCGCCTGGCTGCGAGGGCAGCCGGCGCGGGACGCCAGCGCTCCTCTACCTACAACTCGACCTGCGCGCCCAGCTCGATGACCTGATTCGGCGGGAGACTGAAGAACACGGACGCGCTCGAGGAGTTGCGCATCATCGACGCGAACAGGTGCTCGCGCCAGATGGCCATGCCGGGCTGTCGCGTCGGGATCAGCGTTTCGCGGCCAAGGAAATAGCTCGTTGCCATCGGATTGAACTTCACTTGTCCGGCAGCGGCGATGCGTTCCAGCGCGTCGGGGATGTCCGGCTCCTCCATGAAGCCGAAGTGCAGCGTCAGGCGCGACACGCCATGGCCGAGGTCCATCGTTTCGTAGCGTTCGTCGTCGGAGAGATGCGAGCGCTCCTCCGTCTCCACCGTCAGCAATACCGTGCGCTGATGCACGACCTTGTTGTGCTTGATGTTGTGCAGCAGCGTGGTCGGCACGCCTTCGTTGCTGCGCGACATGAAGATCGCCGTACCGGGCACGCGCGGGATGCGGTTGTGTTCGAGCTCGCGCAGGAAATCTTCGATCGTGAGCGATTGCGACGCGAGGCGCGCGCTGAGGATCTTTCTCCCCTTCCGCCACGTGGTCATCAGCAAGAACACGATGATCGCGACCAGGATCGGGAACCAGCCGCCATCCGGAACCTTGATGATGTTGCCGCCGAAGAATGCGAGGTCGACGATCAGGAAGGGCACGAGTTGCAGCAGGATGACCGGCAGCGACCACTTCCAGCGCTCGCGCTCGACGACGGCGAGGATGATGGTCGTGATCAGCATGGTGGTCGTGACCGAGACGCCGTACGCGGCGGCGAGATTGCCCGAGCTGCGGAACGCGAGCACGAGCCCGATCGCGGCGAACATCAGCACCCAGTTCACCGACGCGATGTAGATCTGTCCCATCTCGCGCGCGGAGGTATGACGGATGCGGATGCGCGGAAGATAACCGAGCTGCACGGCCTGACGCGTCAATGAGTAGGCACCGGAGATGACTGCTTGCGAAGCTATGCTCGCCGCGACGGTCGAGAGCGCGATCAGCGGATACCGCGACCACGCCGGCGCCATCAGGAAGAACGGATTCTCGCGGCCCGCGGGCGTATGCATCAGGAACGCCCCCTGCCCGAAGTAGTTGAGCAGCAACGCCGGGCAGACGAACCAGAACCACACCAGTCGAATGGGACGCAGACCGAAATGTCCCATGTCCGCATAGAGCGCTTCGCCGCCGGTGACGACCAGGACCACGGAACCGAGCACGATGAAGCCGGTGAAGCCGTTGGTCATGAAGAAGCGGAACGCATACGTCGGCAGCGCGGCGCGCAGCACGGACGGTTCCTGGACGATCTGCCAGATGCCCATCACGGCGATGACGCTGAACCACGCCAGCATGATCGGACCGAACATCGTGCCCACTTTGGCCGTGCCGGCTTTCTGCACCATGAACAGGCCAATGAGCACGACGATGGTGATCGGGATGACGTACGTGTGCATCCCGGGCGCGACGATCTCGAGGCCTTCGATCGCGCTGAGCACGGAGATGGCGGGCGTGATGATGCTGTCGCCGTAGAGCAGCGCCGAGCCGAACAACCCGAGCGCGAGCAGCATGCCCCGGCGCTTCGAGCGGCGCGGCTCGAGCAGCGACATCAACGCGAGGATGCCGCCTTCCCCGCGGTTGTCGGCCCGCATCACGAACGTCAGGTACTTGATCGAGACGACGATGATCAGCGCCCAGAAGACCAGCGACAGGATGCCGAGGATGTTGGCTTCGTTCACCGGCAGATGGTGCGAGGGGGCGAAACACTCGCGGAACGCGTACAGGGGGCTCGTTCCGATGTCACCGTAGACGACGCCGAGGGCTCCGAAGGAGAGTGTGAGGAGATAGCGCCTGCTGTGCTGCTGCTCTGACGGCTCCATGTGGTGCGGTGGGGAAACGTAACACAAGACGAGTCCGAACGGACGCGGCTTGCGGTTGCGGCGCTGATCCCGTACGGTGGCCGCGATGACGCAAACCGCGATTCGACTGGCGGACGTGATCGCGTCCGGAGCGGTGGTCGTGCCGCTCGAGGAGCGGTCGTTCGATGACGCCATCGCCGCCTTGCTCCGCCCCGCGCTGATGCGCGCCGGGCTCGCAGGGTCGGCGATCGAAGGGTGCATCGAGACCGTGTTGCGCCGCGAATCGGCCGGCTCGACCGCGTCCGGCCGCGCCGCCCTCCCTCACGGCCGCACCGACACCATCTCCACCGTCATCGCCGGCCTCGGCCTCAATCGAAACGGCATCGCCGGCCGCAGTGGCACGCAGGCGATGCTCGCCTTCGTCTCGCCGCAGAACGCGGTGGTCGAGCATCTGCACTTTCTGTCGGCCGCGGCGAAGCTGTTTCGCGATGAAGCCGCGGTCGAGCGGTTGCTGTCCGCGTCGAGCGGCGACGAAGTCATGGCGTTACTGCGCGGGCTCTAATGCGATCCGCTGAGGAAGAGCGGATGGCGCGGTCAGCGCCTGCACCTGCACGCTTCGAGCAGAAACGGACGTAGAACAAAATCACTTCCGACGCGATCACCTGCGAACAAAATCAGCTAATCGCACATCGTTCGTGCCGAAGGTCCCGATCCGTTTGCCGCTGAATTTCGGTACTTCGGCAATCGGTTCCGGCAATCGATCCGGCGGAGGTTCAGGCGATGGTGGAACAGGCGCAGTCGCTCTCGTCGGCGAGTGGTTCAGCGTGAGAACGACGGTCTGAGGCGCGGCATTCACTGGCCCACCGCGAGTCCTCGAGCAATCCATCCGATCACAACCGCGATGACCACAGCGGCAGCTACGCGCATTGTGATGATGGGACGAGTTGCTTTCCGCGAGAGTTACGGCGCGCGCTTCAGGATCGGCAGCCGTGCGTAGCCGTACGTGACGATCGCCGCGATCGCGCCGGATGCCAGCACATCGCCGAGATAGTGATCGTTGACGAGCACGCGCGAGACCGACACGAACGCCGCGAGGATCAGCAGCGGAATGCGCCACCGCGGAAACGCGATTATCGCCGCGAAGAAGAACGGCCAGAAGTGCGCCGCGTGGCCGCTCGGAAAGCTGCTGCCGTCGGAGAAAAAGCCGGTGTACGTTTCATAGGGCCGTGGCCGCAGGAAAACGTTCTTCAGCACGCCCGCCACGAGACGCGCGGTGAATTGCGCCGCGCCCACGAACAGAAGGATGCGCGCGGTCGGACGAAAACGTGCGAACGGAAACAGCGCGAGCGATGCGACCAGAATCACCGCGCCGGTGAGGAACTTCGAGATCGGAAATCCAAACGTCACTTCGAGCGCGTGGATGATCGGACCGGTCGCCGATTGCATGGCCCGCTCGGATGGCGCAAGAGCAGCGGCGAGCGGCCGGTCGATGAACAGAATCGAGAGGATTGTCAGAAGCGCGAGAGCAAGACTCCACAGAAGGACGCGGCGCTGTTCCAAGATGCCCGTAGTACGTATCGTGGCGAGATAGGTTTCCTTTCGATCGCGGAATATCTCTCATTCGAGCGAGGTGCCACTCTCAACGAGGCGTTACCTTCGTAATGATCTCTGTGTTGGTGAGCAATCCGATTCCGAACCCGATGGCAAAGGCGTTCACAGGGTAACCGGCCGTCGTCGGGGGCAGGCCGTTCTGCATGAGCGTGATCAGCACGACGATCCCCAGGATCACCGTGACGCCGAAGTCGAGCAGGTACCAGTATTTCCAGAAAAGAGTCTGCGGCGTCGATGGCGGCACCACGTTGTCAGCCCCGGCCGCGCGGATCGCCTGGGCCTGCGCCAACGCGACGCGGTGCGGCGCCGGTTGCGTCGAATCGAGGAGTTTCTTGGCCGCGCGTACGAAGTATCCGATCGCAATTCCCAGCACGCCGAGGAGGAAATAGAGTCGCAACGTCACCAGGGGTACGTAGGTGAACGAGAAATACGTGGTCGAGATCGGGTCCCCTCGCCGCGCCGGATTCGACGATGATTCCGTGGACAGAATCGCCGCGGTCAGGATACGACCTCGACCAGCGTCCTGAGTGCGCCTGATGATTACCTCGCCGTGGACTCCGTCTTTGGCGGCGAAATGAAAGCGATCGCGATTCAATGAGAAACCGAGCGGCGGCACGAGCACGATCGTGCGGTTCGGGTGCGGCTGACCTTCGACGACCGGCGCGACGTCGAATTTGAAAATCATCTCATCCGGACCCGTGAGCGTAGGTGGCTCGAACGCACCGCTCACGGGCGCCTTGCTGACCGTCAATGGTTGACTGCCGATAATCACCACTTGGCTGGCTCTATCGGGCGTTTTCCCTGACGCGGTATCAGTGACGATGGGCTGTTGTGCTTCGAGAACGCAGACAAAGGCGAGCGCGATGAGAGCAATACCGGCTTTTCGCATGCGGGTGGCTCCACGCTTTACGGTTCTTTTTCCTCTTCTTCGTCATCGCCGCTGACGAAGTCGAGCGCTTTTTCGAGATCGAGCGAGATGCCGATCACGACATCGTGGCGCTTGAATCGCAATTTGTGCGTAGTGCCGTCCGCGTTTTGCTGGTCCTCCTCGCCGCGCGTTCTCGTGTAAGCAACATAGGGTGACAATGTGTCGAGCACGCGCAGGAACGGATATCCGCTCAGGGTCGGATTGTTCGCGAAGAAACCCGGACGAAGACCGATACCGACGCCGAACGAATCTGTCGGGCGGCGGGATGCTTTGAGGAGAGCCTTGAGTGTCAGCGCCTCCGTGAATCTCACCGGTGTGCTGGCTACGTCGCCAAATGGGGCGTAGTTGAGCGCGGCATAGAACGTCTCCGGCGTCTCTTCCAGTTCGGCGCTCTCCAATTCCTCGTCCACGTCGACGTCTCCGAGCGAGCTGAGAGGGACATCGGCGGAGATCGAAAACGCTTCACGCGACCCGGTCAGGATCGTGGCGGTCGTCTCGCCGGCATTTGTCGTTTCACCGCCGTTTGTGAAGTCGAGGATCACGAACCACTGCGGAGTGCCCGCGATGGCGAGTTCGGTGTTATCAGGATTGTCCTTGATCTCCGCAGTAATCTTCAGCGTCGCACGCGGCAACTTCAGCTTGTAATCGAATACTTCGACCTTGATAAGTGGAGCGCCGGCCACGTCAGGCGCATCGGCGGCAACTGCTCGAGCCAGGCGAATCAAGTTCTTGAGCTGGTCCGCAATCAGCGGCTGCCGCGTCTTCTCGTCGATCTGAATCTCCACTTTTTTCGTACCGTCCTCGCGATAGAAGCAGTAGATCCGGACCAGGTCGCCCTTCTTGCTCAGGAACCTCGCGGAGGACGCCAGATCCGCGATTTTGTCCAGCGCCTGCCGCGACGTAAGGGCGCCGCCGATTTGATCGAGGATGTCCGTGGCCTCCGTGGACGTGGGGAACGCATAGACCGTGGCCGTAGCTTGACCCCTCTCAGCCGCAAGGGCGGCGAATGTGGTCAGGAGCAGAGCGAGAGGCATGAGCAGAAATCGTGTACGCATGAGGTCAGGTCCTTTCTTCTTCACTGCTTCCTTGGAGGGACGTGACGAAAGGATTCCCCGCGGGCACGTCGAAGCCGGGAAATTTGGCGAGTTGCGCCCTCCCACGTATCGGAGGATCTGCTCATGACCATTGAAGGAACCGACGAAATCACGGCCAAGGCTTACTCATTGAAGCGGAGACTTGCGAGTCTCATGTACGGTGAGGACTCCGTCGCCGCGGCGATGGAAGGCGATGAGGAGCGGAGTTATCTCGCTGCCATTCCGTTGTGGAGCAATATCGTCGGTTTCGGGTATGGGCCGAAGTGGACGTCGAACAACGTGACTTCGATGAACGCGGTGAGAGTCTACGTACGCGCCAAGCTGGCTCGGTTCGACGTACCGCAGCAAGAGCGGATTCCCGACGAGATCGATGGCGTGCCTACCGACATCATCCCGGTCGGCGAGATTACGGCAGCCTTTCCGCGGCCCGTGTCCGGCGGCGCATCCGGCGGTCATCGCGACACCAACGGCGGGACGCTCGGCTGTCTCGTCGATCAGAATGGAGCGGGGCGCTTTATCCTCTCCAACAACCACGTCCTGGCGAACGTGAATCGTGGCGTGATCGGCGACCCCATCCTGGAGCCGGGACGCGCTCGCGGCGGCGCCGCGAACCCTCCGATCGCACGGCTCAGTGCTTTCGCCGCTTTGAGTCTCAATGGCGGTAAGAACGAAATCGACGCCGCCATCGCCGAGCTGATTGATGCGGCCGAGATGACTCCGGATATCAGTGGCATCGGCCGCGTCAATCCTCCGCCGCTCGCGCCGGTGACGACGATGTCCGTCCGCAAGAGTGGCGCCGTCACAGCTCACACCCTGGGGACGATTCAGGACGTCGCCGCGGATATTCGCGTGATGTATCCGGGGGTGGGCTTTGCGGATTTCGAGCGGCAGATCGCGATCGCGGGATCCGCCGGTCCGTTCGCCGACCGCGGTGATTCCGGCTCGCTGGTCGTCGACGTCGCACAGACCCGCCCGGTCGGACTTCTCTTTGCCGTGAGCGCCACGATGACATTCTGCAACCACGCCTCCACGGTTCTCGCCGCGTTCAATTCGCGCGTGCTGTGACGCGGCTACAATGGCTGGCGTGGCCACTGAGAACGAATTGACTCGGGCAAAGGACACTCTGAAGCGACACATCTTCGGAATGCCGGGAGTGACGGGCGTAGGAATCGGCGAAGGAGTCGTACGGGTGTATCTAACCTCGGCTGAAGCCGGAGCGATCGTGCCGCGTGAGGTTGACGGCATTCCCGTCGAGTGCATCGTTACTGGCGACATCATTGCCGACTGCGAGTGACAGCACTCAAATCCCCGAACATACTCGCGCGATCAGCATTGAGCGCGCCGACGATGTTTGCCCGCGCAGAGGATCGTCAGTCCAACCACGAGTGCGAGCCGCGGCAGCATTCGCGGCAGCAAGCCGGCGTGTCTTCGTCGTCCATCGCGATCTGTCGCCGTACGACTTCGCGAACAATGTTCCGTCGACATACACCGCGAACTCCGGCAGTAGCGGGACTGATGCGCCCGCGCGAATGCCGGCTCCTTTCGCGACGAAGCCGGTGTGCATGTCCGGAAGTTCGGGATGGTGGCCATGACTCATGCCGGAACGCCTGCCGTTTACGCTCCTTGCGCATGGCCGAGTACGTTCCACATCGCGTGCCGCGCCGCCGTCACGATCGTCCGCGCGTGATCTCCCGCCGGTGATACTCGATGGCGGCACTCTTTCCCAGCGACGCCATCATCTGGAAATGCGGCATGGGGGTGTCGTCATCGCGGTCCGGATCGAGCATCGAGAACGCCAGCTCGCCGAAGTACGCATTCAGATCGTCGCCTTCGGCGAATCTCACCAGCTCACCTCTCCGGAACGCCGCCATTGATACGTCCGGCCGGCTCAACTTGATGGTCATGAAGCCGTGATAAAGCTTGCGATGAAAATTCGAGAAATCCTGCGTCTTCACGTTCGTACGCAACAGTTCCCAGTCCTCGTCCGTCGTCTCGACTGACTTTGGATATTTGTTCGTCAATTGGAAGCGCAGTTGATTGACGAGCTCCTCGATCACCTGCTCCGGTTCATCCTGAAAGCGTTGGAACTCGCCGCTCTCGCGCGCCGCGCGGACTTTGTGCAGCTCGTACACGAGGTACAGCCGCAAAAGGAGCTGGTTGACGCGATGGGAGAGGTTGACGTACGGGACGTCGCCGTACGTGTGGTGCCAGACGTGAATGCGTGAGGCGACGAAACGATTGAAATCGCCATAGAACCCATATGCATACACGATGATGTCCGCGTAGTGATCGGCGAGATTCGCCAGAAACTCGTTTCCTTCCCTCCCTTTCGGCAGACGCGGACGCAAGCTGCCGGCGATGCGTAAGAAGAACAGGTAACCACCCACCTCGTGCCACAGATCGGGCACGATCAAAGGAAAGCTGAAGATCTCGGAAGTCGGTACGCGGATCAGTCCAGTGCGGAAGCTGTAAATGGTCTTCACGGAATCGAAGATCGTCGCGAACCTCGGGGTCTCCTTCGGCTCCACACGGCGGGCGAAGTCCTTGACCAGCTGGTCGGACAGGAACAGGAACTTCTGCACTCCGCCGCTGTAAACGACGGAACGGTCGCTTTGTCCGAGGATTTCCTCGTATGAGCCGACGGTGCGCTGGCGCAATAGCATCTCGCTGAAGCGGTGCCACTCATCGAGCTGCCGCCACAGGCTTACCAGTTCGTCATAGCGCGTGTCGTCAGCGGAGACAGAAGACTTGGAGGGAATGGCCCCGATCTCCGATAGCACCTTCTGTAGACCGGCAAAGCAGGCCATGATGGCGTCCCGCGCGTCACAGCAGATGCTCGAGTCGCGCAACGGCGCCGCCAGCAGGAACAGGGTGTTGTCAACTGCGTAGCGGTACTCCGTGGGCAGGAGGTGGCTCGCCTCCAACAGGCGCGTCGCTTGCGTAATCGACTCGACGGGCGCCTTTGCGACGCTTTCACACCCGCAGATCTCCTTGTGCGTCGGCTCGCCGGCAACCTGCAGTGATAAGCCAGCGCCTTCGTTCTTGAACTGCTGGGCCGGCATGAACATCAGGTGCGTCTCGACCTTGCGCAGGAGATCGCGGTATGTGCCGTCGCCGAGCGTACGCTGCCTGGCCAGCCAGTCCGGCGCCGCCTGGAGAGACTGGAGCATGTAGTCGGCCTTGCCGTCGAGCGCATACAGGTCGTCCCCGTAGATCCGCTTGTGTGTCACCGGATCGGTGCTGGTCAGCAATTCGACAGCCTTGTCGTGCGATCCGGCTCGCGTACGCAGGAAGGTGAGGTGATAGTTCCCTCCGAATTCCGGCGGATTGCCGACATAACCGAGCACGGTCAACGTCCGCTGCAGTAGAGGAATCGTGTCCTTCTCCCGATTGCCCGTGACCAGCTTCAATCCGTGCACGCTGATGATGAACTCGGTCAATGCCTGAAAGGTGGCCGGCTTGAACCAGCCGTCGACGACCAGGTCGCTCCACCCGAGACCGACGTGAATGCGCGCGCCGCCTTGATTGACGCCGAGCAGGCCGACCAGCTTTTCTACGATCGTGCGCTCGATCTCCGGATAAGAATACGCGGCGCGGCGCAACCGCAAGTGCAGGATGAAACGCATCGAGGCATCGATTGGACGCTCGCCCGTGTCGAGCGCATACGGCACACTGAAAACCCAATTCACAACCCCGGCCGGTGACTCGGCCGCGCGCGGATAATTCAGATCGAAGATGCGTTTGAAATTCGACGTCTCGATGATCGTCGCGACATCGGCCTGCCCCAGCAGGAAAACCAGCTCCGGATTCGGCAGGACGTCCCGTGGAGCGGTATGCGCTTTCTTTGCGGCCTCGGTGAGCCGCTCATTGAGCTCTTTCACGGCCTTCGCGGCCATGTCCATCTCGGGCTTGACGTCGCCGACCGACACCGTCGCGTAGGCGGTGGCCACGCCCCTGTCGCGCAGGCTCAGAATCATTGATCTCCCCGCCGGTCCAAGTGACCGTGCCCTCGCACCGTTTCGTGGTTGGAGTTCGCGCCCCAAACGCGCTAGGAAGAACGCCGATGCCGTCTTACTCGTCGAGCTTGCCGAATGCCTGAGACATCGATGCACGCCAGGCATTCATCTCGTCGGCGGTCAGAGCGGTTGACGATTCCTCCGGCCGGGCATTGTGAGCTAAAGACGGCTCGAAGGAAAGATCGCCATAGCCGGACGACGGAGTGATGGGGAAGCACGAGTGACCGGAGGGGAAGTCGGAGGGCACGCCGCAAAATGGACTGCGGTTGGCCAGATCGATTTCCAGCGGAGCAGTCGATCTCCGTTCATTTACTGGGCTGAGCATTAGAAGATTCGGTAGGGAGGAACCAATCGACCCAGAAGAATAAGAGAGTCACGGCCGAAGTCAATACATTTCGAGGCCGCGCCTTGCGCGATGCGGGTCGAATCCATCGATCTCACTCTCTGCAAACAATGGTCCGGCCGCGCATAAATAACCGTGAGCCCGATCACTTTCGGTTCAGCCCGTCACCGTAAATCGCTTCAGGCGGAACGCCTGGCCATGATCACGGACGTCGGCTCGACGAGTCCGAGCGCCTGAAAGAATCCCAGCGCCTCGACCAGCACCCAGTCTTCGAAGATCTGCCCGTTGCGAATGCGATGCATGACCGCGCATTGAATCGCGATGCGCTGACGCGTCGGCGGTACCCCATGCCACGCGCCCTCGTGCGTTCCTTCCAGCACGACCCAGGTGAACACTTCGTCACCGTCCACGAGTTGATGTTGTATGTGCGCAGTCATGTCCGGAAATGCAGCGAGCCACTCCGCAACGTGCGCCTTGATCTCTTCCGGCCCGCGAGGTACTGCGCCGCCTGGCGAAGCGCCGGTGGTCAACTGCCGCGTCATGCAGTCCGGCGCGATGATCCTATCGGCCAGCGCGAAGTTGCGCTTGTTCCAGATCTCTTCGAAGAAACTGCGTGAGACTTCTGCGGCTGTCATCCGTTCTCCTTCCTCAAAGCCCGAGCACCGCACGCGCGATCAACATGTAAATCGCCAGTCCCGTCGCGTCGACGAGCGTCGTGATCATCGGCGCCGAGGAAACGGTCGGGTCGATGTTGAAACGTTCCGCGAGCAGCGGCACGAGCGCGCCGACGATGTTTGCCCACGCGCATACGCACAAGATCGTCAGGCCGACGACGAGGGCGAGTTGCGGTGTGTTGCCCCACAGCACCGTGCGCACCACGGCGAACACGCATAACGTGAGGCCGAGGAGGAGGCCGGCGAGCGATTCGCGAAGGAGGACGCGGCCGGCGTCGCGCAGGCGCACCTGGCCGAGTGCGAGCGCACGGATGATCGTCGAGACGGATTGACTGCCGGCGTTGCCGCCGGTGCCGATGATCAACGGGATGAAGATCGACAGCGCCACAACCTGGCTGAGTTGTCCTTCGAAGTGGCGCAGCACGCTGCCGGTGAGCGTCCCTGCGAGGAAGAGCAACAGCAGCCAGCCGATGCGCGAGCGCACGATGCGCACGATCGAGCTTCCGAAGTAATCGAACGTGCCGCGCGTCTCCGAGTCCTCCGCCGCAACGCCGCCCATGCGCAGCATGTTCTCCGTTTCCTGCGACACGAGCACGTCGATGACGTCGTCCACGGTCACGATGCCGAGGATGCGGCCGGCGTCGTCGACGACGGGGAGCGCGCTGAAACTGTACTTCGATACGAGACGCGCTACTTCCTCCTGCGGCGTCTCAGGCGTGACCGAAACGACTTCATCGATCATGAGTGAGCCGATGGTGGCGTCGCCGTGCGCTGGCAGCAGCGTGCGCAGCGAGACGACGCCGGCCAGCCGTTGGTTCTCACCGAGCACGTACAGGTTCGCCACCGTGGCGACCCGCGGATCGATGTGCCGCAGCTCCGTGAGCGCCGCAGTGACGGTGTGCTGCGGCGTGACGGCCACGAACTTGTCGGTCATCAGCCGTCCCGCCGTGCCGGGATCGAAGCGCAGCAGACCGCGTGCTGCGGCCGCGTCGCGCTTGCTCATCGCATCGAGGATCGGCGAGCGCTTCTCTTCCGGCACGACGGACAATGCGCTCGCGACGTCATCCGGCTCGAGTGTGTCCAGCGCCGCGGCAATGCGTCGCGGTGAAAGGCGCAGCAGCGCGAGCTTCAACGTTTCGCCGTCGGCATACGTCAGCGTGTCGCCGAGCGTTTCATCGTCGAGATGCTCGAGCACGCGCACGCGGTCTTCGCGCCGCAATCCCGCCAGCAGCTCGGAGATGTCCGCGGGATGGAACGCGCGCAGTCCCTCGCCTAACGCCGCCGGATCCTCTCGGACGATTTCAGCGACGTCGGGACCGGCGATGTCGGAGAGGCGCATGGTGCGTAGGGTAATCCTCCTAAAGTTTTAGTTGACAGATCGGCGCCGCGGCACCAATTTATGTCCGAAAGGTTTAGGACAACCATGCCACGCCGGAAGAACGCAGCCGAGCAGCTCACTCCCCTCGAGCTGGAGATCATGAAGATCCTGTGGGAGTCCGGACCGGCGTCCGTGCAGGAGGTGCAGCAGCGCGTGCAGGCTCGCCGTGAGCTCGCGTATACGACGGTGCAGACCATGCTGAACATCCTCGTGCGCAAGGGCCGCGCGAAACGCACGCTCGTCGACCGCGCCTATCGTTACCGCGCGGCCATCAGTCGCGAGAAGGCGCTCGGCAACACGCTCCGCGACGTGGTGCATCGCATGTTCGGCGGCTCGGCCGAAGCGCTGGTCCTCAGCCTGATCGAGACGCGGCAACTCACGCCCGAGACGCTGCAGCGGCTCAACGACCTGATAGCGGTGACGAGGAATGAACGGGATGAGTGACATCGCGGTGGCGTATGCGATCAACGCGACATGGCAAGCGGCGGCGATCGCCATGTCCGGGTTGCTGCTGGGACGATCGCTTCCGCCACGGCAGCGCTTCCGTCTGCTCGCGCTGACACTGACCGCGTCGGCGATGGCGCCGGCGTTGACGCTGGTCACGCCGCAGCCGTTCGTGTACCCGATGACGGACGCGGTTGCGGTCCCCGCTCGTGGCGTTGCGTTCATCGCAATCGCCTATCTCATCGGTCTCGCGTTCTGCGCGTTGCGTTTGCTGCACGCGGCGTGGCACGCGTGGAGGATCGTGGCCGCGTCTACGCCGATCGCACCGCGCCGGCGCGTTTCTCATTCCGTCGATACGCCAGTGACCATCGGCGGGACCGTGGTTCTTCCGGCGTTCGTCTTCGCCGACGAACGACTGCTCACGGCCGCGCTCGCGCACGAGGACGCCCACATCCGCCGCCGCGATTACCCGCTCCACCTGGGGCTCGAGCTGCTCGCGTTGCCGCTCTATTTTCACCCGGTGAGTCATCTGCTGCGGCGTGCGCTGGCGGAGGCGCGGGAGGTGGCGTGCGATGAAGAGGCGGCCGCACGATATGGGCGAAAAGAGTACGCTGCTGCGTTGGTCGACATCGCCGCTCTGACGACGCGGAAGCACGCCGCCGGGATGAACATGGCCGCAACATCGATCGAGCGCCGCGTCGAGACGCTGCTGCGTCCGGCGCGCGTGCACACGCACCGAACGATCGCGCCGACCGCGGTGTTGCTCGCGGTCTCGTTCGCGTGTACGCGCTTCGACGCCGCACCTGTCGGCGAGGCCGCATTGCAGGGGCAATGGGCGATGATCCACGAGAGGAGCGACCTTCGGCAGGTGACGCCGCAGAATTACGACGCGTTCACGCAGAGCATCGACCAGCGACCGACGCGCGTGTCCGTCCGCCAGCAGCGGACCAGGAACGGCCGCACGCAAGCGGTCGCGTGGAGCGTCATCCCCGACGGCGTCGAACGCCCACTTCGCGGCGAGCCGGGTGCGCGCGGCAGCGCACATTGGCGCAACGGCCAACTGGTGCTGCGCTTCACGGGTCCCGGTGCGCAACACGAAAACGCCACCGCCGCCGTGCGCAACGGACGCCTCGTCGTTGACGGCGCAACGAACCGCGGCCGCTATCACGCCGAGTTCAGGAGGATCGCTCGATGAATCCGATCGCCGCCGCGTTGTCGTTGCTGCTCGCCACGACACCACCCGCCGACGCGCCGGTCGAGCAGACGAAGAAGAACATCAAGGTGCTGCAGGGCCTCCCCTCCTCCCAACTCATCCCCGTGATGGCTTTCATGTCCAACTCCCTCGGCGTCACCTGCGCCTACTGCCACGGCAAAGAGTTCGCGTCGGACGAGAAGCCGGCCAAGGATGCCGCGCGCCGCATGATCGTGCTGCAGCGGACGATCAACGACCAACACTTCGGCGGCAAGCTCACGGTGACGTGCAACACGTGTCATCAGGGACAGGTCGGGACACCAGCCACACCCGCAGTCGCAAATGCCGGCTGGAATCACAACGCTGCGCCGGTTCCCGGCACCATCGACGGCGAAGCCGCCGTGGCACGGTTGCCACAACCCAAACCAGCAACGCAGCGCATCGTGCGCGGCACGGTAGAACGCTACAACGGCTGCGACGAACCGAAGAGCGGCCGCTTTTCGCTGACCATCCGGAGCGACGAGGACATCGACTACGACACCGACCTCTCGCATCCGCCCGAAGCGACGCGCGCGTTCGTGTTACCTGCTTCGGCGGCCGAAGCCGGAACAACTGCGCGGGGAGCGCTGGACCATCGCGGCCGACCAGATCACGCGCTATCGCGAAACGCCGACGCCGCTCGGCCCGCTGCCGGAGCAGTACGACTTCGACGACTTTCGCGACACGCCAGGCGGGCGTTTCCCCTATCGCGCTCGCTGGTCGCGCGCGGACTATCGCGTGACGTTCACGATCGAGAACAGCGAGTAGGAACGGCCGGCCGCTCACAACTGCTCGTTGAACAAAAACGCCGTGAAGTCGTGCAGCTTGTGCAGGACCGGCCGCTTCTTCCACGGCTCGAAGTGCACCTCTTGCGCGTGCGCGAGGTCGCGCTCGAAGGTCTCCTCGAGCTCGCGCGCGATCGCTTCATCGTAGATCACGAGCGACACCTCGTCGTTCACCTCGAACGAGCGGTCGTCGAAGTTCGTTGAGCCCACGGCGGCCCAGCAGCCGTCGATCACGATCACCTTCTGATGCAGCAGCGTCTTTTCGTAGTCGAACAGCCGCACGCCGCCCTTCAGCAGCGTGCCGTAGTGATGATGGCTGGCGTGCTGCACGATCTTCGAATCGCTCGCGGTGGTATGCGGGATCATGATGCGCACCGCCACTCCGCGCTCCACCGCATCGACCAGCGAATCGCGCGCGTCGGGGTCGGGCAGAAAGTACGGGTTCTGAATGGTGATGCTCTTCTTCGCCGCGTGGATGGCCATGTAGTGCAGGAGCTTCAGCGTCGATGGACTGCCCGCGGGCGACGTCCACACCACGTGTGCTTTCTTGTCGCCCGCGGGTTGCAGATGGGGGAAGAACTGTTCGCCGGCGAGCACTTCGCCGCACTCTTCGACCCAGTTCTCGACAAACGCCGACTGCAGTTGCGCGACGACCGGACCTTCCACGCGCACCGAGATGTCGCGGAAATGTTGTTGATCCTCGGCATCGCCGAGCCAACTGTCGACGAGGCAATGGCCGCCCACGAAGCCGCGGCCTCCGTCGATGACGAAGATCTTGCGATGATCGCGATTGTTGATGATGCCGAGATTGCGGAGCGTGAGCGGGTGGTATTTGCGGACCTTCACGCCGGCGTCGCACATGTCAGCGAGCGACTGCTTGCCGAAGTTCTTCCCGCCGCTGCCGTCGAGCATCACCCGCACTTCGACGCCTTCACGCGCCTTGCGGCACAGCGTCTCCGACATCCGCCGCGTGAGTTGCCCTTCCTTCGACAGGAAGGTCTCGAAGTTGATCGTTTCCTGCGCCGCGTCGAGCTCGCGAAAAACCGCGTCCCAGAACGCACCGTTCTGCAGCAGTTCGATCTTGTTGCCATCGAGCATGGTCCCCTGCGTCATCCCGACGAGCGACGGCACGAGATCATGGAGCTCCGACTCCGACTGCATCTCGAGATGCGGACGCCGGCGCCGCTTCACCGACCAGAGGATCAGCGTCAGCGCCAGGATCGCCAGCGCCATCAGCGCGAAGACCCACACCGGAACGGTGACGTCGGCCTTCATTCGCGCGGCCTCAGTTCGACGACGAGGCCCCAGTGATCCGACGGTCCGCGGCGAATCACCTCGGAACCGACGTACTCCCATCGCGGATCGCAGAACACGTAGTCGAGCCGTTGCCGCGTCATCGGAAAGGTGGCCTCCTTCACATCGCCGCACATGCGCAGATGGCCGTGCGCCAGCAACACCTGGATCTCCTCCGCCGCCGGCGGCACGTTGAAGTCGCCGACCAGCACGTGCGGCAACGAGCCGCGCGCGGTGATGTCGCCGAGGTGGGCGATCTGTTTCATGCGTGCGACGCGGAGGAGACGTCCCCACGCCGCGAGATGCGTAACGAAGAACGTGATGCCGACGCCGTCGACGTCGATGTCCGCCTGCAGCACCGAGCGCGGCTCACCCGATCCCGGCAGCGGATGCACGAACGTCGACGCGATCGTGCCGCGCGTCAGCACCGCGTTGCCGTAATCGCCGCCGTCCATCACGCAACTGCGGCCGAACCAGTGATTGAGGCCAGTCAGCGCCGCGAGCGCCTCGCCCTGATGCACGGGGCCGGCGCGCGTGCGGCAATGCACTTCCTGTAGCCCGACCACATCGGGCCGCACGGACGCGATCACCTCCGCGAGCTTGGGAAGATGGTCTTCCCGACGCGCCGCGGCGTGCCCCTGGATGTTGTACGACATGATCTTCACGCCGGCGTCCGGTAGCGGCGAAGCGAGATCGGTGCCCGGCCACTACAATCGCGCGCCATGCTTCGGGATCTGGACCTGCTTCTGCACGCGCGCTCGATCGACGCGATCATCGTTCCGATGCATGAAGCGATGCATCCGTCGTTTCGCTGGCTCGCGCGCGGCGCGAAGATCACGCGCGGTTACGCGGTGAAGCTGGCCGGACGCGATCCGGTGCTGATCACGTATCCGATGGAGCGCGGCGAGGCCGCCGCGACCGGCCTCGAGGTCCACCTCGTCCATGAGTTCAATTACGACCGGATTTCGCGCACCGCGACGAACACGTCCGAAGCGTACGCGGAGCTCTTCACCGCCATCCTTCGCTCCCTCGGCGCCGGCGAATCGATCGCGTTTTTCGGCAACGCGCCGTTGCAGCTTTACATCGGAGTGACCGAGGCGATGGAGCGGCGCGGCTGGCGCGTTACTCGTTCCTATGGCGAAGACCTCGTGCAGCTCGCACGCAAGCGGAAGGAGGCGTGGGAAATCGAAGCGATCCGCTCCGTCGGCGAGCGTACCGAGCAGGTGGTGGCCGGCGTGCGCGCGATGCTGCGCGAAGCGCGGCCGGGACTGACGCTCGGCGATCTCAAGGCGTTCGTCTCGTCGGAGATCGCCCGTCTCGGCATGATCGAGGATCACGAAACCATCCTCTCGCAAGGCCGCGATGCGGGAGTGCCCCACTCGCGCGGCGATGCGCGCGCGCTCGTGCGGCCGTCGGTGCCGATCGTGCTCGATATCTTCCCAGCGGACAAAAGCAGCGGCTACTTTTTCGACCTCACGCGCACCTTCTGCATCGGCGAGATTCCTGCCGAGCTGCGACGGCTGCACGGTGACGTGCTCGAAGCGTTCGACCGCGTGCGCGATGCGGTGCGTCCGGGATTGCCGGCGTCGCGCTATCAGGCGCTCGTGTGCGACTTGTTCGAGGCGAAGGGCTACTCCACACAACGCTCGCATCCGAATACGCTCGAAGGTTATGTCCACGGCCTCGGCCACGGCGTCGGCCTCGAGATTCACGAGAAGCCGTCGTTCGCGCTGCATCCGACGAATCAGGACGTGATCGAAGTCGGCGACGTCGTCGCGATCGAGCCGGGCCTGTATTTTCCGGAGCGCGAGCTGGGAGTGAGGATCGAAGACACGTTCGTCATCACGGAACAGGGGGCGGAGACGATGTGCCGGAGTGATTATGGTATGGAGTGCGGCGGCGCGTAACCGCCGCTTTTGAAAGCGGCAGCTCTGCTGCCGCACTCCATACGTTTTACAAATTGCGGTCGATGAACTGTTGCAGCGCGTTCCTCGGCGCGGCGCCGACCATCCGGTCGACCAGCTGTCCATTCTTGAACATCATCAGGGTGGGGATCGACGTGACGCCGTAACGCTGCGCCACCATCGGGTTGTCGTCGACGTTCATCTTCGTGATCAGGGCTTTGCCCTCGTACGACGGGGCCAGCTCCTCCACGATCGGACCGATGAGGCGGCAAGGGCCACACCACGGTGCCCAGAAATCGACGAAGACCGGCTTGCCGCCGTTCAGAACGCTGTCGAAATCCGCGTCGCCGATCTGCTGTACTGCCTTCGAATCTGCCATCTGCAAGCTCTCCTAACTTGTCTCGAAATGCCGACGGTTGCAGGACATATTCCAGAGCTTTCCTTGGCACGCCGCTCGCGTAGTGCCTGCTTCAGAGATGCCTGAACGACGACACGAAAACCGGCCCGGAAACCCGGACCGAAGGTCTTTCCCCCGCCCTCCGCTGTGGTTGAATCTGCTCCTGCTCCTCCTGGGCATCGCCGGCGTCCTCTACGGCCGCTATCACCGTGAGCGCGTATCGCGCGAGTTCGCCGACGTCATCACCCGCGAGCAGCGGACGCCCGCCGACGTCACGAAGATCAAAGAAGAGCTCGCGGAGCTCGACGTCAATCGCGAGACGCTCCGCAAAGAGCTCGAAGGACGGATGAAGTTCATGGGCAGCCTCAAGTCCGAAAACTTCTATCTCTCCATCGACACGAAACAACGCAAGCTCCGCTTCTACTACGGCGATACCGTCCTTCGCGAGGACGACGTCACCATCGGTGACACAAAAACCCTGACCGCTAACGGCAAGTCGTGGACGTTCCTCCCCCTGAAGGGCGCGTTCGCCATCCAGGCAAAGCTCGTCGGCCACGACTGGCACGTGCCGGAATGGGTCTACGCGATGAATGGTCAACCCGTACCATTACAACGTCCGACCATTCCCGACGGCCTCGGCCAATACGTGCTGTTCCTGCCGAACGGTTACGCAATTCACACACAACCATCGCCCGACAGTCCGCTGAAAGGCGCAAAGCCGGGCTCGTACATGGTGTCCGAGGATGTGCTGCGGGCGATCTGGCCGCGCATCGTGACGGGCAAGACACAGGTCTACATTTTCTAGGGAGAACGGATGCCACGCTGGGTCGGTTTGCTGGGTTCATGGGCGCTGCTGGTGCTGGGGCTGGGCGTGTTCGGCTACGCCGTCGCGGCCGAAGCCATCACGATGACGGATGCGCGGAAATTGAAGCGGGTGCGCACCATCGATCAGTTGCTGGAGGAACAGATCCAGAAGCAGGTCGAGCAACTGCAGAAAACGATGTCGCAGGCTTCGTCGCAGATGACGACGCTGCAGTCCGAAGTCGCGTCGACCGAGAAACAGATCGAGGACCTGCAGGACAGCAACTTCGTCATCACTGTTTCGACGACGGAGAACAAGGTCTATGCGCGGCGCAACGGCCAGCTCGTGTTCGAGGCCGTCTGCTCGACGGGCAGCAACTCGACGTTGCAGACTTCGAGTGGGACGAAGATCTTCCGCACGCCGATTGGACGGTTCCGGGTGCAGTCGAAGGAGACCGATCCGAAGTGGGTGCCGCCCGACTGGCACTACATCGAAGAGGCACAGAAGAACGGACTCGGCGTCGTACACCTGCGGCGCGGGCAGAACATCGGCGGGCTCTACGTGCAGGGCAACAACGTGTACGACAACGGTTGGCCCATCGAGGAAGGGAAGCTGCTCGTGCGCGGCGGCGCTGTCGTCATTCCCCCGGTCGGCACACGCGCGCGCCAATTCCCCGACGTCCTCGGCACACACCGCCTCAACCTCGGCGACGGCTACGCCCTGCATGGAACGCAGGCGGTGTCGCAATTGGGACGCAACGTCTCCCACGGCTGCGTGCGTCTGCACAACAACGACATCGCGCAACTGTTCGAGATGGCCAGCGTCGGCGATGAAGTGATCATCTACTGACGGCTCGAGTAACCTTCTCCCCGCCGCGCGGGGCGAAGGTGCGCGAAGCGCGGATGAGGGGGTTCTCTCTCTTTCGGCACCAGGGTGACCCCTCATCCGGCCTTCGGCCACCTTCTCCCCTCTGCGAGGGGCGAAGGCCACCAGGCACCGCCGCCTATGTAGCCTTCTCCCCGCCGCGCGGGGAGAAGGTGCGCGAAGCGCGGATGAGGGGTTCTCTCTCTTTCGGCACCGGGGTGACCCCTCATCCGGCCTTCGGCCACCTTCGCCCCTCTGCGAGGGGCGAAGGCCACCAGGCACCGCCGCCTATGTAGGCTTCGCCCCGCCGCGCGGGGAGAAGGCTACCTCGATGGCCACTACAATCCCTCCATGCATGTCTGGCGGGACCGCCTCTTCCGCTGGTTCGCGCCGATGGCGCGGCGATGTCCGCTCTCGCCGAACGCCATCACGCTGCTGGCGCTCGCGCTGAACGTCATCGCGGCCGGGCTCCTGTATCGCCGGCAGTTCCTGATCGCGATGGTCTTTCTGATCGTCGGCGGACTGGCGGACGCGTTCGACGGCATCGTCGCGCGCGTGCAGGAGAAGACATCGATCTACGGCGACTTCCTCGATCACTTCGCCGACCGCGTCAGCGACGTTCTGCTCATCACCGGCTGGCTTCTCGGCAACGGCGTGCGTCCGGAGATCACGATCGCGGTGATCATCGCCGTGCTGCTCAACGGCTACATCGGAACGCAGATCGAAGCGTCGTGGCACGAGCGCAACTACGACTCGGTCGGCCGTGGCGAGTTCGTGCTCGCGCTGGTGGTGTTCCCGATCGTGTCGCACATCCTGTTCGAGAACGCGTGGGAGCACATCGCGCCGCTCGGATTGCGCATCGCGGAATGGATGGCGCTCCTGCTCGTCGCATTCGCGATCCTCGGCATCGCGCAACGTTTCGCGCTCGCGCTGCGGCTGCATCGGAGATGATGCACGCGTGACGTTTCGCACGCACCCGCTTACGGGTGAGCCGATTTTGTACGCGCCCGAGCGCTCGTCGCGTCCCGGTGCGTTCGGAGGCGAACGCGGCGAGGAGCGCTGCCCCTTTTGTCCAGGGCACGAGGAGGACACGCCGCCGCCGATCGCAGTCACCGCAGATCCGTGGCGAGTGCGCGTCGTGCCGAACAAATTTCCGCCGCTCGCCGGTGCCGAAGTGATCGTCGAGTCGCCGCGCCACGAGGCGACGTTCGATGAGGTCGAGCGGGCCGAAGACGTCGTGCGGATCTATGTCGAACGCTATCGCGCGCACGCTGATGCGGCGCATGTGTCCCTGTTCAAGAACCACGGGCCGCGTGCCGGCGCATCCATTCCGCACGTGCACTCGCAGGTGATGCCGTTGCCGTTCGTGCCGCCACGCGTCGCACGTGAGGCGCACGCGTTCGCGAGCGCGTGTCCGCTGTGCGAGGGCATCGACGCGACCGCGATCGATGAGACCTCGCGATTCGCGTGGATCGCGCCGGCCGGATCGGCGATGCCATATCAACAATGGCTCGTGCCGAAGCGTCACGTCGCGGAGATGTCCGCGTTCGACGAAACCGAGGTCGCGGAACTGGCCGCACTACTGCAACGGTCGTCCGCGGCGATGCTCACGCTCGGCGATTCGTACAACTGGATGTTCATGAACTTCATGCGATGCGCTGGCGCGCATTGCTACGTCGAGCTCTTCCCGCGGCTCGCGAACTTCGGCGGGTTCGAGCTGGGCAGCGGCACGAACGTCGAGATCGTCGATCCCGCCGTCGCCGCGGAGCAACTGAAAAACGCGGTGCGCGCATGATCCCGCTTCGCGACGACAACCCGCGGCGCACCTTCCCGTTCATCACGTACACGCTCGTCGCGCTGAACGTGCTTGCCTTCCTGTGGCAGCTCTCGCTCGGCGCGAATCTCGAGCGCGCGATTTTTCAGATCGCGTTCATCCCGGCGCGCTTCTGGATCACCGGCAACTGGCTGGCCGACCTGCTCACGATCGTGATCTCGATGTTCCTGCACGGCGGGCTGCTGCACATCGGCAGCAACATGCTCTACCTGCTCATCTTCGGCGACAACATCGAAGATCGCCTCGGCCACGGCCGCTATCTGCTCTTCTATCTCGCGTGCGGATTCGTGGCGACGTTCGCGCATGCGTTCTTCAGTCCCGGCTCGCGCGTGCCTGCCATCGGCGCATCGGGCGCGATCGCCGGCGTCCTGGGCGCGTATCTCGTGCTCTTTCCGCACGCGCGCGTGCTGACGCTGATCCCGATCTTCATCTTCATCACGCTCCGCGAGCTCCCGGCCGTGCTGATCCTCGGCCTCTGGTTCGTGCTGCAGCTCTTCAGTGGAGTGGGCTCGCTCGGCGTGCCGAATGCGGATCAGATGGGCGGCGTCGCCTACTTCGCGCACATCGGCGGCTTCGTCGCGGGGATGGTGTTGATCTTCGCATTCGGCGGCTCACGTAAACCGCGGCGGCGCGAACCGCCGCCGCCGTGGTGGGTGCAACCGCAACGTTGACGGCCGCCCCTCACCCGGCGTTTCGGCCAACTCTCCCCGCAAGCGGGGCGAGGGCTACCCTTGTAACGAAGGCGGATGAGGGGTGCGCCTACGACTGCCGGGCGAAGTACGTCTCGAGGTACGTCTGCGCCTGGCGCAGACCGTCGTCCGGCGTGCGCACTTCGGCGAACGCGTCGCGCCAGATCATGCCGACGCGTTGCATGTTCCGCTCGCGCAGGCCGAACAGCACTTCCCGCAGCGCATCCGCTTCCGGCGGCGAGAGGTCGGGACGCGCGATCTGGCGTTCGAGCAAAAGCTGCGCGGCGCGGAGCTCCTCGTCGGCTGCGACCTGCGGCGCCGGCGCGGTCATGGCCGCGATCTTCATCGTAGTCGGACGCTCCGCGCGGTCGCTGTTCATGTCGACACCGCCCGGCAGCTCTTTCAACTGCGGGCTGAACTTGCCCATCATGAAGAAGAGCTCTTTCTCGTTCGCGAAGTTGCCGACCAGGCGCGCGCTCTTCGCGAGCTCGAGATGCTCGGACTCCTGCAACATGATGAACGCGCGGGCTCGGTCTTCGAGCGCGATGCGTTTCGCGTGCACCTTCCACGCGGTGAGCGTCCCCTGGATGAAGCACGCCTGCCCCGCGCGAATGCTCACCGCTTCGACGGTCACGTTCTCTTCGATGCGGATCGAACCGTTCGTCGATTCGATCTCCGAGTACACGCCGGAGTTCTGAATGACGAGATTGCCCGGGGTCTTGATGGAGAGTTGTCCGTTCGCGTTGACCCGAATCTCGGTCCCGCGCGGAATGATCATCGTGGGGAAATTGGCCTGATCGGTTGCTGCGCTCATCAACCCCTCCTCTTCACCACACTCCCGCTGTTCAATGAGCCGACAAACGTAGAAGGCAACGGATCGAAGTTCTTGTACTCCTTGGTCGTGCGCGCCCGCACCAGCAAGGACTACCGGAACTTCGATCCGTTGCCGAACGCGTTCGTCGGTGTGGCAGCCACAAAGGGTGGGAAGAGGAGGTCGTGATGAGTGCAGCCGCCGATCAGGCAAATTTCCCGACGATGATCATTCCGCGCGGGACCGAGATCAGGGTCAACGCGCACGGTCAGCTCTCCATCAAGACGCCCGGGAACCTGGTCATCCAGAACTCCGGCGTCTACTCGGAGATCGAGTCCACCAACGGCTCGATCCGCATCGAGGAGAACGTCACGGTCGAGGCGGTGAGCATTCGGGCGGGGCAGGCGTGCTTCATCCAGGGCACGCTCACCGCGTGGAAGGTGCACGCGAAACGGATCGCGCTCGAAGACCGCGCGCGCGCGTTCA
>DASPNA010000027.1:0-10007 GCA_035626775.1 Thermoanaerobaculia bacterium
GATTTCACATCCGTCACTTCGGCGTTAGCATTCTTCCGGGCCATCGAGTTCTCTCCTGTTCTCGTTTTTGTTTGGCGACTTGAACTTTACAGGAGACCTCTTTGGCCCTTTCTTTTTGCAGAACTATCGGGACACTACCCATCCGCGACGTGGACCGGGCGCCGAGGAGCGGCCCGCTCCTCGCCCCTCAGTCAGCGCCTGGCGGTACCGATTGCAGAAAGGTGTCGGGGTCGAACGCGCTCCAATACCCGACCCCGATTCACTGTGACCGGCCAGAATAGAAGCATGGATAGGATGCTCTGATGCAGGTGCTGATTCAGGTTTACTGCTATTGCCGTCGTGCCTTGAGAGGAGAATGTCGATGCGCCGAACTCATGGACTGATCTGCGTTCTCATCCTGCTCCTGCTCCCATCGTGCGCATCCGACCCGGTCTACCACACGCTCCCGGAACGCGCCTCCCTCGGCCTTCCGTACTCGGACGCCGTCCGCGCGGGAAACCTGCTGTTCCTCTCCGGCACCGTGGGCGCCACGCCCGCGACGCGTCAACTCGTTGCCGGTGGAGTGACCGCTGAAACGCGACAGGCGCTGGAGAACATCAAACGCAACCTCGAAGCGCACGGCAGCTCGATGGAGCGCGTCGTGAAGTGCACGGTGCTGCTCGCCGACATCGGCGACTTCGAGACGATGAACGCGGTCTACCGAGAATATTTTCCGCGCAACAAACCGGCACGGACCACCTTCGGAGTGAACGGCCTCCCGCTCGGCGCACGCGTCGAAATCGACTGCATTGCGCTACCGTGATGCACCGAGGTGCCGGCGATGGTTCCGTTGATTGTCCTCATCGTTACGTTCATCATCTTCTTCGCCGTCAAGCGCAACTGGGTCGATGCCGCGCGCTACGCGTTCGCGGCCATGTTCGTGCTCACGGCGTCGGCGCACTTTGTGCCGAGCCAGCGCATCGATCTGGTCCGGATGGTGCCGCCGATGTTCCCCCGTCCCGATCTGATCGTGATGATCACCGGCGTGCTCGAGCTTCTCGGCGCGATCGGCCTGCTCGTGCCACGCACGTCGCGTCTCGCGGCTGGCGCGCTCGCGGTGATGCTCGTGGCGCTGTTTCCCGCGAACATTCACGCGGCGATGAACGAGCTGATGATCATGGGGAAGCCCGCGACAGCGCTGTTGCCGCGCACGCTCATGCAGATCGTGTTCATCGGCGGTCTGACGATGATCGCGTGGCGTCCGCGCTGGGCGCGGCCTGCGCCCGTCGCCGCGTAGTCGCGCAGTCGCAGTCGACGCACCCGTGCTCGGCGCAGGTACGGCACGCGGCATGGACCTGCTTGCGCAGCTCTTCGCGCGCCCGGAAGACGCGCACGGATGCGTTGTTCGCGGTGATACCGGCCCGCTCCGCGAACTGCTGCACCGGCATGCCTTCGACTTCGACTTGCTGAATCGCTTCCGCGTACTCCGGTTTCAGATTCGCGGCCAGCTCGCCGATGCACGAACAGATCGCGCCGGTAATTTCCGCCGGCGGCTCGACCGCGTCCTTCATCTCACCGGCCAACAGTTCCAGCGCGCGATTGCGCGTCGCATCGCGGCGGTGATGATCGATGACTGCGTTGCGCAGCAGGCGATAGAACCACGCCACCGCTGATTCGTCATCACGAACGCTCTCGCCCTTCTCGATGCTCTTCACGAACGCGTCCTGCAGGATGTCCTCGGCCAGCGCGCGATCGCCGAGGCGACGCTCGAGGAAGGAGAGGAACTCGCGGTGACTCTCGACGAGACGGGTCGTGACTGGGGGCATTGGGTTCTCGGTTCCTCGGTTCCTCGGGTTCCTCGGGTTCCCTCGGGTTCCTCGGGTTTCTCGGGTTCTTCGGAGAAGTTTTAGCGTCCCTCTACTCCGAGGAACCCCGAGGAACCCCGAGGAACCCCGAGGAACCCGAGGAACCCAGGATCCCACTGTAAGGATTTCGCCGCCGCTGCGTCTGCGTTGGTGAGGAGACGAAGTACGACATGAATCATATCGATCCCATCTGCGGCATGACTGTCGACGCGGCGCACGCCGCCGGCTCGTCGGAGTACGACGGCACGACGTATTACTTCTGCAGCCTCGGTTGTAAGAAGAAGTTCGATGCGGCGCGGGCGGGCGGCGGCTCTGCCGCCGCTTCTGAAAGCGGCAGCTCTGCTGCCGCACTCCATAGCTGGACTTGTCCGATGCATCCCGAGGTGCGGCAGGACAAGCCGGGCGCGTGTCCGAAATGCGGGATGGCGCTGGAACCCGAGACCATCACGCTCGACGATGAAAATCCCGAGCTCGCGGACATGAGCCGCCGCTTCTGGATCAGCGCGGCGCTGGCGGTGCCGCTGGTGATCTTCGCGATGCTGCGCCATCTTCCGGCCGCACATGACCTCCTCGGCCACACGGTCACGAGCTGGGGCTCATGGATCGAGCTCGCGCTCGCCGCGCCGGTCGTGTTGTGGGGCGGCTGGCCGTTTTTTGAGCGCGCGTGGGCGTCACTCGTCAACCGTCATCTCAACATGTTCACGCTGATCGGACTCGGCGTGGCGGTCGCGTTCATCTACAGCCTCGTGGCGACGTTCGTGCCGCACGTGTTCAACGTCGGCGTCTACTACGAAGCGGCCGCCGCCATCGTCACGCTCGTGCTCCTCGGCCAGGTGATGGAGCTGCGCGCACGCAGCCGTACCGGCGCCGCGATTCGCGCGTTGCTCGAACTCGCGCCGAAGACGGCGCGCCGCGTGTCAGCGGATGGCCGCGAAGAAGACGTGCCGCTCGAACACGTGCACGCGGGCGACGTGTTGCGCATTCGTCCCGGCGAGAAAGTGCCGGTCGACGGCGTCGTCCTCGAAGGCGCGACCAACGTCGACGAGTCGATGGTCACCGGCGAGCCGCTGCCGGTCGAGAAAAGATCGGGCGACCGCGTGATCGGCGCAACGGTCAACGCTACCGGCGCCGTGCTGATGCGCGCGGAGCGCGTCGGCGCCGACATGCTGCTCGCGCAGATCGTAAACATGGTGACGCAGGCGCAGCGCAGCCGCGCGCCGATTCAGAAGCTGGCCGACAAAGTCTCGGCGTGGTTCGTGCCGGCGGTGATTGCCACCGCGGCGATCACGTTCGTGGTCTGGCTGATCGCGGGGCCGGAGCCGCGCCTCGTGTTCGCGATCGTCAACGCGGTGGCGGTGCTGATCATCGCGTGTCCGTGCGCGCTCGGACTGGCGACGCCGATGTCGGTCATGGTCGCTGCAGGAAAAGGGGCGACCGCGGGCGTGCTGTTCCGCAATGCCGAGGCGATCGAAGTGCTGCGCGACGTCGACACGCTTGTGGTCGATAAAACCGGCACGCTCACGGTCGGCAAGCCGCGGCTTGTCACGGTCATCGGGGACAACGAGAACGAAATGTTACGCCTCGCGGCGAGCGTCGAGCGTGCGAGTGAACATCCGCTCGCGGCAGCGATCGTCGCGGGCGCGGAGGAGCGCGGCATCACCATTCCGAAGGCGCAGCACTTCGAGTCGATCACGGGCAAAGGCGTGTATGGCGCGGTCGATGGCCATCGCGTCGCGCTGGGCAATCGCGCGCTGCTCGCGGAAATGCACGTCGAGCCGCGCGACCTCATCGAGCGCGCGGAGAAGCTTCGCACCGAGGGACAGACCGTGATGTTCGTCGTCATCGACGGCAAGCCCGCGGGCCTGATCGGTGTGGCCGATCCGGTGAAGGAGACCACGCCCGACGCGATTCGCGAACTGCATGCCGCCGGTCTGAGCATCGTCATGCTCACCGGCGACAGCAGGACCACCGCAGACGCGGTCGCGAAGAAGCTCGGCATCGACGAAGTGATCGCCGAGGTGCTGCCGGAGCAGAAAGCCGATGCCATCAAACGTCTGCAGCGGGAAGGCCGCAAGGTGGCGATGGCGGGCGATGGCATCAACGACGCACCCGCGCTCGCGCAAGCAGAAGTCGGCATCGCGATGGGCACCGGCACGGATGTGGCGATGGAAAGCGCGGACGTGACGCTGGTCAAAGGCGATCTCCGTGGCATCGTGCGCGCGCGGCGGCTCAGCGACGCGACCATGCGCAACATCCGGCAGAACCTCTTCTTCGCCTTCATCTACAACGCCCTCGGCGTCCCGATCGCGGCGGGTGTGCTCTATCCGTTCTTCGGATTGCTGCTCAGTCCGATGATCGCGGCAGCGGCCATGAGCTTCAGTTCGGTGTCGGTGATCGCGAATGCGCTGCGCCTGCGTACAATCAACGTGAAGTGAGACGACTGACCATCGCAATGATCGCCACTCTGCTCGCCGCGTGCGGCGAGAACTCTGGAGCGACGGGCTCTCAGCCCGTCGATTCGGCGACTGTCGACGGGCTGAGAGCCGGTCCCTCCAGACTCGAAACGATTCCCTCACCCGCCGGCGCCGGCGCCGCCGAGCCCTTCCTGTTCGCCTCGCGCGACGGTGCCGTGCTCAGTTGGCTCGAGCCTGTCACAGGAACGGATCGCGTCGCCTTGCGCGTCGCACGCTATCGCGACAACCAGTGGTCCGCGCCGCAAACGATCGTCGAGCGCAACGATCTCTTCGTCAACTGGGCCGACTTCCCCTCGGTCATCGAAGACGCGAAGGGGACGCTCTTCGCGCACTGGCTGCAGAAAAGCGGCAAGGGCACGTATGCGTACGACGTCCGCATGGCCTCGTCGACCGATGGCGGCACGACGTGGAGCGACTCGTTCCTCCTCAATCGCGATGGCAAAGAGGGTGAGCACGGCTTCGTCTCGCTCGTTCCACTGCCGCAAGGCGGTGTCGCCGCGGCGTGGCTCGACGGCCGCAACATGAAGATGAGTGAAGGCGACGGACACGATGACATGGGCGACATGACCATCCGCTACGCCAACGTGGACGCATCCGGCACGCTCACTTCCGACCTGAACCTCGACGCGCGCACGTGCGAATGCTGCGGCACCGGCATGACCATGACCGCGAAAGGGCCGGTGATCGTCTATCGCGATCGCTCGCCGGACAACGTCCGCGACATCTCCTACATCACGCGCAACGGAAACGAATGGACGGAGCCGCGCGCGGTCCGCGCCGATGGCTGGAAGATCGACGGCTGCCCGGTCAACGGCCCGCAGATCGATGCGATCGGCAATCGCGCCGTCACCGCATGGTTCACCGCCGCGAACGATCAGCAACGCGTCTACGCCGCGTTCTCCGACGACGGCGGCGTCACGTTCGGCGACGCGATCGTCGTCGACGACGGGAAGCCGGTTGGCCGCGTCGACGTGGTGATGCTCGACGATCAGACCGCGCTCGTATCGTGGCTCGAACAGACGCCCGCAGGCGCGGAGATCCGCGCGCGCCGCGTGCCACGCCAGGGCAAAACAGGCCGGTCGATGAAGATCGCCGAGTCCGCTGCTGCGCGTGCCGCCGGCTTCGCGCGCATCGCGCGCATCGGTGACGAAGTGTGGTTCACATGGACCGAGCAGAGCGCGGACAGCAAACAAATCCGCGTCGCTCGTGTACGCTCATGAGGATGAAGCGCCGCATCATCGCCGCAGCCTGGATCACCGGGGCGACCGTGCCGCTCCTGATGGCGACGTTGTTCGCCGTCGGCTGCTGCGTGCTGCCGTTCCATTCGGTCATGCACAAGCTGATGCCGCTCTGCAACATGGCCGCGAGCATGTTCCGCGGCGACGACGCGGCGTCCGATGACGCGACGACTCCCGCGCGCGAAAAGCAGGGGCCGATCAAGCGCATGACCACCGTTGTGCCACAAACGTTCCGCCTCGCGAGCACGTCCGTCGCGCGCATCAACGCGCCGATCGCGACGACGAGCTACCGCAGCTTCATCTCCCTCGGCGCCATCCGCTGCGACCGCGATGTCGGTCTGCACGTCCTCGTCGAAACCTTCCTGATCTGATCCCGCCTCCTCCGGCGCGTCCGCGCCGCGCGCTCCACACCTGTCCATCCAAAGGAGTCTCAAAATGAAACCATTCATGCTCGCGCTGGCGTTGCTCACTGCGGCGTGTGGCGGCAAACAGAGCGCGGACTCGAAGACGATCGTCCCCAACACGACGATCGATCATGCCGCACACGCCACGATGGATCGCTCCACACACGGCACGTCCGCGACCGATCACGCCGCGATGGGACACGGCACGGCAAACGCGCATGCGCAACACGCGCCGGATCCTCACGCTCAGCACGCAACCTCCAACGCACACGCGCAACACGCTACCTCGAACGCACACGCGCAACACACCGCACCCGACGCGCACGCGCAACACACCGCCTCGAACACACACGCGCAACACGCCGCGCCGGATCCGCACGCGCACCATCTGGAGCGACGGGCTGAGAGCCCGTCCCTCCAGGGGTCTCCGGACAAGCGCAACGTCGAACCATCGTCGACGCTGCAGCCAGACGCGTTCGACACCCCCGCTGCCACCTCCGTCGCCGAAGCCGCGAAGGCCGCCCCTGCCCCTCCGAGCAACTCCGAGGTACCCGAGAAACTCCGAGGAACTGGTCAAACGTACACCTGCCCCATGCATCCCGAAGTCACGAGCGACAAGCCCGGCACCTGTCCGAAATGCGGCATGACGCTCGTGAAAAAGAAGTGAGGAGCGCATGAAACACACCACCATCATCCTGCTCGCGCTCGCGCTCACCTCGTGCGCGAGCGTGCCTCGCGACGCGGGCGCGGACGACATCAACCAGGCCATCGCGCAACGCGGCGCTCCGAACATCGCGTGGAACCCGGCACCCGCGACCGCCGATCACGAACGCGTCGCCGCGATGCTGCACGACGAGCTCACCGCCGACGAGGCCGTGGCGATTGCGATGCTCAACAACCCGCGCCTGCAGGTCACGCTCGCGGAGCTCGGCATCGCCCGCGCGGACCTCATCGAGGCCAGCACGATCTCGAACCCGGTCTTCGAGTTCGAGATCCGCTTCCCCGGCGAGCCGTTCCATCCGTACGAGCTCCGCCTCGCACAATCGCTGATCGAGTTGATCCAGCTCCCCCGCCGACGCGCGCTCGGCCGCGCCGCGTTCGACGCCGCGCAGATGCGCGTGAGCTCGGAAATCCTGCGTTTCGCGGGCGACGTTCGCGCGACTTATTTCGATCTGCTCGCCGCCACACAACACGTCGCGCTGAGCCGCACCACGTTCGCCGCGGCGCAAGCAGCGGCGGAGGTGGCGATCAAACAACATGCGGCGGAGAACATCACCGATCTCGATCTCGAGAACGAACAGGCGCTCTACGAACAGGCCAAGCTCGATCTCGCACGCGCCGAACAACGCGTGCTGCTCGCGCGCGAAGCACTCATTCGGTCGCTGGGACTGCGCGATGCGACGATCGAATGGCGGCTGCCCGAAACGTTCCCGCAATTGCCTGCGACCGAGCTCGATCAGCAACAGCTCGAACAGCTCGCGGCGACGCAGCGTCTCGACCTCGCCATCGCCCGCCGCGAGCTGGAAGTCGCGCAACGGCAGGTGCCGCTCGCGCGTCTCGCCGCACTCGAAGAGACCGTGCTCGACGTGCACTACGAGCGCGAGCCGGACGGCGAGCACACCATCGGGCCAGGCATCGAGCTGCCTATCCCGATCTTCAATACCGGCCGCGCCGCACGTACGCGCGCGGAAGCGCAGTTTCTTCGCGCGCGTCACGCACTGCACGTACTCGAAAGCGAAACGTCGTCGCGCCTGCGCGCCGCACGGAGCACGCTCGCCGAAGCGCGCGCGCGCGTCGAGTACTACCGCGACGTCATCGTGCCGCGCCGCGCGCGCATCGTCGAGCTGACGAAACTGGAACACAACGCCATGCTCGTGGGCGTCTTCCAGCTCCTGCAGGCGAAACAGAACGAGATGCAGGCGCGCCGCGACTTCATCGAAGCGCAGCGCGAGTACTGGACCGCTCGCACCGACGTCGATCGCGCGCTGCAAGGCGTCGCCTCCGACACGTCATTCACTCCCGCAACCGATCAGGGTCAGGGCAAGCGCGCGGACATCACCGCAGGGGGCCACTAGTCATGTCGTTCTCACGCCGCAATCTTCTCTTCTCCAGCATCGCCGGCGCCGCCGCGGGCCTTCTCGGCCGCAACCGCACCGATGCCGCGATCAACCGCACGCCCGGCGCCAGCGGTCCGCCGCCGAAGCCCCTGCGCTCGCGCCGCGCCAGCGGACGCGCTCCGGTCATCACACCGAACGGCGCATCGCTGCCGTTTCGCATGGTCGATGGCGTCAAGGAGTTTCACCTGACCGCCGAGCCGGTGCGCCGCGAGTTCACCAAAGGCCTCGACGTGAACTGCTGGGGCTACAACGGCATGACGCCCGGACCGACGCTGGAAGCGTTCGAAGGCGATCGCGTGCGCATCCTCGTCACCAACAAACTGCCGGAAGGAACATCCGTGCACTGGCACGGCTTCATCCTCCCCAACGGCATGGACGGCGTCAGCGGCCTCAATCAGCCGAAGATCCTGCCGGGCGAAACGTTCGCGTACGAGTTCACGCTGCGGCAGACCGGCACGCTCATGTACCACCCGCACTTCGATGAGATGGTGCAGATCGCCCTCGGCATGCACGGCTTTTTCATCGTCCATCCGCGCGATCCGAACGTGCGCCGCGTCGATCGCGACTTCGCGATCTTCCTCAACGAATGGTTCATCAAGCCCGGCACCGCGACTCCCGATCCGACCGTGATGCTCGACTTCAACACGTTCACGATGAACAGCCGCGTCTTCCCCGGCACCGAGCCGCTGCTCGTGCGCACCGGCGACCGCGTGCGCATCCGCCTGGGCAATCTGACCATGGACTCGCACCCCATCCACATTCACGGGCACGCGTTCTACGTCACCGGGACGGACGCTGGTCCGATTCCGGAGACGGCGTGGTGGCCGGAGAACAGTGTGAACGTTCCTGTCGGAGTGTCGCGCGACATCGAGTTCACCGCCGACAATCCGGGCGACTGGGCGTTCCACTGCCACAAGTCGCATCACGTGATGAATCAGATGGGCCACGGTCTGCCGAACCTCCTCGGCATCGACCCCGCCAATACCCAACGTCGCCTCGGCGAGCTCGTGCCCGGCACGATGGTCATGGGCGCAACCGGCATGGGCGAGATGGCGGACCATCAGGGCATGATGCCGATGCCGCGCAACAGCATCCCGATGCAGGGCGGACAGGGACCGTTCGGACCGATCGACATGGGCGGCATGTTCACCATCGTGAAGGTGCGCGACGACATCGACTACATGCGCGATCCGGGCTGGTACGAGCAGCCGAAGGGAACGGCGGCGTGGAGAGTGAAATGATTTGGAGTGCGGCAGCGAGAGCTGCCGCTTTCAAAGCGGCGGCAAAGCCGCCGCAAGCCGGCAGCTGTGCTGCCGCACTCCATATATGAAAATTCTGAAGCGGATCGTCGTCGCGATCTTCGTCCTCGTCTCGACGATCGTCGTGATCTTCACGATCGGCGTGCTGTGGCCGCAGGCAACGTTGCAACCCGTTCGCACCGAACGACCAGTCGCGATCGTGAACGTGAACGTGATCGACGTCGTGTCGGGCACCGTGGTACCGAATCACACAGTGCTCATTGAAAAAGGCCTCATTCGCGCCGTCAGCAGTGGCGCCGGCGTGCCTGCAGGCGCGCGACAAATCGACGGTCGCGGCAAATATCTGCTGCCCGCTTTCTGGGACATGCACACCCACGTTTTCGCGGTCAGTCCGCTTGACGTGCCCCCGCGTTTCGTACCAGCCGATATGTGAGTCGGTTGATGATGTGGAGCTGAGACTTACTCCGCTCCGGCCTCTATTCTGCCAGTAGCAGAGGCTGTGGGAGATGTGGGAAACGCGGGTGGTGGATGGGGGGCGTTTTCCAAGGCGTGTGGGAAGACGCGCTTCTCAGCGGCTTTCCATACGCCGGCAGCTTCCATAGCCTGATGTTGACGTGCAAACTCGCTCGGCGTGGCGTAGCCGAGTGCACTGTGCGGGCGCTTGTCGTTGT
>DASPNA010000028.1:0-25567 GCA_035626775.1 Thermoanaerobaculia bacterium
CCTGTACGCCTGCTGGAAGAGCCGCACCGCCTACGACGAAGCGCGCTACCTGCAGCAACTCGCCAGGCGAGGCTCACCCCTCGCCTCCGCTGCCGCATGACTTGACACGGAGGCTCAGATGTCCGGAGGCCTCCCGTCGTCGCCCGGTGCAGACTACAATCTGCGCCCCATGGCTTTCCGCGAAGATGCGAGTGCTCTGATTCAGAAGAAAAAGTTCGACGACCTCGAGGCGCTCTGGATGAACCAGATCGACAGCGATCCGAGCGACGTCGAGGCCTTCATCCACTCTGCGAAGGCGCTGCGCAAAGCCGAGCAGCGCACGCAATCCGACACCCTCCTCGGCCTCCTCGGCGACGCGCTCAAAGAGCGTCAGTTGTGGCCGCAGCGCCTGCAGGTATTGAAAGAGCTCGGCCGCTTGTCGAAACATCCCGCGACCTTGCGGCCGCAGATCGAAGAAGCGTTGCGCAAGAGCATCGGCGATCACAAAAACTTCAACCGCGCATTCCAGTTCGCGAACTTCTCCGATCCGCAAAGCAATCCCGTGGAACGTGCGGAAAAGATCGAGACCTGGCTGACATACGACGAAGGCGAGTGCTTCTTCATGAACGGCCGTGGCGCGGGCCGCGTCACAGAGCTCAACCCGGAGCTCGGTGTCTGCCGGCTCGACTTCGAGAAGGACAAGCGCGTCTCCGTACCTCTCGGCGCGGCTGCGAAAGCACTCCTCCCGCTGCCGAAGGGTCACGTGCTGCGCGAGAAATTCACCGACGGCGAGAAACTGAAAGCGTCCGCGAAGCAATCACCCGCCGACTTCTTCGCGCGCATCCTGCAGAGCTTCGGACGCCCGATGCTGATGTCGGAAGTGCGCGACGCGGTGATCGGCATCGTGCCCGAAGAAAAGTGGACCTCGTGGTGGACCGCGGCGCGCAAGAATCCGCAGATTGTCACCAGCGGTACGGGCGCGAAGGCAACGTATGCGTTTGCAGGTTCCGAAGGCGATGCGGCCACCGCCATCCGGCGCGACTTCGATCGCGCCGATCTGAAGACGAAGCTCGAGCTCGCACGCAAGCACAGCGGCCGTGGCAAAGAGCTCGCGGATGCGTTCTCGTCCGCGCTCGCGGCGGAAGCGGCGAGGATCGCGCGCAGCGATCAGGCAACGGCGTGGCAGATCCTGACCACGCTCGAGTCGTTGCCGGGCAAGTACGAATCGCCGATCGAGCCCGCGTCGCTGCTCACCGGACCGATGGCGTCGCGCGTGATCGCCGCCATCAGCGACAAACCGATGCGCGAGAAAGCGCTCGCGGTGGTTCGTGCGAATCATCCCGACTGGCCGAAAGTGTTCGCCGAGTCCTTCTTCCTCGACGACGAGCCACGCATCCTGACCTCGATCATCGGCGAGCTCGAAGCGGCGGGCCAGACCGACGTGCGCGATCGCCTCATCGACGAGACGCTGCGTTACCCGCGCCGCCATCCACGCGCGTTCTACTGGTATGTGAAGCGCCTCAACGAAGACGAGTCGATGGCCGACAAGGCCACGTACCCGATCCTTTTCCAGATCCTCGACGCGCTGACGAACGACGAGTTCTCCGGCGTGCGTGCGCGGCTGAAAGAGTTCTTCGACAAGGGCGGCCTGGCGGTGCGCATCGTGATGAATCAGAACAACGAGGAGCAGGCGCGCAGGCTCGTGGACACGCTCGATCGGTACGGTGCCGTCGAGGAGTACCGCCGCGACATCGTCAAGCAGGCCGCGCTCATGAAGTATCCGACGCTGCGCGAGCCACAAGCCGAGCCTGTGTATGCGACCGCTGAGTCGCTCGAGCGCAAGCGCGCCGAGCTCACGAACCTCAAGAACGTCGAAATCCCCGCGAACTCACGCGCGCTGCAGGCGGCGCGCGAGATGGGCGATCTGCGCGAGAACTTCGAATACAAGGCCGCGCGTGCGCGCGCCGAATATCTCTCCGCGCGTGTCGGCGAGCTGGCCTCGGAAATCTCGCGCGTGCGCGTGCTCGATCCACAGCAGATCGACATCACTTCGGTCCGCGTCGGCACCAAGCTGCAGCTCAGCAACGGCGACGCGCGCCGCGACGTCTCCATCCTCGGTCCCTGGGAATCCGATCCGGAGCATGGCATCTACTCCAACGAGTCCGACGTCGCGAAGAAACTGATGGGACATGCGGCCGGCGACGTGGTCTCGTTCATGGGCAACGACTACGTGATCGAGACGATTCGCAGATGGAACGAGTGATCTAGAATGGCAACGCCAAATCGGGAGGAACGAGCTGCATGACGTACGTGATCGCTGAGCCTTGCGTCAACACCAAAGACACCGCCTGCGTCGACGTCTGCCCGGTCGACTGCATTCACCCGCGCAAGGATGAAGCCGATTTCGGGCAATACGACATGCTGTACATCGATCCCGAGGTTTGCATCGATTGCGGTGCGTGCGAGCCGGCCTGTCCTGTTCAGGCGATCTTCCCCCAGGACCTCGTTCCGGAGCAGTGGAAGCACTACACCGAGATCAACGCGGACTGGTACAAGTCGCGAAGTTGAATTCACCCCCTCAGGGTGAGGGGGTCCGGCATTTCGTGACGCAGCTCACCAAATCGGCGCGAATCGTGATATAGATTCCGTTCAGTTTCAGCGACGCAGCCGCTAGACGGCGACAAAGGGGCGTAACGCCCCTTTTTTGTTTGGTTCCCGGTTCCTTGACAGACGACTTTTGATCGAGACCCTTCAGCTTCGTGCCCACCTCGGACCCAACCACGGAAGAGCGGGCGAATGGGCGTGCCTCCGTGGACAAATTGCTGAAGCTACCTCTCTCTCTGCAACGCGTGGCCGGAGGGTCTCGATCAAAAGCTGTCTGGAGCGACCGGCTCTCAGCCCGGCCCCCTGCCTAGAACAATCCCTTCAAAATCCCCATCACCCCTCGCGCGACTTCTCTCGTCGCCTGACGCGCGACCGTATTCGCGACGCGGCTGCCCAGCGCTTCTTCCACGAATGACTTCGGCGCCCGCGTCGATCTGCGCCGCGATGCCGCGCTCGACGTTCTCCGCCGCGTAGCGCCGCTCTTCCGCCAGTCGAAGTCGTCCGACTCCTGCTGCCAGCCGAATTCGTCACGCTCCTGCGTCCCCGCCGCCACGCTGTCCGCGAGTTTCTTCTGCAGGATCTCGTGCGCACTCTCGCGATTGATCGGCGTCGCGTACTTTGCAGCGATCGGTGACGCGGCCATGACGCGCGCGTACTGCGCGTCGTCGATCGACGACATGAGCGAGCACGGCGCCAGCACCTGCGCGATCGCGACCGACGTCGGGATGCCTTTCGGACTGAGCACCGTCACGAGCGCTTCGCCGATGCCGAGGGACGTGAGCGACCTGGCGACGTCGACGTGTTCGCTGATCGGGAACGTCGACGCCGTGGCCTTCACGTTCTTCGCATCCTTCGGCGTGAACGCGCGGATCGCGTGCTGCACGCGGTTCCCGAGCTGCGCGAGCACATCCTCGGCCACATCCTTCGGCGTCTGCGTGATGAAGAAGACGCCGATGCCTTTCGAGCGGATCAATCGCGCGACTTGTTCGATGTGCTCGACGAGCGCGGACGATGCGTCGGAGAAAAGCTGATGCGCTTCGTCGAAGAAGAACACCAGCCTCGGCTTGTCGGGATCGCCGACTTCCGGCATCCGGTAGTAGAACTGGCCGAGGAGCCACATGAGGAACGTCGAGTAGAGGCGCGGCTTGTCCTGCACGTCGGAGAGCGAAAGGATGTTGACCACACCTTTGCCGTCGACGATGCGCGTGAGGTCGTTGATGTCGAGCTCCGGTTCGCCGAAGAACTTCGCGGCGCCCTGCTGCTCGAGCTCGACCATCTTGCGCACCAGCACGCCGACGGTCGCTGACGACATGCCGCCGTACGTCTTCAGCTCTTCCTTTCCTTCTCCGGAGAGATACGTGAGCACGCCGCGCAGGTCGTCGAAATCGAGCAGCGGCATGCGCCGGTCATCGCAATATTTGAAAACCAGCGCGAGCACACTCTGCTGGACGTCGGTCAAGTCGAGCACCTTGCCGAGGAGCACGGGACCGAACGAGGAAACAGTTGCGCGCACCTGCGTACCGCGCTTTCCCGTCAGGCTGAAGAACTCGACCGGAAACGCTTCAGGCGTGTGCGTGCGTTCGACCGAGGCGGCGCGCGCGGTCAGTGATTCACTCGGCGTACCGGGCAAACACATGCCCGCGAGATCGCCCTTCACATCCGCGAGGAACACCGGCACTCCCGCGCGGGAAAGCTCTTCCGCCAGCAGTTGTAACGTACGTGTTTTCCCGGTCCCGGTGGAACCGGCGATCATGCCGTGGCGATTCATCATGCGCAGCGGCACCCGGACCGGAAGGTCGGCGGCGGGCTTGCCGTCGCGAAGGACGTGGCCGATGTCCAGAGAGGTTGCGTCGAATCCGTAGGCGGCGCGATAGGTCTCGTCGAAGGTCATCGCTAGAGCCTAGCAAAGTACACTTACGCGTTTTTCTGGAACGACCGGCTCTCAACCCGTCGGCCCGGCGGGCTAAGAGCCCGCCGCTCCAGGCCGTGTTTCGAGGAGTCATTCATGCGCCGCGCCTGTCTTGTCGCCGTTGCTGTTCTGCTCGCCGCGCCGTCCGTTCTCGCGCAGCGCCTGCCGAAGAACGTGGTGCCGACGAACTACGCGTTGCGCTTCGTCACCGATCTTGCCGCGGAGAAGTTTTCCGGTGAGGAGACCATCAGCGTCACGATCAAAGAGCCGACCAATCGCATCGTGCTGAACGTCGACGAGATCGAGATCGACGACGTCACCATCACCTCGGCCGGCAAGAGGTACAAGCCGGCGATTTCCGTCGACCACATGCTCGAGACCGCGACGTTCACCGTCGACGAGCCGCTCGCGCGCGGGCCCGCGTCGATCTTCATTCGCTTCCGAGGCATCCTCAACGACAAACTGCGCGGCTTCTACATCAGCAAGACTGCGCGGCGTAAATACGCCGTCACGCAGATGGAGCCGACCGATGCTCGCCGCGCGTTCCCGTCGTTCGACGAGCCCGCGTTCAAGGCGACGTTCGACATCACGCTCGTCGTCGATGAAGGAGATACCGCGATCTCGAACGCGAAGCTGATCAGGGACGAGCCGGGTCCGACTCCGGGAAAACACACGCTGACCTTCGCGCGCACGGCGAAGATGTCGACGTATCTCGTGGCCATGCTCGTCGGCGACTGGCAGTGTTCCGAAGGGAGCTCCGACGGCATTCCGATCCGCGTGTGCGCGGTGCCGGAGAAGAAGGAGCTGACGAAGTGGGGCCTGACGACGGCCGAGGCGGAGCTGAAGTACTTCAATGAGTACTACGCGTTCCGCTATCCGTTCGGGAAGCTCGACATCATCGCCTTCCCCGACTTTGAAGCGGGCGCGATGGAGAACGTCGGCGCCATTACGTTCCGCGAGGCCGCGCTCCTGGTCGATGAGAAGACCGGATCCGCGCTGCACAAGCGTTACGTCGCGCAGATCAACTCGCACGAGATCGCGCACATGTGGTTCGGCGACGTCGTGACCATGGAGTGGTGGGACGACATCTGGCTGAACGAAGGCTTCGCGACCTGGATCACGTCGAAGCCGATCGAAGCGTGGAAGCCGGAGTGGGACCTCGCGGTCGAGGAAGCGTCATCCACGAGCAACTCGCTCACGGTCGACTCGACGGAAAGCACGCGGCCGATCCGCCAGAAAGCGGACACGCCGGCCGAGATCAACCAGATGTTCGACGGCATCGCGTACGGCAAGACCGCCGCGGTGCTGCGCATGCTCGAAGCCTACGTCGGTGAGGAATCCTTCCGCGACGGCATTCGCGCGTACGTCAAAAAGTACGCATGGGGAAATGCGAAGGCCGAGGATTTCTGGTCGACGATGACGGCGGTGACGAAGCAGCCGATCGACAAGATGATGCCGTCGTTCGTGATGCAGGCCGGCGCCCCCTTGGTGCGTGCATCCGCGCGATGTGAAGGTGCCGCCACGCTGCTCACGCTCGCGCAGCAGCGGATGTATTCGCGCCGCGCGCCATTCCTCGCCGACCCGCAGCAGCTCTGGACGGTCCCGGTCACGGTGCGCAATCTCGATGCGCCGTCCGAAGCGCCGCGGAAGTTCCTGCTGAAGAAGAAAGAGGAAACGTTCCGCATCGCCGGCTGCTCGGCGCATCTCTTCGTGAACTACGACGGCCGCGGCTTCTACCGCACCGCGCACGCCGCGGGGATGATTCCCGCGGTCGGCGATCTGACGAAGATCCTGTCGCCGAGCGAACGGGTCGTGCTCGTGAACGATGTGTGGGCGCTGGTGAAGATCGGCGAGGAGAGCATTGCCACGCAGCTCACGCTGTTCGATCGCCTGCGCGAGGATCGTGAGCGCGCGGTGGTCGACGCGATTCTCACCAAGCTGGCCGCAATCCGTCAGGACCTCCTGACCGAAGAGCAGGCGCCGGTCTTTCGACGCTGGGTTGCCGCTTATCTGCGGCCGATGATCGCGGAGCTCGGCTGGACGCCGGTGGCCGGCGAGCCCGACGAACGCAAGCGCCTTCGCTCCAGCGTCGTCCGCGTCCTCGGCCACGTCGCCCGCGACGAAGAGACGCTCGCGAAAGCGCGCGAGCTGACCGAGCTCTCGCTGCGCGAGCCCGGCTCGGTCGACGCCACGTTGCTCGACGTGGTGGTTTCGCTGGCTGCGATCAACGGAGACGCGGCGCTGATGCAGAAACTGAAGTCCGCGATGGCGGAGTCGAAGTCGCCCGGCGAGTACTACCGGTATCGCTTCGCGATGCTCGCGTTCGAGGAGCCGGCGCTGGTGCAGGAAGCGTATCGCGTGGCCATCTCGCCCGAGATGCGCAACCAGGATCTGCCCGGCTACATCGAATCGATGTTCGGCTACTCCGAGCGGCATGAAGAAGCGTGGGCATTCTTCAAGAACAACTGGGACGCGCTGCGCAAGAACTTCACGCCATGGGGCGGCGCGTCCATCGTCGGCGCGACCGGCGCGTTCTGCGATCCGAAGCTGCGCGAGGACGTGCAGCAGTTCTTCGCCGCGCATCCCGTCGAGGCGTCGGATCGCGCGCTGAAAAAGGCGCTCGAGGAAATCGACATGTGCATCGAGCTGCGCACACTGCAATCGCAGAACTTCGCCGCGTGGCTCGCCGGAGTGAAATGAAGATCGCATTCATCGGACTGGGCGCCATGGGTTTCCCGATGGCGCGCCACCTCGCCAAAGAACACGAGGTGCTGGTGTGGAACCGAACGCGCGAGAAAGCGGAACGGCACGCGCGCGAGCACGGCACGACGTTGGTCGACGAGCTCGCCGATTGCGCGGCCGCGGACGTAATCATCACGATGTTGCCGACGAGCGTTGAGGTCGACGAGATGGCCGCCCAACTGCTCGCGCACGTGCATCCGGGCATGCTCTGGATCGACGCGACGAGCGGCGATCCGAACGTGAGCCGCGAGACCGCGAAGCGGCTGGCGGCGAAAGAGGTGGCGTTCGTCGACGCGCCGGTGACGGGCGCGATCGTCGGCGCGGAGAACGCGACGCTCACGATCATGATGGGCGGCTCCGAAGAAAACGTCGCGCGCGCGAAAGAGATCCTCCGCGTCAACGGCAAGACGCTCATTCACGTCGGCGACGTCGGCGCCGGCCACGCCATCAAAGTGCTCACGAACTCCATCATGGGCGCGACCGTCTGGATCACATCGGAGTGCATGCTGCTGGCGAAGCAGCTCGGCATCGACATCAAGACCGCGCTCGAAGTGACCAACGCCGGCAGCGGCCGTTCGAACGCGTCGGAAAACCTTTTGCCGATGCGTCTGCGCGATCACCAGTGGCCACTGGTGTTCAAGCTCGCGCATCACGACAAGGACATCCGCATCGCGGCGTCTCTCGCGCACCAGCAGCACGCGTCGACGCCGATGCTCGCGCTGACGCAGCAACTGTTCAGCGGCGCGCTGCACCAGCTCGGCGAAGGGGCGGACTACATCGAGGTGGCGAAGATCGTGGCGCGGATGAACGGGACGGACTGGGATTAGCATGGCGCTGGCGCTCTACGCGGCCGTCGCGACTGCGCTGTTGCTGCTGACTCACCGGTTCATCCTGCCGGTCTCGCGCGTCGCCGCGCTGCTCCTTTTCCTCTTGCCTTTCCTCTTCACCGGACATGCGCTGGTCACGTCGCGCGTCTATGGCCCGATCGATCTGACGTACGGAAGCCATCCGCTCAACTGGATGGCAGAGCAATACGGGATGGGCGCGCCGCACAACGGGCGTCTGTCGGATCTGTACGGGCAGATGATTCCGTGGCGCAAAGCCGTACAGTGGTCGCTGGCCCATGCCGAGTGGCCGCTGTGGAATCCGTTCATGCTTTCGGGCGACATCCTTGCGCCCGCGGGACAGCCGGCCCCTTACAGCCCGCTGCTGTTGCTGGCGCTGTTGCTGCCGGTGCCCATCGGCCTGACGTTCTCCGCTGCCATCACGCATTTCGTGGCGGCGTTGGGAGCTTTTCTGTTCGCGCGCGAGATCGGATGTCGCCAATCGTCCGCCCTGATCGCTGCTGCAGGTTGGACGTGCGCGACCTCGATCGTGTTCTTCGTACTCTGGCCGCTCGGTGCCGCGTGGACCTGGCTGCCGTTCGTGCTTCTTGGCGTGCGACGCGCGTCACTTCCGTTGCTGACGACGGCGTTCACGCTGTTGCTGCTGTCGGGACATCCGGAGACTGCGCTCCACGTTGTGTTCATCGCGGGTGCATATGCACTTCTGATGCGGAGCCGGCGTGTTCTTGTGAATGGTGTGAGCGCCGGCCTGCTCGCGCTCGCGCTGAGCGCCATGTTCATCCTGCCGATTCTCGAAGCTGCGCCGCAGACGATGGAGCATGCCACTCGCACCGGCCAGTACGCCGAATCGCCCCGCGGCGTGCCGGCGTCGCAGGTGTGGGCGCGACTTGCGACGGATCTCTTCCCGTACCTGCACGCGCGCGAATGGAGTTTCGGGAACGCGCCGCTCGACACTGCTGCCATCGGCAGCATCATTCTTGCGCTTGCGATCTACGCGATCTGGCGCGTGCGCAGTCGGGAGACGTGGTTCCTGGGAGGTCTCGCGCTATTCGGATTCATGGCCCATGCGGAATGGGCGCCGCTCGCGCGGTTGCTGCAGAAACTGCCGCTGTTCGATGCGGCATTGAACGAACGATTCTCGTTCGCCGCCGCATTCGCACTGGCGACGCTCGCCGCGGTCGGTATGGAGTCCGCCAGCAGAAGCTGGCGCTTTCTCGCGGTTGCATGCGCGGTCATCGCCATCGGCAACGCGGTGATCCTTCGCTCTACGTTGGTCTCGCACGCGCCTGCCGAGTGGGGACGCTTCGTCATGGCCGCGGAGATCGGTGGCCTGGCGCTGGCCGCTTTGCTCGCGTACGTTCGCGCGCCCGCGTATCTCTTTCTCGCGATCATCGTCGTGCAGCGATTCCTGTCCGCGGGCGGCATCTATCATTCATTCGAGCAACGCGCCGCCTATCCGCCGATCCCGATGTTCGAAGCGCTGAAGGATGTCCGTGAGCCGTTCCGTATCACAGGTCATGGGCTGGCTTTCCTGCCTGGCACCAGCGCGATGTACGAGCTCGAAGATGTGCGCGGCTATCAGGCCATGACGTTCCGGCGCTACCGCGAAACGTATTCGACATGGTGCGTACATCAACCGGTCTGGTTCAATCGCGTGGATGATTTGACTCGGCCGTTCCTGTCCTTTCTGAACGTCCGCTACGCGATCACGTGGGATCGAGATCCTCCACCGCCAGGCTGGCGTGAAGCCGCACGCCAACCAGGGTCCCTATTGCTCGAGAACATGGAGGTTCTCGATCGCATCTTCATTCCTCGCCGCGTACGCATCGGCTACGACGTTGCGGAAACGCTGTCGCAGATGAACGACGAGATCGATTTTCGCGAACGCGCATGGATCGCGGCGACGGGCACTCCGCACGAACGCGAAAACGGCCGCGGCACACTGAAGTTCCGAAACACGGCGCGTGGGTACGTCATCGACGCCGACATGCACGGCGCAGGATGGATCGTGACCTCACTGCCGGCGTGGAAAGGCTGGCGCGCATACGTCGGCGGGAAAGGCGTCCAAACTCAGTTCGCCAATCACGCCTTCGTCGGCGTCCACGTGCCGCAAGGGAAGCACCGCATCCGCCTCGTGTTTCTGCCGAGATCGTTCGTGATCGGCCGATGGATCACGCTCGCCGCCATTGCCGGCTGCTGCGGCATTGCGCTAGTGCGTATCCGCCGCCGCCGTAATGCGTCCGAGCGATTCCCTCATAGCAACGGGTTATAAAGAACTCCGGTCGGTTCAAAGAACCGGATTCCGAGGTACGCGCGGCCGATCGTGAGTTGCCGCTCGTCCAGACCGTACATGATTCCATTGCACGGATAGTTGTTGATGCGGACCCATACACGGATTGTTTGCCCGTTTCCATTGCCCCACGCGAACGCGTCCTGCGCGAAATGAATTCGTGTAGGCACGGTCATGACCGAATAGGACGAAAGGTGAAAGTCCGCGGCGTCACGTGAGCCGACGGGCTCATTCGTGACCGTTTCTATTGCGACTGCGATACTCGTCGCCTGCGCGGCGTTCCAACAATCAGTACCGCTTCGACAGCCGATGCTGGTGATCTCGACGTAGCCAGCGCCCACGCTGGCATCGTCATCGCTGGGTGGAACGGTTGCTTGCAGGATCTTTGTCCAGCGGCCGCATCCAGGCATACTTGACGGGCCAGGATCGTCGGCGTTCTGATTACACGCATAAAATGAAAATCCTTGATCCAAAAGGAGACAGTTCTGCGGTTGGCCGCTGGTGTAATTGTCCTCCCGGACAAGAGTCGGGCCGCCACTGAACGCATAGAAGCGAATCGAATCCGCCGCTGGATCCGCTTTCATCCCGAGGACTTCGGTTTGGCGATCTGTGACAGTAGCGGTTCCCGCATCGACGCGGGCCCACACTCGGAAGGTATTTAAGCCTGCGGGAATGAGCGCATGACCAACCCCTTCGTTCGGCATGAAATCGAGAACTGTCATTGCTGCAGGGAGCGCAGCAGGAACGTACAGATGCGAGTAGTGTTGGGCGGAGCTGCCGCTCCCCTTGCCGATACCGACAGAAATCCGCTGACCGGGACTCCCTGAGGTAATGCGGAAATGCGTTTGGAGCTGGACGTCGACTGTTCCAGCGGAAGTATTGTTCATTGTAACGCCGCTGATCTCTCGCCAAGTCGTGTCGAGCGTAATAGGAATAGTCAGTACGCTGCTCTCCGCGGCCCCGTACTGGGAAGGGCTGCCCTGTCCGCTCGCGAAGGTTTGTTTGATCGTCACTGAACCGCTGCCAGCACCGAGGATTCGCGTCCGGACGCGGTAACCATTCCCTCCCGAAAGCCACTTGAAATACGCAGCGACGTGATCCACGTGTGGGTGCTGCATTGAGGGCGTATGGCGTATGACCCGACTGACGGTCCGATGGACTGTTATGAATCCGCCTTTGGTGGTCGCAAACTCCAGCTCATAAGGGGTGCCAGGCGGAACCGTGGCCCCATGCATGGTGATCATTTGCCGCCAGATCACGTTATATTCAGTCACGGACGCATGCGAGTTCAGCTCGTCGTCGCAGCTTTGCAGAATAGTGGTCCAGCCCACATTCTGGTTCACAGTAATATCGTCTTGACCGGATTCGATCATAGGTGTCAGGGAATCCTTGAAGTACCAATGGCCCACCGAACAGGACTTCACCTGCGGGACTGCATAGGCGAAAGGCCCGACGTAGGCCATCGCCAGAAGCACCAGCACGCTTCGCCACGTAGCTGTTTTCATGGTTCTCTCCTGCTTATCTCTCAATAACGGTGCACACCTCCGGCCACGTAGGTAAGGAAGGGAGCAATTGTGGCGATCAGAGGGGTGAGAGAAACTGCCGATTAAAACGTGCCGCGGTACAGCCCGCCGTCGATCTGCAACGAAGCGCCCGTGACGTACGACGCGCGCTCGCTGCACAGAAACGCCACCACGTCCGCGAGCTCCTGCGGACGGCCGTAGCGGCCCAGCGGAATCGCCTGCTCCGATTTGCGCAGGTACTCATCGGGCGTCGTGCCCTGCTCCTTTGCGCGGATCTTGCTGAGCTGTTTCTGGCGGTCGGTCAGAAAGTGTCCGGGGAGCACGGCGTTGACGAGGATGTTGTCGCGCGCGACCTGATCGGCGAGGGTTTTCGTGAGGCCGGAGATGCCGGCGCGCAGCGTCGAGCTCACGGTCAGCAGCTCCACCGGCTGCTTCGCCACGAACGACGTCAGGTGGACGATGCGTCCCCACTTCCGCTCCTGCATGCCGGGGATGACCAGCCGGCAGAGGCGGATCACGTTCATCAACGTCGACTCGATGCCGCCGCGCCACTGTTCCTCGCTCAACTTCAGAAACGGCGCAGCAGGCGGGCCGCCGGTGTTCGTGACCAGGATGTCGACCTGCCCAAGCTTCGACACGGTCCCGTCGTACCAGCGCTGGAGATCATCCCCATTCGAGACGTCGCACGCGACGGAAAAATCGCCGAAGCCGGGGCCCGTGCGCGAGCAGACCGAGATCCTGCATCCTTCCGCCGCGAGCGACTCCGCGATGGCCCGTCCGAGTCCCTTCGATGCGGCGGCGACCATCGCCACGCGGCCGTTGATGCCGAGGTCCATGGCTGGACGATATCATCGGGTGATGCGCTCCTGCCCCTCGTGCGACTCCGAGAGAATCCGCCGCGGCGGCATGACCATCTGGCTGATCTACGTCGTTCTCATCGCGCTGGCCATCCCGGCCACTCTCATCCTCAATCTCAACGCCGCGATCGTGGCCGGGATCATGATCGCCGTGATCGTGCTCGCGCACATCATCTTCAACCAACGCGTCTGCCTCGACTGCGGACACCAGTGGCCGGGATGACAAACCGCTGCGTTCGTGTTAATTGCCCCGCCAGCACGAATGCCTGACCCTCAGTTCATCCGCAATTTCTCGATCATCGCGCACATCGACCACGGCAAGACCACCTTGTCCGACCGGCTGCTGCAGACCACCGGCGCCGTGGAACAGCGCGAGATGCACGAGCAGATGCTCGACGACATGGATCTCGAGCGCGAGCGCGGCATCACAATCAAAGCCCGCGCCGTCACGCTGAACTACCGCGCGAACGACGGGCAGGACTACGTCTTCAATCTGATCGACACCCCAGGCCACGTCGATTTCAGCTACGAGGTCTCGCGCAGCCTGGCCGCGTGCGAAGGCGCAATCCTCGTCGTCGACGCCACGCAGGGCGTCGAAGCGCAGACGCTCGCGAACAGTTACCTCGCCATCGAGAACGACCTGGCCATCCTGCCGGTCATCAACAAGGTGGACCTCCCGTCTGCCGATCCCGATCGCGTGCGCGACCAGATCGAGAACGTCATCGGCCTCGACGCGCACAACGCCGTGCTGGCGTCCGCGAAGGCCGGCATCGGCGTCGCCGAAACGCTCGAGCGCATCGTCACCGACATTCCCGCGCCGAAAGGCAACGCCGGCGGTCCGACGCGCGGGCTGCTCTTCGATTCCTGGTATGACCCGTACCGCGGCGTCGTCTGTCTCGTGCGCATGATCGATGGTCAACTGCGCCGCGGCATGAAGATCAAGTTCATGTCCACGGGGCGCGAATACGAGATCACCGAGATGGGGATCTTCACGCCGAAGCCGAAAGCGATCGATTCGCTCGGCGTCGGCGAAGTCGGGTTCATCTCCGCGAACGTCAAGGACATCGTGCAGGCCAAGATCGGCGACACGATCACCGGCGCGAAAGAGAATCCCGAGATGCTGCCCGGCTTCCAGGAAGTGAAGCCGATGGTGTTCGCGGGACTGTTTCCGATCATCACCGAGGAGTACGAGAACCTGCGGGATGCGGTGGCGAAGCTCAAGTTGAACGACGCCTCGTTCTCCTACGAACCCGAAAACTCCCTCGCCCTCGGATTCGGTTTCCGCTGCGGCTTCCTCGGCCTGCTGCACATGGAGATCATCCAGGAACGCCTCGAGCGCGAGTTCAATCTCGAATTGCTCACCACCGCGCCTGGTGCGCGCTACAAGGTGACGCTGACGAACGGCGACGTCATCGAAGTCGAGAACCCGCAGAAACTCCCCGATCCCGCGAACATCCGCATGATCGAGGAGCCGTTCTTCGAAGTGACCATCCTGACGACCGATGAATTCGTCGGTCCGATCCTCGCGCTGGCGATCGAACGGCGCGGCACGCAGAAGAAGCTCGAGTACGTGTCATCGAACCGCGTGATGATCGTGTACGAGATGCCGCTCAACGAGGTGATCCTCGACTTCTTCGACAAGCTCAAGTCCATCTCGCGCGGCTACGCATCGCTCGACTATCAGTTCATCGGCTATCGCGAGAGCGATCTCGTGAAGATGGACATCCTCGTGAACGGCGAGCCGCTCGACGCGCTCTCGCTGATCGTGCACAAGGACAAGGCCTTTGCGCGCGGCAAGATGCTGGTCGAGAAGATGAAGGAGTTCATCCCGCGGCAGATGTTCGAGGTGGCGCTGCAGGCGGCGATCGGCAATCGCATCGTGGCACGCGAGACCGTGAAGGCGCTGCGCAAGAACGTGCTCGCCAAGTGCTACGGCGGCGACATCAGCCGTAAGCGCAAGCTGCTCGAGAAGCAAAAAGAAGGAAAGAAGCGGATGAAGCGCGTCGGCAAGGTTGAGATCCCGCAGGAAGCGTTCCTGGCAGTGCTCAAGATCGACTGAGCACCGCCCCCTCGCCGCACTCAGCTCGAACGTGACCACCATCACGGAACTCTGAATAACTGGCACGCTTCCGGCTCTGGGACCAGACCGGCGGCACGACGCCACCGGGCATCGCGAGCGCCGACGAGAAACGGATCGGAGGCGATCGTGAAACGCTCGGGACTCTTCGCTGCTCTCCTTACCACCCTCACTCTCACCGCATTCGCGAGCGCCGACAGCATCGACATGGATGATCCGCGCCGCACCGTCGGCCGCGAAGACAACGTCCGCATCGATGCGCAACTCGTCAAAGACACCGTCACGCCCGGGTCGCCGATCGGTGTGACGTGGCAGATCGAGAACCTCAGCGCGAATCCCATCGCGGTCGCGGATAAGGTCGCGGACGCCACCTACGATGCCGACACGCAGACCATCACCTTCGCCATCGGCGCCGAGGTTCCGCAGGATGGGAAGATGCCGCACGTGGTGACGGTGAAGCCGGGCGAGAAAAAACTGTTCCGTTCCGGCGCGATTCCGGCGCTCTCTGCCGCGGCGACGCGCACTTCGCTCGCGCCTCCGCGTTACGTGCAGGTGAAAGTTTCGATTCTGCGCGACCCGGCTGCATTCGCGAACACGCGCGCGGACGAAGTTCTCTCCGACGAGCTCTTCGACAAGTGGTTCGAAGCGAACGACTCGATCTTCCTCAACGCGGTGCCGGTGCGATTCTCCTCGCGCGAGAGCGGCCACAACTTCGCCGGGGCAGATCAGCGCGGCGGCGGCTTCTGACGCGGCATATTCACGCGGGCCGCTGACGTTCCCCGTAGAATCGACAGGGGAACGTCATGAGACTCGGCGGCGCAATTCTGCTTCTCCTCTTCACGACCGCTTGCGCGAGCACCGTAGTCGACATGAGCGAGCCGCGCCGTATCGTCGGCACCGAGAATTCGGTGCGCGTCGACGCGCTGGTTGCCGCTGAACAGGTCTCGCCCGGCGCACACATCCCGATCACGTACGAGATCACGAACCAGCGCGCGTCGGCGATCGCGATCGCCGAACTGATTCCCGAGACGACGTTCGATTCGGACACCCAGACGTTCACCGTGAGCATTGGCGCCGAGGTGCCGGGGAACACGATGTTGCCGCGTCTGATTACGATCGAGCCGGGGGAGAAGAAGAGCTTCACGGCGAAAGCGCGCGTGATCTACACGAATCCGGCACACGCCGATGCAGGCATGCGCAGACTCGCTCCCGCCTCTTTTCGCCTCAAGCTCAACTTCCTGGGCGACACGGAACCGTTTCGCGCGTTGATCGGGATCAAAGAAGTGGCGCTGGCGGATTCCAAACTCGCGGACACACTCTTCCCGCTCTGGCTGGAACGGAATGAGGTGGTGTACACGAACGCGATCCCGATGCGCTGGGCGCCGCGATCGCGCGAGACGATGGGAGCGCCGGAACAACGGCTGCCGACCCGCCGGCGCGGCGGAGGGTGAGGGCTGGAGCGACGGGCTTTCAGCCCGTCGAAACCTGGAAACGGCGGGCGGAGAGCCCGCCGCTCCAGAAGCCGCACTCCGGAATCAGAAGCTGGCGATCGCTTCTCTTTCGTTCTCGTAGACTTCGAACACGGTGATGAGCTGCGTGACGTGCAGCAGCTCGTTGAGCTTGGCGGGCAGGTGCAGGAGCTTGAGCTTGCCGCCGCGGTTGGTGGCTGTCGTGTAGGAACCGACCAGCTCGCCGATGCCGGACGAGTCGATGGTCGTCACTCCGGACAGGTCGAGCAGGATCTTGTTCTTGCCCGAGTTGACGGCGTTGGAGATCACCTCGCGCAGTTGCGTGTCGCCTGAGCCGATCGTGATCTTGCCCTGCAGGCTGATGATCTCGACGTCGTCGACGGTCCGGGTCGTGGCTTTCATTTCTGTTTCTCCTTTTGCGAATCAGGCTTTCGTGCTTGCGATGCCGCTGCCCTTGGCCAGGTTCTTCGTCATGATCAGCGACGTACCGCCGCCGGGCTCGAACGAATAGCTGACCTGGTCCATGAACGTCTTCATGTAAAAGATGCCGCGGCCGCTCGTTTTCATGAGGTTCTGCGGGTTGAGCGGGTCGCTCACTTTCTCGGGGTCGAAGCCCTGCCCCTCATCCGAGATCGTGATCTCCAGCTCGAACCCCTGCAACTCGAAGGTGGCGTTCACCTTCTTGCGAACGTCCAGTTTATTGCCGTGCTTGATGGCATTGGCAACCGCTTCGCGGACTGCCATGCCGATCCAGTGAGACCCATCCTCGTCGACACCTGCGTTCTCGCAGAGGTGCTCCGCGATCACTTGAACCAGTTCGATGTTCTCGAAACGGCTGCTGATCGTGATCTCGATACGCTCGGTGTCGCCGCGCTCCATGGGCTGAATTGCCGCGCATTCTAAGTGAACGGAATGGGTCACGCAAACGAGGGGTTCGTCAGCGCATGACCACGGTCCGGAGCGTCCGCCTCCTCCTCGTTTTGCTGCTCGCTTCCTGCGGACAGGCTTCGCCGCTGAAGCCGGGCATGGATGCCGTCACCGCCATTCGCGGCAAGGCGTTCCTCCATGACGTGAAGAACGTGAGCATCGATCGCGCCGATCTCTCGAAGCATCTTCGCGAGCAGATGGTGAAGTCGACGCCGTATTCGCTCGAAGAGTGGGGCACGCTGCTGCGCGCGCTGCAGCTCGTCGACGCGGACAGCAAGGACCTCGTGCCGAAGCTCCTCGCACTCTACGAGGCGCAGGTGCTGGCTTTCTACGATCCGCACTCGCACACGTATTACTCGATCAAGCAGCTCCCGAAGTTGCCCGAGTCGGCGACCAAGCTCGCGGACCCGAAGACGCTCGAAGAGATGGTCATGGTCCACGAGCTCACTCACGCGTTGCAGGACCAGCACTTCAAGCTCGGCGACAAAGAAAAGGCGCTGATGAAGGACACGGACGCGAATCTCGCGTACCACGCCGTCCTCGAAGGCGAAGCCGTCCTGGTCATGGTCGCCCACATCCTCGGCAAGAGCGGCATCGACTTCAATGAAGTGGTGAAGGACGACGCGATGCTCGGCCTGATCACATCGGCCGCGCAGGCGGAGCAGATGATCGACCCGGCCACGCCGAAGTACTTCGCGGAGATGCTGAAGTTTCCGTATCTCGAAGGCCTGAAGTTCGTCATCGCCGCGTATCGCCGCGGTGGATGGAAAGAGCTCGATCGCATCCATGCCGATCCTCCGCGCACGACGCGCGAGATCCTCCATGCCGACGAATACTTCGCGCGCACCTTCAAGCCGCGTGCGTTCGATCCTGCCAAACCGGCGAACGCAATCTCCACCGAACATCTCGGCGAGTTTCACTGGCGCTTTCTCGTCGGCGCGGACAACGCGCGCGGTTGGGTGGACGATCGCGTCATCGTTGGACGCGATGGCAAGGTCGACGTGCAGACGACGTGGGAGTCGCCCGAGCGCGCCGCTGCATTCGCGAAGGCTTATGACGCGTTCCTGAAAAAGCGCGGAGTGCAGGCGGTCGTCAAGCACGTGGGCGCGAACGCGAGCGCCACCTACACGGCGAAATGAATATCGACCGCGAAAACCTCCAGCGCGACCTCGCCGATGGCTCGTATCGTCTGCGCCTCGAAGAAGAATTGATCGCCGGCTTCCGTCAGATCCACCAGGCGGGCGAACGATTGCCGGTCGCCTCGCACTACGCCGCGCAGATCGCCGAGATCGTGAACCGCGACGCGGAGCTCTCCGACACGATGAAGTACGAGCTGTATCAGGAGACGCTCGATGCGGTCGAGGCGGCGCGGGTCGCGGTGTTGGGGGACGTTCCCCGTGCGAATTAGTCTGAGACTCTGCGACTCTGAGACTCGGGTTCTGGCGGTAACATCCGCTCCGCGTGAAACACAAACTGCGCCGCCACCCGCCCCTGTCGTCGTTTGCGACGACCGGCGGTTGAGCCTGCAAGCTGGGTCAGGATGACCTGCGCTCGATCCTGTCGCGACTCCCTTCCGCTGAAGGGCTGGGAGGGGATCTGCTCGTCGGCACGTCCACCTGCGACGACGCGGCGGTGATCCGCATCGCGGGCGACCTGGCCATCGCGCAGACCGTCGACTTCTTCACGCCCATCGTCGACGACCCGTACCTGTTCGGCGCGATCGCGGCGACGAACGCGATCTCCGACATCTATGCGATGGGCGCGACGCCGATCATGGGACTGGCCATCGCCGGATTTCCGACCGACAAGCTGCCGCTGGACGTGCTCGAGTCGATCCTGCGCGGCGGCGCGGAGAAAGCGCTCGAAGCTGGATTCAGCGTTGCCGGCGGACACACGATCATCGACGACGTTCCGAAGTATGGCCTCGTCGTCACGGGCGTAGTCTCGGTCGAAAAGCTGGTGCGCAACTCGACCGCGCGCGCCGGCGACGTTCTGTATCTGACGAAGCCGATCGGCAACGGCATCCTCGTCAGCGCGCATCGTGCGAAGAAGATGTTTCACCAGCCGCCGCCGCTCGATGACGCCATTCGCTGGATGACGCTGCTCAACCGCGACGCCGCGAAAGCGATGGTCAACGCGGGTGCGAGTGCAGCCACCGACATCACCGGCTACGGCCTGATCGGACATCTCCTCGAAATGTGCGAAGGCTCGGGCACCGGCGCCGAGCTGCAACTCTCCGCAATCCCCGTGCTCGCCGGTGCGCGTGAAGAGCTTGCGCGCGGCATGCGTCCCGAAGGCACCGCGCGCAACGTCATCACCTTTCGCGATCGCGTCCGCTTGTCCGCGCTCGAATCGGAGCTCACATTGATGTGTGACGCGCAGACGTCCGGCGGGCTCCTCATCGCCATCGCGCCCGAGCGCGCGGCGGCGCTGGAGAGCGGGCTCGACGAAGGCGGTGTGTTCTATGCAAAGGTGGGAACGATGACGGCCGACATCGGCCGCATCAGTCTCGTTGCATGAGGAGTAACGAATGGACGACGTGAACACCATCACCGCCGATGACGGCACGACCTGGATCGAGATCGCCAGCACCGGGACGAAGGACGAGGCCACGCTGCTCAAGGGCTTTCTCGAGTCCGAAGGGATTCCGGCGGAGATCGAGGATGTGAAGTTCGACATGGAGCCGGTGAACTTCGGCGCGATGGGTGAGATCCGCGTCTACGTTCCGGGCGAGCACGAAGAGAAGGCGCAGCAACTGTTGCGTTCGCGAGAGAGCGAGTACCAGCAACTCGATGATGACGAGGAGACGCTGATCACCGACGAAGGTCCGGCCGTCGTCGATGAAAGTGCGCAGGTCGAGAACGATGACGGATCGAATCCCTGATCTGCCGCCGCCGGACGAGGCGGCCGGCGCCGGATTGCCGCGCTGGGTGCCCGTGCTCATCGGCCTGATCCTCGTGCTCATGGCCGGCCTGGCCGTGTACACCGGGATGCGCTATCGCGACGATCGCACGCTCACCAGTCACGTGAAGCCGCGCCGCGATCGCGGCATGACGCCCGCGCCTCCCGGCGAGCCCGGCGCAGGTGCGTCGCTGGTGATGCACGGCAGTGAAGGCGACAGCACGCCGTCCGCGAACGAGCCGGTGCAGGGCGAAGCGCGCGCTGTGATCACCGGTGGGCGTGGCGGCGTCGAGTCGATCGTACGCATCTGGGCGCGCCGCGGCATGCTGCTCGAGATCACGCCCGCGGAAGCCATGGTTTACGTGAACGAAATGCCGATCGGCCACGCGCGGCAGTTCGATACGCCCGACGAGATCTACGACTTCCCCGCTCCCGGCAGTTACAACGTGAAAGTGGTGGCGCCGGACGGCAAGCAGAAGACGTACGTCGTGACCGCGGCCGACGATGCCGCGCAGGATGTGGCGCACATCAAAACTGCGCTTTGATGTGCGAGCTCCGTCAATGCGCCGCTGCCTGCGCCTCCTTCGCCTTCTTCGATTCCGCCACGATCTTCTCCTGGAGTTGCTTCGGCACCTCCTCGTAGTGCGAGTACTCCATGTGGAAACTGCCGCGGCCCTGCGTCAGCGAGCGCAGCGTCGAGCCGTACGTGAGCATCTCGGCGAGCGGCGCGCGCGCGTGCACGACCTGCGAGTCCTCTTCCGCATCGACGCCTTCCACGCGGCCGCGCCGTGAGTTGAGGTCGCCCATGATGTCGCCGACGTACTCCGACGGCGCGGTGATGTCGACGTGCATGATCGGCTCCAGCAGCGTTGGACGCGCGAGCTCCATCCCTTGCTGAAACGCGAGCGATCCCGCGATCTTGAACGCCATTTCCGACGAGTCGACGTCGTGGTACTGACCGTCCTTCAGTCGCACGCGGAAGTCGACGACAGGGAAGCCCGCGAGGTAGCCCTTCACGCGCGCGTCCTGAATCCCTTTCTCCACCGCGGGGATGTACTGCCGCGGAATCGAGCCGCCGAAGATCTCGTCGACGAACTCGAAGTCGCCGCCGCGCGGCAGCGGCTCCATCGTGATCTTGCAATCGGCGAACTGGCCGTGGCCGCCCGACTGCTTCTTGTGCCGACCATGCGCATCCGCGGCGCGCGTGATGGTCTCGCGATACGGCACCTTCGGCGGATGCAGCACCACGTCGACGTTGTACTTTTTCTTCAGCTTCGCCACGACGATCTCGACGTGCAGTTGTCCCTGCCCGCTGATGAGGAACTCCTTGGTCTGCTCGTCGCGCGCGAACTTGATGGTCGGATCCTCTTCGATGATGCGGTGGATCGCCGCGCCGAGTTTGTCCTCATCGCCGCGCGCCTTCGGTTCGACTGCAAACGCGATCGCCGCTTCCGGATAGTGGATGTGCTCGACCACGATCGGATGGTCCTTCGCGGTGATCGTGTCGCCGGTGAACGTGTCCTTCAGTTTCGCGACCGCACCGATGTCACCCGCGCGCAGCTCCGGCACCGGCAACTGCTGTTTGCCCTGCAGCACCTGCAGCTTCCCGAACCGCTCTTCATGTTCGCGCGTCGCGTTCCAGTACGCGTGATCGGAGGTGAATGTCCCGGAGTAGACGCGGAAGAGCGAGACGCGGCCGGAGAATGGATCGGAGAACGTCTTGAACGTGAGCGCGGCGGGGAACGCCTGCGGGCGGCGATCGAATGCGACCGCTTCTCCTTTCGGGTTCTTTCCTTCGATCTTCTGCGCTTCTTCCGGCGACGGGAGCAGCGAGACGAATGCGTCGAGGATCGGATGTCCGCCGATGTTGTGCGACGCCGACGCGCAGAGCACGGGATAGATCTGATGATGACCGACTTCGCGCCGCAGTCCGTCGATGAGCTCTTCCTGCGAGAGGCCGCCCTGCTCGAAGAAGCGCTCCATGAGCGTGTCGTCGCCTTCGGCGACTTTCTCGATCAGCTTCTCGCGCCACGAATACGCTTCGTCCTTGAGGTCGGCGGGGATGTCGGCGGCTTCGTGTTTGCCCGAACCGTCGCTCGCATACTTGTACGCCTTCATCGAGATGAGATCGATGACGCCGCTGAAATCCTTCTCTTCGCCGATCGGCATCTGCAGCGGGACGACGTTCTTGCCGAACTTTTTCTGCAGCGCGTCGAGCGTGCGCGTGAACGAAGCGCGTTCGCGATCGAGCTTGTTCACGATGATGATCCGCGGCAGCGCGTACTCCTCGGCGAACTTCCAGACCTTCTCGGTCGTAACTTCGACGCCGGTGACGCCGCTGACGACCACGGCCGCCGAGTCCGCTATGCGCAACGCGCCGCGCGCTTCCATGATGAAGATGCCGAAGCCCGGCGTGTCGATGAGGTTGATCTTCGTGTCTTTCCACTCCGCGAATGCGATCGCGGCGGAGATCGAATGCTTGCGCTCGATCTCATCCGGGTCGAAGTCGGTCGCGGTGGTCCCGTCCTCCACGCGGCCCATGCGCGTCACCGCGCCGGCGTTGAACAACAGTTGCGACACGAGCGTAGTCTTGCCCGTGTCGTTGTGCCCGACAATTGCCACGTTGCGGATCTCGGAACCCGAATAAACCTTCATGAGGTCGACTCCGTAAGTGATTTCACAAAATTGGCGTGCCATCATAATCCGCACGCGCGATTTTTGCGGCGCGAGTGTCACAGGGTTGTGCACGGATTCAGGAGTTATCATTGCCGGCTGATGCGACGCCCCTCGATCACGGCGCGGAGACGCGGCGCCGCGCGCCTTCCGGAGACAAGAACCTCTTGAAACTGGGGCGCTATGAAGTCGTGCGCGAGCTCGGCAAGGGAGCGATGGGAATCGTCTACCTGGCCAAGGATCCGCTCATCGGCCGGCTCGTGGCGTTGAAAACGATCCGCCTCGGCGCGCACGCGGACGACGACGAGACCAAAGAGTTCCAGCAGCGCTTCATCCGCGAAGCGCAGGCCGCCGGCATCCTCAACCATCCGGCCATCGTCACGGTGCACGACATCGGGCGCGACGAAGAGAGCGACACGTCCTTCATCGCGATGGAGTTCGTCGAAGGACAGAACCTCAAGGAAGTGCTGTCGCAGGGACGCGCGTTGTCGTTCGAGCAGATCGCGGACATCGTCGCGCAGGTCGCGGAGGCACTCGATTTCGCGCACGCGAAAGGGATCGTGCATCGCGATGTGAAGCCGGCGAACATCATCCTCATCGAAGGGAACCGCGCGAAGATCACCGACTTCGGCATCGCCAAGATCGCGTCCGGCGTCGCCAACCTGACCAGCACCGGCCAGTTCCTCGGCACGCCGAACTACATGGCGCCCGAGCAGATCAAAGGCGCGCCGGTCGATGGCCGCACCGACATCTTCGCGCTGGGCATCTGTCTGTATGAATGCCTCACGCGGCGCAAGCCGTTCGGCGGCGACTCGCTGACATCGATCTCGTACAAGATCGTCCACGAGCCGTTCCCCTCGCTGCACGAGATCAATCCGCAGATTCCCGAAGGGTACGAAGAGATCGTCGCGAACTGCCTTGCGAAAGATCCGACCAAGCGCTATCAGCGTGCACGCGATCTTTCGCTCGCGCTGCGCGCGGTGTTGCGCGGCGAGAAGCCGACGCGGCCTGTCGATCCGGTGCTCGCCGAAGAAACCGTCGTCACTCGCGCGACCGCGGAACGCGCAGGACTCAGCGCCGTGACGGTGGCGAACACGCCAATGCCGACGCTCGAGGTTCCGTTCCCTGAAGCGCTGGATCCTTCGTTGCCGGAGCCGGTTAGCGCGAGGCCGGGCAGTGGCTCGTCGCCCGGCGTGACCACGCAGCCGGCCGCAGGCTCCGCGAAGTCGGGTACACAGCCGGCGGTTGCGAAGCCGGTCCGTCCGCCGGGTCCGCCGCTCTCGCAACAGTTGCGCAAGACGTTGACGAACGTGCGCACCGCGCCGCTGTGGAAGCGACGTATCGCGCCGCCGGTGTTTTTCGGCATCGCGGCGTTGCTCGTAGCGGGCGTGTTCGGCATCGTCGTGGCCGCACGCACCGTCGACGGCAGAACGCCCGATCCGAAGATGAAGCTCGAGCCACATCTGTTGCGCGCGAAGCAACTGCGGCACGAAGGTAACGCGTTGCTGGTCGCGAATCAGGTACCGCAGGCTTACGCGAAGTTCAACGAGCTGCAGCGGCTCACGCCGAAGTCGCCGTACGTGCAGAAGACGATGTCGCAGCTCAACGCGATCCGCCAGCAGGAAGAGCTGAGCAAGCAGCAGCTCGCGCAGGCGAAGCTCAAGTTCGACGAAGGCGTCAAGCTGTACGAAGAAAAAAAGTACGTCGAGGCGATGGTGCTCTTCAACGAAGCGCTGGCCATCAATCCGAACGATACCGGCGCGATCGAATACGTGCAGCTCGCGCAGCAGCAGGAAGAGCAACGCCTTGCGGCGCGAGCTGCGAGGAAGGCGACGCAGCAACAGCAGACCGCGACCAAAACCACCACGGCGCGCGATACGGTCGCTCCGGCCGCGTCCGAAACGACGGCGCCGCAGCCGAGCACCACGCACCTCACCACCGTCTTCTCGCATCCGTTCGTCGACGGCCGCATCGTCGTGCGCGCCGGCAGCGACATCGTTGCGAATCAGCAGTTGTACGACGAAAAACCGGCGCGCTTCCTCCGCCGCGCGTCGAAGACGCCGCGTCCGGTGAACGTCACGCGCGAGATCCCTGCGAAGAACGCCGACCTGCAGATCTGGGTGACGGTGCCGGCGCAGAGCATCCAGGAGCATCACGTGATGAGCGGCGTGCGTCTCGAGCCGGGCAAACAGCATCGCCTGGTCGTGCGCTACGACGCGGCCGCGAAGAAATTCTCGTACGAGCTGAATTGACGAACCTCTACGCCGCCGCCACGCGCGATGAGCTCTGGCTGCATGGCCGTCTCGTCGAGCGGCGTCTCGCACACGGCGTTGCAATCGAAGACGAGCGTGGGATTCATGCGGCCGATGCACGCGATGATGCGCTCGTCGATGCGTGTGATGCGGCGATCGACGAGATGCACGCGTTCGTCGTATCCGACGGGCGTACGCGCCTCGTCGTCGAACTATGGAGTGCGGCGGCAAAGCCGCCGCTTTCCAGGCGCCAGCAAAGCTGCCGCAAAACCATCGTCGTAACGCTGAACCATCGCTCCGTCGTCACCGCGCCCGAACATTTCGATCACGACATCGCGCTGCTGCGCGGCGCGAACGACGGCGATGCCGCGCCGCGCGCGCTGCCCTTTCTCTGGAAGCATGGCAGCGCCGCCGTTTTGCTGCACGAAGCGGTTGGCCATCCGCTCGAGCACGGACAATCACCGATCGAGTTGCCTTCGTGGCTGACGGTCGACGTGCCGCTGCGGCAGCGGCGCGCAT
>DASPNA010000029.1:0-69519 GCA_035626775.1 Thermoanaerobaculia bacterium
AGTACCTCGGAGTACCTCGGAGTACCTCGGAGTACCTCGGAGTACCTCGGAGTACCTCGGGTTCCTCGGGTTCCTCGGGTTCCTCGGGTTCCTCGGGTTCCTCGGGTTTCTCGGGTTCCTCGGGTTCCTCGGGTTCCTCGGGTTCCTCGGGTTCCTCGGGTTCCTCGGGTTCCTCGGGGGGAGCCTAAAACTTCGAGCCCCTCCGAGGTACTCCGAGGTACCGAGGTACTCCGAGGTACTGTTCTACGGCTCGATCGTCAGCGTGACCGAGGTCTGCTTGCCCGGCGAGTAATTGCAAGGTCCGCCGTAGAACGCGAAGATCGTGACGGTGCCGGGACCCTTTGTGTCGTGATACGGGATCGAGCATTTGCGATCGACGCATGAGAAACCGGACTGCACCAGGTCGTCGTAACGTGCGGAACTGCTGGTGTCCAGGCTGACGAATTCGACGTCGCGCTCCCATGAGAACGTGAGCGTCGTGAACCCTCCCGCCTTGATCGTGCTGTGTGCGGCCTTGAAGTCTGAAATCTCGGGCTCGCCCATGACGTAGACGAGCGTTTGGTCGAAAGCGTCGCACGCGCCATCCTCGTGCGTCGTACGGACGGAGAGCTTCGCATCGGTGCCTTCAACGCCCTGGAACGTGATCTCGCTCGTGCCTTGTCCGCTGAGGATCGTTCCACCTTCGATCGACCATGCGATCGCCGGATTTCCGGTCAGACCTGCCGCTAGTTTCGCGGTGCCGATGTTCGTGGCGCACAGCACGATGTCCGAGGCGTCGCGGTCGATCTGCACCGGCGGTCGGAGGGCGACGCGGCCGGTGTCGTTCCTGATGTCAAGCTGATTGCATCTCTTCGCGGTGGCGCGAACGACTCGATACTCAGCCAGCGGCACGGAGATGTTGACCGGGCGGATGGCGGACCCGCGGTCGTGCGTAGTGGTGATGACGCCATCGTTCCATTCGATGGTGAACGGAGGTTCGCCGCCGTAGAGATTCACCCGGATATATGCGAGCGCCTGATCGCCGTACTGGCACGCCGTCTCTTCTTCGACGTCCACGGTGGTCGGTTCGACGATGTTCAGAAAGTTCGAATGTTCGGCGACATTCTGACACCTGGCGTCGCGCAATGCGTGCAGGTACCACGGCCACGGCGTGGTCGCCGCGCGCTCGATCTGATATTCATTCGTGACGAACTTCACGCCATCGTTCCATTCGCCCTCGAACGGCGGCATGCCGGTGAAGGTGGCCACGACCTTCGTGTCCGGCGTCGCGCATTCGCCACCGCTGCTCGTCAGCGTGACGGTCGGCTTCACGCTGTCGACTCTTGCGTTCCGCGTGACGATGCCGCTGCACAGCGCGTCGCGGAAATTCAGGATGGTGAAGGTGCCGAGCGACGACACCTCTTTCGTGATCGATGTGCTCGACGTCTCGAACGTGGTCTGGTCATGCCACATGCCGCGGAACGGCGGCGTACCGGTGAACATCACCTGAATGGTCGCCTTGTCGCACGTCTGCGATGCGACGGACAACGCCGCAGTGGGTGGTGCCGTCGCACACGACGCACGCGACTTGACCACGAGGTCCAGCGACGCGCTCGCCGCGCAAGTCGTGCCGCGAGTGATCGTGACGTTCACCCTCATCGGTTTCTCGTCGTCGTTCGCGCGCACTTCGACTTGCGGCAGATAGTCCGGCGTGAGCAGCGTGCCGTTGGTGACGCTCCACGAAACCGAGTCGATCGCGAGGACCTCGACGGAGGCCACGAACGACGACCCGGACTCGACGATTTCGGGCATCAGGATCTGCGGCGTACCGAGCGTGCAGCCGCGGAGCTCGACCTTCTTCACCATCTTCGCGGATGGACACTGCGTCGCGGTGGCGAGCGTCGAGCCGACGGCACGGCGTTTTCCTTTCGGCGCGACGGGCGGCTTGATGGTCGGCGCCAGGCTCGCGACCAGCTCGACGTTGCGCGTGCCTCCGGCGGCCGGCGTGAATGTGTAGGTCCGTTTTTCTGGTGAGAGCAACACCGGCTGCGCAAACGCGTCCCCCATCAGCAGCTGCGCGCCCGGCACGACGTCGCCGGCATAGCTCCACGTGATCGTGAGCGGCTTCGCAGCCTCGGCCTCGACCGGCACGTTCAGTTCGTGAATGACGAGCGGCTTGCGGATGGCGATGATGCCCACCGCTTCGGTGCTGCAGCCGTCATTGCGGGTGATGACGCACGTGAGCTTCGCCGTTGCGGTCGCGCCGAGGTTGACGGTGACTTTGTTCGTGTTCGCACCGGTGGCGATCAGGGCATTCTCCGCGAGCCATGAATACGTGGCGTCTTCGACCGGTGGCACCGAGGCGGTGGCGACGCCGCGCTCGCACGCGAAGAGCGGTGCGCTCATCGTGACCGAAGGACAACTCGTGTCTTCACTCTCGAATCGCTGCTCCGTTTCGCCGCCGGTCTCCAGTGTCAGGAGAGGCAGCGTGGATTCGAGCTGCGGCGACGTGCAGAGGCCGGTGACGGCGACGTCGTGCACGGCTTCCGGCTCGAGGCGAAGCTCGCGAATGAAGTCGCCGCAAACGAGCTTCGTGTCGACGGGAACAGGATGCGGATTGACGAGACGAAGGCCGGAATCCGGCCGCAGCGTCAGGGCGACGGAGAGAAGAACGGAAGCTGTCAGCATGTAGGGACCGGGCGCGCAGAATAACATTATCGAACCTTCGGGAATGGCCGCGCGCGCCCCGGTGCTATACTCCGCGACTTCTGATGAACACTACGACGACGACCGGACAGACGCGAACGACGAGCCTCGTCTCGTTGCCCTGCCGATGATCGTCTGCTGAAATCAACAATCCGATGATCGCGAGACAGGGCCTCCCGGCCCTGTCTTTTGTTTTTCTGCGAGGTCTGAACATGAACGTACAACTTCCTGACGGATCGCTCCGAGAAGTCCCTGAGAACGCCACCGTGGCCGACGTGGCCGCGGCCATTGGCAAGCGGCTGGCCAAAGACGCCATCGCCGGCAAGGTGAACGGCAAGACCGTCGACGTCTACGCGCCCGTCCCCGACGGCGCGAAGGTGGAGATCGTCACCGCAAAGACGGAAGCAGGACTCGACACCATCCGCCACTCCACCGCCCACCTCATGGCCATGGCGGTGCAGGAGCTCTTCCCCGGCACGCAGGTCACCATCGGTCCGGTGATCGAGAACGGCTTCTATTACGACTTCGCGACCGATCGCGCGTTCACCGAAGAGGACCTGCGCCGCATCGAAGAGAAGATGCAGGAGATCGTGAAGCGCGATCTTCCGATCCGCCGCGAGGAGCTGAGCCGCGACGAAGCGATCGCCACGTTCGACAAGATCGGCGAGAAGTACAAGGTCGAGATCATTTCCGCGATCCCCGGCGACGAGACTCTGTCCATGTATCGGCAGGGCGACTGGTTCGATCTCTGCCGCGGACCGCACGTCCCTTCCACCGGCCGCCTCGGCGCATTCAAGCTGATGACCGTCGCGGGCGCGTACTGGCGCGGCGACAACCGCAACGCGATGCTGCAACGCATCTACGGCACCGCGTGGGCGGACAAGGAGCAGCTCGAAGCGCACATCAAGCAGCTGGAGGAAGCGAAAGCGCGGGATCACCGCAAGCTCGGTAAGGAGCTGGACCTCTTTCACTTCCATTCGTTCGCGCCGGGCGCCGCGTTCTGGACTCCGAAAGGCACCGTTCTCTACAACTTGTTGTCGCAGTCGATGCGCGAGCTGTTGCTGTCGAACGGCTACCTCGAGATCAAGACGCCGCTGCTCTTCAACAAAGGGCTGTGGGAGATCAGCGGCCACTGGGGCAAGTACAAAGAGAACATGTTCCTCGTGCTCGACACCGAGACGAAGGAGCACGACTTCTCGACGAAGCCGATGAACTGCCCGTCGCACTATCTGTACTACGGCATGAAACGGCACAGCTACCGCGAGCTGCCGATGCGGTTTCACACGCAGGACGTGCTGCACCGCAACGAATCCTCGGGCACTCTCAGCGGCCTCACTCGCGTGCGGCAGTTTGCGCAGGACGATGGACACATCATCTGCATGGAAGCGCAGGTGCCGGACGAGGTGAAGCGCTTCGTGGCGTTGCTCGACAAGGTCTATGCATCGGTCGGTCTCGAGTACACGGCGAAGTTCGCGACTCGTCCGCCCGAGCGCATCGGCGACGACGCGCTATGGGATCGCGCCGAGAGTCTCCTCAAGAGCGCCCTCGACGCCCTCGGCCGTCCGTACGAGCTCAAGCCGGGCGACGGCGCGTTCTACGGACCGAAGATCGACTTCGAAGTATCGGACAGCATCGGCCGCAAGTGGCAGCTCGGAACCATTCAGCTCGACTACAACGCGCCGGAGCGTTTCGACCTCACCTACATCGGCGAAGACAACTCCGAGCATCGTCCGGCGGTGTTGCATCGTGCGATCTATGGCTCGTTCGAGCGCTTCATCGCCATCCTGATCGAGCACTTCGCCGGCGCGTTCCCGATGTGGCTCGCGCCGGTGCAGGCGATCGTGCTGCCGCTGTCGGAGAAGTTCGTCGACTACGCGGCCGAGGTGGAGAAGAAGCTGAAGGCGGGCGGATTGCGCGTCGAGGTCGATGCCAGCAACGAGAAGCTCGGCGCGAAGATCCGCCTCGCGCAATTGCAGAAGATCCCGTTCATGCTGATCGTCGGCGAGAAGGAAGCGTCGGCCGGCACCGCCAGCCTGCGTTTGCGCAGCGGCGGCGATCAGGGAAGTGTTCCGGTCGAGGAGATCGTCGCGCGGGCGCAGGAGCTCATCCGAACCCGTGCGTTGACTTTGTGACGGCTTTGTCCGTATGGTTGTCCACCCGAAAACCTAAGAGGAGATTCGTATTTTCCCACCACGTCGTAATCCACGATTCGATCGCAGACCTGTCGAACCTGAAAACCGCATCAACGATCTGATCCGCTCCGCTGAGGTGCGCCTGATCGATTCCGAAGGGAAGCAAGTCGGAATCGTTCCCATCGCGCAGGCCCAGGAAATGGCCCGTGAGAAGGACCTCGACCTGGTCGAGATCTCCGCGACCGCCACTCCGCCCGTCTGCAAGATCATGGACTACGGCAAGTACCTCTTCGAGCAGAAGAAGAAACAGGCCGAGGCGAAGAAGAAGCAGAAAGTCATCGTCGTGAAGGAGGTGCAGTTCCGCCCCCGCATCGATGAACACGACTTCGATTTCAAGAAGAACAACGTCATCCGCTTCCTCGAGCATGGAGACAAGGTCAAGTGCATCGTCCGCTTCCGCGGCCGTGAGATGACGCACATGGAGCTCGGCAAGGCCGTGCTCGACCGCCTGCTCGAAGAGGTGCGCGAGCACGGCGCGTCGGAAAGCCCGAATCCGGACCTGCAGGGCAACCGGATGTCGGTCGTGATCGCTCCCGTGAAGTAAGTACCTCGGAGTCCCTCGGGTACCTCGGAGTTCCTCGGGGGGGATCCGACTCACTCCCCTCCGAGGAACTCCGAGGTACTCCGAGGAACCCGAGGTACTCGTTTCAAGGGAATCCAGCACCGATCCGGCTGGTTACCAGCCAGGCTTAAGGGGACAGCTATGCCTAAGATGAAGACACACCGTGGAGCGGCCAAGCGTTTCTCGAAAACGGGAAGCGGCAAGCTGCAGCGCAATCACGCCTTCCACTCGCACATCCTGACCAAGAAGTCGCCCGGACGGAAGTCGCGTCTCGCCGGCGAAGTCGAAGTCTCGCCTGCGAATGCGAAGACCGTGCGGCGCATGATTCCGTACAAGTAGCTCGCACTTTTCCGAGTTACGCAACGGAGCGCGCCGGGTAAACACCACTCCTGACCCGGCCGCTCGAAACGAAAGGAAAACGAGGAGAACATGCCGAGAGTCAAACGAGGTCCAAAAAGAAAAGACCGCCGCAAAAAAGTCCTGAAGCTCGCCAAGGGCTTCTACGGGATGAGGTCGCGCGGTCATCGCATCGCCCAGCAGGCCGTCGACAAGGCGCTCAACTCCGCCTTCACCGGCCGCAAGGATCGCAAGGGTGATTTCCGCAAGCTCTGGATTACCCGCATCAACGCCGCCGCGCGCCTGAACGGGCTGTCCTACTCCCAGTTCATCGCCGGCCTGAAGGCCGCGGGCAACACGCTCGACCGCAAGGTGCTGGCCGACCTCGCCGTCCGCGATGCAGCTGCTTTCGCCACGCTGGCAGAGGCCGCGAAGTCGGGACTGGAACAGCAGAAGAACGCCGCGAAGTAACTCGATCGCAGTGATGCGAAAAGGGCCGGGCGCCACGCCCGGCCTTTTTGTTTTTCGCTACGATCTGCGGGAAAGGACGATGAATGCGTAACGTCATCCTGCAGGAGTTCATCAGTCTCGACGGTCTCGCTTCCGGTCCGAACGGCTCGACGGAGTTCATTCCGGCCGCGCTGGACGGCGACGACAGTTTCGTCTGGCGACAGTCGCGGTTTCTCGACGCTGTCGACCTCCTTCTCCTCGGCCGCGTGACGCATCAGATGTTCGCCGAATACTGGCCGAACGTCACCGAAGGCAAGGAAAAGGAGTTCGCCGACAAGTTGAATGCGACCGGCAGGGTCGTTTTCTCGCGCACTCTGGATCGCGCGCCGTGGGGAAAGTGGAACGAGTCGCGGATCGTGCGGACCGATCCCGTTCAGGAAGTGCGCTCACTGAAAGCACAGCCGGGCAAGGACATGGTGATCTGGGGGAGTCTCACCCTCGCACGATCGCTGATGGCGGAACGCCTGATCGATCAGTATCAACTCGTCGCGCTGCCCGTCGTGCTGGGAAAAGGAACGCCCCTGTTCGGCAAGGAGGTGGAGCCCTTTCGACTGAAACGGAAAGAGTCGAAGGCGTTCGCTCGCGGCGCCGTGCTTTCGACGTACGAACCGTCATGATCGCCGCACTCGCGCTCCTCCTCGCCATCACGCCGCACGCGATGCGCGCACACGTGAACTTTCTCGCGAGCGACGTCGTCGAAGGCCGCGAGGCCGGTACGCGCGGCTATGACATCGCGGCCGCGTACGTCGCGGCGCAGTTCGAAGCGATCGGCGCCGAGCCTGCCGGCGACGACGGCACGTACTTTCAGCAGGTCCGGTTCCGCACCTATCTTCTCGCTCCCGCGAAATCATCGTTTGCCATCGAGGGAAAGACGTTCGAGCATCGCAAGGACGTGCTGATTCAACCCGGATTGGAGAGCACAAGTGAGGTCGACGCACCGGTCGTCTTCGCCGGATTCGGCATCGTCGCCCCCGACCTCGTGCACGACGACTACGCGAACATCGACGTGCGCGGCAAGATCGTGGCGATCCTCGCCGGCGCGCCGCCACGCTTTCCGCACAGCCAGCGCGCGTATTACTCGAGCGGCACCGTGAAGTTTGCAAATGCCGCGGAGCGCGGCGCCGTCGGCGTGCTCCTCATCCGCACGCTCGACTCCGAACGCCGCTTCTCGTGGGCGCGCACGATCTCGCCCGGCGAATCGGTGCGCATGCGTGCGCTCGATCGGAATGGGCAGCCGTTCGAAACCTTCCCGCAGCTCCGCGGCGGCGCCACGCTCGGACCCGTCGCCGCGCAGGCGCTCTTCGCGGGCGAGCGCACATCACTCGACGAAATCCTCGCCGGCGCGGAGAAAGGAATCGCGCAGCCATTCGCGCTGCGGAAGCGCGTCACGATTCGTGCGACGGCGACGGTCGGCGCGGCGACCAGTCCGAATGTCGTCGCGATCGTGCGCGGCTCCGAGCTCCCGAACGAGCACGTGGTCATCACCGCGCACCTCGACCACCTCGGCATCACCGACCGCGGCGAAGACCGCATCCGCAACGGCGCGCTCGACAATGCGTCCGGCATCGCCGCGCTGATCGAGATCGCGCGCAGCGTCGCCGCAATGAAGCCACGGCCACGCCGCTCCATCGTCTTCGCAGCGGTAACCGCGGAAGAGAAAGGGCTGCAAGGTTCAATGGCCTTCGCCGATCGACCGAGCGTCGACGGGACGATCGTCGCGAACGTGAACATGGACATGATCACCATGCTCTTTCCGATGAAGAGCGTGGTCATCCTCGGCCTCGAGCACTCCACGCTCGCTCCGGTCGCGCGCGCGGCCGCCGAGCGCAACGGCTTCACGATTCAGGACGATCCTGTGCCGGAGGAAGTGCGCTTCATCCGCAGCGATCAGTTTTCGTTCGTCGAGAAAGGCATTCCCGCCATCACGTACAAGGGCGGTTTTGTGAGTGCCGATCCAGCGATCGACGGCGAGAAGCTCACGCGCGAGTGGCTGCGCAATGTCTATCACTCCGGCGCCGACGAGTCCGATCAGAAAATCGACTACGCGAGCGGCGTCCGATGGGCGCGCACGAACCTCGATCTCGCCGTGGCCATCGCGAATGCGAAGGAGAGACCGCGGTGGAATGAGGGAGATTTTTTTGGGATGAGGTTTGGGCGGTGAATGAAGAAGGCCGGGCTTGCGCCCGGCCTTCGAGCGCGGCAGCTGTGCTGCCGCACTCCATAGCGCTATGAGTGGAAGGGGCGTTTCTTGCCGGTGCGCGCGTCCCACATCACCAGTTTGCGCGACGCGTCCATGCCGATCAGCGTCGCCTCGTCCGGAAACTCGCGCAGCACCGGTCCGTTCCATGACGGTACCGGGCCGAGCACCTGATCGACCGTGGTCACGACCTTGTGCGTCGTGAGATCCACGATCAGCATCCGCCACTGCTTCGGGTTCTGGCCGGTGACGCCGAGGAGCAGTTTCGATGCTCCGATCTGGGCAGCGACGCCGGCGCGCTGCACCGGCAGCGGAATCTCGGCCACGAGAGCTCCATTGCGATCGAAGTGATAGAGCTTCGAGTCGCGCGTGACGATCGCCGAGCCGTCGCGCAACATCGCGTTGAAGAACGGCTTGTCCGACGTCAGCGGCAGCGTCACCAGCGTCGCGCCCGTGCGCGCGTCGATGATCGTGCCCTCGCGGCGAAGGAAAACGCGCGAGCCGTCGGCGGTGAGCTGAAGGCCCGCGGCGTGGCCCGGCCTGTGCGGCCGGTCCGGCGTCCTGGTGAACTTCTTCGTCGCGACGTCGAACTCCGCCATTCCGATGGCGCTCGGACTACGGCGTTCCACCATGCGCACGAGGTTCGGGGCGGCGAAGATCATCGACTCGAGGTCGCCCGTCGTCACGGTAGCGGCGCCGAGAAGGTTCCCGGTCGCGATCTCGTAGACCTGGATCTGATTCGCGCGGATGATCGCGATCCGCGACGCATCATCCGACAACGCCGCTTCCCGCGGCATCGGCAACTCCAGCGGTGACACCACCGGCTCCGCTCCCGTCTCGAGGCGACGCGTGTAGAGGCGGAACGTATGTCCGCGCGGCAGCAGCAGCTCCGCCGGCTCCAACCAGGCGATCGTCCTGCCGTCGTTCGAAAAGTGCACGCGGCTCCACGGGGAGACCATGATCCGCTCGCGATCCTTCGTGCTCGTATTCACGATGAACGACGCGAGGTACTGGCCGCGTCCCGGTGTCTGACCGGAGACGTACACCCAATCGCCTGCCCGCGACTGCTCGACCGCGAAATGTTCGGTCATGCTGTCGATCGGCGGCGTGATCACCCACCAGGTGTACGCCGCACATGCGATCAACACGATCGCAGCGCCACTCCAGAGGAACGTCGACAGCGCTCGGTGATTGGCGCGGAGATCGATGCGGCCCTGCGCCAGTTGCCACGCCGGCGCGATCGCAAACAACAGCAGCATCGCCAGTGCCGCGATCGCGAGCATTCCCAATACGAGATCGCGTCCGCCGCCGAGGAGGAGCGGGCGAGCCAGCGAGAACATCGTGATCGCGCTGATCGCGATCATCGCGAAGTCGAGCGCCAGCATCGCCGAGCGCGAACGAAGCAGCGTCGAGACCGCGTGCCCGACGAAGAAGAGCATGATGCTCATGCCGGTCGCGTACGCGATCACTGGTTTGCCGCCGGCCGACCACATGTCCTGCCAGCCGCGATGTGCGAATACGTACGCCGGCAGGATCACGATCACGCCGGCGCCCAGCACCGTAAGCAGCGCGGACACCGCTTTGCCGGCCCAGATCGATGGAGCGGACACCGGCTTCGCGAACAGAAACGAGAGGCGCCGCTCGGTCAGCTCGCGGCCGACGGTCGACACACCGAGCATCAACGCAAGGCTGCACGTGTACGCCGCCGCGATGAATGCAGCAACGGTCGCGATGGCGAGCGGCCGGTTCTCGCGCACGGTGAACACGGCCGCGAACGGCACGATGGCCATCGCCGCGGCGATGACGAAAAGACGCGAACGGTCGCGCAGCTCGCGCGACGCAATCAGGACCGCTGCTTTCATGACCTGACTCCTGCTTCCTCGCCCACCACGGCGATGAAGATTTCTTCGAGAGTCATCGGCGACACGTCCGCCACCGGCATCTCGGATTCGTTCCGCAGCCGCGCAAACGCGACGTCGTCATAGTTCGACACCACCGCCTCGGTACCCGTTCCCCACTGCCGCACCGTCGCCGCTTCGAAGTTCGCCTGCGCGAGCGCCATCGGCGGATTGGCGAAGCGGATGCGGCGGAAGCGCGCCTTCAGGGTCTCCACTTCTTCATCGAGCACGAGTCGTCCGCGATCGAGCATGCCTACGCGATCGGCGATTGCTTCGACGGGACCGAGGTCGTGCGTCGTCACCAGCACGGTGATGCCGCGATCGGCCATGTCGCCGAGCACTTCCTCGAAGAGCGACTTGCGCGCGACGACGTCGAGGCCGAGGGTCGGATCGTCGAGGACCAGGATCTCGGGCGACGTCGCCAGCGCGAGCGCAAGCGATACCTGCTTCTTCTGACCTTTCGACAGCTCGCCGAAACGCGATGCGGTGTCGATGGCGAAGCGCTGCATGCGCCGGTCGAATGCGATCTTGTCCCAGCGCGAGTAGATACACGACGAGAACCACGCCAGATCGCGCACGCGCGACTCCGGCGGCGCATCCGGATCCTCGGGCACCACGCCGACGCGCTCCATGAGCCGCGCGCGATGCTTCCACACGTCTTCGCCGAAGAGCGAGACGTGTCCCGCCGCCGCGCGCAACTGTCCGAGGACGCAGCGCACCAGCGAGGATTTGCCGGAGCCGTTGCGGCCGAGGAGCGCGTAGACGGTGCCGGAGCCGACGTTCAGCGTCACCTCGTCGACGGCCTTCTTCTTTCCATAGCGGATCGTCAGGTCCGCCGCTTCAATGGTGGCACTCATGCCTTTCTCCTATGCTCGCGTGTCAGGCGCTCGAAACCGGATTCCAGTTCCGTGGTGGCCTGCTCGAGCGTTGCGCCGATCGACAGCGCGGTGCCCGCGTAGCGGCCCGCCGCTTCGCGCAGCGCTTCATTTCGTTCGGACTTCTTGAGTTGCGACGGCGACTCCGACACGAACGTCCCCTCCCCGCGCCGCACCGTGAACAGACCCGCATCCGTGAGGCGCTGGTACGCGCGCGCGACGGTGTTCGGGTTGACGCGGAGCTGCTGGGCGAGGTCGCGCACGGAAGGCACGGCCCCGCCGGGAGAGAGGGTGCCGAGGGAGATCATCCGCCGCATCCCTTCTTCGATTTGCCGCCAGATGGGGTCGGCATTGACTGGATTGATATCGAACATTCACTGACTCGCTGTATTAGATGACTAATACAGTAAGTCAGCGTTCGGGAGTTGTCAAGAGGGGATCGTTCTCCTGTCGCACGAACATTGCCCGGGTGCCGCTTTTGCACGCCGTGCAACCGGAGGAGGTCGCCGTCATGACACGGGCTCCCAGGCTGTTGGTCGTTGCGCTGTGCTGTTCCATCCTGATGCTGGCGGGGTGTGAATACGCCCGCCTGCTGCGGCCGAGCGTGCTCAAGCAGCTCAATCCGCGCGTGGTGCGGCTGGTCAACGAGCTGCCGGAAGTCGATCACCCGAACGAGGCCATCGTGGCCCGGCTCTTCGCGCACGGCGGACTTTCGCACGCGAAGCTCGGCAGCGACGGCGTCTTCCGCGATCGCGTTTACGTTCCGAAGAATCAGTACATCTGGTATCCGGCCATCGTGGTCATGGAGCGCGGCGGAGAGCTGGAGCTGGAGTTCTCGAATGATGACGTGGTTACGCACGCGGCCTTCGTGCCCAGCGACGGCGATCGCCAGGTCGTGTTATTGCCCGTGCATCAGGCCGGCAAAGTGCGGGTGACGCTCAATCATCCGGGCCTGTACTGGTTCGGCTGTCCGATCTCCAACCACGCCGGACGCGGGATGCTCGGCCTGGTCATGGTGAAAGGGGAAACGCCCGCCGAAGCGAAGCTCGACCGGCCGAAGCAGGACAGACCGTAACGAGGTGAACGCGATGAAAACGACCGTCGTGGTCTCGCTCTCTCTTTTCCTCTCCGCGGCATGCACGCACTATCCCTCCCATCCGGTGACGCAGACGCAGACGCCGTTCGGCGGAATGAACGAGGCGGCGCGGCAGACCGCGCCCGACGTGACGCGCACCGTCGATTTCACCCGCATCCGCAACGCGCGCAGCGAACCGCAGAACTGGCTCACTTACTACGGCGCGTACGACGGGCAGCGTTACAGCACGCTGGATCAGATCGACACATCGAACGTGCGCCAACTCCGTCCGGCATGGCAGTTCCAGTTCGGCGTGATCGGGCTGGTCCCGAATCCGGCGACGTATTCGTTCGAGGCCGCACCTATTGTGGTCGACGGAGTGATGTTCGTGTCGGGATGGGACGGATACGTCTGGGCGATCGACGCGACCGATGGCAGTCTGCTCTGGCAATACAAGCACTCCATCCCGCTCGACACGCCGCTCTGCTGCGGCAACGTCAACCGCGGCGTGGCCGTCGCAAATGGCCGCGTGTATCTGGCGACACAGAACGGCCACCTCGTCGCACTCGACGCGACGAACGGACGGAAAGTGTGGGAGCAGGTATTCGCGGACGTGCGCGCGGGCGAGAGCGCAACGGCCGCGCCGCTGGTCGTGAAGGATCTGATCATCGCCGGCTCGTCCGGCGCCGAGTACGGCGTACGAGGTCATATCGACGCGTTCGATCTCGCGACGGGCGCGCGGCGCTGGCGGCGCTACAACGTGCCGAAGCCGGGTGAACCGGGCTCGGAGACGTGGCAGAGCGACGAATGGCAGCGCGGCGGCGGCAGCAGTTGGATCACCGGTACGTATGACCCCGAGCTCGATCTCGTTTACTGGGGTACCGGCAATCCCGGTCCCGACTTCGACGGCTCGGTCCGTCCCGGCGACAACCTCTACACATCCTCGGTCGTCGCATTCGATCCCGATGACGGCTCGCTCCGCTGGCACTATCAATGGACGCCGCACGACGTCTGGGACTACGACGGCGTGAATGAGAACATCCTCTTCGAAGAAGGCGGCCGCAAGCTCCTCGGCCATTTCGACAAGAACGGCTACTTCTTCGTCCTCGATCGCAGCAACGGCAACTTCGTTCGTGCGACGAAGTTCGCGCGCGCGACCTGGGGCGACATCGATCCGGCCACCGGCCGCGTCACGGCGCGGATCGGACCCACGAAGGAGGGCGTGGCCATCTGTCCCGGCCCCGCGGGTGCGAAGGAATGGCCACACGCGTCGTACAGTCCGGCCACGCGTCTGTTCTACACGCCCGTCGTCGAAGCATGCGGCACGTTCAAACTGATCCCGCAGCAGTTCAAGGAAGGAATGGCGTACTGGGGCGGCGAGGTGGCCATCGACAAGCAGCAGTGGGGGCACGTGAAAGCTTACGATCCCGCGACCGGACGCGAGGTGTGGTCGTGGCGAGCAACGCATCCGATTCTCGCGTCGCTGCTGACCACGGCGGGCAATCTCTTGTTTGCCGGCGAGCCGAACGGCCATTTCAACGCGTTCGACGCGCGCAGCGGCGAGCTGCTGTGGCGCTTCCAGACCGGCAGCGGCATTCACAGCAACCCGGTCACGTACAGCGTGAACGGGAAACAATACGTCGCCGTCCCGACCGGCTGGGGCGGCTGGGTCGAAGGTTATGCGCCGGAGATGTACGGCGCGCCACGAGGCACCGCGCTGGTCGTGTTCGCGTTGCCATGATGTAAGCGAACCGCCAGCGCGCGCACGTGAAACGGTTTCGGGCCGAACGTCACTACCTCGCCGATTGCAAATCGACCGTGGAGGAAAAAGGAATGATTCGCCCGATGCGCCTGGTCCTGCTCTCGTTGTTCACCGTCGCTTTCGCCGCACCTGCTTCCGCGCTGGACGTCGTCAACACGTCATGGACCGTCAACTGCCTCTTCAGCACGACCTGCAGCGTCTCCGTGACCGATTACATTTCCGAGTTCGCCGTCAGCGGAGGCAGTGGCAATGCCCGGCTGCAGTCGCGTGTCTTCCAGGGACAGCCCGGTTCGACGGCGGCGGGCAAGTGGGCCTACGAATATCGCATCAACCTCGGGCCGGTGGCCGGCCTCACCTACTTGCCCTACGCCGATCAGTTGGCGATCGACCGCTGGGGAGCGGTGCGCGAGTACGACTACAACGGCGACGGAGTGGCCACGGATGACGTCTTCAACGTTACCAGCGGCGGCCTCGGGACGAAGGCAGTGACGTCGTCGGTAGTGTGGGCGCCGTGGACCTACTTCGTGCTCAGCAATCCGGTCTACGCCGGGAGCTATCCGGGCGGTGGCGAGAGCAGTTACTTCTTCGGCCTCGTCTCCGACCGCGCTCCCGTCCTGCGGATGATGTGGGTCCACACCGACAGCGGATGGGTGTCGGTGACCGGATACGCGCCGCCACTTCCGTGACACCGGGCGTGTCAGCCCATCTGTTCCCGGCGAGACGGGTAGGGAACCGGGAGCGTGGAGCACTCCTACAGATGGGACCATAGCCCACATCGATGGCAGATCATCACGATCATGAGCGGGAGACGGCCAGTGAGCGCGTTCGCCACTGGCTCATCGTCACGTCACTGACTTTTCTCGGCCTGCTCGTCGCCGAGCTGCCGGTGCTTTCGCAGACCCGGGACCGCGTCTACCTCTGGCTTCAGGAGCGACTCGTCCGCTCGCACAAGACCGTCGTGGTCGTGGCGATCGACGACGACGATTTCTGGCGGGAACTGCGAGGAGCGCGTCCTCTCGATCGAGACTATCTGACGCGCCTCCTCGCAAAGGTCGCTGATGCCAATCCCGCCGCCATCGGACTCGACGTCGGGCTGGAGATGAACAGGCCCGATGTGCGGCCGCAATGGAATCTGCTCACCGGCGATGAACAGGCGTTCCTCCGCGCCGTCGATGCCGCCGCGAAACGCTGCCCGGTGATCCTTCCGCGAACGATTACAGGCAGCGAACACCTCGCGAGTCGCTACGATCTCTTCGACGCGATCGCATTCAGCGGCGACGCGGCCGTAGCCTACGGGCATACCAGCAGCGCTCGCGATCCACGACAAATCCCGACTCGCGTGAGGGTCGACAAAATTGATCTGCTCGACTCGTTCGCGATGGCCGTATTTCGGACGGTCACGCGCGAGGTTCCCGCGAAACTCGACGATCCAGACCATGCGTGGCCGTATTCGTTCTTCCTGCCGACGTCGACCTTCGTTCCGAAGGACGCGCCGGTGGGACGCGACGGTCTGCTGACCGCAAGGGCGGTGCTGTCCGCGTCGCCTGCGCAAGCGAAACGCTGGCTGGAGCGGCAAGTGGTCCTCATCGGGGGTACATGGCGCGTCGCCCCGCACGACGGCAGCGATTTCGCTGACGCGCATCGCACGCCGATGGGGACGCTTCCCGGCGTCGTCGTCCACGCCAACTACGTGCAGTCGCTCCTGTGGGACGCGATGTACGCAATGCCGCGCACGTGGCGTCTCGCACTCGAGATCGTGCTGGCACTGGCAATCTCCGTCGGCTTCCTCATCGCGCGCGGCTGGTGGCGGCTCGCGCTCGTCGTTGCAACGTTAGTCACGGTCGTGCTCCTCACCTGGGTGTTCAGCTCCGCGATCGGCCTCTTCTTCGACATGGTCATTCCCGTCGCATTCCTCGGCGTGCACGCGCTGTGGGAGCAGTCGTCCGAGGAGCTGCGCCTCGACTTCCGGCGCAAGTTCCGATATGCCGACCACGTGTTCTCGGGCGTCGCCGTAGCCGCGGTCCTGATCAGCGGCTTCCTTTTCGTTCGCCACGAAATCCACGCCAATGAAAGGGAGCTCAGGACCGAAGACCGACTGCAGGTGACGGAGCTCACGCCACCGCCACCGCCTTCGCTTCCGCCAGCGGATGGCTTGCCGCAGGAGATGTACGCGCAGAAATCGCCCGAGGTAGAGAAGACCGGTCCTCCTTTGGATCCGCCGAAGCCGAAGCCGGAGGAAAGAACGGCGCAGAAGGTGCCGCTCGATAAGTCACCGCCTCTCCGCGAGCGGCGGATCTCTCCCGAGCAGCTTCCCCCGATGTTTTCCGAAGATGAGAAAACGCACATCGTGGAGACGGCGACGCTGGAACATGCGCACATCGTGGAGGAGCGCGCCGCGCGCATCGCCGCGGAGCGCAGCTACGACGAGGTCGTGACGCGCTATGAGGCGTCGCTCGCCGACGCGAGCAAGACCAACAGCGAAGTCGAGCAACTACGCCGCCAGGTCGAGGATCAGGCGGTCGCACTCCGCTCGTTGCAGGAACGCGAGCGTCTGAGTGAAGCGGCGATTGCGAGTCAGCTCGAGGCCGAGGAGCGCAGGCTCGCAAGCGCGCGCTCGGAGGGCAGCCTCGCTCCGGAGGTGCTGACGCAACGCGAGCAGCAGATCGCGCAGCAACGGGAAGAGCTGCGGCGTCTGCAGCGTGAGCGCGAGGAGACCGCGCGTCTTCGCGCCGAGGTGGAAAGCGCCCGCGCGACGGCGATCGCCGAAGTCGAACGCCGCCGCAGCGAAGCAGAAGCGCAGGCCGCGCAGTTGCGGCAACAGATCGCCGAGGAGCGGGCTCGCGCGGCGCAGTCGGAGGCCGAGCTGGCGCGTGCGCGCGAGGAACTGGCGCGGCGCGATGAGATCAACCGTGCGCGCATCGACGCGATGCAGGCCGAGCTCGCGAAGCTCGCCCAGACGCGCAGCGACGAGCGCGGATTCATCGTGACGCTGCCGGGTCTCTTCTTCGACTCCGCGAAGTCGGTGCTGAAGCCGGGTGCACGGAACACGCTGACGAAGATCGCTGAGCAGCTTCGTCGCGATCCGGATGCGCACATCGAGATCGAAGGTCACACGGACAGCGTCGGCAGCGACTCGATGAACCAGGCGCTCTCCGAGAAGCGGGCGGCAGCCGTCCGCGATTTCCTCGCCGCGCGCGGTGTTCCCGCCGTGCGCATCACGTTCTCCGGTCGCGGCGAAAGTACGCCGGTCGCGTCGAACGATACCCCCGCCGGGCGCCAGCAGAACCGCCGCGTGGAGCTGGTGATCGTACCCGCGCACCGAGTCTCCTCGAACCAATAGCGTCGGGCGCTACGCGATCACGCACGGACGACGGGCACGCGGCGCGGCATGCGGTGACGAACTCATATCCGTCGACGCGCGGCATCATCAGGTCGACCAGCGCGACGGAAAGCAGCTGATGCGTCACGCGCGTGTCGCGTCAATGGGCGTGCTGATCGTGCGGCAATGCGATGCGTGGATCGGCAGAGGGCGTGAGCGCGAGCACTTCCCCGACGAGCTCATCGAGATCGAACGGCTTCCGCATCACCCGCCGCACGAGCTTGCCGTCCGCGAAATCGCGCAGCGTGTGATCGGAAAGAGCGGTCAGCACGATGGTGCGATCCAGAACAGCTCGATCGCGGTGCTTGATCTCACGGATGATGTCGAAGCCGTTCGGACCGGGAATCATCAGATCGAGGACGAGCACGTGGTAGTGCCTGCGACGAAGGAGGCGCAGCGCCGCGTGACCGTCTCCCGTGCATTCGACCGCGACATCGCGCCGCCGGAAAATCGCCTTCATGAGGAGCTGCACGGCCTGGTCGTCATCGACGACGAGGAGTCTGACGGCCGAATCAACGATTCCGTTGTCCATGATGGGACCATGCGCAGAGTGAGGCCCCGACGCCGCGAAGTCGGTACGCCACAGTACCGTTCGCCCGATTCACACAAATCGCAATTCGGCGAGGCGTAGGCCGGTTCGCGTCAGTGCGGTCCCTTTCTTCGGCATCCGGCCACTGACCCCGAACGCCCGGGTGTCTCGCTCCGAGTGTCGTCGCGGTTTCCAACCCGGCGCGACAGGAGTGAACATGACCACCACGATGCCCCCGGCGCGCGGCCCGAGCGGCAACGCATTGTTGAACAGCTTCCCCGCCGAGGTACGGCAACGGCTCGACATCAAGGAAGAACGACACAGCAGCTACGATGTGCTGTTCAAGGCCGACGAGCTGCCTCAGTGGGCGCACTTCCCGCATCGCGGCACCGTGATTTCCCTGACGCGCACGACCGAAGCCGGTACGACGGTGGAGGTTGGCATCGTCGGTTTCGAAGGCGTCGCGGCCGTGCAGAGCCTGCTGCTACCGCAGCCGGCTGGCTCGGAAGCCGTGGTGCAGGTTCCGGGCGACGTCTCGCGTGTGAAGCTGGAGATGCTGCGGACCGTGATGAACGAAGACGCTCCGGTTCGGACAGGATTGCTTGCCTTCGCCGGCCAGTTCCTCGACCAGGTGTCGCAGCATGCGACCTGCAATCGCGTGCACTCGATCGAGCAACGGCTCGCCAAGTGGCTGCTCGCCGTTCGCGACCGCATCGAGAAGGACGAAGTGGAGCTGACGCACGACTTTCTTGCGCACATGCTCGGCACGCGCCGAGCCGGAGTGACCGTCGCCGTCGGAGCGCTCACGCTGGATGGAATCGTGAAGCAACACCGCGGAGGCGTCCGGATCATGGACCGCGAGGGGCTGGAACTACGCTCCTGCGAGTGTTACCGCGCCCTGCCCTGAGGAGCGTGGTCCTGCCCACACCTGGCATGGTCTGAGCTGTGCAAAGCGGGTCGTCCCCGGATTTGCACGTGATGAAACGAACGCTTGCCGCGTTTTTCACGCTTCTCGCACTCACCGGTTGTCCATCCAACCGCAGGGCCCAGACCACTCTCACCGGTTCCGCGGTGCCCGTGCCGCCTCCGATGCGCGTCCCCGCGCCGCCCGCGCTGTCGATCATCACCCACCTGCGCGGCCCGGAGTCGGTGCTCTACGACGCCGCGCAGGACGTTTACTTCATCAGTAATCTCAATGGCGGTCTGCTGACCGTCGACAACAACGGCTTCATCTCCCGCGTCGACGCGAAAACGCTCGCCGTGACGTTGAAGTGGATCGAGAGCGGAAAAGACGGCGTACGGCTCGACGCGCCGAAAGGGATGGCAATCGCCGGCGACACGCTCTACGTCAGCGACGTTACCGCGGTCCGCAAATTCAATCGTCGCACGGGGAAAACACTCGGCGAGATCGCCCTCGCTGGCGCGACCCTGATCAACGACATCACCACTGACGGCACGAGCGTCTACGTTTCCGATACCGGACTGCGCACGGGACCCGGCAACACCTTCATTCCCACGGGCACAGATGCGATCTGGAAAATCACGGACAGCCGCGCGGAGAAGATCGCGTCAGGACCGCAACTGCGCCATCCCAATGGTCTCGCATTCGTCGATGGTAAAGTGTGGGCGGTGACGTTCGGGCCGAACGAGGTGTACGCGGTCGACGAAGGCAAACCATCGAACATCGCCACGCTGCCCGCCGGTCAACTCGATGGCATGGTGCGCCTCGGCGACGGAAGCATCCTGGTCTCGAGTTGGCTCGGCGAAGGAATCTATCGCGGGAAACCCGGCCGCCGCTTCCACCCGATTCTCACCGGCACCGACGCGCCCGCCGATCTCGGCTACGACACGAAGCGCGGCCGGCTACTCGTCCCCATTCCAGCGCTGAATCAGGTGACGATCCATGCGTTGCGATAAACGTCTCGCCATCATCACCATCGTTTTCACCATCGCGTGCGACATGCCGGAGCAACCGTCGCAGCCCGCCGGCGTGGCCAAACATGCCGGAAGCGGGAAAGCGATCATCCCGCCCGCGGCCGCGGCGCCCGAGGATGGCCAGTGGGTGCGCGTGCAGAAGGATCATGCGAACACGCGCTTCAGCGGATTGCAGCAGATCAACCTGTCGAACATCGACCAGTTGAAAGCGGTCACCACCTTCTCGACCGGAATGGTGCGCGGCCATGAAGCGACGCCGCTGGTCATCGGCGACACGATGTATCTCGTCACGCCGTTCCCGAACGTGCTCTTTGCGCTCGATCTGAAGGAGCCCGGCGGCGCCACGAAGTGGGTGTATCGCCCCGATCCCGACCCGGCCGCGCAAGGCGTGGCCTGTTGTGACGTCGTCAATCGCGGCGCGGCGTACGGCGACGGCAAGGTGATCATCAACACGCTCGACAACCACACTATCGCCGTCAATGCCGCGACCGGCGAGGAAGTCTGGAACACGAAGCTCGGCGACATCAACCGCGGCGAAACGATGACCATGGCGCCGCTGGTGGTGAAGGACAAGGTGCTCGTCGGCAACAGCGGCGGCGAGATGGGCGTGCGCGGCTGGATGACCGCCCTCGATTTGAAGAGCGGCAAGATCGTGTGGCGTGCGTACAGCACCGGGCCGGACAACGAGGTGCTCATCGGTCCGCGCTTCAAACCGTTCTACCCGATGGATCAGGGACGCGACCTCGGCGTGAAATCGTGGCCGCCCGATGCGTGGAAGATCGGCGGCGGAACGGTGTGGGGATGGATCTCATACGATCCCGAATCGAATCTCATCTTCTATGGCACCGGCAATCCGGGCCCGTGGAATGCCGAACAGCGTCCCGGCGACAACAAGTGGACCTCCGCGCTTTTCGCGCGCGACGCGGACACGGGCGAGGCGGTATGGGCGTACCAGCTCGTGCCGCACGATGTGTTCGATTACGACTCCGTCAACGAGTCGATCCTGCTCGATCTCGAGCTCGGCGGCCGCAAGCGCAAAGTGCTCGTGCGTCCGGAGCGCAACGGCTACGTCTATGTGATCGACCGGCTCACCGGAGAAGTGTTGTCCGCGAATCCATTCGGCCACATCAACTCTTCCTTCGGCGTCGATCTGAAGACCGGCCGCGTGCGCGAGAACAAAACCAAGGAGCCGAAGATGGGCAGGGTCGTGCGCGACATCTGTCCCGCCGCTCCCGGCACCAAGGACTGGCAGCCCTCGGCATTTTCGCCGCGCACGGGCCTGATCTACATCACGCATCAGAACCTCTGCATGGACTTCGAAGGCGTCGAGGCGAATTACATCGCCGGCACACCGTTCGTCGGCGCCAACGTGAAGATGTACCCGGGCCCGGGCGGCCATCGCGGCGAAGTGACGGCGTGGGATCCGGTGGCCGGACGCGCGGTGTGGAAGATCCGCGAGAACTTTCCGGTGTGGAGTGGCGCGCTCGCAACAGCGGGCGATCTCGTTTTCTACGGGACGATGGACGGCTGGGCCAAAGCCATCGACGCGCGCACCGGAACGGAGCGATGGAAGTTCAAAGTCGGCTCCGGAATCATCGCGCCTCCGATGACGTATCGCGGGCCGGACGGCAAGCAGTACATCGCCTTTCTGTCCGGCGTGGGAGGCTGGGCGGGCGCAATCGTCGCGGGTGATCTCGACCCGCGCGACGCCACCGCGGCGCTCGGGTTCGCGAACGCAATGGCGGACCTGAAGAAGGCCACGACGCGAGGAGGGATGCTCTATGTCTTCTCGCTTTAGCTCTTCTCGCTTTAGAGCACTCGCGCTTCTTCTCTTTGCACTGAATCTCTCCGCCGCCGAATTGCGCGTCTGTTCGGATCCCAACAACCTCCCCTTCTCGAATCAGCGCGAGGAAGGCTTCGAGAACAAGCTCGCACGACTCATCGCGCGCGACCTCGGCGCGAAAGTGACCTACTACTGGTGGGCGCAGCGGCGCGGCTTCGTGCGCAACACGCTGGGCGCGGAAAAGTGCGACGTGATCATGGGCGTGCCGAGCAGCTTCGAGCTCGCGCTGACCACGCGTCCCTACTACCGCTCCGGATACGTCTTCGTGACCCGCCGCGATCGCCGGCTCGACATCAACTCGCTCGACGATCCGCGGCTGCGCCGTCTCAAAGTCGGAGTCCAGATCATCGGCGACGACTATGCCAGCTCCCCTCCCGCGCACGCGCTGGCCAATCGCGGCATCACCGAGAACATCGTCGGCTACAGCGTCTACGGCGACTATTCGAAAGACAGTCCGCCGCGGCGCATCGTCGATGCCGTGGCGAAACGCGAGGTGGATCTCAGCGCGGTCTGGGGACCCACGGCCGGCTACTTCGCGCGCAAGAGCAGCGTTCCGCTCGTGCTGACGCGCTTCACACCCGAGATCGACCTCCCCTTCCTTCCCTTCGTCTTCGATATCTCGATGGCCGTACGGCGGGGCGACACCGCACTGCGCGATCGTCTCGATCGCATCATCATGCGTCGCCGCGCGGAAATCGACGCGATCCTGCGCGAGTACGGCGTGCCGCGCATGGATGACTTCGGGGATGAGCCATGAAGCGCGTGCTCGTCGTCCTGGCGGCCCTGACGCTTATTTCCTGCGAGCGCGAAGAACGCAAGTTCCGGCAGACGCCCGCCGAGGCTGCGCTGCAGAAACGGGAACGGCTCGTTTCACTCGTGGCGGGTCCGTATACGCCGGATGTGAAGATCGACGGCCCGTACGCGTACAACGCACATGGGATCTCCGAGGGGAAGCGGCTTTTCAGTTGGTACAACTGCGTGGGGTGTCACGCGAACGGCGGCGGCGGCATGGGTCCGCCGCTGATGGACGAGCGCTGGATCTACGGCAGCGACCCGGAACAGATCTTCGCCACGATCGTCGAAGGACGCCCGAACGGTATGCCCTCGTTCCGCGGAAAGATCCCGGACCATCAAGTCTGGCAGCTTGTCGCGTATGTGCAATCACTGAGCGGCAACGTCCCGAAGGATGCCGCCGGTGGCCGTCAGGAAAACATGCAGGTGCGCAAGCAGGAGCAATCGATTCCTGACCTCGAGCCCGAGAAAGCGCCGGCGGAACATCCATGACGATCGTGCTCATGACCGGCATTCAGTCCGCGCTGAATCCCGCCGGCGTGCAGGCGGAGAAGATCGCGCGGCTGTGGGACTTGTTCTTCTGGGTCAGCGCCGTGGTGTACGTGCTGGTGATGATTTTTCTGCTCGCCGCGCTGCTGCGGCGCCGGCCGGAGATCGTACCGAACGCCACCTCTCCACGCGTGCGCGCGGCGGTCTCGATCGCAACGGGGCTCACTGTCCTCACGCTGTTCGCGCTGCTGACAGCAAGCATCTTCACGGGCCGCAGTCTCTCCGATGTTCCGGAGCGCGCGATTCAGATCGGCGTCACCGGCAAACAGTGGTGGTGGCACATCGAGTATGACGACACGGACAAAAGCAAACGGATCACGACTGCGAACGAGATCACCATTCCCGTCGGCATGCCGGTGACGGTGCATCTGCAGACGAGCGACGTCATTCACAGCTTCTGGGTGCCGAACCTCCACGGCAAGCGCGATCTGATTCCCGGGAGGCGACTCACATGGACCTTCAGCGCCGATCGTCCCGGCGTGTATCGCGGCCAGTGCGCGGAGTTCTGCGGCTATCAACACGCGAAGATGGCGCTCTGGATCAACGCGCTTCCGGCCGCGGAGTACGCGAGCTGGCTCGAGGCCTCGCGCAAGTCCTCGAAGATCCCGTCGACGCCGGAGGAACGCAAAGGGCAGGAGGTCTTCATGAGCTCTCCCTGCCCGCTCTGCCACACGATCGGCGGGACTGAAGCAGCAGGAAAGACGGGACCGGATCTCACGCACTTCGCCTCGCGCCGCTCGATCGGCGCGGCCTCGGTTCCCAACCGGCGCGAGTTTCTCGCGCACTGGATCGTCGACGCGCAGCACTTCAAGCCGGGAAGCCTGATGCCGTCGATGACGCTCGAACCGGGACAGCTCGAGCCGCTGGTCGTGTATCTGGAGAGCCTGCGATGAGCGGCACGCGCGTCATCGATGAAGCATCCCCGCTCACCCAACCCTCTCCCCCGCGGGGGAGAGGGCAGGGTGAGGGGGCAGGGCCGTACTCGCTTCCGGGCGATCACGGCCTGCACCGCCAGCTCGAGAAGACCTGGTCGCCCGCGACCGGCCCGCTGCGCTGGTTCATGCAGATCGATCATCACGTCATCGGCAAGCGTTTCATCATCACCGCCTTCATCTGGTTCGCCCTCGGCGGTGTGCTCGCGGCGCTGATGCGCATCCAGCTCTCGCGGCCGGGGAACACCTTCCTTTCCGCCGATCTCTACAACCAGATCTTCACCATGCACGGCACGACGATGATGTTTCTCTTCGCCGTCCCGGTCATGGAGGCGGTGGCGATCTACATGATCCCGCTGCTCGTGGGATCACGCGCGCTCGCTTTCCCGCGGCTGACCGCCTTCTCGTATTACATGTTCCTCTTCGGCGGAATCATGCTTTACACGGCGTTCTTCCTGAACATCGGGCCGGACGCGGGATGGTTCTCATACGTTCCGCTGGCATCACCCGAGTTTGCGCCGGGCAAGCGCGTCGACATCTGGTCGCAGCTCGTCAACTTCACCGAGATCTCCGCCATCGCGGTGGCCATCGAGTTGATCGTGACCATCCTCAAGCAGCGGACGCCGGGGATGTCGGTGAACCGGATGCCGCTGTATGTCTGGTCGATGCTGGTGACCGCGTTCATGATCATTTTCGCGATGCCGGCGGTGATGGTGGGCAGCTTGTACCTGCTGCTCGACCGTCTCGTCGGCACGCATCTCTTCAATGTTGCGGAAGGCGGCGACCCGCTGCTGTGGCAGCACCTGTTCTGGTTCTTCGGACATCCGGAGGTCTACATCATCTTCATTCCGGCGCTGGGCATGGTGTCCTCGATCATCACGACCTTCTGCCGGCGCCCGGTGTTCGGCTACACGGCCATGGTGCTTTCGCAGGTGGCGACAGGCTTCATCGGCTTCGGGCTGTGGGTGCATCACATGTTCACGACCGGCCTGCCGCAATCGGGCGAGAGTTTCTTCACCGCGGCGAGCATGATGATCGCCATTCCCAGTGGCATTCAGATCTTCTGCTGGATCGCCACGATCTGGATGGGCAGACCGGTCTACAAACCGCCTCTCATGTTCGTCCTCGGCTTCGTGGCCATCTTCGTCCTGGGCGGCTTGTCCGGAGTCATGGTCGCCTCGATTCCGATCGACCTGCAGGTGCACGACACCTTCTTCGTCGTCGCGCATCTCCATTACGTGCTGATCGGCGGCGCGGTCTTTCCGCTGCTCGGCGCGCTGTATTACTGGTTCCCGAAGATCACCGGCAGGCTGATGAACGATCGCGCGGGACACGTCAGCTTCTGGCTCATCTTCATCGGCTTCAACCTGACGTTCTTTCCGATGCACAAGCTCGGGCTGATCGGGATGCCGCGCCGTGTTTACACGTATCTCTCCGAAACAGGCTGGGGCCAGCTCAATCTGCTCGCCACGATCGGCTCGGTCGTCCTCGCGCTGGGCTTTCTCACGTACTTCATCAATGCACTCGTCTGCGCAAAGCGCGGCGAATTCGCCGGGGCGAATCCGTGGGACGGACCGACGCTCGAGTGGGCGACCGACTCCCCGCCGCCGCACTACAACTTCATCCACATGCCGGTCGTGTCGAGCACGGAGCCGTTGTGGCACGCGCCGGAGCACGCGCCGCTCGTCACGGGGCTCTCGACGACGGCGAAGGAAGTGCTCATCACCAGAACGTTCGACGCGGAGCCGGATCATCGATACACCTATCCGGCGCCGTCGGCCTGGCCGTTTCTCACCGCGCTGGCGACGGCCGGCATCTTCCTCGGCCTGCTCTTCACGCCGTGGGCGTTCGTGATCGGGCTTCCGATCGCATCGCTCATGGCCGTTGGCTGGTTCTGGCCGACCACGCCGCAGAAAGAAGGCGACGCGCCGCAGGACAGCGCTACGGCCAGCGAGGCTGTCGCATGATCCGCAGACAGACCATCGACGTGGGCGCGCTGCCCGATCACGCGTTCGGCAACCGCAGCATCATGTGGTGGGCGACGATGACCATCATCGCCATCGAAGGCACCGTCTTCGCGATGGCCATCGCCAGCTACTTCTATCTGCAGGGGAACGAAGAGACCTGGCCGCCTGCCGATACGCCGCTACCCGGCCTGATGTGGCCGACCGTCAACGTGATCATCCTGTTGGCCAGCCTCTTTCCCAATCACAAAGTGAAGACGGCCGCCGAGGACATGAACCTCGGGCAGGTGCGCTTGTGGAGCGTGATCGCCGATACGTTCGCCGTCGCATTCGTGGTCGTGCGTGTGTTCGAGTTTCGTGAGCTGAATGTGAGCTGGGACAGCAACGCTTACGGCTCGGTCACCTGGACGCTGCTCGGATTACACAGCGTGCATCTCCTCACCGATCTGATCGACAGCGTCGTGCTCACGGTGCTCATGTTCACGCGGCATGGCGACGAGCCACGGCGTTTCGTCGACGTCTCCGAGAACTGCTTCTACTGGAACTTCGTCGTATTGTCGTGGCTGCCGATCTATGCCGTGCTCTATTGGACGCCACGTCTTTTGTGAGGATGCGATGGCGAAGCCGAAGAACCTGAAGACCGACTTCCGGCCGCACGACAAGTGGCTCGTGACCGCGTTCACGCTCGGCCCGATGTCCGCTCTCATGAATCTGACGACGAGCTACTTCCTGACGCCGGAGAGTTGCGTGCAAGGGTCAAAGCTGATGCTGCACATCAGCGCCGCGGCGTTCCTGCTGCTGTCTTCGCTCGCGGCGTTCATTGCGTGGCGCGTCCGCGAAAAAATTGGAGCGCCGCAAACCGATCCGCTGCACGAACGGACGCATTGGCTGGCAAACTCCGCAATCGTGCTGGCCATCGGCTCGGCCGTGGTCATCGTAGCCATGGAGATTCCGAACCTCATTCTGCGGAGCTGCGACTGATGCGCTCCGCGACAGCGCTCTCGCTTGCCGCGATCGGCGTGCTTTACATCCTTGGCCTTGCGCGATTGTGGAGCCGCGAGGGCGGACGCCACACCATTCGCAAGTGGCAGGCCGCGGCGTTTTTCGCCGGCTGGGCCGCAACCGGCCTGGCGCTGCTCTCGATACTCGATCGCTGGAGCGACATCCTCTTGTCCGCGCACATGACTCAACACGAAATCCTGATGCTCATCAGCGCGCCGCTGATGGTGCTCGGACGCCCGTTCATCGTCACGTTGTGGGGCTTGCCGGCGCATGCGCGCGGCGCGCTCGCGACATTCGCACGCCAGCGCACGATTGGACGCGCATGGGAGCTTCTCACCGGGCCGGTGACCGTGCTCGTTCTCCACGCGCTCATTCTGTGGATCTGGCACGTGCCGACCCTGTTCGAGGCCGCGCTGCACGACGAAACGATTCACGCGTTCCAGCACCTCGGATTCTTCCTCACCGCCGCACTCTTCTGGTGGGCACTCATTCACGGGCGCTACGGCCGCCTCGGATATGGCGTAGCCATCCTCTACGTTTTCGCAACCGCGATGCATACGCAGATCCTCGGCGCGCTGCTGACCTTCGGGTCCCGCAGTTGGTACCCGACTCACGCCGCACGCACGGCCGCGGCAGGCGTGAATGCCGTCGCCGATCAGCAGCTCGCCGGAATCGTGATGTGGATCCCGTTCGGCATGGTCTTCCTGTGCGTCGCACTGGCGCTCTTCTCGGCATGGCTGGGCGAGGCCGAGCGGCGCGTCGCATTCACGTCGGCGGATAAGGCCACTCGCACGCTGGCCGGATTGCTCATGCTCCTGTTCCTGACGGCGTGTTCACCCGAGGTTGAACAGCATGCGCATGCGCGTCCGGTGGCGCCGCCTCCTGCTGCGACGCTCGCGCCACAGGATCGCGACTTCCTGGAGCGCGCGGCGAAGGGAAGCAATGCCGAGATCGCGATGGGGACGCTTGCCGAGAAACAGGCGCTGAAGCCGGAGGTGATCGCGTTCGGACGGCGGATGGTTGCGGATCACGGCGCGATCAATCGTCAGCTGGCCTCCATCGCCGCGCGTCATCACATCGCGCTGCCGGCGTCCCTCGGCGACCATCAGGCGAGCTTCGATCGCATCGTCGATCTGCGCCGCGAACCGTTCGACCGCGAGTTCATCAAGGTGATGAATGAGGATCACGACATGGCCCTCGTGTTGTTTCAGGGCGAAGCGAATGGCGGCGTTGATCCGGCGCTGCGCGCGTTCGCTGCATCGACGCTGCCGCTGATCGAGGCGCACCTCGCGCACGCAAAGGCGCTGAAGTGAAAATCGTCCTGACGCTCCTGCTCGCGCTTCCGCTGTTCGCCGATCGCCTGTACGTCTCCAACGAGCGCTCCGGCACGATTCAGATCATCGACACCTCCACCGATCGCGTGATCGGCACCGCCAAGATCGGCGATCGCCCGCGCGGGCTCGCGCTGTCGCCCGACGGCAAGCGTCTCTATGCCGCGGTGAGCTGGTGGCGCGACGGCAAACGCGCGCGAACGGGCCAGGAACGCATCGCCGCATTCGATGCGCAGACGTTGAAATTGATTCGCGATTACGCGTCCGGAACCGATCCGGAATGCGTGGCGGTTTCCACCGACGGGGCACGCCTTTACATCTCGAACGAAGACGCCGGAACCGCGTCGATCATCGATGCCGGCACGGGAAAGCACCGCGCCACGCTCGTCGTCGGCACTGAGCCGGAGGGAGTGACGGCGAGTCCGGACGGCCGTTGGGTGTATGTCACCGCCGAAACGAGCAACGTCGTGACCGTGATCGACACGAAGCAGGAGCGCGTGGCGGCGAATATCCTGGTCGATCCGCGTCCGCGCGTCTCGATCTTCACCAAGGACGGAAGCCGTGCGTGGGTCAGCGCGGAGATCGGCGGCACGGTGCAGCTCGTCGACGCAAAGAAACATCGCATCGTGAAACGCGTCCGTCTCGGCCCCGCCGACAAGCCGGTCGGGATGGTGCTCTCGCCGGATGAGAAGCGACTGTACGTGGCCACCGGCCGCGGCAACGGCGTCGCCGTCGTGGACACGGTGTCCATGCGTGTGATCGCGACGATCCCGACAGGTGTTCGCGTATGGGGCATCGCCCTCACCCGCGACGGCCGCAAGCTCTACGCGGCGAACAGCCTTTCGAACACCATCTCGGTCATCAATACGGCCACGAACCGCGTCGTGAAGACGATCAAAACGGATGACGGACCGTGGGCGCTGGTGAGTCAGCGATAGACATTTCCTTCAACACCCACTCATCGGGATCGAGCAACACCTCCGACGGGCGCGACTCGCTCTTCAGTTCAAATCGCTCGGTGCGCTCGTCGATGACGACGTTCTCGCGATGCGCTACGTTTTCGCCGCGGAGCTCGATCACGACGGGAACACGGAAGATCGTGCCGCTCTGCTTTTGCGTGACTTCGAGCGCCACTTTGCCGTCCTGCCACGTCCATGACGTGGCGAAGACCGGATGGCCGCGCTCGAAGATCCATTGTTGGAAGAACCAATCGAGCGGTTGCCCCGCGTGGCGCTCCATGATCACGCGCAGCTCGCCCGTCGACGCGTTGCGGTCGCGATAGGCATCGTAGTAATCACGCACCGCTGCGAAGAATGCACGATCGCCCATGAGGCCGCGCAGCATGTGCAGCACCCACGCGCCCTTGTCGTACGTGAAGCCGCCGAGGAGCCTGGAAAGGTCGGTGATGGTGGGATCGTGAATGGCGCGCGGGCTCTTGCGCTGCGCCTCGAGGTAATCGTTGCGGTCCTTGCGCATCCGCTCGAGGAACTTCGCGCGGCCATCCGCATGCTCGAAGAAGAGATTGCAGAAATACGTGGCGAAGCCTTCGCTGAGCCACAGGTCATGCCATTCGCGCTGCGTGACCGAGTCGCCGAACCATTGATGGGCAATCTCGTGCGCGGCCAGCGGCTCCAAGGACGCCTCGCTGCCGATGCGCTTCTCGTCGAGAAAAATCGCGCTCGCGTTTTCCATCCCGCCGAACTTCGTGGATGACTCGACCAGCGCGAGCTTGTCGTAGGGATACGGGCCGATGGTCGAGGTGAAGTACGCGAGTATCTGCGGCACGCGTCCGAACTGCATGGCGCCGCGCTCGCGATCGCGCGGATACAGCCAGTACGTGATGGAATCAACCGGAGCGACGAGCTCGAAATCCGTAGCTCCGATGACCATGCAGTGCACCGGAATGGGAGTCGATTCGCTCCAGTGCGTGCGCTTCGTGCCGTCCGGCAGGACCGTCGTCGATTGCATCGAGCCATTGGCGATGACGTCGAACGCGGCCGGAGCCGTGACGAGAAACTCGACGGTCGCCTTGTCGGAGGGGTGATCGATCGATGGAATCCAGTAATGCGCGCGGTTCGGCCAGTTGTCGGCGAACACGCCCGCGTCGCCGTGTTTCGTATTCTGGAGAAAGAGCCCATCGGCCGGTTTGCCGTGATAGCGGATGGCCACGCGAAACGGCTCCGCGGTTTCCCGCGCCGTGGTGATGGTGAGCCGGTCTTTGTCGCGCGCGTAACGCGCCGGCTTGCCGTCGAGGGTGACGGCGTCGACGGTCAGGCCGGCGAAGTCGAGCTGCAGTTGATCGAGCGTCCGGGCAATCGGACGGATGGTGAGCTCGGCCGTCGCGTCGATCTCCGTGCCTTTGATGGTGATGTCGATGCGGTAGTGCAGCACGTCGACGCTCGCGCCGATCGGAAACGCCAGGAGAACGAGGACGACCGCTCTCAGAAGCATCGGTGCAGGATACGCCGTCGCTCCAGACGGGGTTGTATGCTGCCTCTCGTCATGCACGTCCTCGCTCTCATCGTCGTCCTGGCCGACGTGCAGTCGGTCTCCGACGCCGAACGTGCCGCCGTGCAGATCGCCGCCGACTATCTGAGCCGCGGGCCTGCAGCCGTCGCGGAACAACTCGCGGTGACGTCGCCGCTGCGCAAGCTCGCACCCGCCGAGCAGCTCGCCGATCTCGAGGTGCGACTCGGCCCGTATCGCGGCGCGCAGTGGGAACTGAAGACTGCCACCAGGAAAGGCTTTGCGGTTTTCGCCGTCACCTATCCCGCCGGATTCGAGGATCACATCGCGTTCGACCTCGTCAACGAAGGTGGGGCGTTCAAAGTCGGCGACGTGCGGTTTCTGGCGTTGGCGGCGGAGAATGCGGCAACCCCTCATCCGCCTTCGGCACCTTCTCCCCTCGTGGAGGGGAGAAGGCTACCGATCGCGCTTCCTGTCGTTGCGGCGGCGCTCGTTGCGATGCTCGTCACCGCTACGCTCATTCAGGCCATGCGGCACAAGCGTGTGCGTGCGCTGATCGGAGTTACAGTCGCCATGGCGATCATCGGCGCCGTGCTGATCATCGGCGACGTCCGCCTCCGCAGTCGCAAGGTCAACATGGCGTCAGTCGCCCCGAAAGCGTCCGCGGGACCCGTATCACTCGCCTCGCTGCTGCCGATGCGACGTGCGCTGTGCGAAGGCACCGGCGACGTCGCCGCCGCATATCGCTCCGTCGATCGCACATCGGGCCGCGGCGCGATCGCCGACCTCTGGAAGATCGAAGCGGACCTGCTGCAGACCAGCGCTGCGCCCGCAAAGTCAGCGCTTGCGAATTTTCGGATGCCGTACGACAGGCCGCTCGCGGAGCTGCTGCGCGGCCGCCTCGCATTGCTCGAGAACGACGCCGTCACTGCCGCACTGGCATTCGAGAACGCGATGCAGCTCAGCGCCGGCAGCGACGCATTGCTCTTCGAAAACGCCGAGCTCCTCTACAGCCTCGGCTTCGAAGACCGCGCGAAGGAATACTACGAAAAACTCGCCGCGCTCGGCTCGCGTGAAGCCGACGTCTACTACGCGCTCTCCGCCATCGCCGCCGAAGCGATGAAGGACGAAGATGCCGAGAAGTACCTGCGTCGCGCATGGGCGATGCGTCCCGTCGAGCGCGCGCAACTCATGGGCACCGGCTCATTCTGGGCGATGGTGCGCCGTCCCGGCGTCGCGCAACTGATCGGCTTCAGCGCGCCATCCGAACGTCTCGTGGCATCGCCGAACACCGGCAAACGCGCGATTCGTCTGCCGGCCGGAGCCGAGTCGCGCACGTCCGGCGAATACCTGCAGATCGCGATCGGCGAACAGCAACTGCGCATCCCCGGTGGGGCCGAACTCGCGCCGATCGGCACGCCTGCCGTCGAAGCAACCGTGTGGGCGGAAGCGGAACGCGAGCGCCGCCTCTCCGATCTGCAGGCGCTGCTCGCCGTCGGCACGAACGCCGCCGCGTACGCGCAACCCGCGCTGCGCGAGCGCATCAGCGGAACCGCGGAAGTCCTCGCGACGCGCAACCGCTGGGCCGATCTCGTGAAGCTCACCGAAGGCCTGTCTCCTGCGGCCGAGCACGTGCCGCCGTCGATCTTCTTCCTGCGCAGCGTCGGCCTGCAGCGCGTGCAGCGCGGCCCTGAAGCGCGGCAGTTGCTGACACAAGTCGCGACGAGCCGCGTCCTGCAACGCAGGCGCGATGCGAACGAGCTGATGCAGCTCGCCGAGCTCTTTTCCGGCCACGATCTCTTCGACGCGTCGGTCAAGATGTACGACCGCGCCGCGCGCATCGAGCCGAGCACCGCCATCGACGATCGCGTGCGGCAGATTCGCATGAACCAGCGTCTGGCGACCAGCTATTCGACGCGCAGGACGCCGCACTTCGAGATTCACTTTCCGCCCGACGTCAGCATCGCCGGCGCGGAGCGCCTCGGCCAGATTCTCGAGGACGAGTTCCGGCGGCTGCAGTCGTGGATCCCGGTCTCGAACATGCCGATGGTGGTCGTGAATGTGGTGTGGTGGCAGGAGTTCCGTTCGACCTACACCGGCAGCGACTACATCCTCGGTTTCTACAACGGCAAGATCACACTGCCGTTTGCCGGCGTGGACGTGCGTTCGGAGATCATCCCTATCCTCGCGCACGAGCTCGCGCACGCGATGATCGCGCACGCGACGGCCGATCAGGCGCCGCGCTGGTTCCACGAAGGCTTTGCGCAACGCGTGCAAGGCAGCCGCTACTCCGCGAACGCATTCAACATGTACGACGATGACAAGCTGTTGCCGCTGGCGCTGCTCGACGCCGTGCTCTCCGGTTCGCCCGATCCGGAGATGATCGGCGCGGCGTACATCGTCTCGCAGACCGACATCCGCTTCATCGAAGCGAAACTCGGCCGCAGCGGGCTGCACAAGATGCTGGCCGCATTTCGCGCCGGTGCGACGACCGAGGAAGCAATCCGCGAAGTGTTCCGGAAGCCGATGCCGGAGGTAGAGCGGGAGCTGCGGGAATGGGGGCGGAGTGAGCGGAGAGTGTTTGAAAACTGAGTACCTCGTGCCGGGTTCCTCGGGTTCCTCGGGTTCCTCGGGGTTCCTCGGAGGGGAGAAGCCCAGAAAACCACCCCGAGGAACCCGAGGGACCCGAGGAACCGAGGAACCCGAGGAACCGAGGAACCCGAGGCACTCATGTTCGACGTAAAGCCGAGTCCCATCGATGGCAAGGGCGTGTTCGCGCGCGCCGCGATCCGCGCGCGCCGCAAGGTCGGCGAGCTGCAGGGCACGATCATCACGCGCAGGGAAGCGCGGCGCCGCGCGCGCATGTCGCGGCGCATTGCCATCGTCGAGTTCGAAGACGGCATGGCCCTCGACGCGCACGACGACGTTTGCTTCCGCTACGTAAACCACTGCTGCACGCCGAACACGTACATGCGGCGCATCGCGCATCGCGTCGAGTTCTACGCGCTTCGCGACATCGCGCCGGGTGAGGAGCTGACCTGCGATTACGGCGAGACGCACCATGAAGGAGCGCTGCCGTGCCGCTGCGGAAGCGAGCGGTGCAGGCGCCGTCTCTGACGGATGAGAGTCATTTCGCCCACGGGTCGAGCGAGCGTGCGAATGCGCGAAGCTGATCGTCGGTGAGCTTGTCGAGCTGCGGAAGCAGCGGCCTGGTGATGTCGAGACCGCGGATCTCCGCAGCGTGAGCTGTCATCCACTTCACGAACTCGCGGTAGATGCGGTGATTCGCTTTGCCGTGACCGGTGTCGGCACCGACGCCTCGGTCCGTGATGCCGCCGGCCAGGGCCCGACGCGGGGACGGAGCGAGCGCGATCTCGGAGAGCTTCGCCCGGTATTCGAGCTCCGCATCGAAGCGAAGGATGCCGCCGTATTTCTTATCGATGGCGTGGCGCCCTTCATGCGCTCGAAACGAAGAGGTGAAGATGTCCTCGCGCACACGGGCGATGAAGGCATCGCGCAACGCATCCCCTTCCAGCCTGCGCCCCTTCAACTCCGCGAGGAGCTGCTCGTTCGCCTGCATGCGCAGGCGCATCGACAGGCCGGGCATCGGCGCGATGGGCGTGGTCGCCGCGAGTTGGTCGTCGCGACGCGATTCTTCCGCCGCTTCGCGAAGCTCCTTCTCGCGCGTCTCGGGGTCGGTGATCGAAAGCCACTCCGAGATCGCACCGTCAGCGTAGGCGGGACGCACCTGATAAATCTCTCCTTCGCCGTGCCACCCGCCGTCCTGCGATCCTCCATCGGTCGCCCAGCCGAGGAATCCGTTCGAGGTCATCGCGTCGAGGACGACGAAGCGGAAGGGAGCCTTACGGCCGTACTGCTCGACGTCCATCGTCTCGTCGAGGATGGCGTGGCCGAGGTGCAGGTCGAGGACGTCGTTGGTCTTTCCGACTTTCGAGTACGTGCCGAAGCGCCGCTCGAGGTCCTCGATCAACTCTTTCTCCGAGCGGTTGGGGAGTTGCTTGCCGAAGTTCGCCCACTCTGACTCGACCGCCTTGCGAAATGCGCGCGCATCGCCTTTGCCGCGCGGGACGTCGCGATAGTGACTTCGCGTTGCCTTGTCGATTGCTTCGAGAGTCGTGGCGTACCCGATGATGGTGCTCACTTCCTCGTCGTGGGGCGATCTTCTCCGTCGCGCACGGGTCGCGGAGGAGCGTGGCCGCCTGGGGAAAGAAACGCGCGCGTGCCAGGGCCAGCGCGATCGTGCGTCGCTGCGCGGCGGGCGAGCCGTTACCGCGCCAGGTCGGGAGCTCGCGTTCGAGAACGCTCACCGCCGGGGCGATGGCGCTCGGGACGCTCGTCAGCGGCGACAGTCCGTAGTACCAGCGCACTCCCTGGAATGCGGCGGCGCCGTCGCCGGCGAGAATTGCGGCGTCGATGAGCGTCAGCGACGGATCGAGGAACGGACCGTCTTTCTCGATCCGCTCGCGGAGCGCTTGCACCGTCGGAGCGAGTTCAGTCGAGGCCGCACATTTGCCGGACATCCGCGCGTCGCGAATGGGAATCAGAATGGCGCGAGCCGCGGAAACAGTCGCACCGATTCGCTCCCCCCTTCTCTTCGCGGCGCTTTGCGCTTGAACCGCGGCGACATGAGCGGCGGCGAAGTCGCGGGTGAGCTCGGTCTCCATCCGCGCTCGTTCGAGAAGTGACGAAGCGTCCGTGCGCGCTTTCAGAATCGCTCGTGCGGCGTTTGCGTCTCCGAAGATCTTCCATTCGATGTGCGCGGAGCGCGCGGCGGCGCGCGCGCTCCGATCGGGATCGGTTTCCGATCGAATCGCGTGCCGATACAAATCTGCGGCGCGCCGGAAATCGTACTGCGACACCGCCACCTGGGCGGCATCAAACGCCGGTTGCGTCGCTTCGGACGCTTGATCGCCACAAGCTCCGAGAATGACGATGACGAAAAGGAGGACCGGGGTCGTGGGCCGTTGCATGGACTCAAGATGGGCGCGCGCGTCGCCGGGCGCTTGTACTCGCTACGCGTGCTGGAATGCGCTCAACATGCGCGGCGATATTCGGTCGGCGTGACTCCGGCGAGGCGGCGGAACGTGCGAGCAAAATGGCTCTGATCGGCAAATCCGCAATCGAGGGCGACGTCGCTCAGCGCCGCTCCGGCAGCGATGCGGTTCTTCGCGTGCTCCACGCGCAGATCGCGCACGAAATCGCCAATCGTCCGTCCGTAGTGCCGACGGAACGCGCGCACGAGATGCGTAGGGTGAATATCGACCGCCGCCGCGAGATCCGAGAGAGGAAGCGGCTCGTGAAACCGCTCCGAAACTGTGGCGTGGACTTCCTTGAGCCAACTCGGCACGCGCGTGGATGAGCTGTCCTGCTGCCGATGCAACTCAGCGATCAGCTCGAGGGCCAGCCCTTCCAGCATGAGCGGGGAATGATCGTCGCCATCGATGAGCTCCCGCACCATGCGATCGGCGACGGCGACGATATTCGTCGCCTGAACGATGGTCGGACGTTCGAAAAATGAACCGCGGCCGATGAGCGCGCGCAGCCACGCTGTCTCGAACTCGATCTTCATGCACCGCGCGTCGTCCCGGCCGAAGCGATCGGCGTGGACTTCTCCAGCGCCATGGACGATCAACGCACGCGTTCCGCACTGGCGAGTCTCGCGCCGCAGGAGCTGTCGGAACGTTCCGCGAGCGACAAACGTGACGTAAGTCTGCTCATGCAGATGCCACGGCAATTCTGTACCACCCGCGTAGTCGGTGACGGAGAGGGTAAACGCACCTACCGTGCGGATGCAGCGCGGCTGGCTGGGCAACCCCTGAGGACCGATCACGAACGGCTATACGAACTGATGCGTTGCGGGTTTCCGAGATCGACGCCGCCTGCAGAAGGAGCGGTGCCGTGCCGCTGCGGAAGCGAGCGGTGCAGGCGCCGTCTCTGACGCCTGCACCAAGGAGAAATCATTTCTACGGTTGTTCGATCTGAAGGCCGTACGCGTGCACCTGGGTGCAGCCCTGGGCATCCGTCGCTCGTACGAAGATGGTGGGGAAACCCGGTTCGCTCACCTTTCCTTTGAGCGACCCATCGCTCTTGAGCCTGAGGCCATCGGGAAGCGGAAAGTTGCCCGCGTCGAAGACCTCGAACGTGTAAGGCGCCGTGCCGCCGATCGCCTCGATCTGTGTGCTGTAGTGCTGGCCGACGAAAATCATCGGAACACTCTCGGTCAGGATCGTGAAGGTCTCGCACTGGCCGAACATCGGTGTGGCACAGAGAAGAAGGACTGCAACGAAGAGGATCTTTCGCATGGGGGTCTGCATCTCCTTTCGCCGTCACATTAGCCGCAGCGCGGGAGCGCAGTCATCCCGTAATTCTGGAAAGAGCGCCGGCATCCCTGACGGATGCCGGCGCCGGACGGCAAATTACTACTGCGACGAGAGCTGCGCCGCGGGAACGATCACCAGCTCGACGCGCCGGTTCTGCTGGCGGCCCGCTGCCGTGTCGTTCGACGCGATCGGCGAGCTTTCGCCCTGGCCGGAGATGGTGACGCGCGCAGACGGCAGGCCGCGCGCGGCGAGGTAGTCTCGCACCGCGGCCGCACGCTTCTCGGACAGCGCCTGATTCAGCGCGTCGCTGCCGACGCTGTCGGTGTGGCCTTCGATCTCGATCCGCGCGTCTGGATTGAGGCGCAACTGATCGGCGATCTTCGAGAGGGTGTTCTTCGCGCCCGGCTTGAGCACGGCCTTGCCCGTATCGAAGAAGAGTCCGGGCAGCGTCACGATGAAGCCGCGATCGCTGGTGCGGGTCTGCGCGAGCTTGGAGAGCTCGGTCTGCATCGCTTCGACGCGCGCGCGATTCGCTTCATCGCGCCGCGCCAGCTCGTCGCGCGCCTTCGCGAGCTCTGCTTCGCTCTGCGTGGCACGCGCCTGCTGCTCGGCGACCTGCTGCCGCAACTCGGTGGCCTGCACTTCGAGCTCGTTGCGGCGGCGTTCCGCTTCCGCGATCGCGGCCGCGCGCGCACTCTCCGCTTCGACGCGCGCGCGCTCGGTGGCCTCACGCTCCGTCGTCAGGCGCTGCAACTCGGTGCGCTGGCGGTTCAACTCTTCTTCACGCTGCGCGAGCACTTCCGCCGTGAGTCGTCCCTCGGAACGCTCGCGATCGAGATCGCGCTGCAACACATCGATCTGATTGGACATCGACATCTCGCTGAGCCGCTCGCGCTCCTGCAGCGAGCGCAGCGTCAGCGCCTGGTCCTCGACCTGCCGGCGCAGTTGCTCCGCTTCGATGCTGGTGGCGCTGCCTTCGACGAGCGAGGCCTGGTAGCGCTGCATCAGATCGTCGTAGTTCCGCTCCGCCGCGATGCGCGCATTGCGGTCTTCGTCGAAACGTGCACGCAACTGCGCGTCGGTCTGCGCCACCTGCTGCCGCAGCTGTTCGAGCTCGGCCTGCTCGGCCTGGCGATTGGCCGACTCGCTCGCGAGTTGCGTGCGCAACTCGGCGGCCTGCCGCTCCGCCTCGAGGCGGCGATTCTGTTCTTCTTTCGCGCGAGTGTCGGCGACCTGCTGCGCGAACCGCGTGCGCTCGCCGCGCAACGCGATCAGGCGCGGTGTCACCTCGTTGCGGCGCGCGATGTACTCGGCGCGGCGCGCCTGCATCTCGGCGATGTACGCGAGGTGATCGGCGCTCGCGTTCTGCTTGTTGTCATCCGCCAGACGACGCGCGGTTTTCAGCGTCTCTTCGGCCTGCTTCAGTTCGGTCGCCGCAACGAGGTCGCCACCCGCGGCGCGTGCGCTCTTGAGGTGGTTCTCCGCGACGATGACCCGGTCCATCGAAGTGAGGCCGCGGCTGATGCTGCCGGGCGGGTCGTACAGCGTCACGGTCGACGCCGTGCCGCCGAAGTTGCTGATGTCGGTGCGCAGGTTCCGCACCTCCGTGTTCGATGCGATCAGCAGCGCCTGCGCTTCCGCGGCGCGTGCAGCGTGACGCGCTTCGACGGCGCGCAGCATCGCATCCTCACGCATGTCGCGTTTCTGGTCGTTCCACTTCGCGCGCGCCTGCCGGACCTGCATCAGCGCCTCGTCGTAGAGCGCCTTCGCCAGGATCGGCGCATTCACGGCCTCCGCCGAAGCGAGCGCCGACTCGGCCATCGAAAGGTCCGTCTGCGCTTTCATCTTTTCGCGATCGGCCGCCGACTGCGCCCCCGCCGGGATCGCGATCGACAGCCCGAAAACAACTGCCCAAACAGCTATCGAACGATGTAGTTGAGATCTCATGGTCATCCTTTCCACCGGCACACCATTGGCCGGCTGGTCACTCGAAGGTGAGTGCAAGAAGGTGACCGGGCTGCTGCAAGCAGGCGCTACTTTCCGGCGCGCATGAGCTCGCGCGATTCTTCGATCAGCGTGTCGATGTGCTCCTGCCGCTGCACGATGTTGCCGCCGGGCGAAGAGCCGGTGCGGATCGCATTGTCGAGGTCAGCGACGAGACTGCGCAGATCGCTCATCGCGTTACGCACTTTTGCACAGGACTCGCGCGGGCAATTGCACTTCGACTCGGCGATCGAGATCCGCGAATCGACGCCCGCGCGGAAGGTCGACCACGCGTCGATGTCGTAAGGCGGATTGACGAAGCGGACGAGGCCGCTGCCCCACTGTTCCGACGCGCGCTCCGCCTCACCCGAGCACGAATCGTCGCCGAGCTGCGAGATCGAGACGCGCGATTCGCCGCCGAGCTTCTGCTGCTTCATCCACGGCAGGAACACGCGCCACGCGAACACCACCAGGCCGAGGATGAGGAGCCATTTGACGATGCGGCCGAAGTCCACGAGGGCGATTGTAGCGTGAGGCGGTTCCTCGGGTTCCTCGGGGTTCCTCGGAGTTCCTCGGGGAGAAGAAAATCCGCTCCGAGGAACCCGAGGAACCCGAGGAACCCGAGGACCCGAGGAACCCGAGGAACCCGAGGAACCCGAGGAACCCGAGGAACCCGAGGAACCCGAAGAACCCGAGGAACCCGAGGAACCCGAGGGACCCGAGGAAACCCGAGGAACCCGAGGAACCCGAGGAACCCGAGGAACCCGAGGAACCCGAGGAACCCGAGGTACTTACTTGGCGGTGCTCGCCTGATAGAACACCGTCTGCCAGCGCCCCTCGCGGTGCACCCACACTGACGTCGCGTACGCCTCCCATGGGAACGAGATCCCCTTCACGCGATACGACACGATGAAGACGTGCGGATCGGCGTGGATGAAGCGCCAGTCGCTCAGCTCGAACTCCGCGGGGGGAAGCGGCGGCGCAGAGAACACGTCCGCGCGCGTCTTGCGATGCACGCCGCCCTGCACGTCACTGCCGTATTCGACGGAGACGAAGTCGTCCGCGAAGAGGGCGAGGAACGCTTCCCGGCTGCCGAGGGAGGAAGGATTCCACTTCGAGGTTTCGAGGCGCTGGATCTCGGAGTCGGATGCCGCGATGCGCGCCGGTGAGGTGGCGCAGGCGGACAGCAACAGCAGTACGGAAAAAGCGGCGATCGTGCGCGTCATGCACGATTCGCAATTCTCAATCCGCGCCAGCACCCCTCACCCTCGCGGGGGAGAGGGCTGGGTGGCGGGGTGGCAGATCAGGATCAGAGACAGCGGCTGCCGGCGCTCCGGATGCAACGGCTCGCGCACCTCCGCGATCACGAATCCCGCCTCGGCGAGAAGGCGCGACCACGACTCGAGCGTGCGAAAAAACCAGGGCATCGGCTCCGGCCATTCGCCTTCGAAAGCGGCAAAGTTCTCGACTCGCCAGCCATCTTCGTACGGCGCGGGCGAGAAGACGGGATGCACGGTCTGGATGACCAGCGCGCCACTGGGCTGCAGTAACGCCCGGATCGCACGGAGCGGCAGCGTTTCCTCCAACAGCGAAAAGTTCGCCACCACGACGTCGAACGTTTCATCGAGTTTCAGCTCGTCGTACGCCAGCGCGTGAAACGTTCCGCCGCCTGATTCGCGCGCGCGATCGATGAGCTCGCGCGAGGCGTCGACGCCCGTGGCCATGACGCCGCGCGATGCAAGCTCGCGCGTGAGCCATCCCTCGCCGCAGCCGAGATCCAAGACCATCTGGAGCGACGGGTTCTTAGCCCGTCGGCCACCTTCGACGGGCTGAGAGCCCGTCGCTCCAGATAGCCAATCCATCACGGCTTCGACGATGGCCGCGTTCGTGGCGAGACGGCGGCTCTCGATTTTTTCTTCGCGCACCGCGGCGCTCCACGCATCCGCGTTCGCGCTCCAACTGCGGCGAAGTCGTTCCGAGTTATCGCTCATCTTGCGCTGTTCGCCTCTCGCAGCAATTTTTCCACCGGCTCGGCAATCCGCTCCGCCATCAGCGCATAGCCGCGCGCGTTCGGATGGATCTCGTCGCTCTTGAGCGTGCGGTCGGTGAGAATGCCTTTCATCACGCCGTCGATCAGCAGGCAGCTTTCGTCGTCGGCAACGCGCTCGTACATCGACGCGTAATTCGCGTTGAGGCTCGGGAAGGAGAAGCCGAGCAGCACGACCATCGCACCCGCTTCCTGAGTCTTTTTCACGATGGTCCGCAAGTTCGCTTCGGTCGTCGCGATGGCCTCGCCGCGGAGGTAGTCGTTGCCGCCGAGACCGATGATGACCATGCGCGGGTTGTTCGCCAGAACCGTGTCGATCCGCGCCAGCGCCGACGACGTCGTATCGCCGCTCACGCCTGCATTCTCGATCGGAACGCCGAGATGTTCGGCGACGAGCGAGGGGTAGTCCTCGCCTGCGCCCGCGCCGTAACCCGCGGTCAGCGAATCGCCGAAGCTGATGATCGCGGAGTTCGGCGACGCGAGATTTTTGACGCGCTCATACGGAGATGGCCAGAGCAGCCACGCGGCGACGATCGCGGCGACCCCGGCGGCGATCGCCTGCTTCTTCCGCTTTGCCATATTGGTCATGCGCAAACTTCTCACATTCATGGTCCTCACGGCGAACATCGTATTCGCCGCGGAGAACGGCTGCTGGACATGGCCGATCGCGATCAGTTCGCACGCTATGCGGAGCTCAACGATCCCGACAACGCGGAGCTGAAGAAAACGACCGCGCGCGTCAATGACGAGAACATCGTCGAGTTCGAGGGGATCATCGCAAGAGTCGGCTGGCCGGGAAAATCACTGGTCGGCACGAAGGCGTCCGGCGAAGGGCTGCCGCAGGTTTACCGCACGCAGTTCCACCAGGTGGATGGCGAATGGGTGCCGCGGCCGATCGAAGACGAAGCGAACGTCGACGCGCGGCGGAAGAGCGTCGGACTGGGACCGCTGGCCGAGTATCACGCGCTGTTCAAACAGATGCACGCGCGGAAGGCGAAAGAGTAGGCGGGTTCCTCGGTTCCTCGGCAATCGCCGAGGAACCCGAGGAACCGCAGTCATCACGCTTCTACGGCGTTGCCCACCATCTCCTCATCTTCCACGCGCGCCGGACGGCGGTGGCGGAACCACTCCTGCACGTCGTCGAACAATGAGTAGAGCACCGGCGTCGCGAGCAGCGTGAGCAGCAGCACGAGCGTCTGACCGCCGATGATCGTCGCGCCGATGGCGCGGTTCGTCGCCGCACCCGCGCCGCTCGACACGACCAGCGGGATCATGCCGGCCACGAACGCGATCGTGGTCATCAGGATCGGACGCAGACGATCGCGGTTCGCCTCGCGGATCGCGTGCGCGCGCTCCATGCCGCGCTCGCGAAGCTGATTCGTGTGATCGACCTGCAGGATCGAGTTCTTCTTCACGATGCCGAACAGCACCACGATGCCGAGGGCCGAGAAGATGTTGACGGACTCGTTGAGCAGCACCAGCGAGAGGATCGCGAACGGCACCGTCATCGGCAGCGAGAGCAGGATCGTGATCGGGTGGACCCAGCTTTCGAACTGCGCCGCGAGAATCAGGTACATGAAGATGATCGACAGCGCGAAGGCGAGCATGAAATTCACGCCCATCTCCTGCTGCTCCTTCGCGCGGCCGGTGAAGCCATACGAGAAGCCCTTGGGCATGTTCAGCTCTCGGGCCTTCTGCTCGAGCAGCGCCATGACCGCGCCCGACGAGTTGCCGGGCTGCATGTTCGCGAGCACCATGACCATGCGCCGGCGGTTGTAGCGGTTGATGACGGACGGGCCGGTGCCCTCTTCCATCAACACGAGGTCGTTGAGCTTGACGTTGCGGCCGGTCGCGGACGGCACTTCGATCTGCGAAATGCCGGCGATGTTGCGGCGCGCGGCTTCATCGGCGCGCACGTGCACTTCGTACTCTTCGCCGCCCTCGTAGTAGCTCGTGGCCTGCTGGCCGCCGACCAGCACGTTCAGCGTCGCGGCGAGATCCTGCACGCGCACGCCGAGGTCGGTGGACTTGTCGCGGTCGATGCGCACTGCGAGCTCCGGCTTGCCGACGATGAAGTTCGTATCGACGTCCGTCGTCCCCAGCTTTGGATCCTTGATCGCGTCGGTGAGCTGGCGCGCGTATTTGTCGAGCGCGTTCAGATCCGGGCCGCCGATCCAGAACATGACTTCCGCGTCGGTGCCGCCACCGAACTCGTTCACCGGCGCGACCTGCGTGCGCAAATTGAGGCGCTGATACGCGGGGAGGACGTCGGTGCGCACGCGATCCATGATCGTGTACTGATCGTCGCGCTCGGCAGCGTTGTCGAGCAGCTTCACGTAGATGGTGCCGAGGTTGAGCGTCTGCTGCGGATCGTCACCGATGGTGACGACCGTGTTCTCGACGCCTTTCATCTTGCGCACACGCGAGGCGATCGACTCGAGGATCGTAGCGGTGGTGTCGACGCTCGCACCCTCCGGCGCGCGCACGGTGACGGCGAACTGCCCTTCATCGTCGTACGGGAGAAATGTGGAGTCGACGATCATGAACAGCGGCACCGTCGAGAAGAACACCAGGATCATCAGCACGACGATCGCCCAGCGGTGCGCCATCGACCAGTCGAGCAGCTTGAGGTAGGTCTTCTCGATGATCGCGTACAGTCCTTTGTCGCGCGTGCCTTCGTGATGCAGGTCTTCGCGGCGCAGGTAACGCGACGCCATCATCGGCGTGAGCGTGAACGACACCAGCAGCGACACAGCGATGGCGAAGGCCATGGTCACGCCGAACGAGAACATGAAGCGTCCGACGATGCCGGCCATGAACGCGACCGGCAGGAAGACGACGATCAGCGACATCGACGTCGCCATGACGGCCAGGCCGACTTCCTTCGTCCCCTCGACGGCCGCCTGCGCCGGCGACATCTTCTTCTCTTCCATGTGCCGGAAGATGTTCTCGAGCACGACCACCGCGTCGTCGATGACGATGCCGACCGCCAGCGTCAACGCGAGCAGGGTGATGATGTTCAGCGTGAAGCCCATGTACGCCATCGCCGCGAACGTGGCGATGAGCGAGCTGGGGATCGCAACCGCCGCGATGAGCGTCGGTCGCGATTTCCTCGCGAAGTACAGGAACATGCCCACGCCGATCGCGAGCGCCGTCAGCAATTCGACGATGCGCGGCAGCGCGATGGCGTGGCCCCAAACGAGCGCGTAGAGCAGCAGCGTCGAGCCGACCATCAGCAGCACGGTCCAGAAGCGCGGGCTCGAAAGGAAGAGCCAGACGATGAGCGCCGCGAAGATCGAGCCGAGGATGAGGTGCTCTTTCACCGCGCCGACCGCGGCCAGGACGAACTGCGACTGGTCGCGAATCACGTCCAGCTTGTAGCCCGCCGGGATCTGCGGACGGATCTCTTCGATGCGTTCCTTGATGCCCTCGACGACTTCGATGGCGTTGGTACCGGACTGTTTGCGAATCTGCACGACCACCGCGGCCTTGCCGCCCACCGTCGCCGACGACTCGACTTCGGCCATGCTGTCTTCGATGCGCGCAACGTCGCGGATGCGCACCGGCGTCCCACTCACGTTGGACACCGGGATGTTCCCGAACTCCTCGGGCGAGGTCACGCGGCCATACGTGCGCAGCGTGAGATCGCGCAGCCCCTGCTCGACCTTGCCGCCCGGGATCTGAATGTTCTGCGCCTGCAGCGCGGCCACGACGTGCGCGGCCGTGAGACCTTGCGCGGCGAGCTTCGCATTGTCGATGACGACGTTGATCTGCCGCGGGCGCGCGCCGATCACCAGCACCTGTCCGACGCCGGTCACCGTTTCGAGGCGGCGGCGCAGGTCCTTGTCGACGTACTCGGAGATGTCGCGCTGTGAGCCCGGACCGGACACGGCGATGGTGACGACCGGGATCGCGCCCGGATCGAAGTTCTGCACGATCGGCGGATCGGCATCCGTCGGCAGGTCGCCGAGGACGGTCGAGATCTTGTCGCGCACTTCCTGCGTCGCGACTTCACGGTCCTTCTCGAGCACGAACGAGATCATGACCACGGACACGTTCTCGGACGAGAACGACGTCAGCTCGTTGATGCCGCTGATGGTGTTGACCGATTCCTCGATCTTGTCGGTGAGCTCGGTCTCGATCTCTTCCGGCGCCGCGCCGGGCAGCACCGTCGTCACGATGACGAACGGAAACTCGACGTTCGGAAAGCGATCGACGCCGAGCTTGAGATACGAGAACGCACCGATCACGACCAGCGCGAGGATGATCACCGTCGCGAAGACGGGGCGGCGGACACAAATTTCTGCGAGTTTCTGCATGAGTAGCTCCGTGTCATCCCGACCGTACGGCTCGCCATCTGGTGGCGTACGCTCGGGATGACATCAATCGAGTTTCGTTTCAACGCGCGCGAACAGTCCCGGCCGCAGCCGGCCGTCGCGGTTGGCGAACTCCGCTTCCGCGAACATTGTGCGCGTCTTCGGATCGATGACGCCGCCCACGGTCTTGATGGTGCCCTCGAACGTCTCGCCGGCGTACGGATCGACGCGCGCGGTCACGCGGTCGCCGACGCCGATCTTGCCGAGGAAACGCTCAGGAACCTGAAAGCGGAGCTTGAGCGGTGAGAGCTGCACGACGACGAACGCAACGCCGCCGTCGCCGAGGCGGGCACCGACTTCGGTGCGCTTCTCGGCCACGATGCCGGTGACGGGCGCGCGCAGCGTCGAGTCGGCGATCTGCTGGCGCAGCAACGAGACCTGCGCGGCCGCAGCGGAGTACGCGGCGTTCGACTGCTCGAACATCGCCTGCGAGCGATCGAACGTCGCCTTGGGGATCGAGTTCTTGCCGACCAGTTCGCGCTTGCGCTCGAGATCGCGCGCCGCTTCATCACGCACTGCTTTCGCGCGTGCCACTTCGGCATTGGCGGCCTGCAGATTCAGCCGCAGGTAATCATTCTCGAGCTGCAGCACGGGCTGACCGCGCGTGACGCGCGAGCCTTCGGCGACGTACATCTGAGCGACGCGGCCGGGAAGCTTCGGCGAAAGCTCGGAGCGGACGGGCGAGACGAACTCGCCTGTCGCCTCGAACGTGTTCGCGTTTGCGGTCGACGTCGCGGCCGTGGCGGTGTCGATGCCGGCGGTGTTGATCGCCGCGACTTCAGCGACGTCGCTCGGGAGCGCCGGCGCCGCGGTTGCCGTGGTGGCCGTGGTGGCGGTGGTCTCGGCCTTCGACTCGTCACCCGAGCAGGCGGTGAGGCCGAAAGCAGCGAGGGTCAGGATCAGGATCAATGTGCGTTTCATTCAGTGACTCCGTCGTTCAGCGCGTCCTTCATCGCCCCGGCCGCGTGCCAGACGCGGAGCTGTGCGAGATCGCGATTGAGAGTTTCTTCGGCCACCGCGCGGCGCGCGTCGGCGAGTGAAGTTTCGGATGCGGCGACGTCGAGCGACGTCGCTTCCTGGGCGCGATAGAGATCGAACGCCTGGTCGTATTCGGCCTGCGCGGCCTGCAACTGCTCGGTTGCGAGCTGCAGTCCGATCTCGGCGGAACGAAGATCGGCGAGCGCGCGGCGGACGTCTTCGCGCGCCACGAGCTTCGTCTCTTCGAGATCGAGCTCGGCCTGCTTCTCGCGGCTCTTCGCCGCGGCGATGCGCGCCGGCACTTCGCCCGACTGGAAGATCGGCACGTTGAAGCGCAACGCGCCGTACGAATACTTGTCTGCCGGGAACGGCGTCTTCTGCGAGATGAAGCCGCCATCGAACGTGACCGTCGGCAGCCAGTAACCGCGCTGCTTCTGGATCTCGAGCTGCGCGATGCGCACGTTGTTCTCCGCGATGTCGACGTCGGGACGCGACGTCGTCGCGCGCGCGATCAGCTCTGTTTCGGACGGCAGCGGCGGCATGGCCTGCTCGGGCGCGACCACTTCGATCGCGCCGTCGAGGTCGAGATCGGTGCGCAGTTGCGCAACTGCATGTTCGCGCTGCTGGGTCGCGACCGCCGCGAGACGCTGCGCGGCCTTCTGCGCGGTCTCGGCGCGGAGCACGTCCACTCGCGTGACTTCGCCCGCTTCGTAGAACGCCTGCGCCTGCACGAGCCGCTTCTCCGCGAGCTCGACGTTGCGGCGCTCGACTTCGACCCGGCGTTCCGCGTTGACGACAGCGAGGTAGCTCGCCGCGACGCGCAGCAGAATGCTGTCCTCCGATGCGCGTGTGCCTTCGCGAGCGTTCTCGATGGCGATCTTCGCCTGCGAATACGCGCGGAACTCGCGGCGCCCGGCGTAGATCGGCTGCGAGAGGATCACGCGATACGCCCAGTCATTGCGCGGCAGGATCGTGACCGAGTCCTCCCCTTCGCCGCCGAACGACTGCTCGATGCTGTTGCGCGTGAGATCGCCGCTCAGAGTGATCTTGGGCATCACCGCGGAGAGGAGGAAATCGCGATTCGCTTCCGCGATCTCGATCTCTTCGCGCGTGCGCTCGATGGTGTTATTCACTTCGAGCGCGCGCTCGAGAGCCGCGTCGAAGGTAAGCCTCGTCTGTGCCGATAGAGATTCGGCGCACAAGGCGATCAGGACTGCTGTCGTGATTCGTTTCAATTCAGCTCCGTTTCCGAATGCCGTCGAGGATCAGGCTGATCAACAGATCGACCTCGGCGCTCTCCGGCGGTGAGGTCTTCTCGGTCAGCCGCTCCAGGATCACGGCGGTGGTTCCTTCGATGATGAACAGCGCGACGCGCTCGGTGTCGACCGCGCGCAGCTCGCCGCGCGCGACGGCCTGCGAGAGGATTCCGGCGAGCTTGTCGACGCGCTGGCGATACTGCGGACGGCAGGTGCGCTGTTGCCGCCGCTGCTGCGCCTGCGTCCCTTCGGGCATGCGCAGCGAGAGATAGAGACGGAAGAACTCGCGGTTCTGCGTGAAGAACGCGAGCTGTGCCGTCGTCACCGCGCGCATCTTGTCTTCGAATGGGATGTCGCGGTCGAGCGCCTCGTCGATCTGCGCGAAGAGCTTCTCCATCGCCGTCTCGAACGTTTTCTCCACCAGCTCGTCGCGATCGCGGAAGTAGAGATAGATGGTGCCCTTGGCGACGCCGGCTTCGTCGGCGATCTCCTGCATCGTCGCCGCGGCCATTCCCTTGCGGCCGATGACGCGCATGGTCGCGTCCTGAATGGACGCGATGCGATACTCCTGGACGACTTCTTCTTTGGACTTGGGAGGGATCATCGGGAAGCTCGACTGTTCAGCGCGATGAACGTATGGTCAGTCGGGGAGAATTTCAAGTCATTCGTCCGCGCCGCGCGGTCATCTGTTTCGTGTTTGTGACTTCTCGGGCTGCGTCGCGGAGTCTCAGAGTCTCAGAGTCGCAAAGCGGTTCGGTTGCGCAATCACGCGCTGCGGCGCGTGACGCTGGCGAGTGCCTTAGCAACGACATCGGGAGCTCTGGATGCGACGAGAAGAAGCGCCCGCGCCGGGCCCTGAGGCTGCCGTCGTCCCTGCTCCCAGTTCTGCAGAGTGGCGACGCTCACCCCAATCATCTGCGCGAACTCGGGCTGCGACTTTTGCAGCTTCTCCCGAATCCGACGTACGTCTTCCGGCTGAAATACGAATTTGCGAGAAGGCTTTGCCTCACCGCGATGAATTTCGCCGGCGCTCTTGACGCTGGCGACGAGATCGTCGAAAAGTTGCTTCTTCATCGGAACTCCTCCGAAACCATCTTTGCCAGGAGCTTCCGCAATCCCGAAGTGCCCGCGATGACATCGCCCAGCTCGGGCTGAAGTACGAGTACCGTCTGGAGCTTCGCGTATTCGTCATCCGTCAGCAGCGATGTGATATCGCGGGTGAAAATACTCGTCTCGCGAAACTCCAGCACCATCCACGAGGGTATCCGCCAGTGGCGTACGGCGCAACCCTGCGCGCCGACACTCGATTCCGTCGGCGGTCGAGCGGGCTAGAATCCAGTGGTGCTTCAACCCGGCTCCCGCCTCGGTCGATACGAGATCCGTTCGCTCATCGGAGCGGGCGGGATGGGAGAGGTTTACCTTGCGCACGACGGGCAGTTGCAACGTCCGGTCGCGCTGAAGGTCCTCGGCGCGGCGGCGCGTGAAGACGATGACTTGCGCAAGCGGCTCGAGTACGAGGCGCAGGCCGCGTCGGCGCTCAATCATCCGAACATCCTCACGGTCTACGACATCGGGCAGCTCGGCGAGGAGCATTTCATCGCCACCGAGTTCGTCGACGGCATCACGCTGCGGCAACGGATGACGCGCGGCGAAACGCCGCTCGCGGAAACGATCGACATCGCCATCCAGATCGCGTCGGCGCTCGCGGCGGCCGAGGCCGCGGGGCTCGTGCATCGCGACGTGAAGCCGGACAACATCATGTTGCGGCGCGACGGCTACGTGAAGCTGCTCGACTTCGGCCTCGCGCGCAACGCGTCGCTGCCCGACCCGGATGTGAAGAAAACCGATCCCTTCGTCGTGCGCGGCACGGTCTTCTACATGTCGCCGGAGCAGTTGCGCGGGCGGCCGCTCGATACGCGCAGCGACATCTGGAGCACGGGCGTGCTGCTGTACGAGCTGATCAGCGGACGATTGCCGTTCGACGGCGACAGCTCGTCCGACATCGCCGCTGCGATCCTGCGCAGCGATCCGGCGCCGCTCACGCGCGCGCACGGCCACGCCGTGCCACCGCGGCTCGCTGCGATCGTCGCGCGCGCGATGGACAAGGACCGCGCGCGCCGGTATCAAAGCGCACGCGATCTGCTCGAGGATCTGGAGGCGCTCAAGGCGGACATCGGAAAAGATCTTCAGAATGCGCCCGCGCCGCTGATGGCCACAACGGAGAGCGTCGTCATCGACGCACCTCCGCCGACCAATCTGCCGCACAAACTCACGCCGCTCGTCGGCCGCGACGCGGAACGCGACGATGTGCTCTCGCTCCTCCGCAAAGACGACGTGCGCATGGTCACACTCACCGGCCCCGGCGGCACGGGCAAGACACGCCTCAGTCTCGCCATCGGCGCCGAGATGCTCCGCGAGCTCGAAGACGGCGTCTGGTGGGTGTCCCTCGGCGCCATCCACGACGCGCGACTGGTCCCCTCGGCCATCGCGGCAGTGTTCGACGTCGCCGAAGGCGGCGGCCCTCTGCTCGAAGGAATCAAAAGCGCGCTTGCGAGCAAATCGCTGTTGCTCATCCTCGACAACTTCGAACAGGTGCTCGATGCTGCGCGAACCATTGGCGAGATCCTCGCGTTCGCGCCTGGTGTGAAAGCGCTGGTGACGAGCCGTTCGCCGCTGCGCATCAATGGCGAACGCGAATATGCGGTGCCGCCGCTCACGACGCCACCGCTCGATCTGCCGCTCAATGCGGAAGCGCTCAGCAGCTACGCGTCGGTCGCGTTATTCATCGAGCGCGCGACCGCGGTGAAGAGCGACTTCGCGCTGACCGCGGAGAACGCGCGCGCGGTCGCGGAGATCTGCGTGCGCCTCGATGGACTGCCACTCGCCATCGAGCTCGCCGCGGCGCGCGTGAAGGTTCTGCCGCCAAAAGCGATGCTGTCGCGCGTCGAGAATCGCCTCAAGCTGCTCAGCGGCGGCTCGCGCGACCTGCCGGAACGGCAGCAGACCATGCGCGCCGCGATCTCGTGGGGCTACAACCTGCTGGAACCTGCCGATCAGAAACTCTTCGCGACGCTATCCGCGTTTCGCGGCGGCTTTTCACTCGAGCACGCGGAGCGGCTCGCCGGCGACGACGGCGACATGGTGCTCGACGGAATCTCGTCGCTGATCGACAAAGCATTCGTGCGCCGCGATCCCGCCTCGCGCGACGACGATCCACGCTTCACGATTCTCGAGACGATCCGCGAGTACGGCCTCGAATGTCTCGTCGAGCAGAGACGCGATTTCGAGGTGCGCCAAGCGCACGCACTGCTGATGGCTTCCATCGCGGAAGAGAATGAGCTCGACGTCGAACGCCTGCAGGTCGACGACGACAACTTCCGCACCGCGATCGAATGGGCCACGCAAGCCGGTGACGCGGACGTCGCCTTGCGCCTCGGTGCCGCTCATTGGTGGACGTGGTACGTGAGCGGCCGGTATGCCGAGGGACGGCTGGCACTGCATACGATCTTGAGCGTGCCGGGTGGTGAGGACGTGCCGACGCGTGCAAAGGCGCAGACCGGCGCGGGGGCGATGGCGTTCTATCAGTGCGACTACGAACATGCGGTGGAGTTGCTCGAGTCGAGCATCGACCTCTCGCGCAGGTACGGCGATCCGATGAGTCTCGCGCGCTCGCTGCAGCTCAGAGGATCGATCGCGCGCGAGCGCGGCGAGTACGAGCACGCCATCGACCTGCACCTGCTCTCGCGCACGATCTGGGAAGAGCTCGAGGATCGCGCGAACGTCGGCCGTTCACTGAACTACGTCGCGTTTGCGTCGTGGCTCGCGGGCGACTTCGCGAAGACGTTCGAGTTGTGCGGGGGCACGCTGCAGCTTTTCCGCGACCGGCGCGATACGGAAGGCGTGGCGTGGTCGCTGCTGAACCTCGCGGCGGCGTCGTTGTACTCGAACGATCTCGAGCGCGCCGAGGAGCGGCTCGACGAGTGTTTGTCGTGGTCGCGTGCGGGCGGCTACAAGGAAGGCATTGCCTGGTCGCTCAATCTTCTCGGCCTCGTGTTGCGCGCGCGCGGCGAAGCGTGGCGCGCGGAAACGATCCTGCAGGACAGCCTGCGGTTGCATTGGGAGCTCGGCGATCGCTGGCGCTCATGCAGCGTGCTCGAAGCACTGGGCGGACTGCGGAAGGATCCGCGATTCATCGGTGCCGCCGCGCTTCTTCGCGAGCGCCTCGGCACGCCCGTTCCGCCGGTGGAACGCGCTCAGTACGATGAGGATGTGCGGGCGGTGGGAAGCTCGCCGTTCGACGTCACGGACGCGGTTGAAGAAGCTCTTGGATAGGCACGCTCGTTCGTAGCAGCGGCTGCATCTCTTCGACCGGAAACTTCTCGCCGTACAACTTCACCAACGCCGCCGCGATCTTCAATCCCACAGTCACCGATCGCAACGCGCGTCGATCCGTGATCGCGATGCGGACGCCGCCGCATTCTTCGCCTTTGTGCGTGCTGGCAGTGGGCGTGAATCGCACGGGCGTGAGCGACACACCGGGCAGGCGGCCCACTTCCCGAATCAGCGCTGCGCCGTCGATGTAGGGCGCGCCGAGAATCTCGAAGGGAGTGGCGGTGCCGCGGCCGACGGAGATTGCGCGTTCGAGCAGACCGATGCCGGGATAGAGCGCGGCGGCGCGCAGCGAGCGCATGTTCGGCGATGTGTTCACCCACGGCAGTCCGGCCTCATCCTGCCAATGCTCGCGATTCCAGCCCTTCACCGGAATCACGGTGAGGTCGACATCGATCGGACGCTCATCGCGAAAGAGCTGCGCGAGCTCGCCGACGGTCTTGCCGTGGCGGATCGGCAGCGGATGCCAGCCGACGAAATCCGTTCTCCCTTCGAGCAGCGGACCTTCGACGACGGCGCCGCCGATCGGGTTCACGCGATCGAGCACGATGAACTTCTTCTTCGTCTCCGCGGCTGCTTCCATCGCCAGTCCCATGGTTGAGATGTAGGTGTAGAACCGCGTGCCGATGTCCTGGATGTCGAACACCAGCACGTCGACGTTTGCGAGTTGTTCGGGCGACGGTTTACGGCGTTCGCCGTAAAGGCTGTAGACCGGAATGCCGCGATACTCCTCGTCGCCGACCTTCTCATCGGCGGTACCTCGCAGTCCATGCTCCGGCGTGAAGATCGCGGTGAGCGTCACACCGGGCGCGCTGCGCAACAGATCGACGGTCGGATTGCCACTGCGATCGATACCGGTTTGGTTCGTGATCAGGCCGACGCGCATGCCCTGCAGTGCGGCGTAGCCGGACGCGTGCAACACGTCGATGCCGTTGTGCGCATCCGCGCCGCCGAGGACGTAACCGACGCGGCGTGCCGGCGGGACGAACGTCACACCTTCCAATGATTCCGCGACGAGTGTACCGATCGTCCACTGCAGCGCGACAACGCTGCCTTTGCCGTCGGGATGCACTCGATTCGAGAGGAACACGTAGAACGTGCGCGACCACGGATCAATCCAGAGAAAACCGCCGGTCCATCCGGTGTGACCGAACGAGCCGTGCGGAAAGAGCTCGCCGCGCGGGCGGCTGTAGTTCGAGTCGATGTCGAAGCCGCCGGCGCGCTGCACCGCCACGTCTTTCGGCGACACGACCTCCGTCATCGCGCGCGGAAAGAAGTTGCCGCCCATCACGGCGCGCGCGAACTTCGCGAGATCCGATGCAGTCGTGAAGAGTCCCGCGTGTCCGGCCACACCGCCCATGCGCCGCGCGGTCGGATCGTGAACCATCTGGAGCGACGGGCTCTCGGCCCGTCGACGGGCTAAGAGCCCGTCGCTCCAGTTTTCGGTCGGCGCGATCCGCTTCGATCGCATCGGGCGGAACGAGGTGTCGTGCATCGCAAGCGGCGCGAAGATGTTCTTGCGCGCGAACAGATCGAGCGGCTCGCCGGCCACGCGCCGCACGATCTCGCCGAGGAGGATGTAGTTGACGTCGGAGTAGCGGAAGACGATGCCCGGACGGTTCTGCGGCTTCTCCGCGAGCGCGCGGCGAATACCTTCCGCGTAGCCGTTCCAGTCGCCGCGATCGAGTCCCGGTTTGAGACCGGACGTGTGCGTGAGCAGATGACGCAGCGTCACCGCGTCGTCGGTGAATTCGGGGAGCACGCTGCGCACCGGCTGGTCGAGCGTCAGCTTTCCGCGCTCGATCAACAGCCAGATCGACGGAGCGGTGGCGACCACTTTCGTGATCGACGCGGCGTCGAAGATCGTGTCCGCGGTCATGCGCTCGACAGAGGGTTCGATCGCGCGATTTCCGTACGCGCGAAGCAGGCGTTCACCGTCGCGCTCAATGAGCAGCACACCGCCGGGAATCCGCTTCTCCGCGATCGCATCGCGGACGGCGACGTCGAGCTCGAGCAGTTTGTCGTCGCGGAATGCCGCGCCGGTGAGGAGAAGGAGAACGAGAGGAAGAAGGGCGGCGCGGCGCACGGCCGCATCGTATCGTTACTCGATTCGCACCGGCAGCTTGCCTGTCATCGCGATCTCACCGCGCAGCGCGCGCATCGCGGCGCGCTGCAGCACCAGCTGTACGCCCCACGCGCAGACGAATGTGCTGATGTCGCCGAGCTCGCGCAGGACATATGGACTGCCGAAGGCGACGGCGATTGTTTTCTGAGCGTGTTTGTGTGCGAGTTGCTGGATGTCGGCCGGAACGGTGATCGAGCCCGCGCCGGATTTCGGGCGCAGCGCGAGAAGCAGGACGAGGAGGTCGGCGTTGTCGTCGTGTTCGAGCTCGCGCAAAGCGTCGTCGAGTGGATCAGCGTGGGGATTGACGACGACGGTGCGCACGCGGCGGGTTGTGAGGGGCAGGAGGTTTTGTGTGTCTCGCACGAGCGTTATGGAGCGCTCGGCGATGGATGACACCATCTGGAACGACGCGCTGTCAGCCGGTCGGCTTCGACGGGCTGACAGCCCGTCGCTCCAGGTTTTTACACGCAGCACGCGCCTTACCGACTCGTCGATCCTCGCCTCACTCACTCTTTCGCGCACCGCCGCGATGGCCGCGTCCGGGTCCGGCGAGAACAAGATCTGATCGTTGCCGGCTTCAATCGCGCGTACCGCTGCTTCGCCGGGATCGAAGTGCGCGGCGAGGCCGCCCATGTCCATCGCGTCCGTGATCACGAGACGGTCGAACCCGAGGTCGCGGCGCAGTAGGTCGACCACCGGTTTGGACAGCGTCGCGGGCATGGTGCCGCCGAGTGTCACCTCGTCGCTGGCGGTACCGTAGACGTTCTCGAACTGCGCGCGCACGGGCACGCGCGTCGCGTCGAGCGTCGGCACGGCGAGATGGCCGATCATGACCGAGGCGACATCCGCCGCGATCGCGGCGCGGAATGGCACCAGCTCGACGCGATCGAGGCGCTCGCGCGTGACGCCGAGCACCGGCAGGGCGCGATGCGAGTCGATGTGCGTGTCGCCGTGTCCTGGAAAATGCTTCGCCGTGGCGAGACAGCCTTCGCTTTGCACGCCGCGTACGAACGCGGCGACGTACCGCGCCACCTCATGCGGATCTTCGCCGAAGCTGCGCGTGTTGATGACCGGATTGCGCGGATCGACGTTGACGTCGGCGACCGGCGCGAGGATGTGATTCACGCCGATCGCCAACGCCTCCCGCGCAGTTGCGCGTCCCATCTCCTCGGCAAGCGTCGGATCGCCCGTGGCCGCAATGGCCATCGCCGGCGGCCACCACGGCGCATCGGTGAAGCGCATGCCCATCCCCGCCTCGAGATCGGCGCTGATCAGCAGCGGCACGCGAGCGAGCGACTGCAGATGGGCGTTCACGCGTGCCGTCTCGCTGGCCGTCGACTGGAACCAGATCACGCCGCCGACGTGGTTCTCCCGGACGTGGCGCTCGACCTCTTCGACTGGTTCGCCCGCGCGCGCTGCGACGACGAAGAGCTGGCCGATTTTCTCTTCGAGCGTCATCTGTGCGAAGGATCACTATACGTTTCCCGACGAATTCGCTAGCCTGCTCTCGACCCGACTTTCTCGACCCGGTCAACCGTACGACTCAGTGGGGTAGTGATCGATGCGCATCCGTCTGCTCGCGCCGCTCGTCCTTGCCGTTCTCATCGCCTTTCCCTCCTCGGCACAACTGATCATCAGCGAGTTCCGCGTGCGTGGACCGAACGGCGCCAACGATGAATTCATCGAGCTGTACAACAACTCGGGCGCCGACCACACCGTCGCGGGCGGAGGAACCGGCTACGCCGTCGCCGCCTCGAACGGCGTCGCACGTTGCGTGGTGCCAAACGGGACCATCATTCCCGCGAACGGCCACTATCTCTGCGTGAACAGCGTTGGCTATTCACTCGCGTCGTACCCCGCGGGAAACGGCACCACCGCCACGGGCGACGCGACCTACACCACCGATATCCCCGACAACGCGGGCATTGCCATTTTCAATACGAGTGTGGCCCTCGATTTCGTTCTGGCGAATCGAATGGATGCCGTCGGCAGCACCGCGGAGGCGAATACGACGTACAAAGAAGGAACGGGATATCCCGCGCTCGGGATCTTCTCGATCGACTATTCGCTGTCGCGCGATGAGTGCGGAAAAAACGGATCCATCACGACCTTTCTCCCATGTCCCAGCGGTGGAGTGGTGGCCGACACGAACAACAACGCCGCCAATTTCATCTTCGTCGATCCCAACGGCACCAGCGCCGGTGCGGGCCAGCGCCTCGGCGCGCCCGGGCCGGAGAATCTGAGCAGTCCGATTTCCTTCACCCCGCCGGTCACAGACACGGCGATCGATTCGTGCTCCGGAGACACGGCCTTTCCGAACGTCGGCTATTTCGGCCAGAGTCTTCCCGCGGATGACGCAACGTTCGGCTCACTTGACGTACGCCGCCGATTCACGAACACCACCGGCAGCGACATCACGCGCATGCGCTTCCGGGTCATCGATCTCACGACGTTTCCCGCGCCGTCGGGCATCGCGGATCTGCGTCTCCGCACCTCGCCGAACGCGAGCGTGTTCATCGACGGCGCTCCGTGCGGAACGGGATTCAGCAACGTCATGGTGCAGGGCACGACGCTCGAGGAGCCGCCGGGACAGCCGAACGGCGGCGCGTTCCACGCATCGATGTCGGCCGGCACCGTCACCCTGGGAACGCCGCTCGCGAATGGAGCGTCGATCGACCTGCGGTTCCTGATCGGCCTCCAGCAACACGGCTCATACAAAGTCGGCCTCCTGCTCGAGTCGCTCCCCGGCGCGAGTCAGCTCTACGAAATCGAAGGCTGTACCGATGGTTGCACCGGAGAGTTGGAAGTCGTCCACTCGGCCACGATGGAGGCGAATCCGTCGCCGCCCGGATCCTCGGTCGACTTCCGCGTCACGTTCAACAGGATCGTGACCGGCGTCGATGCGTCCGACTTCACGCTGACGACCACGGGCACGATCGCCGGTGCCGCCGTCACCGGCGTCGTCCAGGAGCCCGGCGGCCTCGCCGGGCTGAACTTCATCGTCACCGTCAGCAGCGGAACGGGCTCCGGCACGTTGCGCCTCGACGTTGTCGACAACGATTCCATCAGCGCCGCCGGTAATCCTCTCGGTGGCGCCGGCGCGGGCAACGGCAACTTCACGGCAGGCGAGTTCTATCTCCTTTCCGGTCCGCCGAACGTCGCCTCGATCACGCGCGCGGATCCGAATCCGACCATGGGACCGACGGTCGACTTCACAGTCTCGTTCACCGAGCCTGTGACCGGCGTCGATGCCGCGGACTTTGCGCTCGTCACCACGGGCACGGTCGCAGGCTCGTCGATCGGAGTCGTGAGCGGTGGCGGCTTGACGTGGAACGTGAGTGTGAATACCGGTACGGGCGAGGGAACGATTCGTCTCGACGTCATCGATAACGACACGATCATCGACGCGGACGCGGAACCGCTCGGCGGCATCGGCGCCGGCAACGGCAACTTCACGACCGGCGAGGCGTACACGTTGTTCGATCCGCCGAACGTGGTGTCGATCACGCGCATCGGAACGAATCCGACGACCGCAGGCACCGTGGAGTTCCTGGTGACGTTCGATGAGAGCGTGACGGGCGTCGATCCGACGGACTTCACGTTCACGACCACCGGCACGGTCGCGCCGACGATTCTGCTCATCTCCGGCTCCGGCAGCACGCGCACGGTGACCGTGTCGACCGGCGGCGGCGAAGGCACGATCCGTCTCAACGTCATCGACAACGATTCGATCATCGACGTGGACGGCAATCCGCTCGGCGGACCCGGCGCGGGCAACGGCGACTTCACTGGCGGAGAGGTGTTCGCGGCCGCGAATGTGGCCGGTGTTCCGGCTCTCGATCCACGCGCGCTGATGTTGCTCGCGATGCTGCTCGCGGGCGTCGCGATCGTCGTGTTGCGACAGTGATCTACGAAGCTCTCTCCCCGCTCGGCGGGGAGAGAGCTGATCCGACGAGCACGGTCGTCAGCGACCCCACCACCGCGTACCACGGCCACGCCACCTTTGTCGTGAACGCGACCAGCGCTACCGCGACGATGCCCGCGCTCATGCCCATCAGCGCGGAGCGCGTCGTCGCGCGTTTCGTGGCACCCAGGAAGAAGACGCCGAGGATGGGGCCGTTGATGAGCGAGGCGATCGAGAGCGCGATGTTGAGCGCGGAACGATCGGTGCGCTGCATCGCCACGCCGACCGCGATCTGCGCGATGCCCGCGATCACGGTGAGTACGCGCGACAACCGCATGGCATGCCGATCGTCGCGCGGCCTGGTGAGATCTGCGACGATCGTGGCCGCGATCGCATTCAGCGACGACGACATCGCCGCCGCGAGGATCGCGGCCACGACGAGACCGGAGAGTCCGACCGGCAGATGATTGGCGATGAAGTGCGGAAAGACCTGATCGGGCGCGGTCACCGGCGCGCGGGTGCCGTAGAACGCGAACAGCAGCACGCCGATGAACAGAAACAGCGCGAATTGCACGAACACGACGATGCCCGACACCACCACCGCCTTCGACGCGCTGCGCGAGCGATCCGTACAGAGGTAGCGCTGCACCATGTATTGATCGGTGCCGTGCGTCGACAACGTCAGGAACGTTCCGCCGATCAGTCCCGACCAGAAAGTGAAGGTCTTCGTGAGATCGAGCGAGAGGTCGAAGACGCGGAACTTCCGGGCCGCCGCGCCGGCGGCGATCGCGGGCTCCAGGCCGACATGGTTGATCAACACGACCGCCGCCGCGATTGCGCCGCCGACGTAGATCGCCAGCTGCACGACCTCGATCCAGACAATCGCCTCGATGCCGCCGATCAGCGTGAAGACGATCATCACGGCGCCGAGGGCGACGATCATCGTGGTGATGTCGACGTTCTTCAGGACCGCGGCGAGTACGTAGGCCGTCAGCAGCAGACGCACGCCGTCGGCGATGGTGCGCATCCCCACGAACAACGACGCCGCAAGCGCTTTCACCGGCGCGCCGAAGCGCGTCTGCAGGAGCTCGTAGACGGTCACCAGCTCGCCGCGGAAGTACCACGGCATGAAGACGCTGGCGATGATCACGCGCGCGACGAAGTAGCCGAGGACGAGTTGCAGGAAACGAAAATCACCGCCGGCGGCCCAGGCGATGCCGGGCACCGAGATGAACGTGATCGTCGACGTCTCCGTCGCCACGATCGATGCGGCGATCGCCCACCACGGCACGCCATGACCGGCGAGAAAGTACTGCCGCGTGGTCTGCTGCCTGCGCCCGAACCAGATCCCCGCCGCGATCACGGCAGCCAGATAGGTGACGATGATGGCGAGGTCGAGCGGGTGCAAGGAGCAGGAAGGATAAACTCCCCTCATGCTCAACGTCACCGACCTCGGCGAAGGGATCCCACTCGTCTGGATTCACGGCTACCCGCTGGCGTCCAGCATCTTCGAGCAGCAGCTCGGCATCCGCAACGTGCGCCACGTCATGCCCGACCTGCCTGGGTTCGGACAGTCGCGGCCGGACGGCGGCGACATGACCATGGATGCGTACGCGCGCCTGATCATCGACCTCCTCGACGCGCGCGGCATCGACCGCGCTGTGTTCGCGGGATTCTCGATGGGTGGCTACATCTGTTTCGGCATCGCGCGACTCGCGCCGGAGCGGATGCGCGCGCTGATCCTGCTCGATACACGCGAGACCGCCGATACCGATGAAGCGCGCAAAGGCCGCTATGAGTCGATCGAGAAGGTGAAGAAGGAAGGCGTGCAGCCGATCGTCGAAGCGATGCTGCCGAAGATGCTCACGCCGGCCGCGCCACGCGAGATGCACGATCGCGTGCGCGAGATTATGAGCTCATCGACGCCCGACGGCGTCATCGCGGCGCTCGGTGCGATGGCCACACGTCCCGATTCGACAGCGCTGCTGCAAGAGATCAAAGTACCGACGCTGATCATCGTCGGCGCGGAAGACCCGATCACGCCTCCCGCCGACGCGGAGCGCATGGCCACGGGCATCCGCGGCGCGCGAGTGGTGAAGGTGCCCGGCGCGGCGCATCTCGCGAACTATGAGAAAGCGGACGAGGTGAATCGGGCGGTGGCGGGGTTCGTCCGGGGGTTGTAGGCTGCCCTCTCACGGGTATTTAGTCGCAGAGGCTTCGAGTCTCAGAGTCGCAGAGTCTCAGAGTCTCAGAGTCTCAGAGGGTCGACTGCATGAGCGCTCGTACACTGCGCATGTCTCTCGAATGGACGCCTGTGCAAACCCATGAGCGCCGGTGCAGCCGACCCTCTGAGACTCTGAGACTCTGAGACTCTGCGACTCTGAGACTCGAAGCCTCTGCGACTAAGTACTCGCGAAACGGCCGCCTAAAACCGGTAACGCCCCGTCACGTCATACGCGAACATCACATCCTCGATCTGCGCGCCCATGCCGATGTTGTGGACCACGAGATGGCGATCGGTGCCGCGCACTTTGACGTCCGAGACGACGCCGATGTGCGGCACGCCGGAGGAGAGGCGCCAGGTGATGATGTCGCCCGGAAGGTAGTCGGCGCCGCGGCGCGTCACGGCGAGCGACTTCCCGTGGCGACGAAAGAACGTCGCCAGGTTGGGTACGCGGCGGTGATCGATGTTCGTGTCGGGACGGCGCAGGCCCCAGTTCTTCGGGTACGCGTTGAACGCGCGCTTCATGTCCTCATGCACCAGCACCTGCAGATCGATGCCCGCGTGACGATAAGCGCGGATGACGACGTCGGTACAGACGCCGGTCTCGTGCGGCACGTCGCCGTTCGGGTAGGCGATGCGGCGATACGCCGGATCGTACGAGCGCGTGACGCCGACCTGGCGCTTCGCGCCTTCGATCATCGTCCGTACGGCCGGCTGCGCCGCGAGCGGAATCGCGGCCGTCATCAGTAGAATCGCGCGCGTGAGTGACATCGTCATCCCCGAATCGACAGAACAGGTCATCGCGGACAGTACCTTCCGCTTCGAAGGAACTTTCCGTTACGTGTCGGCGCGCGGCGTTCGAAATCCGGAGCGCCACCTGATGATCGCCCGCGACGTGCGCGAGATGACGGTGGTGACGACCGAGGACCAACTCGGCGACGTCGACGTGATCGAGATGAACGCAGACCGCTGGCTGCTGCTCGCCATCGACTGCGCGAATCCGTTCTACTGCGTCGGCTTCATCGCGAAGATCTCCGCGGCCCTCAGCGGCGCGGGACTGGACATCCTCGTGATCTCCACGTTCTCGTGCGACTGGGTGTTCGTGAAGGAAGACGACGGCGATCGCGCCGCGGGCGTGCTGCGCGGCCTCGGCTTTCGCGGCTGAGTCCAAGTACGATAGGCGTCATGCGCGCAATACGACGGTTCCTCGGAGTTCCACCGTCCCATCCCTTCCCAGGAACTCCGAGGAACTCCGAGGAACCGGGGAACCGCCTTCGTGTCATCCTCGCTCTCTCGCTGCTCGTCTCCACATCCGCGCTGCTCGCGCAGGAATCATCGCGCGACGTCACGCGCGAGAAGCTTCGATCGACGCTCAAGGCCTCGGGGATGCTGTCGGATGTACGCGCGACGTTCCGGCAGAGTGAGAAGGAGCCGTACAACTTCATCGGCACGATCGAGGATGGTCTCAAGAACGCGCAGTCGCTCGAGATCGTGGTCCGTGTGACCGAGCACGAGACGATCAACTTCCGCATCTATCCGCATTACAAGGACGGCTACGTCAACATCGACAAGGCCAAGGACAGCGACGGCCTGATGCGCACGATGCTGCTCTTCACCGATCACAACTTCCTCTACTGGGGTGTCGACGACGAAGAGGACGCGTTCTGCGGCTACACCTTCACGCTGGAATCCGGGTTCCCGGAGAAATCGATCGAGACGGTGCTCCGCAGCATCCGCAACACGGATCAATTCGTCGGGCGCCTGCGGCCATACATCGACGGCAGCGTTGCAAAGTAAGAAACAGTCCTCGGGGTTCCTCGGGGTTCCTCGGGTTCCTCGGGGTTCCTCGGGTTCCTCGGGGTTCCTCGGGTTCCTCGGGTTCCTCGGAGGGGATCGGTGCGCTGGCCCTCCGAGGAACCCGAGGAACCCCGAGGAACCCGAGGAACCACCGCCTCTCGTGCCGTCCTGCCGTAGGCGGTGCGGTACCATACTTCCCGCAACATGGCGATCCCGGCCAGTCAGTATGTTCTCGGTCACTCCGAATCCGAGCTCCAGCGCCTCATCGAGCAGGCGGCGTTCTTCGGCGAGCTGACCGCGGAGCTTTTCCGCAAGGCGGGCCTCCGTCCCGGCATGCGTGTGCTGGACGTCGGTTCCGGCGTCGGCGACGTGGCCTTCCTCGCCGCGTCGCTCGTCGGCCCTACCGGCTCCGTCCTCGGCATCGATCGATCCGAGGAAGCGGTGAACGCGGCGCGCGAACGCGCGGCACGGGCGGGCGCGAAGAACGTCGCGTTTGAAGTCGCGGACGCGGTGACCTTCCGTGCTACCGGGACGCTGGATGCGGTCGTCGGCCGCCTCTTCCTCGCCTATCAGTCCGATCCCGCCGCCGTGCTGCGTCATCTCGCCGCGCAGGTGGAGGATGGCGGCATGGTCGCGTTTCACGAATGCGATCTCGCCACCGCGCACACGAACCCGCCGCTGCCGCTCTTCACGCGCGTCGTCGAGAACGTAGTGGAAACATTCCGGCGCGCGAACCTGCATGCCGACATGGGCGCGCGTCTCCACACTACGTTCCGCGAAGCGGGGCTGTCAGCGCCGCGAATGATCGCGTCGACGCGTGTCGAGTCCGGGGACGACTCGGGCGCGTACGCCGCCGTGGCGAAAGTCGTTGGCAGCGCCGCGCCGATCATGGAACGCCTCGGCGTCGCCACCATCGCGGAGCTGCAACTGGAGACGCTCGAACAGCGGCTGCGCGACGAAGTAACGCGCGCGGACGCAGTGGTGTTCATGCCGCTGTTCGTCGGCGCGTGGACGAACGTGTAGCGCCCGGCGGTCGTGTTCATGCGGGTGTTCGCCGCCACTACGCGTGTGGAGCGCCGGCGCTCCGTCAGTGCGCGGTCACTTCCTCGCGTTCCGGTTCCTCTTCCTCTCGCCGCTTCGCGAACCAGCCGCTCATCTTCGTCTTGAGGTTGTCCGCGACGACGAAGAACGCCGGTACGACCAGCAATGAAAGCGCAGTCGAGATCACCAGTCCGCCGATGATCGCCACCGCCATCGGTCCGCGCGTTTCGGCGCCCGGTCCCAACGCGAGTGCAGGCGGTACTGCGGCCATGAGCGTCGCGGCGGACGTCATCATAATCGGGCGCAAACGCACCGGGCCGGCCTTGAGCATCGCATCGTGCGCGCTCATTCCTTCGCCCTGCTTCTGCACGGCGTAGTCGACGAGGATGATCGAGTTCTTCTTCGCGATGCCGAGCAGCAGCAACAACCCGATCATCGAAAAGATGTTCAGCGTCTTCCCGGTAATCAGCAGCGCGAACGCCGCGCCCGCGATCGACAACGGCAGGATCGAGAGCACCGTCACCGGATGCAGGAACGAGTTGAACTGCGACGCCAGCACCATGTACGCGACCATGATCCCGAGCACCAGCGCGAAGATCAGCTGTCCCATCGACTCGCGGAACGCCACCGACGAGCCGCCGAGCACCGCGCGATATCCGGTCGGCAGGTCCTTACTGATCGATTCGATGTATTCGAGCGCTTCGCCCTGCGACTTGCCCGGCGCGACGTTGCCATAGATCGAGATCGCGCGCTCGCGATCGCGGCGCGTGACCGACTGCAATGCCGGCCGCTCCTCTTCCTTCACGAGCGACGACAACGGCACGAGCTCGCCCGACGCCGTCCTCACGCGCAGCCGCGACAGGTCCTCGGGACGGGTGCGCTGATTCGCGAGCAAGCGCGTGCGAATGTCGATGCGGCGTCCGCCGGTCGAGTACTTGCCGGAGCGCACGCCACCAACCAGCGCGTTGATGGTCGTGGCTACTTCCTCGACCGAGACGCCGAGGTCGGCAGCGCGGGCGCGATCGGGAACGATGCGCAGCTCGGGCATGCCCACCTGATAGTCCGTGTCGATGTCCGTGGCCATGCCGCTCTGCGTGAGCTTGTCGCGCATGTCGTTCGCGACGTCGATCAGCTTGTCCCACTCGGAACCGCGCACGGAGAACTCGATCGGGAACCCGCGCTGCGCCGTGAAGCCCTGCTGCGAGAGGTCCTGCACGACCGCGCGCACGCCCGGATACGAATTCAGTTCCTTGCGGATCATCGCCGCGAATTCCTGCTGGTTCTTCTCGCGCTCCTTCGGCGGCACCATCGTGACGAAGAGGATGCCGCTGTTCACACCGCCGCCGCCGAAGCCGCCGACGTTGCCGAATACGCGCACGATCTCGGGCTGCTTCTGCAGATACGCTTCCGCGCGGCGGAAGACGCGATCGGTCTCGGCGAGATCGGCGCCGACCGCGGTCTGCAGGCGGATCATCAGGCGGCTCTGATCCTGCGACGGCACGAACTCGTTCGGCAGCTTCTTGAAGATGTACATCGACGCGATGAAGACGATTGCGGCCATGGCCAGCACGGAAAGCGGATGCCGCAGACCGATCGCGAGCACGCGGCTGTACCAGGCCGACAATTTTTCGAACGCGACGTCGACGATGTGGCCGAGCTTGGACTGCCGCTGCTCGTCCGTCTTCAGCATCTGCGCGGAGCGCGCGGGTGCGAGCGTGATGGCCTCGACGTACGACAGCAACACGGCCACGCAGAGCGTCACGCCGAACTGCAGAAAGAACTTCCCGATGATGCCCTTCATGAAGACGACGGGCAGGAAGATCGCGCAGATCGCCAGCGTCGCGGCGAGCGCCGCAAAACTGATCTCCGCCGTCCCTTCGCGCGCGGCGCGCACGCGGTCCTTGCCCATCTCGCCGTGGCGGAAGATGTTCTCGAGGACCATGATCGCGTCGTCGACGACGATGCCGACGGCGAGCGCCAGCCCGAGCAACGTGAAAGTGTTCAGCGTGAAGCCGAAGAAGTAGATGCAGGCCACGGTGCCGAGAAGCGACATCGGGATGGCCAGGATGACGTTGAGAGTCGCGCTGAACGTGCCGAGGAAGAGCCAGCAGATCACCGCGGTGAGAATCACCGAAAGCAGCAACTCGAACTGGATCTCGTGCACCGACTCTTCGATGAACTGCGTCGAGTCGAAGTTGATCGCCAGCTCCATCCCCTCGGGCAGCGTCTTGTTGATGCCGACGATCGCTTCCTTCACGCCACGCGCGACGGCCACCGCGTTCGAGCCGCGCTGCTTGCGGATGCCCATGCCCTGCGCGGGCTCGCCGTTGACGCGGGAGATGCGGCGGATGTCTTCGAAGCCGTCTTCGACGATGGCGACGTCACTGAGATACACCGGCGCGCCGGGCACGTCGCGCACGACGATCTGGCGAAACTCTTCGAGGTTGAACGCTTCGCCGAGGACGCGGACGTTCACTTCGCGTCCGGCGGTTTCGAGACGGCCGGCCGGCAGCTCGACGTGCTGATTGCCGATCGCCGTCAGCACTTCACTGACCGTGACCTGCCGCTCGTCGAGCTTGTCGGAGTCGATCCAGATGCGCACGTTGCGCTCGACCGATCCGACCTGGATCTCGCCGACGCCCGGTACAGTCTGCAACCGTTCCTTCACGCGATAACGCGCGACATCGGCGAGCATCTGCGGCGAGTACGGACCGGAGAGGCCGACCCAGAGGATGGGCTGATCTTCAGGATTGGTTTTCGAAACGACGGGCGGCTCGATGTCGCGCGGCAGGCGGCGCTGCACCTGCGCGACGCGCGTCTGCACATCCTGCAAGGCCAGGTCGACGTCGCGCGCGAGGTCGAGCTCGACCGTCACGTTGCCGCCGCCCTGGCGCGAAGTCGAGGTGACGTTGCGCACGCCTTCGACCTGCATGACCGCTTCTTCGATCGGCTCGACGACGTCGTGCTCGACGACTTCCGGCGCCGCGCCTTCCCACGAAACGCTGACGTTGATCGTGGGAAAGTCGACGTCGGGAAACTGCGAGATGCCGATGCGCGATGCCGCCACGCCGCCGAACAGCACGGTCGCCGCCATGATCATCCACGCGAACACAGGATTCTTGATGCAGACTTCCGTGATCTTCATATCGTTGTTCCGGTAGCGCGGCCCATGCGCCACATCACAGAGAACCGACAACTGACAACCGACAACATCACTGTGTGATCTTCACCTTCGCGCCATCACGCAACGCTTCCGCGCCGCGCACGACGAGCATCTCGCCAGCCTGCAGACCATTCTTCACTTCCACCTGACCGTCCGCGGTGCGCATGCCAAGCGTGAGGATGCGCTGCTTGGCAGTGCCGTTGTCGACGGTGTACGCGAGGAAGCCTCGCTCGCTGGGACGGATGGCGGTCTGCGGAATGACCGGCGAGGAACGCGGCGAGCCGACCGGAATCGTCACGCGCGCGAATGCACCGGGTCGCAGCTCCGGCCGATTCGAGTTGAGCACGTTCGCGGTGACGTCGACCATGCGTGAGGACTGGCTCGCGGCCGCCGCCACGTGTGTGATCTGCGCCTGATGCTGCGTCGCATCTTCCGCGACGTTGAACCGCGCGATGACACCGGGCCGCAGCGGCGCGGCGTCGCCTTCCGGAACCTGGAAGCGGAGCAGCAGCGGATCGCGACGCGAAAGCGTGGACAGCACGGTGCCCACCGGCACGTACTGTCCGGTCTCGACGGTGCGCGTCTGAATGATGCCCGACACCGGCGCGCTCACGAACGCGTCGCGCAGGTTGAGCTTCGCCTGCGCGAGCGCGGCCTGCGCCTGCGTCACCTCCGCGGCCGCGGTCTGCACTTTCGTGCGCCACGTTTCAATCTCTTCGCCGCGGATCAACCCGGGATTCTTCGAGTTCGCATCCTGTCGCCGCGCATAGCCAGCTTCTGCCTCGCTCTTCGCCGCCAACGCCTTGTTCAGCGTGGCCTGTGCGGCATCGACCGCGAGGCGGTAACGCTGCGGTTCGATCTCGACGAGCGGCTGACCGGCACGGACGAACTGGCCTTCACGGAAGTTGACGCTCTCGACCGCGCCGGCAACACGCGCGGTGACGGCCACGCGCTCGAAGGCATCGAGCGATCCGACCGCGGTGATCGAATATTCGACTTTGCGCGATTCGACGGGCCGCACTTCGACGGGAAACTCTGCGTTCTTGCGGCCACCGGGACCACCGGGACCGCCCGCGCCGCGCGTTTCCTTGGCGTCGCCCTTCGAGCAGGAAAGGAGGAAGGATGAAGGCAGAAGGATGACCGCGAGGGTCATCATCCACGCCAAACGCATCGTTCTCGATTCAGCCTTCATCCTTCCGCCTTCATCCTTTTTTGTGGTCTTCATCATGGTGCCGATCCGGCCGCGGTGCCACCGCTGGCTTCGCGAAGACTGAGATACGCGACCGCCATGCGGTAACGCGCCGTCACTTCGGCGACTTCGGCTTCGAACAACTGCTGCGTGGCGTCGGCGAGCTCGAGAGCACTCGCGAGACCTTCGCGATAGAGGATGTTCGTTTCGTTCGCGTTCTTCTGCGCGGCGCGCACGGCGGCTGCCGCTTCGCGGAGCGAGGCCTGCTCGGTGGTCAGTTGCACGGCCGCGCTGCGCATCTCGCGCTCGACGTCGCGCAATTCGAGCTCGAGCTCCAGCTCAGCGCCGCGAACGTTCGCGAGGCGCTCCGCGCGGTCCGCGCCGCGGAGACCAGCATCGAACACCGACCATGCGAAGAAGAATCCGGCGGACCCTTCGTTCGTGCGGCTCGTGATCGGCCCGTCGTTGAGGTTGCGCGCCTGCGCGTTGAAGAGGACCGACGGGAAGAAGCGCGCGTTCGGCTCATCGGCGAAGGCGCGCAGCGCTTCGACACGTGCGCGACGAGCAGCGATGTCCGTGCGGCGCGTCTGCGCGTCGGAGATCGCGAGCTCGCTCGTGATCGTCGTGTCGGCGGCGGCTTCGAGCAGCGACACAGGCGGAGCGAGTGCGCCGTCGATGTCGGTCTTGATCAACGTCTCGAGCTCGACGCGTGCGGCTTCGACGTCGCCGCGCGCCTGCGCCATCTGCCGCACCGCGGTCGCAAGCTCGAGCTCCGCGCGGGTCACGTCGTTCGAGCTCACAAGGCCCGCCTCGAATCGCGCGCGCACGTCGTCGAGGTTCGTCTGTGCGAACGCACGGCGGCGCTCGGCGGCGAGGAAGACCTGCTCGAAGCTCAGCGTCGTGAGAAAGGCGATGGCGGCGTCGAAGCCGAGGACGCGTTTGGTGTCGTCGGCGAAGTAGCGTGTGGCTTCGCGCTCGAAGCGCTGCTGGCGATAAAGAGGAAACGCGCGCGCGTCGAAGATCGGCTGGGTGAGATTGGCGGTGGTGGAAAGGTCGCGCTCGGAACCGTTGCCGATGTCGGTGCCGAGGTTTCCGGAGACGTCGAGGCGCGGAAAAAAGGCGGTGCGCGCGCGGCGCACGCGGGCTTCCGCGGCTTCGATGGTCGTGTCGGCGATCGCCGCGCGCTCGTTGCGCGTCAATGCGAGCTCGACCGCGCGCTCAATGGTTAATGGAGCATCCTGCGCGAGGACGATTGGAGACACGATCAGTGTGAGAAAAGCGAGGGGGAGCTTCACGGCGGGCATTAGAACACGACCGTTCGGTCTCTTTATGTCACTGCTGGTTACTGAATGGTTGCGCTCAGACGAACGGTTGTCGCAACCGCCGGATCGCTTCTCGCCGACACCTTGATGCTTTCCTGCAGCTCGCCCGATTTCGCCTTCGCGCCATCGACCGTCACGGACACTGTCTGCTTCGCTCGCGGCGGAATCAGCACGTCGTACTCGTAGTAGAGACAGCGGCATGCCGATCTGGCTACGTCGATGGTGATCGGCTCGTCGGTGTTGTTCGCGATGTCGAACTTGCGGATCGCGCGCGTGCCTTTGCGGATCACGCCATAGTCGTGCGCAGGCGGAGTCGCCGCGAGACCGGGCGCTGGCGCGGCGGGTTCGACCACGGTGTCAGGAGCCGTCGACGCGGCAGTGTCTTCCGCAACGATCGCGGGGGTCGCGTCGCGATCGTTGCTCGCGCGCCAGATCAGCCAGCCGATCGCGGCGAGCGCGATCACGGCGGCGGCCAGGATCAGCGGCACGCGCGAGCGCGGCTCTCCGTCCGTCATCGGCGGCTCGCGGCGCATCGAACGGTCCTCGTCTTCGATGTCCTCCGCGATCGGC
>DASPNA010000030.1:0-9351 GCA_035626775.1 Thermoanaerobaculia bacterium
GCCTGCGCGCGGATGATGTCGCGCGCCGAATAGAACATGTTGCCGACCATGTCGCCGGCGCTCTCGAAGCGCGGCTTGCCGGCCATGCGGCCGTTGGGGATCTGTTCGTTGTTGAGCTTTCCGATTTTTGCGGCGAGCGCAAACGGGGTCTGGCTGTAGAACTTCGACCAGTTCTCCTCGAGGAACGTCAGCTCGGGAAAGTTCTTCTTCTGCCAGGCCACGATCGCATCGTGGTACTTGGGCGTGATTTTTTCGGTGGTGTACGCGGCCAAGGAGGTCCTCCTGCGTGAGTGGGCGGTAACGTTCGCTGCCAGAGCAACATTCTCGCCGAGGAGGGAGTCTATCGTGACTCGGCCGCCGCCCTATAATGCGCGCTGGAAGAACGGCACTCGCACGGCAGTTGCACGCACGTCAGACAAACGGTCATGCAGACCCTCACGCTCTTGCACTCGGAGACGTTTCCCATCGGGATGTATGCCGACGTGCTCGGTCGTGAATCGATCTCTTCCAGCAGACTGGACAGCCTCGACCAGCTGCTGAGCGGCGACGCCTCTTCGCTGCGCGTGGTCCTCGTCGACAAAGGCGTGACGAACGGCCAGGGCTCGATCCTGAGCATCGATTCGCGCACGGCCGTCGTCGGCATCGGTCTCTCGGAGCAGCCGCACTGGGTCGCTGATGACAGCATCTATTTGCACCTGCCGGAAACCCCGTCGACCGGCGTGTTGCTCAGCGCCGTCAAACGCGCGTATCAGTTTCTCTATCAGAAACAGCGCGCCGATCAGCTCGAGCAGCAGCTCAGCGACCGCACACGCGAGCTGCAGGAAGTCGCGCAGGTGGGCGTTTCGCTCTCGACGGTGCGTGACCACCCGGTCCTGTTGACCATGATCCTCAGCAAGGCGCGCGAGCTCTCGCGCTCCGACGCCGGCTCGCTCTATCTGCTCGACGAGCAGGATGGCAACAAAGTGCTGCGCTGGAAGCTCGCGCAGAACGACTCGATCGACGTCGAAGGATTCGAAGAGAAAATCCTGCCGATCACGCGTAAGAGTCTCGCGGGTTACGTGGCCATGACAGGGGAGACGCTCGTCATCGACGACGCGTACGACCTGCCCGCGGATGCCGAGTACGAGATCAACCGCACCTTCGACGAGCAGAACGGCTATCTCACGCGCTCTCTTCTGGTTTTCCCGATGACCAACCACGCCGGCGACGTGATCGGCGTGCTGCAGCTCATCAACCGCAAACGAGTGGGCGCGCCTGCCCGGCTCACCGCGGCCAATGTGCCCGATAACGTGATCTCGTTCCGCGACGACACGGCCAAGATCATGCGCGCGCTCGCCAGTCAGGCTGCGGTCGCCGTCGAGAACAACCTGCTCTACGAATCGATCGAGCGGCTCTTCGAAGGATTCGTTACCGCCGCGGTCACCGCGATCGAACAACGGGATCCGACCACCTCCGGTCACTCGTTCCGCGTCGCCGATCTGACCGTCGAGCTGGCGCGCGTCATCGATCGCATCGACAGCGGGCAGTTCGCCGAGATCAAGTTCACCATCGATCAGGTGCGCGAGATCCGCTACGCGTCGCTGCTGCACGACTTTGGCAAAGTCGGCGTGCGCGAGCAGGTGCTGGTCAAGGAGAAGAAGCTCTACCCGACGCAGCTCGCCGCCATTCGCGGGCGCTTCGAGTATGTGATGAAGAGCGTCGAGAACGAATCGAACCGGCGGAAGATCGACTATCTGCTCGAGCATGGGCGCGACGGATACGACGAGTTCTCCGCGCACGTCGACGCCGAGACTGCCGGCCGGATTTTGAAGTTGCAGAAGGACTTCGCGTTCGTCGCGCAATCGAACGAGCCGACGGTGCTGCCCGAGGGTGATTTTCAGTATCTGCAGCAACTCGCGTCGAGCGATTACGAGGACATCCGCGGCGAGCGCCGCCGCCTCATCGATTCCGAGGAAGCGCGCATCCTGTCGATCCGCAAGGGCAACCTCGACGCCGCGGAGCGCGTGGAGATCGAGAGCCACGTCACGCACACGTTCAACTTTCTGATGAAGATCCCGTGGACGCGCGATCTCGCGAAAGTCGCCGACATCGCGTACGCACATCACGAGAAGCTGAACGGCCGCGGCTATCCGCGCAAGCTGCTCGCGTCCGACATCCCGCTGCAGTCGCGCATGATGGCCATCTCGGACATCTACGACGCGCTCACCGCGAGCGACCGTCCGTACAAGCGCGCCATCTCGACCGAGCGCGCGATCGACATCCTGAAGATGGAAGTCAACGACGGTTTGCTCGACTCGTCGCTGGTCGATACGTTCATCGATGCGAAGGTGTACGAGCGGGCCGGCGTGCTGCGCACCTGAGAACCGGTTCCTCGGAGTTCCTCGGGTACCTCGGAGTTCCTCGGAGGGGAGGGAGCTAGTCCTCCGAGGACCCCGAGGAACCCGAGGAACCCGAGGAACCCGAGGAACCCCGAGGTACTACTTCCTCACCGACCGCCTGCGCGTTGGTTCCGGCGCGATCTGGAATGCATCGCTGATCCACTCGCCGCAGGCGTTCGAGAACGACAACGAGTACGTCGTCGGCCGCAGCACCGGCGGCGCCGTGATCGACGTGCTCCCCGGGCCGACGGTGGCCACCGCCTGGCCGTTGACGTCGAGGAGCGTCGTAAAGAACCCGCCCACGGCGTTCACCGTGAAAGGGATGGTGGCGAAGTCGCCGCGGCGCGGCACGGTGAGGTTCGGCGTAGGCGAGTTGAGGTATGGCCATGTGCATCCCGACCCGCTGCATTCGAGCGACACCGTGAAGTCGCCGCCTTTGTTGTCTTCCTCGCTCGTCGTCAGGATCTGATACCAGCCGGTCTCGGGCACGCGGAAGGTCATCTTCGCGGTGAAGCTGCTGTCGCGCGTAGACGATCCGAGCAGCTTGGCGTCCTCGTCGTAGAGGCCGATGAGCGGCGTGAAGGAGAACGAGCTCTGTTCCAGACGCAGGATGTCGTTCTTCACGCCATACACCCACCAACGTACGAACGCACTCGGATCGTTCTGGAAGCGGCAACTGTCCGCGCTCAGCTCCCAGATGCCGGTCTGGCCGCAGAGCAGATACTGATCGACACACGATTGGGGCGTGGACGTGTCGCCGACGCCGCAGTAGACGTGCAGGACGTACGGGCCGGACGCGAAGAGGTCGTCCGAGGTTACGGCGATGTCCCACGTTCCGGTGCTGCTGAGCTGATAGAAGAGCGATGCACCGCTGGTCGTTGCCGACGGATTGCCGCCGCCGATCGACGGGGGATCGGCGACGTCTCCGAGCGGTGAGAAGAGCGCGACGACGGGCTCCTTGTAAGTCGTCGAGAGCGGCCGCACCATCACCTCGATCAATTGTCCCGCGGTGCCATTGAACGCGAAGAAGTCGACGCGCCTGCCGTCGCCGGTAGTGCAGTCGCCCGTCTCGAGCGTGCCGTGCGTTTCGGTGTCACACCCGACGAAAATCTCGGTCAGACAATCTCCTGCGAGCCCGGCCAGGCGATCGATTTTCGATTTGGCTTGAGCGGATGCCGCGACGAAGGTGGCAACGAACACGATCGACAGAAGACGGCGCATCTCTCTTATCCTCCGCCCGAGAGATGCTGCATACGGCGCACCTGCGTCATTACCATCCGCCGCCGCCACCACCGCCGCTCGAGCTGCTCGAGGACGACGATGACGACGAAGATGACGAGGACGAGCTGCCGCCGCCGCTGCTGGTCGCCGGCGCCCTCATCGGCCTCGACATCGCCATCGCGGCGGCAGCCCACGAGCCGCTCGCGCCCGCGCCGCCGAAGTTTCCGCCGCCGCCTGTGAAGGTTCCTCGGGGTTCCTCGGCGTTCCTGGGAGTGGAGTCGGACCACGTCTCCGAGGGACCCGGGGGCCCCGAGGAACCCGAGGAACCAGTCTCCGCCCCGTGCGCGCGCCACCACGATGCGAGCGGGCGATTGAGACCGAACGCGATCAGCCACGGCGTCCAGCGATCGTTGATCGCCGGCGCCGGCTTCTGCAGCTCATCGCGGAAGAACGCACGCGCGCGCCGCAACGTCTTGCGGATCGTTGCCGTCGCGGCCGGAAGCGGATCGCCCGCATGCGCGAGAATCGCGAGATAGAGCCCCAGCCATGCGGCCGTAAGTCCGAGGAGCCCGAGGAGCGGGAAGTCGCCGGACGGAGCGTCGTTCGCGACGAACATCCGCTGCACGAGCGTTGACATCACCATCGCGAAGAACGGGTAGAGCGCAATGCGGATCAGCGCGGACCTGCGCCGCCGTTTCCGCCACGTCTCCGCCGCCGGCATCCCAAGCACTGCCAGCACGATGCCGCCGAAGAGAATCACGAAGAGCACGAGCAGGCTGGCCGGCTCCAGCACGCCCGCGATCACAGTCAGGATCAATCCGGCGACGCCGAGCAGAATGCCGTGCTTGAGCGGCCGTGCGGTGCCGGAGAGCGGCGCGACGACGGCCGCCTTCGTCTCCACGTCCGTGCGGATGACGCCTGGCGGATCGAATCCCTTTCTTCGATACGCCGCGCGCAGGTCCTCGGCATTCGTCTCTTTGTGTGAGCGAAACAGCGCCCGCGCGATGGAGCGCTCGGCGCCACGCAGCGTGTGGAGATCGACGAGCAGGCGCATGTGCAGATTCGATTTGCCGCGCTTCGACTTCTTGATCCACGACTGGATCTTTTTCTCCTGCTCCATCTTCGCGAGCAACCCAGCCACCTCCGGCGGCCCAACGTCGCCGTGCAGAAATGCGCCCGCGACTTCGGGCGTGTGCCACGTGACGTTGCGCTCGATCCAGCCGGCGTCGATCGGACCTTCGTCGATCTCGACGGCGTTGTGCGCGCGCCATTCGCGGCGGAGGAACAGCGCGAGCGGCAACAGCAGCGCGATCGGCACGATCCACGGCTTCACGCGCCCACTCAACGCGCTGGCGTAACTCATGGAGCCGGGCGCGGTCGCCCCCTCGAATCGCAACGGAACGCGCAGCACCACGCCTTCGCCCGGAACGAGCTGCGACGCGCGATGCTGAATGCGGCGGCCGTCGCCCGAGCTCCACTCGGAGCCGAGCCGGAGGTCGAGTGTGAAGCTGGCGATGTTTCCCGGGCGATCCGGAAACGCGAAGTCGTGGTTCATCTCGTATTCATTCGAGCCCGGCATCGCGCTCGGGACGACGATGTTGGCGAGGCTGTAGTCGATCGCGTAAACGAGCTCGGTGCGGTCGAACTCCGGATCGCTGGGCGTGCGCGAGCGCCAGCGCAGCGTTTTCGGATCGACCATCTGATAGTGGCCGGCCGCGCCGAGGTCGCCGTTGGTGAGCGGATGCGCGACGCCGTTGGCGTCGATGCGACTCACGCCATGCACGCTCAACGCGTGATGCGGCGCGAGCCGGAACTTCCGCTCGCCGCCGTTCCAGTCGCCGGTGAACACCATCGCCTGGCGTTCGTTCACGCGCAGAGTGCCGTCGTTCTGCAGCTCCGCGCGCACGTCGAGCGCACGCCAGTTCAGCTCGCGCGCGTGCAGAGTGCCCGCGAGAAAACAGAGGACGAGAAACTTGCGCATGAAGCGGATTGTAGGCGGAGCGCCGGCGGGCCGCGCCGGCTGATGTGGCGTCCCCGCGCTGCCACCGGTGAAGGGTGGTGAAAGCTCGCTCCCATGCCACGGGCGAAGGCGCTGGACGCCGGCGCTCCGAAAGCAGTTAGGATGTCCGGGGATGGCTGACATCATTCAACGAAACAACGTGAAGGTGCGTGGCAACGGCGCGCGCACCATGCTCTTCGCCCACGGCTTCGGCTGCGACCAGAACATGTGGCGTTTCATTACGCCCGCGTTCGAAAAAGACTACCGGCTGGTTCTGTTCGATTACGTCGGCTGCGGCCACTCCGATCTTTCCGCGTTCGACGAGACGCGCTACTCGACGCTCGACGGTTACGCGCAGGACGTGCTCGATGTCTGCGCCGCGCTCGATCTGCGCGACGTCATCTTCGTCGGCCACTCGGTGAGCTCGATGATCGGTGTGCTCGCGGCGAAGCGCGAGCCGCATCGCTTCAGCCACCTGATCATGGTGTCGCCGTCGCCGCGCTACATCAACGACACCGGTTACCTTGGCGGCTTCGAGCGCGCCGAGATCGAAGGTCTGCTCGAGCTGATGGACCGCAACTTCATCGGCTGGGCGAACTTTCTCGCACCGGTGGTCATGAAGAATCCGGAACGTCCGGAGCTCGGCGCGGAGCTCGAAGCGAGTTTCTGCTCGACCGATCCGAAGATGGCGCGCCGGTTCGCAACCACGACGTTTTTCAGCGACAACCGCGCCGATCTCGCGGAGGTGCCGGTGCCGTCGCTGATCCTGCAGTGCGCCGAGGATGCGATTGCGCCGGTCGAAGTCGGCCATTACGTTCACCGCAATGTGCCATCGAGCACGCTGCGGCTGATGAAGGCCACGGGCCACTGCCCGCACATGAGCCATCCGGAGGAGACGATCGCGGCGATGCAGGAGTATCTCGCCGCTAACCCGCTCACCCAACCCTCTCCGCGGGGGGAGAGGGCTGGGTGAGGGGCTTGTGACATGGATTCGCTGCTGGATACGGCGCCGTGCGGATTCGTCGCGTTCGCCGACGATGGCACCATGCACGCCGTCAACACCACCCTCGCCGAGCTCCTCGGCTTCACGCGCCTCGAGCTCGAAGGCTGGCACTTGGAGAAAATCCTTTTCCCCGGCGCGCGCATCTTCTATCAGACGCACGTCTTCCCGATGCTGAAGATGCATGGCCGCGTCGACGAGATCTATCTCGCCCTGCGTACGAAGGACGGCCGCGACGTGCCGATGCTGATGAACGGCGTCCGCCGCGAACGCAACGGCTCGCCGGTCAACGACTGCGTGTTCGTGCGCATGATCCAGCGCAGCGAATACGAGGAGCAGTTGCTCGCGGCGCGCAGAATGGCTGAGCAGGCGAATGCCGCGAAGGCGAGCTTCCTCTCGATGATGTCGCACGATCTGCGCACGCCGCTGACGTCGATCACCGGCCACGCGTCGCTGATGGCGCAGGGGATCACGAAGTCGGAGGAGGAGCGGCGTTACAGCGTCGAGCGGATCCAGGACGCGGCGCGCGAGCTGCTGCGGATGATCACCGACATCCTCAATTTTGCGCAGGTGGAAGCGGGGCGGTTGGAAGTGCATCCGGTCGCCGTGCCGGTGCGAGCCGCGGTCGCGCGGGCGGAGTCGCTCGTGCGTCTGCGCATGCGCGAGCAAGGGCTGACGTTCACCGCGGACGCATGCGAACGCGACGCCGCGGTGATGGCGGATCCCGATCGCCTGCAGCAGATCCTGCTGAATCTGCTCACGAACGCGATCAAGTTCACGCCAGCGGGCGGCAGCATCGCCGTCGGCTGCGAAAGTAACGGCGAGCGCATGCGCATCCTGGTGCGCGACTCGGGCATCGGCATCGATGCGGCGCAACTGCAGCGCGTGTTCGAGCCGTTCGTGCAACTCGATCCCACCGGCGCCGACCGCGGCGTCGGCCTCGGCCTCGCCATCAGCCGCGACCTCGCGCGCGCGATGGACGGAGAGCTGACCGCGGAAAGCGAGAGCGGTCAGGGCTCGGTCTTCATCGTGGATCTGCCTCGAGCGGCAGATCGAGGATGATCGCATGCAGCGCCTGCAGGCGCGTCACGTGCCACTGATGCGTTCCGTGCCGGTCTCGAACGCGAGCGCGCCGCGATATTGCGGAGTGACGCCCGTGGCGCGATTCGGATTGTGTACGTCAATCGCGTAACGGAAGCGCGTTGCGTTCGGCAGCAGCGTCATCAGGTAACGCCCCGTCGCAGTCGCGGCGAGTGTTTCTCCCGGGCGCGCCACGCGGCGAGCGGGAGCACGAGCAGCAGAAGCGAGGGCGGCCGCGACGGTGTTGCGCATGGCGCAGCATGGGTCCGGAGGCACATTTCGTGCTCTCTTCCAGCCGCAGGAGAACATGATGATGAAGACCACTAAATCATTGGCAGCAGCGAGTTTAGCGCTGATCCTGCTCGCCGCCTGCGGTTCGTCGGGCATGGGCGACATCCTCGGCGGCGGATCGAATCCGCAGCAGTCGAATTACGAGATCCGCGGCACGGTCGAATCGGTCGACGTGAACGGCCGCTCGCTCTTCCTTTCGAACGTGACCGGCTACAACGCGTCGATGCTTTCGAATGGCGGCACCGGTACGGTACGCGTCTACTTCGACGATCGCACGCCGGTCGAGTACAACGGCCAGCAGTATCGTCCGACCGACCTCGAGCGCGGCGATCAGGTCGCGGTGCGCGTGGATGAGTCGGGCAATCAGTTGCTCGCCGAATCGATGGTCGTCCTTCGCGACGTTTCCACCGGTTCGGGCTCGTCGTTCCCGACCTATCCGTCGGGCTCGTATGAAACCAGCATCCGCGGCACGGTGCGCTACATCGACACGTCGCGCCGCACGATCGAAGTCGATCGCGGCAACGGTTCGACGACCTTCGTCGAATACGACACGAATACGCCGGTCCGCTTCAACAATCAGACGTACAACCCGGTCGACCTCGAGCGCGGCGATGAGATCGACATCCGCGTCAGCGACCTCGGCAACAATCGCTTCCTCGCGCGTGACATCTCGGTGATCCGCAGCGTCAGCAGCGGCTCGTCGTCGGGTGGTATTTTCGGTTCTTCGCAGAACGCGATCATTCGCGGGACGGTGGCGTATGTCGACACGTCGCGCCGGACGATCGAGCTCGAGTCGACGAACTGGATCTCCGGCTTCAACACCGGCGCAGGCAGCACGACGCGCACGGTCATCAACTACGGCTCGAACGCGAGCATCCTCGTGAACGGCCGCAACGAGTCCATCGCCGGCCTCGAGCGCGGTGACGTGATCGAAGTCGAAGTCTCGCGCGACGGCTCGTCTCTGTTCGCGCAGCGCATGTCGCTCGTCCGCGACGTCAACTCTTACTAACGCGTTCCAATCTGGAACGACGGGCTCTCAGCCCGTCGTTCCCGCCGCGTTACACTTTGTGGCCGAATGCGCCGCGTCCTCGTCCTCTCTCTCCTCCTTCTCGCTCTTCCTCTTTCCGGCGCGACGTTCCGTTCCGACGACGGCGTGACGCTGCACTACGAGGTGATCGGAAAAGGCGAGCCGATCGTGCTGCTCTCCGGCGGTCCCGGTTTTTCCCCCGACTATCTGCGACCAATCGCGGAAGCGCTCGCGAAGCACTACGCCGCGGTGCTCTTCCACCAGCGCGGCACCGGCAAGTCGACGCTCGAGAAATATGACGGCTCGACGATGGAGCTGAACAAGCTCGTCGCCGACGTCGACGCGCTGCGTCGCG
>DASPNA010000031.1:0-161894 GCA_035626775.1 Thermoanaerobaculia bacterium
CCTCGCCAAGGAAGCCTCGGCCTGCTACACCTTCTCCTTCAGCGCCCTCGACCAGCTGATGGACGAGGACAAGGAGCTCGCCGTCGGCTTGCATTGGGCGTTCTGGCGCTCGCTGACCGAGAAGGTCCGCGACGCGAACGAGCAGCTCAAGCTCTTCTTCCAGGAAGATGCGAAACGCGGCGCCGGACGGAAGCGCGCTGCCGACGGGAAACGCGAGACGCAGCAGGTCACGGTGAAGTCGGAAGACAAGGTCGACCTCTTCCGCGAGCGCGGCCTCTCCGCGGCGGAAATGAAACTCCTCGCGACGTTCTCCAGCGAGGAGCGCTTCGGCGAAGGGTCGATGATCTTCCGCGAGGGCGAGCGCGGCGACAAGCTCTACATCGTGCTCGACGGGCGCGTGCGCATCTCCAAGTTCATCCCCGGCGTCGGGGAAGAAGCGCTCACGGTCCTCGATCGCGGCGACTTCTTCGGCGAGATGGCGCTCATCGACGACAAGCCTCGCTCCGCCGATGCGAAGGCACACGAAGTGGACGCGACCGTGCTCTCGATCGATCGCGCGACGCTGAACGAGATCCTGTCGATGGACCCGCACGCCTCGCTGCAGTTCCTGAACCTGCTCTGCCGCATGATCAGCCGCCGCCTGCGCGAGATCAACGAGAAGATCGTGCAGTGGAAGTACATGAGCGGCGGGTTCTGATCAGTCGAGCGACGCCACGATCCGCTGCGCGATGGCCGCATAGCCTGTGGCTCCCGGATGAAAGCGATCGATGGTGCTGATGCGATCGGCGCGATCGAGCACGTCGCAGATGCGGATGACCGTCACGTCGCGCATCGCCGCGAAGCGCGCGATCAGCCGCGCGTCCCACAGGTTCACCTGCTCATCGAGCCACGCCACTTTGTACGGGTTGTAGAGGCCCAGCACTACGACGTGCGCCGCCGGATTGACGCGCCGCACACGCGCGACGAGCCGCACCACGCGCGCCGCGATGCGTTCCCGCTGACGTTCCGGCACGAGCGTGGAACGCACTCGCGCGATCGAATCGCCGTACAGGTCGTTGCCGCCGATCGAGAGCACGATCACGTCCGCGGATTGCAACGCCTCGTGCGAGAGGACGCGCCGCAAATTGAAGGTGCGCGCGCCGTTGATGCCGAGGTTCACGACGGCGGCTCGTTGCAGTTGTTCCTCGAGTGCGCCGGAAATGCCGCGGCCACGCTCGTCGCCCGCGCCACGTGCGACCGAGTCGCCGAGCACGGCGATGCGCAGCAGGCCGTCATCGAGCGCTGCGCGCGCGCTCGCCAGCGTGCGCACTTCATGCGAGCGTGTCCATGCCGAGAACGCGATCGCCGCAATCGTCGCCAGCAACAACAACGCACGCTTCATGACGGTGGATACGTCGCGCTCGACGCGAAGTTCTATGGAGTGCGGCGCAGCCGCACTCCAAAATTACGCCAGATCTTCGGTACGAACTTCCCGCGGCGAATACAAGTCACGTACGAGCCGTCCGATCGACATCCGGTCCAGCGCGGCGGACGTGCAGTCGTTCACGCTCGTGAAGATCTCGCCGATCGCGGCGCGCTCGCGATCATCCGGACCGATGTCGGGCAGCAAGCGCATCACGCCCTCCATGTGCGCGATCACTTCCTCGACGCTGATGCGGTCGGGATCGCACGCGGGGACGTAGCCGGTCCATTCGCCGCCGACGGGCGACACCAGCTTCGCGTCCTCGAGCTTGCGTAACACGCGCAACATCTGCGAGTCGGTCGTGCCGAACTGTTCCGCGAGGCGGTACGTCGACGGCGCTTCCTCGCGGCGGTCGAAGCGGCGCGCGATCTCCACCATGCCGCGCAACGCGAAGTAGAGATCGAACTGCGGCTCGTCCTTCACCTGATCGGCCGTGGCGCGCAGTACGCCATACAGGTTCTGCCAGACGTAGCTCACCTCCACGCCGAGCAGGATCACCACCCACATCACCTCGATGGCGATCAGGAAGATCAGCGCCAGACCGACCGTGCCGTAGATGACGTTCATCTGCCCGCTCATCAGCACGGCCGCGTAGATGCCGAAGCCCCAGCGGACGAGCGAAAAGAGCAGCGTCGTGACGAAGGCGCCGATCATCGCCGCCGTCAACTTCACGCGCGCGGACGGCACCAGCCAGAACAGCATGGTGAAGCCGATGTACAGGACCACGATCGGCACGATCGTGAAGATCAGATCGCCCTCGAACAGGACTCGCAGATAGCGGTTGCGCTCCAGCATCGCGGTCGTGGTGAACGAGAGACCCATCAACACCGGACCCCAGAAAAAGAGCATGGTGAACGCGATGATCTTCGAGCGGTAGCCGCGCGCGCTGCGCACCTTCCAGATCTGATTCACCGCCCCTTCCACCGCCAGGAACAGGCGGAAGGCGATGAACATGAACAGGATTCCGGCGACCGTCGACGCCGTGCCGGCGTTCTCGAGAAAGCGGCGCAGGTGATAGTTGATCTGCGGCGACTGATACGGGATGACGGCGTTCAGGATCGAATCGATCTGCGCTGGCGCGCCCGGAAAGACCGACTGAAAGACGTTGCGCAGAATCTGCGTGAACGCTACGACCAGGGGGATGAGCGAGAGCAGCGTCGTGTAAGCGAGCGACGCGGCGCGCGCCGTCCCCTCGATGTTCCAGAACTCTCGCACCACCTCGCGCACGAAGAGAAAGAACTCCACGATGGTCGCGCGCATGCGCTTCTGTCCGAAGCCGTGACGCCGATAGACGAGCACAGCCGGGTCGGTGAGCCACGACCAGGTCAGGTCGCGCGCGTTCTTCAACTTCCCGAACCATCGCTCGCGGAAGGACGGCGGCCGCTCCTGCGGGGGTTCGCCCATGCGGAACAGGATAAACGCAATGGTCGCGCCCGCACCGGGACGGTTCCTCGGAGTTCCTCGGGTTCCTCGGGTTCCTCGGGAGAAGAGAGCGCTTTAGCGCGTTGCTCTAAGCCCTCCGAGGAACCCGAGGAACCCCGAGGAACCCGAGGAACTCTGTACGGCCCGCCTCTCGCATAATGGCCGAGCGTGCCAGACAAGGTTTACATGACCGAGGCGGTCGAGCCGGATTCGGCGTTGCCGGCCGACCTCGTCGCGCTGCGGCGCTTCGCGTACCTCATGGACGAAGCGTTCGTCATCCCCGGCACACGCATGCGCGTCGGCTTCGACGCCGTCCTCGGCCTCATCCCGGGCGTGGGCGACGTCATCGGCGCGGTGATGTCGACTTGGATCATCGCGGGAGCGCTGCGCCATCGCGTGCCGTCGTGGGTGATTGCGCGCATGGTCTTCAACGTCGCCACCGATCTCATCTTCGGGGCCGTGCCGGTCGCGGGCGACGTGTTCGACTTCCTCTTCGAAGAGAACATGATGAACATGCGGCTGCTTGAGAAGCACCGCGACCGCCGCCGCCCTCCCCGCACCGCCGGCCAGATCGCCCTCGTCCTCGGCATCATCGTCGTCTTTCTCGTGCTCCTCGCGATCGCCATCGCCGCATCGCTGATCGCACTGATCTTCTGGCTCATCGCGCAGCGGACGGGAGCCTGACGGTGGGGCTGTTCTTCCGCCGGCGCCGCGCGCCTCGCTATCCGCGCCGCACGCCGATGCCGGTCGTGCGCCGCCGCGTTCCGATGCGCTATCACATGCGCCATCAGTTCGGCGTGCGCGACGTGGCCTTCCTGCAGACCATGTACGCGCTGACCGGCGCACCGATCTCGGAAGGCAATTGCGTCGAGATTCTCCGCAACGGCGTGCAGATCTTCCCCGCGATGCTCACCGCAATCCGTGCCGCAAAGAAAACGATCAACCTCGAGTTCTACATTTACTGGGACGGCGACATCGGACGCACATTCGCGGAAGCGCTCGCCGAACGCGCGCGCGCGGGAGTCAAGGTGAACGTGGTCCTCGACGCGGTCGGGTCGGCCGAGATGTCCGAGGATCTGATTCTCTTCATGCAGCGGAACGGCATCAGCATCGAGTGGTATCACCCCCTCCGCTGGTACACGATCTCGCGCGTCAATCACCGCACGCATCGCAAGCTGCTCATCATCGATGGCCAGGTCGGCTTCTCGGGCGGCGTCGGCATCGCCGACAACTGGCTCGGTGACGCCGACTCGCCCGATCATTGGCGCGAAACGGTCGTGCGCGTCGAGGGGCCGGTCGTGACGCAGATGCAGTTCGCGTTCATGGACAACTGGGTGAAGAGCCGCGGCGAACTGCTCACCGGGCTCGATTACTTTCCGCAACTCGAGCGCGCCGGGACATGCCTGACGCAGGTCCTGAAGTCGTCGCCGTCGGAGGGATCGTCGACGGCGAAGCTGATGTACATCGTGTCGATCGTCAGCGCGCGCAAGTCGATCTATCTGAACAGCGCGTATTTCGTTCCCGACAGCGACACGATCCGCGCGTTCGAAGCGGCCGTGCGGCGCGGCGTCGACGTGCGCGTGATCGTGCCGGGCGAGCACATGGACGTGCCGATCGTGCGGCAGGCGGCGCGGCTGCAGTACAGCCATCTGCTGCGGCGCGGCGTACGCATTTTCGAGTATCTGCCGACGATGATGCACGCGAAGACGATGGTCGTGGACGGCATCTGGACCACGATCGGCTCGTCGAACTTCGACGATCGCTCGTTCCGCCTCAACGACGAAGTGAACGTGAACGTCTACGACGAAGCGATCGCCGCGCAGATGGAAAAGATGTTCTTCGAAGACCTCGCGCGCAGCGAGGAGATCACGCGCCGGCGCTGGATCCAGCGCTCGTGGGTCGACCGCGCGAAGGAGCGGGTGGCGGGATGGTTCCGCGATCAGTTGTGACTGCCAGAAGTCAATCCCAGTCCGTGTGCACGAACGGCGCGTCTTCGCCGCGATCGTTGCGCTGGTACGTGTGCGCGCCGAAGAAGTCGCGCTGCGCCTGCGTCAGGTTCTGCGGGAGTCCGGCGGTGCGGTAGCCGTCGAAATACGCGAGCGAGGCGGCGAATGCCGGCGAGGCGATACCGTTCGCTTGCGCGTACGTCACGGCGCGGCGCCATGCGTCGTTCGTTCTGGCGAGGTCTTCGCGGAACGCGTCGTCGAGGAGCAAATTCGCGAGGGTGGCGTTGCGCTCGTAGGCGCGCATGATCGAGTCGAGGAACTTCGCGCGGATGATGCAGCCCGCTTTCCAGATGCGCGCGACTTCGCGCATGTCGATGTTCCAGTTCCATTCGCGCGAGCCGGCCTGCATCAGGGCGAAGCCTTGTGCGTAGGAGCAGATTTTTGCGGCGTACAAGGCGTCGTGGACGTCGCTGATGAATTGGTCGCGATTGACGGGCTGAGAGCCCGCCGCTCCAGATGGTTCAGAGAGAACTTTACTCGCGGCGACTCGTTCGGATTTCATCGAGGAAAGCACGCGGCCGTCGATCGCGGCGGCAATCGTCGGGATGGGCACGCCGAGGTCGAGCGCCACCTGCGCTGTCCACTTGCCGGTCCCCTTCTGCCCCGCCTTGTCGAGCACCTTGTCGACGAGCGGCGCATCGCTTTCGGGATCGCGCTTGCGGAAGATCTTCGCGGTGATCTCGATGAGAAACGACTGCAACGGACCGCGGTTCCATTGCTCGAAGATATCGGCAATCGCGTCCGCCTCCAGCCCCAGCCCGCGCCGCAACAAGTCATACGCCTCCGCGATCAGTTGCATGTCGCCGTACTCGATGCCGTTGTGCACCATCTTCACGAAGTGACCCGCGCCGTCGGGTCCGCAATACGTGACGCACGGTCCCGAATCGCTGCGCGCGGCGATCGCTTCGAACACGGCGCGAATGCTCTCCCACGATTCACGTGTGCCGCCTGGCATCAGGGAAGGGCCGAAGCGCGCGCCTTCCTCTCCGCCGGAAACACCGGCGCCGACAAAGTGCAGCTTGTGCTCGAGCAGACGCGCGGCGCGCAGTTGCGTGTCCTTGAACCATGAGTTGCCGCCGTCGATGACGACGTCGCCTGGTTCGAGGAGCGGCACGATCTTGTCGAGCGTCTGATCGACCGGCGCGCCTGCCTTGATCATCATCATGATCGTGCGTGGGCGCTCCAGCGCCTGCACGAACTCATCGAGCGTGCGCGTGGCCGTGAACTTCTTTCCCTGATTGGCGTTGCAGAACTCGTTCGTTTTCTCCGGCTCGCGATTCCACAAAGCGACGCTGAAGCCGTGCTCCTCGATGTTGAGCGCGAGGTTCGCGCCCATGACGCCGAGGCCGATCATGCCGAACTGCGAGGTCACGCTTTCACCACGGAGGTCTTCACGATCTTCGCGAGCCGCTCCAGGCCGGCGTCGACGTCTGTGCCGAGGTCGATGCTGAGCGCGCGGCGGTTGCGGCCGGCCAGTGACTCGTAGTCGCCGATGGCCTGCGCGCGCACGAGCTGGCCGAACGTGAGGTCCTCTCCGGGAATGGGGATGTCGAGCTGCGGCCCACCGGTGAGCTGCAGGAAGACCGCGTTGTCGCCGCCGCCTTTGTGCAGTTGTCCGGTCGAGTGCAGGAAGCGCGGTCCGTAACCGCTCGTCGTCGCGACGCGCAATTTGCGCGCGAGCGTGCCACGGATGCCGGAGAGGCACTCGTTGCGCTCGATGGTCTCGCCGAAGTATTCGGTAAACGCGACGTAATCATGCGGCTTCACTTTCGCGAGCAACGCCGAGATTGCGTCGGTATCGCTGACACTCACGCGCGGTCCCTGCGCCTTCGCCGTCATCGTGCCCGCGGTCTTGAATTCATCGAGCAGCCGCTTCGTGTTGTCTTTCGACTCCTGCACGTTCGGCTGATCGAACGGATTGACACCGAGCAGCGCGCCCGCAACCGCGGTGGCGACTTCGAACACGAAGAACGTTTCGCCGAGATCGAGCGTGTCTTCGAGCACGAGATCGACGCATGGGTGTCCGGCCGCGGCGAGCGCGCGCAGATGATCGGTGTGCTCCGACGAATCGCCGCGCAGGCGCACCGCCACAAAGAGACGATCGTCGCCGTATTCGTTCGGCGCGAGCAGCGGCTCGCCCGCGATCGGCACGATGCCTTTGCCTTCCTTCCCCGTGCTCTCCGCGATGAGTTGCTCGACCCACAGGCCGAGCGTGTCGAGCGGCCGCGGCGCGATCAACGTGAGCTTGTCGCGGCCCTGCAGCGCCATTGCGCCGATGACGGCGCCGAGCAGCATCGGCGGATTCCTCCGCGCCTGCGGAATGGTCGAGATGTGCGCGGCGTGCGCGGCGCGGTCGAGCAGCGTCACGACGTCGACGCCAGCCAGCGCCATCGGCACGATGCCGAAATACGACAGCGCCGAGTAGCGTCCGCCGATGTCGGCCATGTTGATGAACGTCTTGCGGAATCCATCGCGCTGCGCGTCGCGTCCGAGCTGCGTATCGGGATCGGTGATGGCGATGAAGTTCTCTCCGGCGCGCGCGCCTTTGACTTGTTTGACGCGGTCGTAGAAGTAGCGATGGAACATCATCGGCTCGGTGGTCGTGCCCGATTTCGACGCGACGATGAACAGCGTCTTCGCCACATCGATCCGCGCCTCCAGCATCGACACCGCCTCGGGCACCGTCGAATCGAGCACGAGCAGATCGGGATAGCCTTCGCGTCCGCCGAACACACGGCGCACGACCTCCGCGCAGAGGCTCGAGCCGCCCATGCCGAGGACGACGACGTGCTCGAATTCGTTGCGGACGCCATCCGCGAACCGCACGACCTCTTTGACGTTCCGCGAGACCTGCTCCGGCGCGGTAAGCCAGCCGAGGGAGTTGTCGATGATCTTCCGGTGCGCGTCGTCGGACTTCCAGAGCGCGCTCTCACGCGCGTGAATGCGCGCGGCGAACTTTTCTTTCTCGATGCGCGCGAGGATCTCGTCGATGCCGGAGAGATTGTGCAGCGTGAGCCGCTCCGGCAGCCCGCGTACGGCTGCGTCGCGGCGCGCTTCGATCGTGTTCATGAGCGACTCGAACGAATCGTTGAACGACTTCACGCCGTCGACCGTGAGCTTCTCGGTGATCGCGTCAAGGCTGAAACCTTTCGCCTCGAACGTGGCCAGCACTTCGCGCGCTTCGTCGACGCCATCTTCAAGCGTGAGCTCGACGCGACCGTGATCGCGGAATGCGTCGTACGTCGCGGGAGGCAGCGTGTTCACGGTGTCGGGGCCGATGAGCGACTCGACGTACAGCACGTCGCTGTACTTCGGGTTCTTCGTGCCGGTCGAGGCCCACAGCGGCCGCTGCACGCGCGCACCTTTGTCGCGCAGTTTGATGAAGCGCTCGCTGGTGAAGACCTGCTGGAAGAGTTGATAGGCCATCTTCGCGTTGGCGATGGCGATCTTTCCGAGGAGCGGTTCGAGCGACGGATCGTCTTTCAGCTTGGCTTCGAGCTGCTTGTCCGCGACCGCGTCGATGCGGCTCACGAAGAAGCTCGCCACCGATGCGATCTCGCCGAGCGGCAATCCTTGCGCCGCACGCGTCTCGAGGCCGCGCAGATACGCTTCGATGACCTGCGCATAAACATCGTTCGAGAAGATCAGCGTGACGTTGATGTTCAGTCCCGCGGCGATGGCCTGTTCGATCGCCGGGATGCCTTCGGGCGTCGCCGGGATCTTGATCATCACGTTGCGGCGGCCGAGTTTCGCGAAGAGGCGCTTGGCTTCACTCACCGTGTCGTCGGTGTGCTGCGCGAGCATCGGAGAGACTTCGAGACTGACGTAGCCGTCTTCGCCGTTGCTCTTCTCATACACCGGCAGGAAGATGTCCGCCGCGTTCCCGATGTCTTCGGTCACGAGCTCGTCGTAGATGTCGTCGCGCGACTTTCCCTCCGACGCGAGCCCGCGTAACTGCGCGTCGTAATCCTCGCTGCCACCGATCGCTTTCTCGAAGATGGTCGGGTTCGACGTCATGCCGCGAAGGTCGTCCTCGTCGATCATCCGCTGCAGTTTTCCGGTGGAGATCAGCTTCCGGTCGGTCTGGTCGTACCAGACGCTTTGTCCAACTTTTGCGAGCTGCGCGAGGGCTGTCGTCATGATGTGCCTATTATGGAGTGCGGCGGCCATCTGGCTAGCTTTCCGAGTCCGCAACGCCTGCGCGGCGGATGGCCTTCGTCGCGATGTGCGCGATGAACGCACTCACGAGGATCGCGCCGACGGCCGTGATGATGAGCAGCACGCGATTGCCGCTTCCGCTCAACGCTGCCGCGCCGGCCGCACCCGCATAGGTGAATGCGATCGTCCCTGGGATGATCCCGAAGAAGGTTGTGAGCACGAACGGTGGCAGGTGAATGCCGGTCAGGCCGAAGGCGTAGTTCACCCAGGTGAAGGGCGGGAAGCCGGAGAGGCGGACGAGCCACATGATCTTCATGCCTTCGCGCGTGATGGCGCGATCGAGCGCGGAGAACTTCGCGCTGCCCGAGGTCATGCGCTCGACGCGATGACGCAGCGACGTGCGCGCGAGCAGGAACGCTGCGGTCGCGCCGAGCGTCGCACCAATCACGTTCACGATTGCGCCGCCGATGAAGCCGAAGATCGCACCGGAGCCGAGCGTCAGCGCCAGCGCCGGCACCAGCAGAACGCAGCAGGCGATGTAGACGAGGACGTACAACACGTAGCCGACCGCGCCGACGCCCTGTACCCACTGCTTGAACGCCTCCAGCCATTCCGCAATCGGCAGCGTGCGCACGGCGAACACGAATACGACCAGGATGGCGAGGACGAGCGCGATCTTCACCCACTTCACGCCGCCGATTGTAGCGGGCGCGACTTACTTGAAGGGGACGAACGCCTTGCGAATGGTCTTCAACACCAGTCCGAAGGCGCTGATGCCGCCGAGGATCGCGCCGAAGATCAAGCCGGCCACGCCGCCTGCGGCGACTTTTACCAGCGCCCCGCCGCCCGATGATTGTTTCGCGTACATCGGCACCGGCGCTGGCGAATGCGCAGGCACCGGCACCGCCGGCTTCGGCCGATCCTCGGGACGCTGCGCCTGCGCACGCGCCTCGCGCTTCGACGTGTCGCCTTTCAGCGAGCCGAACGTCCTCGCATAGACCTGCGTGAACTCGGCGCCGAAGAAGAGGATCTGCGCCGACCAGTACACCCACACGAGCAGAATCACGAGCGAGCCCGCGGCGCCGTATGCGGAACCGACGGCCGCTTTGCCGAGGTAGAGACCGAGTCCCCACTTGCCGAGGACGAAGAGCAGCGAGGTGAACACCGCGCCGAGCCACACGTCGCGCCACGCGATCTTCAGGTCGGGCAGGATGCGGAAGATCGCCGCGAACACGACCGTCGCCACCGCGAACGACAACGCGAGACTGATGGCGTGGATGATCGCTTCGCCGCCGACCATTCGCTCGAGCCAGGGACCGAGCGCGGAGATCGCGGCGTCGAACACGAGCGTCACCAGCAACAGGAAACCGATGCCGAGGACCATGGCCATCGACAGGAAGCGCTCGTGGATGAAACCCATGATGCCGGACGTCTTCTTCGGCTCCACGTTCCAGATCGTGTTGAGCGCGTCCTTGAGCTGGCCGAAGACGCCCGAGGCGCCGAACATGAGTGTAATCACACCGACGATCGTGGCGATCTTGCCCGTCTTCGGTTTCGCGGCGGCCTCGATCATCTGCTCGAGCGACTTCGACATTTCGGAGCCGAACAGTTTGTCGAGCTCGCCCGAGACCTGGCCGCGCGCCGCTTCCTGGCCGAGGAAGAGGCCGGCCATCGCGACGGCGATCAGCAGCAGCGGGCCGATCGAGAAAATCGTGTAGTACGCGAGCGCGGCGCCGAGGCGCGGGACTTTGTCCTCGCTGAACTCCTTGCCCGTTTCCTTGAACAGCTGCAGGTATTTGCCCATCGATATGCGCTCCCCGACGCGCTGGGGAGCAACGGACGTTCCTACTTCGTCTTCATCCACGCCAGACATTCCTGAAGCGACGCGCGCATCGCATCAGCGGGCAAATGCACCGGCCGCCCGTGCCCGGGCAGCACCCATTCGAAGTGGTAATCGAGCAGCCGTTCCATCGACTGGATCTGTTCGCTCCACGAATACCAGCACGCGCTGCGAAACGCGTAGAGATGGCTGCGGGTCTCGCTCCACGCGAGGTGATCGCCCGTGAAGAGGAAGGTGTCGCGATAGAGAAAGACGGCGTGGCCGCGGGTGTGGCCGGGCGTCGGAATCATCACCAGATCGTCCGCAAGCTGCACCGGCTCGAGGCCGCGCGGCTGCAACTCGACGTTCGCGGTGCGCGAGGTGACGTCATCGCCATGCAGCACGCGTTCGCAGCCGAATCGCTCGTGGAACTTCTCGTGATCGGCAACGTCGTCGCGGTGCGTGAGCAGCATGCGCATGACGTGGCCGAGGTTGCGGACCAGAGGTTCGGTGAAGCGGGGCGAGTCGATGAGCAGATTGCCATCGCCGCGGCGGATGAGATAGCTGATCGCGCCGAACGAGCTTTCGCTCGTGTAGCCGCAGCGATAGACGTCGTCCGCGACGTGATCGGGCAACGCAGCGACGGCAGCGCGCATGTCGTGCTTCGCGACGCTACCGATCGACGCGGTGGGACAGGAGATCAGCGCCTTCTGCGCCGCGAGCAGCTCGTCATGCGTTCGCGGTTGCTGGTAGACGGCCGACTGACCGCCGTCATCGCGAAAGACCGTGGGCGCGAAGATGCGGCAGGCGTCGCAATCGATGCAGGTCGAGTCAACGAAGAAATCTCCGGGAACGTTCGAGTCGAGCCGGAGCGCGAGTTGCGGCATGCGCGACATCAACCCTCGGCAAGGGTCACGAAATCCAAGGCAGCAGGCGCGTCGTAAAGAGCGTGCGTGCGATGCTTCCTCTGGATCGCGGCGATTCTGATCGTCGCGGATGCGCGAGCGGCGAGCATCGCCATTCACATTCGACGACCTGCCCGTCGTCACCGATAGGGATCCACTGGCGCGGCAGCAACGGATCATGCGTGACCTGCTCGCGCATCTGAAGAAGCGGCGGCTTCCGGTCATCGGCTTGGTCGACCGCTGGGCGCTGACGCGTAGTGTCCCGGACGGCTTTTCGCGAAAGCCGCGGACGCCGGAGGTTCCAGAAGGCGGCAGGCATCGAGGAATGACTTGAAAGCGCCTCTCTTCGCCTGACCGCGATCCGTCGCGCGGCGCGGCATCTGCTGCCCGCGTCGCGCGACGGATCTTCTGATGCAGTTCCAATACGGCTGCTATTTAAAGGCGTAGCCCGCCCGGCTGAGCAGCTGCAACTCCCAGATCGTTCCGACGCCAGGACGCACGGTAGCGTCGAGCAATACGGGAATCCGATTGGCGATCACGTCGTCGATGATCACCCTGTTGCGCAAGGTTGAGTGCACCCAATACGGCGCCCGGTATACGGAATACCCGGGCACATTCGCCCATTTTGCCGTCGCCGAAAGTGATCCGATGACAACCGTCGTTCCCTGAGTGGTCCGGGTCATATAGTTGATTCCAAGGACCGTGAGGTGGGAAGTCGGACCAATCAGGCCCTTGATGATGCCGCCTGGAGCGCCGCCGATGACGGCCTGTTTCTGAAACTCCCAGAAGATGCGTTCATGATGCTGAGTCTTATCACGCATCGCGTTTACGAATTGCCAGTTGATGTAGTCGTTCCTCCGTGGGCGCGCCGCCGGCGCTTGCGGGAGTGGTGGCGGAGTACCGATGGATGTCACCGTCACAGGGTCGGGTTCCTGGTCCAAAGATTCGCCGTGATCGAACAGGAACTTGTAGAAGATCTGACCTGTACTGGGGTCTCTGAGCTGCCACTTGCTGTTTGTCTCTACGAGAGTGTATTCGACCCTCGTTTTACCGTCGGGGCCTACGTCAACAATTTCGGCGGGCGGCTCTCCCCAAAACCATTTGAAGTAATAATATTCGACTGAATAGTCATCGGAATAGAGCGTCGCTCGGCCCCAAAATCCGGTCGACTTATGCCCCGTCGGGTCAACACGCGAGGTCGGATTGTTGCGGGCGTAGACGTACCGGTTCGCGCCATCCTCCAACGTTGTATCCGGAGAGAGCCACCGCCCGCTCGCCGGGTGGTAAAGGCGAGCGCCGAAGTCATAAAACTCGTCGCTCTCTTTCTCTTTGAAATTGAATCCGTACTTCGGCTGGAAGTTCAACGTCGGGTCCGTCAGTTTCTCCTGGCCCCACGGCGTGTAGGAGACATCCCGGATGGGATTTCCGTTCGCATCGCTCATTGCGGTGGTGCTGCCGAGATGGTCGAGGTGATAAAAACGCAAGTGACGGTCGCCGGGCCTTTCGACGCGTTCGGCAAACGACCCATAGTATTTATGGAGAACGCCATTTTCGATCCGGGCGGAGGGGAGATAATAAGTGGTCGAGCCGCCGGACGATTTTCGCCACAGCGCCTCGTTGACGTAAGCCCGCTCGGTGCTGCCCCGTGCAGTGATCACTCTGGTGGCCATATTGTCGGCGTTCCACTGCAACGTTACCGCCCCGACGGAGGTGACGTTTCCATTGGCGTCATATCCGTACTGTACGCCGCCTGACGAGGCGATTGCGTGTGGACGGCCGCCGGCGCCGTACTCCTGCCTCAGCGGCCCTTTTTCCGTCAGATTTCCGGTGCTGTCATAGACGTAGCTTTCGGTATTTCCGTCGCGGTCCTTGACTGCAATGAGCTGGCCGAGCTCGTCGTATTCATAGGTCACATTCCGCTCGGGATGAACGCCATCGCTCATGGAGGTGACATTGCCGGTCTCGTCGTAGCCGAAGGTATAGTCCTGGAGAATCCGTCCCGCGGCGCTCACCGTCACCGTCCGGATCAGACCTTCGTGACCGGCATCGTCGTATGTCGAAGTCGTGACCGCTCCATTGCCGTACTCGATGTGTACGACCTCTCCGCGCGCATTCGCTCGAAACGCGCGCACGACGTCTTCAGTGGTTCCCGCGAACACGCTTCGCACCGCGATCTGCTGCCCGCCGGCGTCATATGTGTACACGACCTCTTCGCCGTCAGGCCAGGTCTGCTTCAGGAGCGTCGTGCCGACGCCAGTGGTCGACGCGGTGTTGACCGGATATCCATAAACCATCGTGCAATGGCGGGAACGCCCGTCCTGGACGATCTGCGATGCGACCGCGCGACCGCGTTCATCGTATTGTGTGTATGTCCGCGTCTGGTCGTTGCCGATCGAGGTCAACCGGCCGACTTGATGCTTCGTGATATCCACTGCGCTGAGCGCGCCAGTAGTTCCAAGCATCATCACCAATACCATATGGCATAGCAGGAATGGCATTCTCATCGTAAGCCTCGACGGTTTCGTTTCGACAGATTCAGCGTGGTTCATGGTTGCGCTCCCGGGACGGACTGACCATAAGCTTCGATCTCGAGCCAGCCCACCCAGGATGGACTCCGCGTTGTCGTTACCTTGATATAGCGAGCAGCTTTCGCCAGGTTCGGCAGCTCGAGCCACTCGCCGTGTGTCGTTACCTTGCTGATCGTGCCGACGTCCACGAACTGGCTGGGCACGTTGGCGGCGCTGATTACGTGCGTCGTTGCACCGTCCGGGTTCTGGACCGTCTTCAGACGCAGTTTGGTCAATGCCGACACGCTTCCGAGGTCGAGCGTGATCGACTGAACCGGGAATGCGCCCGAATTCCACCAGGTGTCCGGATTTCCGTCGACCGCCAATAGCGGGCTCGAGCTCGAATCGCTCCGAGATGCACTGGCCGCCCGCGCCTTGAGGTGCTGTGCGGCCGGATCACAATAGATTTCGATCTCTGCCCACCCGACCCACGACGGGCTCCCAACCGTCGACACGCGCAGATAGCGGATGTCGTTCACCGAAGCAGCCAACTCCAGCCACTGCCCTTCGGTGAAGTGCCCTTCGAGTGTTCCCAGTTTCTTCTGAGTAGCCACGTCGGCCGACAGGCCGCCCCAGATCTCGTGTTTGGCCGTTCCCGCCGGGCTTTGTACTACGTGGAGGCGAATGCGCTTCAGCGTGTATGACCCGCCGAGGTCGAACTGAATGTATTGAGGCGGAAAGGCACCTGCATTCCAGGACGTAGCAGGATCGCCGTCCATTGCGTTCTGCGGCGGCTGATTCGTTCGGCTTGCGCTCACGCCGACCGGGACGATCCTGGTTTCGACTTCCTCCACTCGCACGCTGTCCACCAGCGCCGTGTAATCGCCCGGACCGGCACGCCCTGTAATTTTGAGTGTATGCGCGCCCGGTGGCACCACGAACGGTGAGCTCGTGAAGTCGGTGTAATTGCCGCTCGGCGGCTGGAAAACGCCGACCACCACTCCGCCGATCGAGATCCGGAGCTCCTGCGGGGAGCTGTTCCCTCCGACGCGCTGTGCTCCCTTGAGCCGTACCACCGCCGGCACGCCGGAAAGGAATCCGGTCACCGTTTGCGACAGCGAGCTCTCGCCCTGGATATAAGCAACCTGCGCGCCCTCGGGAGCGTCGGGATTCTGATAAACGAATGTGCTCTTATTGCTCGCCAGGCCGGCTGAATTGACAAACGTCCACGCCGTGCCGGCCGGCCTGGCTGACCATGTTTGTGGATAGAGTGCGGGAGTCTCAAACCCCGAATCGAGGACCTTGGTTGGCACTCCCTCCACCGTGTCGAATCGCACGAAGTCCACAAACGCCGTGTAATCGCCCGGACCGGCCCGCCCGGCAATCTTGAGCGTGTGCGCTCCCGGGGCCACGAGGAACGGTGAGCTCGTGAAGTCGGTGTAATTGCCGCTCGGCGGCTGGAAGGTGCCGACCACCATTCCGTCGATCGAGATCCGGAGCTCCTGCGGCGAGGTGTTCCCGCCCACGCGCTGCGCTCCCCTGAGCCGTACCACCACCGGCACGCCGGAAATGAACCCGCTCACCGTTTGCGACAGCGAGCTCTCGCCCTGGATATAGGCGACCTGTCCGCCTTCAGGAGCATCGGGATTCTGATAGACGAACGTACTCTTGTTGCTCGCCAAGCCGGCGGAATTGATGAAGGTCCACGCGGTGCCGGTAGGCCTGGCGGACCAGGTCTTCGGATAGAGCGCGGGCGTCTCGAACCCAGCGTCGCGGACAACGGGAACAACAGGTGGCCCCATTACCTCCACCTCGCCGAGCGACAACCAGTTCGTTCCGGTCAGTTGGATCCGCACATACCGGCCGGTACGATTCACCGAACGGATCGACTTCAACGGGGCAGCACCGCTCACGTAATCGACGAACACACCAGGCTGCGCCGCGGTGGCGGCTGGATCGCTCGATGTGAAAGGCGAGTCAGAGACGAAGACGTGGAAGTCGCTCAGCCGGTTCTGGCAGCAATCGGCGCGGTTCCAGATTCGGATTTCCGTAATCTGGCGCGTTGCGCCGAGATCGACTTGCCACCACTGCTTGTCGCGATAGTCGGTGCTCGTCACGTCCTCCAGGATTCCGTTGACGGCCAGGCCAGCCTGGGCGCCGGGTTGCGGATATTCGCTCGATTGAGAGGCCGCTCTGCCGCGCGCAAAGTTCGCGAGCTGATCGGAGGCGAAGACGGTGATGCTCACCGCGCTGCTCTGGGCGGATAGTCCCGCGCCGTCGGTGGCCTTCGCACTGAGGACATAAGTGCCCGGTCCAACACCCGTCCAGAGCGTGCTGTACGGAGCAGTGGTATCCGTGCCCAGAAGTACACCATCGCGGAAGAATTCGACCTTCGCGATGCCGGCGGCGCCACTGGCCGTCGCAGAAATTGTGATCGTGGCAGGGCTGCCGAATCCGTGACCCGACGCCGGCGCGGTGAGACTGACGATAGGCGGCGCGTTGGTCACTGTGAACGACACGGCAGCCGATGCGCCACCGCCAGGGCCCGGATTGACCACGGTGACGGGATACGCGCCGGCATTCTGGACGTCCGTGGCGGGAACGGCCGCGGTCAGTTGTTGTGCATTGACGAACGCCGTTTGGCGCGCCTGGCCGTTGAATGTCACGGCTGCGCCGACGACGAAATTGTTGCCATTGATCGTAAGCGTGAATGCTGCACTTCCCTTGACCACGTTCGAGGGCGCGAACGAGGTCACCACTGGCACCGGATTGTTCACCGTGAACGTCCGCGCTGCGGATGCGCCTCCCGACCCGGCTGGGTTCACCACCGCGACCGGGTAGTTTCCCGCCGTCTGAACGTCCGTCGCCGGAATCGCCGCGCTCACCTGCTGCGCGTTGATGAACGTTGTAGAACGGCTTTGTCCGTTGAACGTCACCACGGCCCCGGAAACGAAATCGGTGCCGTTGACGGTCAGAGTGAATGCCGACGAGCCTCTGACCACTGCACCGGGCGAGATCGAACTGATCGACGGCGCCGGACTCGTCACTGCGAACGATATCGATCCGGAAGCGCCGCCGCCCGGCGTCGGATTGTTCGCCCTGATCTGGTACGTACCGACCGCTTGCAGATCGCTCGCGAGAATCGCTGCTGTTAATTGCTGGGCACTGACGAACGTCGTTTGACGACTTTGACCATTGAACGAGATCACACTGCCAGATACGAAGTTGCTGCCGTTCACCGTCAGCGTAAAGGCCGCACTTCCCTTGACCATGCTCGCGGGCCCTACGGCGGTCAGCACGGGCGCTGGATTGTTCACTGTAAACGTGGCTGGCGCTGACGCGCCCCCCGACCCCGCCGGATTCACTACTGTGACCGAGTAGCTCCCCGCGGTCTGAACATCCGTCGCGAGAATGTTCGCCGTCACTCGTTGCGCGCTGACAAATGTGGTCGCGCGGCTCTGACCATTGAACGTGACGACTGCACCGGAAACGAAGTTGCTCCCGCTGACGGTGAGAGTGAACGCGGACGAGCCCTTGAGTGCTGCGGCGGGCGCGATCGAATGGATCGCCGGTACCGCGTTCGACACAGTGAACGGAAGCGATGCGGACGTGCCTCCACCCGGTGCCGGACTCACAACGGCCACAGAGTGAGTGCCGGGGGTGGCGAGGTCAGTCGCGGGAATTGCCGCCGTCAACTGCTGCGCATTCACGAATGTCGTCGGACGGCTCTGTCCATTGAACGTGACGACAGATCCGGAAACGAAATAGTGGCCGCTCACCGCCAGCGTAAACGCTGCGCCACCTTGGCCCGCATTGCTCGGTGAGATCGAGGTGATTGGGGGAACGGCGTTGATGACGGAGAAAGTAGCTGCTGCTGACGCTCGTCCGGAGCCGGAATTGACGACCGTGACCGGATACTCCCCGGCACTTTGGAGATCCGAGGCGAGAAGGATCGCCCACAACTCGCTCGAGCCGCGATAAATGGTTTCTCGGTTTTGTCCGTTGAACGTGACAACGTCTCCCGCAGAGAATTCCTGGCCATGAACAGCCAGGGTCACCCCACCGCTGTTCGTTGGCGCGGAAGGCGGGTCTAAGGCGATGATCACAGGGCCTGGACTCACCACGGCAAACTCAAAGACAGCCGACGACCGGCCCAGGATGGGATTGACGACGGCAATGGAGTGAGTACCGACCGCCGCAACGTCGGACGCCGGAATGGCCGCCGTGATCCGCAGCTCGCTCACGAAGGTCGTCGGGCGGTTCTGGCCATCGAACGTGACCACGACGCCGGGCGCGAAATTGCTACCGTCCAATGCGAGTGTGAAGCCCGGGCTACCGGCCGCGATCTTCGTCGGCGCCACAGAGTGAACCACCGGCGGCGCCGAGTTCGTCACGGTGAACGTCCATGGAGCTGACGCGCCGCCGCCAGGCGGCGGGTTCACGACCGACACGGCGTACGCACCCGCGCTCGAGATCGCTTCGGCGGGGATTTCTGCCGCCACTCTGTTTGGCGAGATGACGGTCGTCACCTGATCCCGGCCATTGAAGGTCACTTTCGCGCCAGCCGCGAAATTGGACCCGGTCACTATCAGCGTGAATCGCCCGCTTCCTACCTCGCGAACGGGCGGATCGAGATTGAGGAGCGTGGGCAGCGGCGAGTCGCTCGGCGACGCCGGTCCCTCACCATCGTAGAAATACGTCACGTCCTCGGCGCTGGGCCCTTCCGGAGGCACATCCTTTCTGGTCAGCCGGTTGAGAACGTCGTACGCAAACTTGATCGTTTGCCCTTTGCCGTCCGTCCGCGAGGTCAAGTTGCCGTTGTCGTCATATTCATAACTCCAACGTCCCATGTTCGGGTCGTCCATCGTCAATTGACGCGACAAGTCGTCATAAGTGAACCTGACGGTGTTGCCCTTCGGATCGGAGACGGAAAGGAGTCGGCCGATGCCATCGAAGGCCGACTTCGTCGAGCAGAAGCCGCCGCAGAGTGAGGACTGCCTCCGAATCTCGACTTCCTGGCCGAGCAGGTTCGTATAGGTCTTGGAGGTAAATCGCCGAGGATCGACGGTGGTCCTCAGCCACCGTCCATTTTCGTTGGAGTACGCGTGTGTCGTCACGCGATTTCCTGGTGCCGTCACCCTCGTTTCGCGTCCGAGCCCGTCATACACTTTCGTCACTGCCGACGTGCCGCAATGAGCAGTCCGCGAATTGCTCGCAGCCGCAAAGCAAGGCCTGAATTCCGAAACGACCTGCCCCAGACCATCATAGGCGGTGCTCGAAACCACCTCTCCGAAGCCGGTGGTTTGCGTATCCGTCTTGGCGCGGGTCTGTACGCTTCGTCCCAGGCCGTCGCTGAATACCTTTGTGTACAGCCCGCCCGGAGACCCGTCTCGTACATGCGAGACGGTGCGTTGGCGACCAATCACCCCCAGGTCGAGGTATTCCGTCCACGCACTCACTCGTGCGTCGCCAGGTTTCGATCCGGCGCCTGTCGCCGCTGCTGGATGGCGGGTGTATGGCTGCGGTCCACTCGCAGAAAGATCGGTCAGTTCGTCACCGGCACTGGCGATCTCCACGACACGGCCGAGGTAGTCATACTGCGTGTACGTGCTTCCATTACCGTCACTGACCATGAGCGGCAAACCGGACTGGCAGTCGTCGGCCTTGGTCTCGACATGGCCCTTCGCGTTCACGACAGAGGACGTCAAGACTGCCGCACTGGTGCACAGCGAGAAATCGGGAAGGTGCCTCGTTCTCTGCCCTTTGTGATCTTCATTCCATTCGAATATGCCGTTGTCGAAATACTGCACCTTCGTCGAGACTGACTTCGTGGCGCTGACTCGGTAGGTCGCGGTGGTGAGATTGCCGCGCGGAGCCCCGGCTTCCCGACTGATGCCGGGATCGAGGACGGAAGCGGGGCGACCGCTGCGCGTCACGGGCGACTCGTCGTAACGCTTCGTAGTCGCCGCAAGCGGAGTCGTGTCGAAACCAGTGCCCTCCGCGTTCGGGCCGAACATGCGGTCGGCCGCCGACAAGCCCAGATAATGCGGTCCGGCAAACGTTCCGGAAAAATAGTTCAGGAACTCGGCATCTTCGCGGATGAGCGGAGTGGCTCCCGCCGGCGAACAGCCGAACTCCGCAACGTTCCCCGCGAACGTACACGTGGACGTCTGCAGCCCCGTATTGCGGATCACCACTGCGGCCGGATCGGGATTGATGTCGATCGTGCTGTCGTAAAGAAAATTGGTCGTGGTCATCAAGCCGTCGCGCACGTTCTTGAGCTTCAGCGTGCGGATGTTTGCCGGAATCGCGAACTTCGATGACGCACCGGTCCTGTCGTACGCGTACCAAAGCTCGCCTGTGTTCGGATCCCCCTTGTACGACGCGGCGAGCAAGGTCGAACCGGACCAGGTTTCCTCGCCGATCAACCATCCATGGGGGATCGCTTCGGTCGAACTCGACTCCGTGGAAAGAACCGGATAGGCATGGGCGGCGAGACCTGTCTTGCGAACGACCTGGGCCGGGCGAGCGGTCATGTCGCATTCGCCGTTGATCATCTCCAGTGCGTTCGTGGTCACTTCCTGCCATACCTGTGAACATGCAGGAGGACCTTCGACTCCGGCGCCTACGATATTGTAGGTACAAGAAGGAAACAGCGTGGGGTCGAGTTTCCGATGAACGACCGCATACCGCGTGCAATAGCCTGGGCCGCTCGGACCATCGGGGCGATGGATCTCATGCACGACACCGCGTGCGTGCATCTTGACCGATTCGCCAGACCAGGTTCGGCCAACGACGCGATCGAGCAGGGGCGCAGCCGCTCTTCCGAAGTCGAGATTATTCCGGTCGCCGTATGAATACTCCTTGACCGCTCCACCCGGGTCGGTCACTTTCGTCAAATTTCCCCACGGGCCGTATTCGAAGCTGTAACTGCGGCCATCGGGGACCGTGATCGAATCGACCAACTGGATGCGATTCGGAGCGGGTTGCCCGTCCACGGAGCTGCAATTTTGAACCGTGCCGTCGAGGTGGGAGCGGCAAACCACGTCGCTCCACAGGAGGTTGAAATCCACCTCCAAAGGTGCTCGCCAATGAACGGTGTAGCGGTGCGGCGGCGCGGACCCGACGGAGGGGAGATCCACAGTGCGCAACCGCCTGAATTGCTGATCGTCGACGTCGAAGGTCAGCACGGTCTGGCGGCCGTGTGAATCGGTCAACGTCTCCGTATTTTCGCTGAATCGGAACGTCTCGATGTTGCCGTTCGCATCGATGCGCCTCAGGTCGCGCATCAGATCCGAGGCGGAGCATGAGGGGACATAGGGTGGCGCCGAGCCGTCGGCGGCCGGGTCGGGGCCCGGAAGCGTCGCGGCACCATGAAACTCCTCCGTCGTGCCGTCCGCCCACCGGATGACGGGCAGACACTTGTTCGACGTGTCGAGTGAGGCGTTCGATTCCGCCGCCCAATAGTAGTCCGGCTCGGGCGGGATGACCGGCAAGGACCCGCAGGTCACCGGCGTCGTCCAACTGGACGTGAGTGACACCTCCACCGGGCGCTGGTAGAACTGGATGGTTCTCCCATCCGGAGCGTGGTATTCGTACCGATAAGCGTAAAAGGCGTTTTTCTTACCGCAGCCGGTGGACGTCGGTACACCCGATCTCAGGTGGACCGCCTCGCGCGTAAGACGCCCTTTGAGCCAGATGTTCGAATAGATCGGGCGCACACGATCGGGCTCGTCGGAGATTTCGCCCGAATGGTGTGCGACGTCGGTGGCCCAGCCGGAATAAGCGTGAATCCAATTGGAGGCAGGACATGCGTCGCTCGGCTCGCACCGACGCTCGAACATCCGCACCACCGCGCCCTGATACCGAAGTTGTGCCGATCCCAGCGTCAGCTCGAATTGCGGCTGATTCCCCATCTGATAAAAAGTCGCGTGCTTTTTCGAAAAAGTGGAGGACTCCGTGAGGACCAGGCCGATCAACGGTTTCCGCGTGAGAAACCACGGCTCCACCAAACGGGAGGACGTTGCGGCGGAGAAGCCATTTCTCGCGAACCAGTCCGTGTTCCGCTCGTTCCTTCGCCGTTGCGCCTCTGCGCGCTCCTCGGCGACGCGCTGCTGCCAGATCGCGAAACCTCGGACGGGGTCAAACTCGATCGTCCGCGGGGCGGTAGCCGTTTGTGCCCCGGCGGTCCCTGCCTGCCACACGATCACAAGTAACAGCGCCAGCGCTCTCGCCATCCGCGGCTGGAGCAGGCGGCCTGTCTCATTGCGATGTCGAGCCAGAACGGCTCCTGTCGATTCCAGTTTCGCCAATTCACGGACGTCGTTCACTTGTTCCTCCGTACTGCACCTGCACTTGACGGCCGATTGCCCGGCGGAGCAGCGCGACTGAATGACATGCAACCGTCAATTTGATATTTAGGAGGTTAATGGGTATGCGCGATTGGGCGTCCCCCCGAAAGAGGTGATCTCTTTCCGGACGAAGGGCCGGACGCCGGCACGAAACCGCTAGCGCGGGTCATCGCGCATATCTCGACGGCATGGCAGCAACTGATTCCGCCCTGCTTCGCCAGCTGCACGGCTGACGCGTGGGGCGGCGCCGGCTTCTTTCTCAGGAGAGCCACGACGCCAGAGGGGTCCGGAGGTGGCCGGCGCCCAGGAATGACTCGGCGCCGCGGTCGTTTACAGTGGCCGCCATGTTCGACAACCTTCAGGACAAGATGGATCGGGTCTTCAAGACCCTGCGCGGCGAGGCGACGCTCAATGAGTGGCACATCGACAACGCGCTGAAAGAGATCCGCGTCGCGCTGCTCGAAGCGGACGTGCACTTCAAGACGGTCAAGGAATTCACGAACCGCGTCCGCGAGAAAGCGGTCGGCGGCGACGTGCTCACGGCGTTCTCGCCCGCGCAACAGGTCACCAAGATCGTCCGCGACGAGCTGCAGACGCTCCTCGGCGGCAACGAAGTCGGCCTCGCGCTGGTCGGCAGCCCCTCGGTGATCATGATGGTCGGTCTGCAGGGCTCCGGTAAGACGACCACGTCCGGCAAGCTGGCCATGCACCTCAAGTCGCGCGGCCGCCGTCCGCTGCTCGTGCCGGCCGACGTCTATCGTCCCGCCGCAATCGATCAGCTCCGCATCGTCGCGAACAACGTGAAGGTGCCGTTCTACGAGATCGGCGACAACCGCAATCCGATCGACATTGCACGTAAGGCGCTCAATGAAGCGAAGACGCTGCTGTACGACACGGTCATCCTCGACACCGCGGGCCGCCTGCACATCGACGACGAGCTGATGCAGGAACTGCAGACGATCAAGAACGACGCGCGGCCGTCGGAGATCCTGTTCGTCGCCGACGCGATGACGGGTCAGGACGCCGTCAAGTCCGCCAAGGAATTCGACGACCGCCTCGGCGTCACGGGCATCGTGCTCACGAAGCTCGACGGCGACGCGCGCGGCGGCGCGGCGCTCTCGATCAAGTCGGTGGTGAACCGGCCGATCAAGTTCGTCGGTGTCGGCGAAAAGTACGCGGACCTCGACGTCTTCTATCCCGACCGCATGGCCTCCCGGATTCTCGGCATGGGCGACGTGCTTTCGCTCATCGAGAAGGTCGAGGCCGAGGTCGATCAGAAGGAGGCGGCTCGGCTCGCGGAGAAGGTCGCGAAGGATAAGTTCACGCTCGAAGACCTCCGCTCGCAGTTGCAGCAGGTAAAAAAGATGGGGCCGCTGTCGTCGCTGGTGAGCATGATCCCGGGCGCCGGCAAGGTGAATGAAGGCGACATCGATGAAGGGGCGATCGTGCGCATGCAGGCCATCCTCGACTCGATGACGAAGAGGGAGCGCGAGTTCCCTCAGCTCATCAACGGCCAGCGGAAAAAGCGCATCGCCAAAGGCTCCGGCACGACCGTGCAGGAGATCAACCGGCTCCTGAAGCAGTACCTGCAGATGAAGAAGATGATGAAGACCTTCTCGAAGGGGCTGGGTGCGCGGAAGTTCGGGAAGATGATGAAGGGGCTGCCGCCCGAGTTCCTGCAGTAGGAATTCGTCCAGCCCGTTTGCCGTTCGCACGCGGGCTCGGGTACTATTCCGCGCCTATTTCCAAGGAGTTACTGAAACCATGTTGAAGATTCGTTTGCGCCGTCAGGGAGCCACGCACGCTCCGTTTTACCGGGTGGTCGTGTCGGACTCGCTGAAGACGCCTTCCGCGGCGACGATCGAACAGATCGGCCACTACGATCCGAAGAAGAATCCCGCGGACGTGAAGATCGACCGCACGCGCGTCGATTACTGGGTCAGCAAGGGCGCGCAGCTTTCGCCGACCGTGAAGTCGCTGCTCAAGAAGCTGCCGAAGTAACCTCGGCACGGGGCTCCGCATGCGTGAGCTGATCGAATTTCTGGCGAAGTCCCTCGTCGATCATCCCGACGAGGTGAGAACGCGCGTCTACGAGCGCGACCAGCAGACGGTGATCGAGCTGGAAGTCGATCCCGCCGACCTGGGCAAAGTGATCGGGCGGCAGGGCCGCACCGCCCGCGCCATCCGCAACGTGCTCTCCGCGGCCGGCCAGAAGTCGCGCCGCCGCTACGCGCTCGACATCGTCGACTGAGATGCCGCCCGAGCGCATCGCCGTCGGAATCATCCGCAAGGCGCACGGCGTGCGCGGCGAGGCGAGCATCGAGCCGTGGACCGACTCCGCGGAGCGTTTCGAAGAGCTCGAGAACGTGACGCTCGTCGCGCCCGATGACTCGGTGACACGCGAGCTGCGCGTGGAAAGCGTTCGCGCACACGGCGAGCGGGCCCTGATGAAGTTCGCCGGAATCGACACGCCGGAAGAGATCCAGACGCTGCACAACTGGACGATCGAGATCCCCGCCGAGCAGGCGCGCTCGCTCGATGAAGACGAGTACTTCCTGCACGACCTCGTCGGACTGAAACTGATCGACGCCGAAGGCCGCGAGCGCGGCACCGTCACGAACGCGTACGAAGGCGGCGGTGGAATCCTGCTCGAGGTGCAACGCGCCGGCGGCAAGAAGTTCGAGCTGCCATTCGCGGCCGACATCTGCACCGGGATCGACATCGCGGGCGGGCGGATGGTGGTGGCATTGCCGGAAGGGATCGACGATCTCGAAGGCATCCCCGAGTGAGAATCGACTTCGTCACCATCTTCCCGAACATGTTCGCGCCTCTGCTCGAAGAGGGCGTGATCGCTCGCGGCATCAAGAAAGGCCTGCTCGACGTCCGCGTTTGGGACCTGCGCGATTATGCGACCGATAAACATCGCTCCACCGATGACGAGGCATATGGCGGCGGTCCCGGGATGGTCATGCTCGGCGAGCCGGTGTTGCGCGCCGTCGAAGCGATCGGCGCAGGACACCTGGTCATGACCTCGCCGCAGGGACGCCGTTTCGATCAGCAGGTCGCCGTCGAGCTCACGGAAAAGCAGCACGTCGTTTTCCTGTGCGGCCGCTACGAAGGCTTCGACCATCGCGTGCACGAGATCCTGCAGCCGGACGAGATCTCCATCGGCGACTTCGTCGTCTCCGGCGGCGAGTTGCCGGCGATGCTCATGGCGGACGCGATCGGGCGCCTCATCCCGGGCGTGGTCGGCAACAGCGGCTCGGTCGAGGAGGACTCGTTCTTCCGAGGCTTGCTCGACTATCCGCATTACACACGCCCCGAGGAGTTGCGCGGGGTGCGCGTTCCCGACATCCTTCTGTCCGGCCATCACGAGAACATTCGCAAGTGGCGGAAAGAACAGGCCCTTCGGGCTACGCTGGGCAAGCGGCCCGATCTGCTGGAGAGCGCCGAGCTCGATGACGAGGCGCGTGAAATTCTTCGCAGGCTCGGCCAGTTCTAGCCCCCGCCTTTCCACCAGAGGGCGGAGCCGTCTCTCGGTTATACTGACCCGCTTTTTCTGAATCGCAATTGCTACTGGAGTTACGTCAATGGCAGAAATCATGAAGCTCGTCGAGTCGCTGGCCATCAACCGGACCGACATTCCGTCGTTCGCCCCCGGCGACACGATCAAGGTCCACGTGAAGGTCAAGGAAGGCGACAAAGAGCGCATCCAGGTGTTCCAGGGCGTGGTGATCTCCCGCAAGGGCGGCGGCACGCGTCAGATGTTCACGGTCCGCAAGATTTCCGGTGGCGTCGGTGTGGAGCGTATGTTCCCGCTGTACTCTCCGACGATCGACAAGATCGAGGTGGAACGTCATGGCCGGGTCCGTCGCGCAAAGCTCTACTACCTCCGGAACCTCCGCGGAAAAGCAGCGCGCATCGAAGAAAAGCGCCCGCGCTAAACGCACACCGGACGAACGCCTCCACGATTCCCTGTTCGCGGAGCTGGCGCGCGTCGCTGAAATGTCAGCGATCGAGCGCAGGCTCCGCGATTTTGGCTTTCGGAGCGTCGCCGGAACCGACGAAGTGGGACGCGGCTGCCTGGCCGGTCCCGTCGTCGCCGCATGCGTCGTGCTCGACTCCGAGCCGACGCTCTTCGGCGTCAACGACTCGAAGCTCATCGACCATGATGAGCGTCTTTCCGTCTGCAACCTGATCCTGCGTCGTGCCCGCGCCGTCTCCATCGGCGTCGTCGAGCACACCACCATCGATCGCATCAACATCCTGCGCGCCAGCAAGCTGGCCATGCTTCACGCCGTCGAGGACCTCTCCATCCGTCCCGACCTGCTGCTGCTCGACGCGGTGCTGCTCGAAACCCTGGAGATGCCGCAGATCCCGCTCATCAAAGGCGACCGCCGCAGTGTCTCCATCGCCGCCGCGTCCATCGTGGCGAAGGTCTATCGCGATCAGTTGATGGACGCGTATCATGACCGCTACCCCGTGTATGACTTTAAAAACAATCGGGGATACGCGACGGAAAGTCATCAGGCCGCGCTGAAGATTTACGGCCCGAGTCCGATTCATCGCATGTCGTTCGAAGGGGTGGAGGAGCCGAGGCTGTTGTTCGGCATGAACGAGGAAGATGGCGGTTCAACGCGATAAAGTCATCGCCAACGCGGAGAAGCTCGTCGCCAAGGGCAAGATCGAACCGGCGATCAAGGAGTACGAGCGGCTCCTCGAAGACAGCCCGAACGACGTCAATACGCTGAATCGCATCGGCGATCTCTGGGTCCGCGTCAACCGCAACGATGAAGCGGTCAAGGTCTTCTCCAAGATCGCCGATCACTATTCGAAGGATGGCTTCTTCCTCAAAGCCATCGCCATCTTCAAGAAGATCAACAAGCTCGATCCGTCGAAGCTCGACATCTACGCGAAGCTCGCCGATCTCTACGCGAAGCAGGGCCTGGCGATGGAGGCGAAGAGCCAGTACCAGGTCCTCGCCGACTACTACCTCAAGCACGGCGAGCCCGCCAACGCCCTCGGCATCTATCGCAAGATCTCGGAGCTCGACCCGCAGTCGATCAACGTCCACGTCAAGCTCGCCGATCTCTATTCGCAGAACAATCAGACCGCCGAGGCGCTGAAAGAGTACGACCGCGTTGGACGCCTGCTGCTCAAGCGCGGCATGCTCGATGAAGCCGTGCAGGTCTTCCGCAAGGCGCTGAAGATCGATCCGAAGAACACCGATCTCGTCGACTCGCTCGTCACCGCGCTCCTCGAAGCGAAGGATTTCGACAACGCGCGGCAGATCGTCGACGTCGCACTCGAATCGAACGCGAACAATCCGCGCCTGCTCGGGATGCTCGGAAAGATCCAGCTCGGGCGCGGCGATACGGCCGGCGCGCGCGCGACGCTCGAACGCGCCGTCGCGGCCGATCCGAACGACACCGCATCGCGCGAGACGATGGCCGAGCTGTACCTCAAGCAGAACGATTCGAATCGCGCGCTGGAGATGATCGGCCCGCTCGCCGAGAAAGCGCTCGCGAAAGGCGAACGCGCCGCGGCCATCGAGATGCTGAATCGCATCCTGCGCGTGGAGCCGGGACACACGCCGACGCTCGAGCGGCTCGTGGCCGTGTACACGCGTCTCAACGAAGAAACGAACATCCTCGCGTCGATGAGCAGCCTGGCCGAGGCGCACGTCACGAAGATGCAGTTCGAAGAGGCGGCGAAGGTCCTCGAGAAGCTCATCCAGCGCGAGCCGCAGAACGCGCAGCATCGCAACAAACTGCAGTTCGTCCGCTCGCAGATGGGCGGCATCGACACGATGCCCGCGCGTGGCTCCGGACCGCGGCCGGCCGTCGAGCTGCCGCCGATGGAGATCGAAGAGCCGGCCCCCGCGTTCGATGCGGGCGAGGAAGTCGACACGTCCTTTTCGCTCGATCTCGACAGCGGACCCGCGCTCGAGCTCGAGCTGCCTGGAGCGGCGGGCTCTCAGTCCGCCGAAGCCGACGGGCTAAGAGCCCGTCCCTCCAGTAGCCCGTCGTCGCATCTGATGCCGGCCGTGGAGATCGCGGCCGCGGATCTCGGCGAAGCGAGCGACGATCTCGACTTCATCACCGAACATCTCACTGAGGCGGAAGTCTTCGCGAAGTACGGTCTCGCGGAGAAAGCAGCGGAGCATCTGCGCGCGGTTCTCGAGCGCGCGCCGTCGAACCTCCAGGCGCACGATCGCCTGTTCCGCATTCTGCTCGAGGAAGGCGATATCGAAGGCGCGCGCAGCGCGGCGCAGGCCTATGTGTCCGTGCTCGAGGATCGCGGCGATCCTGTCGCCGTCGGCACGGTGAAGAACGAGTTCCTCTCGCGCGGCGAGGCGTTCGAGTCCGCACCGCCTGTCGCCGGCGAGATCTCGTTCACGTCGGATTCGTCGGTGTCGCTCGAAGAGCTGGGCGTCACGGAAGAGGAAGAGATCAGCTTCGATCTCGACGCGCCCGCAGAGATGGAGTTCGAGCTCGAGCCGCCGCCGGCAATCGAGCCGGAGCCGGAGCCGATTGTCGAACCGGAACCAGTGGTCGCTGAGCCGGAACCCCTGGTCGCTGAACCGGTGGTCGAGCCGGAACCCGAACCGGCGCCGGTTGCCGAAGAGCCGGCCGTGTACGAACAGGAATTCACCCTCGACGAGCCGGAGCCGCAGTTCGAAGAGCTTTCGCTTGCCGAGGAATTCGAAGAAGTTGCGGCTGCACCCGAGCCGGTGCTCGAGGAACTTTCCGCCGTCGAGGAACTGACGCTCGAAGAGCCTGTGCCGGCCGAGGATTTGTTCGTTCCGCAGGAGGAGCCGGTCGTCGCAGCCGAAGAACCGTTCTTCGGCGTCGAAGGTTTGGCCGCCGACGAGGTCGTGAACGTCCCGCTCGAGGAAATCGGCGAGGTCGATTTCTACATCGAGCAGGAGCTGTTCGACGAGGCGCGCCGCAAGCTCGACGCGCTGCAGGCGCGCTTCCCCGACAACCCCGATCTCGTCGCACGCAGCGAGCGAATCGCGTCCGCCACCGCTTCCGCGGCAGCAGCCGCCGCGGCACCGCGGCCACCTGTTTTCTCGCGCGATGAAATCGAGAGCGAGCTGCTCTCCGCGATTCCGGACGATGACGATGACTTCTCCGTTCCGCCGCCGGCCGAGGAGCCGGTTGCGCCGCCGCCTGCGATGAGCGCGGCGCTCGTGCAGGAGGAAAACCTCTTCGCCGACGAGGACAACTTCTTCGATCTCGCCGCGGAGCTCGAGTCTGAGCTGGCCGACGAGGAAGAGTCGATCTCGCTCTCCGAAGAGGAGCAGTCCCTCGAAGAGATCTTCCGCGAGTTCAAGAAGGGCGTCGAACAGCAACTCGACTCCGAGGATTACGACACCCACTACAACCTCGGCATCGCGTACAAGGAAATGGGTCTCATCGACGAAGCCATCGGCGAGTTCCAGCTCGCCTCGAAGGATCCGAAGCGATCGGTCGAATGCGCCTCGATGCTCGGCCTCTGCTTCCTCGAAAAGGGCATGCCCCAGCTGGCCATCAAGTGGTACCGCAAAGGGTTGGAGATGCCGGAGATCACCGAGGAGGAGCACGTCGGCCTCCTGTACGACCTCGCGTCCGCGTATCAGGAAGTGGGCGACACCGACAACGCGCAGAAGGCGTTCATGGAGGTGTACGGGATGAACTCCAACTACCGGGACATCGTGAGCCGGATCAAGCAGTTGGAGGACGCGAAGCGGTAGTGGAACGCCGGCGTCCTCGCCGGCTGGCCCGGCGCTCCGGAACCTTTTCCACGGCCGTGCGTTCATGAGTTGGATGCACACCGACGACGCGCTGATGGCCCGAGTCCGCGAAGGCGATGACGACGCCTTCACCGAGATCGTCGATCGCTACAAGGACTCGCTCACGAACTACCTCACGCACCTCGTTCGCTCTCGCGAGCGGGCGGAGGAAGTGGCGCAGGACGCGTTCGTGCGGCTGTATCGGAACGCCGCGAAATACAAAGAGCAGGAGCGACTGGGGCCGTATCTCTTCCGCATCGCCACAAATCTGGTGGTCACGGAGATGCGGCGGCAGAAACGTTGGTCGCTGCTGTTGCCGCGGTTGCAATCGAGTTTGCGCACGAGTGCACCGCCGGCCGATGTGCCGCTGCTGACCGACGAGATCCATCGGCAGGTCCACGCGGCGCTGGAGCGTCTGCCGATCAAGTACCGCGCGCCGCTGGTGTTGTTCGAGATCGAGGAGTGGTCGTACGAAGAGATCGCCCGCACGTTGGAGCTCCCGTCGGGAACCGTGAAGTCGCGCATCTCGCGCGCGCGGGAGCTGATGCGAAAGCAGCTTGCCCCCTGGTGGATTGGAGAAAACAGTCATGAACGAAACAGAGCTGCGCGGCTGGATGCGAGTCCTGCCGCGCGCGAAGGCATCGCCCGCATTCACTTCTGAAGTGATGCGCAGGATCCGGCGCGAGGAGGCGACGCGGCGCGCCCCGTTCGTCTTCCGCCTGGCGGCCGGCTTCGCGATGGCGGTCTGCATCGTGGCGGTCGTGCACGTCGCCATGCTGCAGCAGCAGCGTCGCGAGCAACTGGCCGAGCTGCGCATGGAACAGCAGAAGATCGAAGCGGAACTGAACGCGGTGAAGGAGATCGCCGAAGAGGCGGAACCGATGGTCGTGCTCGAGAACGACCGCGGCACCCGCGTCATCATGGACCTCGATTCCGCCGTGCAACCCGCATCGCTGCATTACGACTGATCCGGAGGAACCCCCGAAATGAAACATCGTTTGCTCATCCTCATTCTGCTCATCTCCACGGCTGCGGCGTTCGCCGATGGTCCGAAGAAACGCACCGTGGTCATCAAAGACGGCAAGGTCGTGTCGAATCAAGTCAACGGCATCGAGGTCATGGAGCTCGACGACTTCCAATCGCTGCTCGGCAAGCGCGCACACCTCGGCGTGCGTCTGACCGACCTCAGCGCGGAGCTTCGCGAGCACTATGGCGCGCCAAAAGACGCCGGCTTGCTCGTCGCCTCGGTCGAGAACGGCAGCCCCGCCGAGAAGGCCGGCATCCGCGTCGGCGACATCGTGCTGTCCATCGACGGCCAGGATGTCGACTCCGCCGTGGAGCTCCGCCGCGGACTGCGCGACAAGAAAGACGGCGACTCGGTTCGCATCGAAGTCCTGCGCAATCGCGCACGGCAGACGCTGGTCGCCACTGTCGTCGAGCGCGAGCCCACGCGGTTCGTGCTGCCGCGCAACATCGAAGGGCTGCGCGGCATTGAAGGGCTGCGCGAGCTCGACTCGCCGGAATGGCGCGCGCGCATCCAGTCCATCGGCGATTGCCAGGGCCTGCAGTCGCGCATCAAAGAGCTCGAGTCGCGCCTCAAGGACCTGGAAAAGAAACTGCAGAAGTAGTTCCCCCTCACCCTGCCCTCTTCCCCTTCAAGGGGAGAGGGTTGGGTGAGGGGATGTTTTTCGTATACTGATCTCCGTGAACCGCTCCATCGAATCCGCGCTCCGCTTCCTGAACCTCACCTCGGCAGGCTTGCTCGCGGGCTCATTGGGATTCGGCGAAGCGGCACTCGTCCCCGGCTGGAAAGACGAACTGCCGCGCGATGACGGGCATCCCGATCCTCTCAAGATCGCGTCGTGGTTCGATGCGATCGGTCCGGTGGCCCTCGGCACGGCGGTGACTCTCGCGATCGCTGCGCCTCGTGGTCTTCCCGCGCGACGTTTGCTCGACTCGGCTTCCGCGGTCGCACTCGCGGGCGTGCTCGCGGCGACGGTCATGGTCACCGTCCCGATCAACAAGGAGCTCGAGGCACAGCCCGCGACCGACTATCCGAGCGATCGCTCGCAGTCGCTCGTGAAGAACTGGGGCCGCGCTCACGCCGTGCGCACATCCCTCGGCATCGGAGCATTCGTCTGCGCCGTCGCCGCGTCGAACTTCTCGCGTCAGCCGAAGTGATCCCATCCGCGTGGCTCGAGCGGCCGCGCCAACCCATCTTCCTTGAGAATCACCTGGCGCGCTTTGGTCATGCGGCCAATCGCGTAGACAGGGCGTCCGAGGCGCGTGCTCAGTTCCGATTCGCGCAACGATGAAGTGAACAGCAGCGCGTACTCCTCGCCGCCATGCAGGACAGCATCCTTCACGTTGATGCCGAAGCGTGCGCCGTACGAGAGCAGATCGGGGAAAATGGGGATGCGTTCCTTCTCGATCTCCGCGCCGCATCGCGACGCGTCGCAGAGATGGTGAAGGTCGGATGAGAGTCCGTCGGAAACATCGATGCACGACGTGACTTCTTCGATGCGCGCGAGCGCGAGGCCGAGCGCAAGCTCCGGCTCGGGATCGATGTGACGGCGAATCGCGGACTCGACGAACTCGCGATGCGCGTAGCCGTCACTGGAGCGACGGGCGCTCAGCCCCTCGAAGCCGCCGACGGGCTGAGAGCCCGTCGCTCCAGATAGCAACAGGCCCGTCGCGCTGCCGCCGAGCGGACGCGACACGTACACGCGATCGCCGGGACGCCCGCCACTGCGCAACAGTGCGCGCGTGACGATGCGCCCGATCGCGGTGACCGAGATCGTGAGCTTCTCGGCGCGCGAGAAATCGCCGCCGACGATCTCGATGCCGTACTCGCGCGCCGCTTCCGCGTACGCGACCAACATCTCATCCGCCTGTTCGAGCGCCCACGGCGGCAGACCGAGCGAAAGCAACGCGTACGCGGGTGCAGCACCCATCGCCGCAAGATCGGACAGGTTCACCGCCAGGCTCTTACGCGCGATGAAGCGGATCGGAATCGCTCGCGTGAAGTCGACGTCCTCGATCAACAGATCGGTCGTCAGCACCTGGTTGTCGATCACGGCGGCGTCGTCGCCGATGCGCGGCGAGAAGAGCTCGCGCACGCGCGCAACGAGCTGCGCTTCGTTCACCGCCTGCTCCGCACGAACGCATGCACTGGCACGATGGCCCCAAGCGGGCGATCGAACGTTTCGCTTTCGTACGTGATCGCCTCGAGAAAGAGACCGGACGGCGGCGCGGTCGGCTGCCACGGCTCGCCTTTCGCGCCCAACCGGCGCGTAATGTCCCGCTCGTTGCCTCGGCCGACTTCGACGAGGAACGACGTGAGCTTGCGCACCATCTTCCAGAGAAAGTGCGACGCGGCGATGCGGAAGAGAATCAGATCGCCGGCGTGCGCGAGCTCGCATCGCTCGACCACGACGATGCGCGAGTCCTCTTCCTTCAGCCGCTTGTCGGTGAACGCGCTGAAGTCGTGGCGTCCGGCGAGCGCTTGCGACGCACGCTGCATGGCGTCGAAGTCGAGACGGTCTTTGATCCACCAGACGAATGACTTCCCGAAGGCGGTCCGTCGTGTTGCGATCTGGTAGAGATAGATGCGGGACGTCGCATCGTGACGCGCGTGAAAGTCATCGCGCGCGCGAGTGATGTCGAGCACGCTGATGTCGTGCGGCAAGAGGTCGTTGAGCTTGCGCGTGAGCTGCAGCGGATCGTGCGGTTTTCGCGATCGCAGATGCGCGACCTGCGCTGTCGCGTGCACCCCGGCATCGGTGCGTCCGGCGCCGCCGATGTCGACTTCGCCGAGGATGTCGGAGGCCGCGCGGAGGAGGTGACCCTGGACCGTCTTCTGCGTGTTACCCTGCGCCTGCCAACCGGAGTAGCGAGTGCCTTCGTACTCGATCGTCAGTCTGTAAGTCGGCATGCGCCCGCAGTCATATCAGGTTCTCGGAGATTTTTTCGTCGTCGTCTGGGATGACGGCCACGAATCATACTATCCGCTCGAACAGCTCCGCCGCGCCTGCCCCTGCGCGGTGTGTTCCGGTGAGCCCGACCTCTTCGGCCGCATGGCCGGCGGATTGCCGCAGCGCTATCGGCCCGAGTCGTTCGTGCTGCAGAGCGTCGAGCCGATCGGCAACTACGCGCTGCAGCCGAACTGGGCGGACGGGCACACCTACGGGATCTGGACGTTCGAACGGCTGAGAGAGCTCGGCTAAGCTTGGGACATGCGACGACTCCTCGCTGCATTCCTCCTCTCGATCTCTCTTCCTCTCTTTGCAGCCGTGCTCTCGGGCCGCATTCGCGACGCGAAAACGAACGCGCCGATCGCCGGCGCGACGGTCGCGGTGTGGCAAGGGCCGACGGCGACCACCGGCGCCGACGGAATGTATTCACTCGACGTTCCTGAAGGCACACTCAATCTCTCGATCAAACATCGCGACTACATGACATCCGGCGACTCGATCCGCATTATGCCGGAGCAGAAGCGGGCGGTGAATTTCGCGCTGAAGCCGCTCGCGCGCGTGAGCGGCGTCGTCGTCGACGAGGCCAATCAACCGATTGCCGCGGCGACGATCACTCCGCGAGATGCGCTCGACCGCGGCATGCCGGACATGGCGGCCAACGGCGCCATGCCCGTGAGCTCGGGACCGGACGGAAAGTTCGACGCTCGCGTGTTGCCCGGAACGAACTTCTATCTGCTCGTCGCGAAGAAGGCACTCCCGCAAGTGAAGAGTGAGGTCATGAAGCTGGACGTGGGCGAGCGCAAAAGTGACGTCGTGTTGACCATTCCCGCGGGCATCGTGGTCACCGGACGCGCGCTCGATATACACGGCAAGCCGTTGTCCGATGTTTCGGTCGTGGCCGGTCCGAGCGCCGGCTCCTTCGGCGAAACGCTGGACACGATCATGGAGCCGCTGTCGAAGGATCCGGTGCGCACCGACGCCGACGGTAAGTTCGCGATGCGGCTGAAGGAAGGGACGTACAACTTCTGGTTCAGGCGCGACGGTTACCTGAACAAGCGAATGGCGGCGCAACGCATCGCCGACAACGGCGAGAACGTCGTCGAAGCGCGGCTCGATCCCGCCGTCGAGATCAGCGGCCGCGTGACGCGCGGCGGCGCGGGCGTCGCGGACGTCGAAGTTCGTCCGGATGGCGGTGTCCTGCTCGGCGTCAAAACCGCCGCCGACGGCTCGTTCACCCTCGGCGGCCTAAAACCCGGACCGACAACGATCGAAGTCATCAAACGGCCGGAGTGGATCAACGAGAAGCGCATCTTCACCGCGCCCGCGCGCGACGTCGCGATCGACCTCCAGCCAGGCGGCACGATTCGCGGCCGCGTGGTGGAAAAGGGGACCATGAAACCCATCCGCTCCTTCCGCGCCGGTGTGATGCTGGGGCTGGGCAATCTGTCGCGCGTCACGGGCGACGACGGCTCATTCACGTTCGAGCACGTACCCGCCGGCGCAACGACCGTCGCTGCGAACGCGTTCGGCTACGAAGGCGCGAACCGAGACGTCACCGTCGTCGCTGGCGAGATCGTGAACGATGTCGTGCTCGAGCTCGAGCGCGGCGTCCGGCTCACCGGCAAAGTCACCGACGCGAATGGCGCACCTCTGAGCGGCGTCTTCATCATCATCAGCCCGCCGCAGATGGAGGGAGGCGTAATCGGAGGCATGCTCGGAGGTCCGAATTGGAAGCCTGCGCCGGCGCGCGTGCCGAACACAAACCTCACTACGGTGACGGACAAGAACGGCGTGTACACGTTCGAGGGATTGACGCGCGGAGACGAAGGCGTGCAGTTCTCGCGTTCCGGTTACGCGAAGACGACGCGCAACGTCACGCTCACAGGAAGCGAAGTGACGCTCGACGTGCAACTGTCCGCGACGCCACCGTAATTACGCGCCGATTACCGTGCCGTCTTTCCCCTGCAACGCCTCGCGCAAGACATCGACGTCCGTGATCAACACTTCTTTCTGCGTCGCTTTCACGAACTGCAAGGCGCTGTCGATCTTCGGACCCATCGAGCCCGCGGGAAACTGACCGTCGGCGAGATGTTTCTCGGCTTCGGCGACGGTGAGCCGATCGACGAATCGCTGCGTTGGCTTGCCGAAGTCGAGCGCCACTTTCGGGACGCCGGTGAGGATCACGAACAGATCCGCGTTGAGATCCGCCGCCAGCTTGGCCGATGCGTAGTCCTTGTCGATCACCGCTTCGATGCCGCGCCACTGTCCATCGCGACTCTTCACCACCGGAATGCCACCGCCGCCCGCGGCGATGACGACCGACGCGCTGTCGAGCATCCGCGCAACCGTGTTGATGTTCAGAACGCGCAGCGGCCGCGGCGACGGCACGACGTGTCGCCATCCGCGTCCCGAGTCTTCCTTCATCGTCCAGCCGAGATCGCGCTCGAGCGCTTCCGCGCGATAGCGAGTGAAGAACGGTCCGATCGGTTTGGTCGGACGCTTGAACGCGGGATCGTTCGCATCGACTTCGACCTCGGTCAAAATCGTCGCGACTTCGCCGCCGAGGCCGATCGATTCGAGCCGATTGCGAATGGCCTGCTGCAGCATGAAACCGATCGAGCCCTCCGTCTGCGCGACGCACACATCGAGCGACTGCGGCGGAATCTTCGTCGACGCTTCTTCCGCCTGCACGAGGATGTTTCCGACCTGCGGTCCGTTGCCGTGCACGACGATCAGTTTGTAGCCGTGCCGCACGATCTCGGCGAGCCAACGTGCCGCCTGCTTCGCACGCGCGATCTGCTCTTCCTGCGTGCCGTGATCCTCGGGACGAAGGAGCGCGTTGCCGCCGAAGGCGACGACGGCGAGCTTCATCAGAGCTCCTCTCGCTCCAGCGGCATGGTCATGCAGCGCGGTCCGCCGCGCGCGCGCGAAAGCTCGTTCCCCGCGATCTGGATCGCGTACTTTTTATCGGTCCACGTTTCGAGCTCCGTGCGGCCGAGGAGGAGATCGTCTTCGTAGACGATGTGATAGCCCTGCCGCGCCAGCGCTTCCGCAGTGCGCACGTTGCGCTCGTACAGCAGGATGATGCCGGGCGCGAGCGCAAACGCATTCGCGCCGTCCGTCCACTGCTCGCGCTGCTGATCCACCGCGCTCTTCCCGCCGCAGTAGATCGGCTCGAGATCGAAGCCTTTCTTCTTCAGCGCACCGAGGAGCGACTTCTGTTCGGAGTAGACAGGCGTTTTCTTCGTGAGGTCGACCGTGGTCACCTTCGCCGCCTGACTGCCGCTCGGCAGGATCACGGGCGGATAGATCAGGCACTCGTGGCGATTGATGAACGTGAAGATCGTATCGAGGTGCATGAACGACCGCTGCCGCGGGATGTCCACGATGATCACGCTCTTCACGCCGGCGTTCGCCGCTTTGAGCGAGCGCATGAGCTCTTCGACGCCGCCTTTGTTCGTGCGCTCGGTGATGCCGACCAGCAGCAGGTCGCGGCGCGGGACCAGCACGTCGCCGCCTTCGAGCGTCGGCGTCTTGCGCGACATGGGCCGCTCCGGCTCCGTGGCCATGAAGTCGACCCAGAACGGATTCTGCGAGCGGAAGTGCGGGTGATGCTGGAAGACGTATTTCGACAACAGCGACTCGCGGCGGCGTGCCTGCGTGGCCATGGATGAGATGACGACGCGATCGCCGATCACGATCTGCGGATCGCGCATGAAGAAGAGGTTCGGGATCGGATAGAGATCGAACTGCGGGAGCTCGCCGGATTCCGTCTCGCACGCGATGCCGGAGATGAGCGTTTCCGCGAGCGCCGCCGGCCGCTCTTCGAGCAGCTCGGAAACCAGCCGGCGCTTGAGACGGTTGCGCTTGCCGAGATCGCGCACGATGCGGTCTTTGATGTCCTCGTCTTCGAAGACTTCCTCGAGCATGTCCTGGAGATCGAAGACGTCGTCCGCGATGAAGCGGATGAGTTGCTGGAAGCGGCGGTGCTCCTCGCGCGCGACCTGCCCGTAGAGGATGTCGTCGAAGAGCAGCTGCGCCATCATCGGCGGCACCATCAGGTCGATCTCCCGGCCGGGGAGATGGACCAGGACGGACTTCAACCGGCCGATTTCACTGGATACGTTGAGTCGCATGCGGGCGCGATTCTACTCAATCGCACGTGGGCGTAAGATTTCGCGCCGATGATGCGCGCGACGATCGCCGTAATCGCCACTCTCGCGTTCGGACTCCTCTCTCCGCCCGCGGCGTTCGCCGCCTCGCGCATCACCTTCGAGCGCCTCCTCCCCGCCCCTCACGACCTCGGCGGCGCGAAGGACATCGCCGTCGTCAACGCCGCGACGAACGAGCCGATCGTCGAGAAGTTCATCGACGAGCTCGTCCGCCACGTCGATCGCTCGGGCGTGTTGACGCTGCGCGATGTGCGATCGGCCACTGGTCCGGGCGACGCTCATCTCGACATCAAGACCTTCCGATGCGAAAGCGCGGTGCGGGAGACCGAGGCGGGGATGCGCGACATCGACGGCAACCGGGTGAAGGTGCGCGCGTTTCAGGTCGACGCCGTATGCAATGCACGCATCGACGTGCTGTCGCACTTCATGAAACCGGTGTCGACGTTCTACGCGCGCGGGCAGGGAACGTCGAAGCGGGTCGAGTCGGTAACGCAGGACGAGCGCGATCACACGCTGCAGGACGCGGCGAAGTTCGCGGCCATCGACGCGGCGGAAAGGATCACGCCGCGGCGCGTGCGCGAATCGATCGCGCTCGACGAGAGTGCGCCGGCATTTGCGGAAGGGATGGCGCTGATCGAAGAAGACCGCCTCGCGGAAGCGCGCGCGATCTGGCTGAAAGCGATGCAGCACGACGCGCGCTCGGCGCCGGTGCGGTTCAACCTCGGCGCGCTCAGCGAAGCGATGGGCGACCGCCGCGCCGCCGAACTGCACTACAACGCGGCGCGGCAGCTCGCGCCGAGGGAAGCGCGTTACGCGAACGAGCTGAAGTTGTTCGCGCAACGCGGGAGATAGTTCCTCGGGTTCCCGGGTTCCTCGGGAGGGGATGCGCTTCGCCGAGGAACCCCGAGGAACCCCGAGGGACCCGAGGGACCGTTCTTACGCGTTGATCTGCTTCGGATCCGCGTTGATGTTGACCTGGATCTGCTTCGGACGAGACTCCTCTTTCTTCGGGATCTCGATCTCGAGCACGCCGTGGCGGTAGTCGGCTTTGATCGCGTTGGCGTCGACGCTGCGCGGCAGCGTGAACGTGCGGGTGAAGCTGCCGTACGCGCGCTCGATGCGGTGATAGTTGCGGTCATCCTTCCGCTCGAACTGGCGCTCGCCCGACACGGTGAGCAGGCCGTCCTCGAACGTCACGCGGATGTCCTTTTCGTCGATTCCAGGCACTTCGACCTTCACGAGGATCTTCTCGTTCTCCTCGAGGACATCGACCGGCGGATTCCAGGCGGCCGTCCGCGCCTCTTCCTGCAGGAACGGATAGCGGAAGAACGGTTCGAAGAACGCGGTCTCGAGGCGGCGAAGATCACCGAAGGGATTGAAACGGGTCATACGAGTCATTTTTGTGGCCTCCTATGTAGTTATATGAGTTCTAGTGACTCATGTGCCTATGAACAGAAGATCTTAAACGGAAAATTTCTGTTGTCAAGAGACTAAGATATTGTCGGCGACGGGCTGAGAGCCCGTCCCTCCAGATGGCGGGGATGACCCTGACGCCAACCCGTGTTGTGCCGCGGGCATGACAGCCGTACCCGAAACACCATCGCTCGATGAGCTGACGCGTGAGGTCGCCCGCCGGCGCACGTTCGCGATCATTTCGCATCCCGATGCCGGCAAGACCACGCTCACCGAAAAGCTCCTCCTGTACGGCGGCGCCATCGAAGAGGCCGGCTCGGTCCGGGCGCGCAAGGCACAGCGACACACGACGTCCGACTGGATGGCGATCGAGCAGAGCCGCGGCATCTCCATCACCTCGACCGTGCTCCAGTTCGAATACGAAGGAGCGGTGCTGAACCTGCTCGACACGCCGGGCCACCAGGACTTCAGCGAAGACACGTACCGCACGCTCGCCGCGACCGACAGCGCGGTGATGGTGCTCGACGGCGCGAAAGGCATCGAGCCGCAGACGCGCAAGCTGTTCGAAGTCTGCCGCCTGCGGCACATCCCCATCCTCTGCTTCATCAACAAGCTCGATCAGCCCGCGCGCGATCCGTTCGAGCTGATCGGAGAGCTGGAGCGCGAGCTCAACGTGTCCGCGGTGCCGATGAACTGGCCGATCGGCGACGGGCCGACGTTCCAGGGCGTGTTCGATCTGCGCAATCAGCAGGTGCTGCGCTTCGAGCGCACGCGCCATGGCGCGTCGGTCGCGCCGGTGATCGTGAGCGGTCTCGACGACCCGACGCTCGAAGACGCGATCGGACCGACGGCGTGGCAGGAACTGCGCGACGCGGCCGAACTGCTCGAAGGTGCCGGCCACGCGTTCGATCGGAAGCAGTTCGAGTACGGCCGCGTCATCCCGGTATTCTTCGGCAGCGCCGTAAACAACTTCGGCGTCGAGCCGTTTCTGCGCGCGGTGATCGAGCTCGCGCCGCCGCCGTCGCCGCGTCACGCGAAGCAGAACGGCGATGACTTCGAGCTCGAGCCGATCTCGGAGACGTTCACCGGCTTCGTGTTCAAGATCCAGGCGAACATGGACAAGCGCCATCGCGATCGCCTCGCCTTCATGCGCATCACCTCCGGCGTGTTCGAAAAGGACATGTCCGTGCAGCACGCGCGGCTGCGGCGCGAGGTGCGTATGACGCGTCCGCATCGCCTCTTCGCGCGCGAGCGCGAGACGATCGATCGCGCCTATCCGGGCGACGTCATCGGCTTCGTCAACCCCGGGCTCTTTCAGATTGGCGACGCCGTGTCGTCAGGCACGCCCGTGGAGTTCGACCGCATCCCGCGCTTCGCACCGGAGCACTTCGCGACATTGCGAGCGAAAGTCTCGACGCGTCAGAAGCAGTTCCAGAAGGGACTCGAGCAGCTCGAGGAAGAAGGCGCGATGCAGGTCTTCGTGCTGCACGAGGGCCTCAAGTCGGAGCCGATCCTCGCCGTCGTCGGCGAGCTGCAGTTCGAAGTGCTGCAGTCGCGGCTCGAGACCGAATACAACGTCGAGACCACGCTGAGCGTGCTGCCGTACAAGATCGCGCGCTGGGTCGATCGCGATGTCGATGAAGTCGCGCGCATGACGCTGCCGACACGCGCACGCGTCGCGACCGACAGCAACGATCACGCAGTCGTGCTCTTCACCTCGGATTGGGAGCTCGAGTTCGCGCAGAAAGAAAACCCGGGCGTGGAGTTCATGAGCGCGTCCTAGTTTGGAGTGCGGCGGCAAGCCGCCGCTTTCGTCGCGGAAGCGCGAGCTGCCGCTCGCACGCGCCAACCGGCGTTGCCGCTTCTGAAAGCGGTAACTCGCGTTACCGCACTCCAAAACCCTGATACCCCGATAAAGCGGATGACGTCGTGAAGCGGGTCACGAGTGGCGCCATGCGCGGCTCTCAGCCCGTCGGCGCCTCTGGATGGGCGGAGAGCCCGTCCCTCCAGTTTTTGTACGCCATCGGGGAGATCTCACTCGGCTTGATCTCGCTGCGGCCGCCCCAGAACACGTTCGTGTAGCTCACCGGAATCCCGATCGCCTGCAGGTACTCGTCGATCGCGCGCTTGTGCGCCAGCACGAGATCCTTCTCCGTGCCGTGCGCGACGGCCATGATGTTCACGTTGCGGAACTCAGGCCCGCCTTCGCGCCAGTAGCAGTGCGTGAGGATGTGAAAGCGGCCGATCTCGCGTCCTGCTTCGAGCTCGCGTCCCGGCGGCACGGCCCAGTGAAAGAGCGCGTTGAAGCGCGTCACGCGATCTCCGGTCTTCAGCGTTTTCACATGTTCGAGGAACGTCGAGAAGCGACCAACGACGCCGCGCCGGTTCAATGCTTCTGCGACTTCGAAGAACTGCTCGAGCGGGATGTTCGCTTCGCGCGCGCGGCGCTCCCACAGATCGCGCGTCACCTCATCCGTCGTGAGCTCGCGCTTGACCGCCGTCAACACCTGCCATTCGAGATCCGAGAGCTCCGCCTTCGCCGTGTCCTTCACGTCCGCGAGCTCGTCGGACTTGCTCCCAGGCTCCATCCCTTTACGCCGCACGTGACCGACGCCCAGCGCGAAGATGCGTTTGGCGGGCATCACGCGAAAGTGTTCGGCGCCGGTGAGCTTCGCGAGCAGCGCGCAATGCTCTTCGATCGAGTAACCCTGCGGCACTTTGACCGTTGTCCATAGACGATACGAAGAGCCCGGCGTCGCCGCGTCCGTCGAGCGGATCACGACGTGTCCCGAAAACGGATCCTGCTGGAACATGAAGTCGAACGCGGCGTCGAGCTTCTCGTTCGGAACCTGCCACGCCACCAGCGCCCCTTCGGCGAGGTTGGTCGCCATCAGCGTCTGCCTCACGCGGCGGATCGTGCCGCCACGGAGCATGGCCCGGATGCGCTCCATCACGACGTCCACATCGAGCCCCGACTGCTTTGCGATCTCGCCGAACGGATCGCGCACGAATCCCTGAATGCGGTCTTCGGAGACCGCGAGAATCTGCGCATTGACGGGGTCGGTATGTGCGATCGGGGTATCGGTTGGCGTGGTCGTAGCGGGGGCTGTCATGGCGCGTGCATGATATATTCTCGCGTCACCTGGACTGATTTGGGGCGCCGCTTGCAACCAGGATAAAAAAAGCTAAAGAGCCGGCAGTAAATCGAACGGATCACTCGTAGGCCCCGCGAGCTTCTTGCGGGGCCTTTGCATTTTGCGGAGAAACTGAGATGGCACAACCGAATCGCACCGACGAGCTTCGCAGCATCCTCTCGCGCCGCATCCTCGTGCTCGATGGCGCCATGGGCACGCAGATCCAGACCTACGGACTGGACGAGTCGGCCTTCCGCGGCGAGCGTTTCGCGAATCATCCGCGCGACCTCAAAGGCGCAAGCGACGTCCTGGCCATCACCAATCCGTCCGTGCTCGACGAGGTTCATCGCAAGTACCTCGCGGCCGGCGCCGACATCATCGAGACCAACACTTTCAACGCACAGGCGATCTCGTTCGCCGATTACGACCTGCAGCCGTACGTCTACGAGATCAACAAAGCGGCCGCCGAAATCTGCCGGCGCGCCGCGGATGACTATTCGACTCCCGACCAGCCGCGCTTCGTCGCCGGTTCAATGGGTCCGACCAATCGCACCGCGTCGCTGTCGCCCGACGTGAACCGTCCCGGCTTTCGCGGGACGAACTTCGATGAGTTGATGGAGGCGTATTACGAACAGGTGCGCGGCCTCGTCGACGGCGGTGTGGACATCCTGATGCCGGAGACGACGTTCGACACGCTGAACCTCAAGGCGGCGCTGTTCGCGATCGAAAAGTATTTCGAGGACACCGGCATCACGCTGCCCGTCATCGCGTCGATCACCATCACCGATGCTTCCGGCCGCACGCTCAGCGGACAAACGGTCGAAGCGTGCTGGAACTCGATCTCGCACGCCCCCCTCCTCGCCGTCGGCATCAACTGCGCCCTCGGCGCCGAAGAAATGCGCGCGCATGTCGAGGAACTGTCGAAGCTCGCGCCGATCTTCATCTCCTGCTATCCGAACGCCGGCCTCCCGAACGCGCTCGGCGGCTACGACGAAACGCCCGACATGATGGCGGACGTGCTGCGCGACTTCGCCGCGAACGGCTGGCTGAACATCGTCGGCGGCTGTTGCGGCACCGGCTTCGATCACATCCGCAAGATCGCGGAGACCGTCGCCACGCTGCCGCCACGCGTTCCCGGCACCGTCGAGCCGCATTTGCGGCTGAGCGGTCTCGAGGCGTTGACCGTTACGCCGGACTCGAACTTCATCATCGTCGGCGAGCGCACCAACGTCACCGGCTCGCCGAAATTTGCACAGCTCATCAAAGCGGGCGATCTCGACGCTGCGCTTGCGGTCGCGAAACAGCAGATCAACGGCGGCGCGAACATCCTCGACGTGAACATGGACGAAGGCCTGCTCGACTCCGAGCAGGTCATGACCGAGTTCCTCAATCTGATCGCGTCCGAGCCCGACATCTCGCGCGTACCGATCATGGTGGACAGCTCGAAGTGGTCCGTGCTCGAGATGGGCCTGAAGTGCCTGCAGGGCAAATCGGTCGTCAACTCGATCTCGCTCAAGGAAGGCGAAGACGTCTTCCGCCACCACGCCACGCTCTGCAAGCGCTACGGCGCGGCGGTGATCGTGATGGCGTTCGATGAGCAGGGGCAGGCGGACACGGTCGAGCGCAAGGTCGAGATCTGTTCGCGCGCCTATCGCATCCTCGTCGACGAAGTCGGCTTCGATCCGACCGACATCATCTTCGACGTCAACGTGCTCACCGTCGCCACCGGCATGGAGGAGCACAACGCGTACGGCGTCAATTTCATCGAAGCGGTGCGGCAGTTGCGCGAGAAGTTTCCGCTCGCCAGCACCAGCGGCGGCATCTCCAACGTCTCCTTCTCATTCCGCGGCAACAACGTCGTGCGCGAGGCGATGCACGCGGCGTTTCTCTATCACGCCATCCGCGCCGGACTGACCATGGGCATCGTCAACGCGGGACAGCTCAGCATTTACGAGGAGATTCCGAAGGACCTGCTCGAGCTCGTCGAAGACGTGCTGCTCAATCGCCGGCCCGATGCAACCGAGCGCCTGATCACGTTCGCCGATACCGTCAAAGGCACCGGCAAGGTCACGGAGAAAACGGAAGAGGAGTGGCGCCGCGGCTCGGTCGAGGAGCGGCTCTCGCACGCGCTCGTGAAAGGCGTCGTCGACTTCATCGACGCCGACGTCGAAGAAGCGCGGCAGAAGTATCCGACCGGCCTCTCCATCATCGAAGGTCCGCTCATGGACGGCATGAACATCGTCGGCAATCTCTTCGGCGCGGGAAAAATGTTCCTGCCGCAGGTCGTCAAGAGCGCGCGCGTGATGAAGAAGGCGGTCGCGTATCTGCTGCCGTTCATGGAAGCGGAGAAGATCGCGTCCGGCGACACATCCGTGCGCGGGAAGATCCTCATGGCCACCGTGAAAGGCGACGTCCACGACATCGGCAAGAACATCGTCGGCGTCGTCCTCGGCTGCAACAACTACGAAGTCATCGACCTCGGCGTCATGGTCGCCGCCGACAAGATCCTCGACGCCGCCGAGCGCGAAAAGGCGGACATCATCGGCCTCTCCGGCCTGATCACGCCATCACTCGACGAGATGGTGCACGTCGCGCGTGAGATGGAACGCCGCCACTTCCGCGTCCCTCTCCTGATTGGTGGCGCGACCACGTCGAAGTTGCACACTGCAGCGCGCATCGCGCCGCGTTACGAAGCGCCGACCGTGCACGTGCTCGACGCATCGCGCGCGGTGAATGTCGTCAGCACGCTGCTCTCCGAACGGCGCGATGACTACGTCAAAGACATTCGCAGCGAATACGAAAAGCTGCGCGCGGGGATGGAGCAGCGCAACATCAAGATCCTGCCGCTCGAAGAAGCGCGCAAACGCGCGCCGAAACTCGACTTCGCGCCGGAGCCACCGCCGTTCATCGGCATCCGCGTGCTCGAGGACGTGCCGCTCGGCGAGATCGAGCCGTACATCGACTGGGGTCCGTTCTTCCAGACCTGGGAGCTGCGCGGCCGTTATCCGCAGATCCTCGAAGAGCCGCGTGCGAAGGAGCTTTACGACGACGCGCGCAAGCTGCTCGCGGAGATCGTCGAGAAGCAGCTGCTGAAAGCGCGCGCGGTCTACGGCATCTGGCCCGTCCATCGCGATGGCGACGACATCATCGTGCCCGGTGGAAAGTTCCACACGCTGCGTCAACAGCAGGAAACGTCTTCCGGCGAGAACTTCGCGCTCGCCGATTTCGTCGCACCGAACGGCGACTATATCGGCGGCTTCGCCGTGACCGCGGGCATCGGCGTCGAGGAGCTCGTGGCCGAGTTCCAGAAGGATCACGACGACTACAACTCGATCATGACCAAGGCACTGGCGGATCGGTTGGCCGAGGGGCTTGCGGAGAAGCTGCATCACGACTTGCGTCGCGAGTGGTATGCGAAGGACGAGAACCTTTCGACCGACGAGTTGATCGCGGAGAAGTATCGCGGGATTCGTCCGGCGCCCGGTTATCCCGCCAGTCCCGATCACACGGAGAAGGGAACGTTGTTCGCGTTACTCGGCGCGGAGAAGCTCGGCATGCAGCTCACGGAGTCGTTCGCAATGATGCCCGCCGCGGCGGTGAGCGGGTTGTACTTCGCGCATCCGCAGTCGCGCTACTTTGCCGTCGGGAAGATCGGTCGCGATCAGGTAGCCGATTACGCCGCGCGCAAGGGGATGACGCTGGCGGAAGCGGAGCGCTGGCTCGCACCAGCGCTCGCGTATGAACCGGAGACGGAAACGGTGATGGCGTAGCCTCGGGTAGCCTTCGCCCCGCTTGCGGGGAGAAGGTGCCGAAGGCGGATGAGGGTGCGCGGAAGTGCCCAGAAGCGACCCTCATCCGCGCTCGCGCACCTTCTCCCCTCTGCGGAGGAGAGAAGGTTACAAGGGTGCGCGCCTCTTACTGCTCGCCGGTGATGTCGGTGCGCTCGTTCACGCGCCGCATCACCACCTGCTGAAACTTCTTGCCATCCGCGCCTTCGAAGTTGCACGTCACGCGAAGCGTTACCGGCCCGTTGTTGCCCACCAGCGACTGCCCCGCTTGCGCCGTCGCCTGCACCCGCACTTCCTCGCGTTGCGAGGGGCCGATGGTCAGGTCGTATGGCCTCGTCGTCGGCGAAAGGTAATACGCCCCCTGCGACACCGACTGCAGGGTTACCTGCCGTAGTTTGATCGGATCCGCCGCGCGGTTCTCGATGCGCAACGCGTACTGCACGGGCAACGCACCTTCGACGAATCGCGCCGCCGCGGGCATGCTGCTGGTCTGTACGATCAGGATCTCCGGCGCAGTGGCCGACGGTGCCGAAGCGGTTTCGGCGGATGGCGCGGAAGACGCGCAGCCCGCCACCACGAACAAGAGAACGACAGACGTTGCAATCGCTTTGTGCATTCGCGTTTACTGAAGGTAGCTCAGCATCTCCTTGGCCGTCGGCGCGTCCTTGCCCTTCGGATCGAGCTCGAGGTACTTGTTCAGCGCGTCTTTCGCCTCGGCCGACTTGCCCGTGCGCGCGTACACCATACCCAGCTCGTACCAGGCCAGTGAGAACTTCTCATCGGCCACGACCGCCTTCTTCAGCACCGGCTCCGCCTCGGCATCCTTGCCTTCGTTGATCAGGCGTGCCGCTTCGTTGAAAAGCGCAGGAGCGTTAGCCGGCATCTTCTTCTTCGCGATCGCGGCGTTTTCCTTGTCGCCCAGGGCGGTGTAGGCGTTGAAGAGCGCCGTCCACATGTCGGGATCTTCGTCGTCGATCTCGAGCGCCTTCTTCGCGGCTTCAATCGCGCGCTGATACTTCTTCTCCCTGACCGCGACCTTGGCGAGCGCCATCCAACCGGCGGTGAGCGTCGGCTTCAATGCGACGGATTCTTCGAACTTCGCCATCGCGGCCGCGGATTCACCGCGATTCGACAACGCGGCGCCTTCATTGAACGCCGTCACGGCCGGGTCTGCCTCCGGCGCTTTGACCGTACCGGTTGGCGCAGCGGTGCCTTCCTTGATGAGCTCGAAGTCGCGGATGTTCGTCTCCCCGAGCTTCATCTTGATGTCTTCCTGATAGGAAAGGTATCCGGGCGCCGAGACCGTGAACTTGTAGGTCAGCGTGCCGTCGAGGACGAAGATCGTGAACGAGCCGTCTTTCCCCGCCTTCTGCTCGAGCTTGACGTTCTTTCCTTTCGTGGCCTCGAGGTGCACCTTGGCACCCACGATGGGTGCTTTCGTCTCCGAGTCGAGGACTTTGCCCGTCATGCGAGCCTGGCCGACGGCGAAGACGTTCGCCGCGACGAAGAGGGACATGATGATGGCGAGCGCGAGTGTTCTACGCATTGAGTTGTCTCCTGTTTAGCGTGAGTTCCGAGGTGATGTAACGGTCCACTCGAATTAGCGATTCCGGCCGGCACCCCTCATCCGCCCTTCGGGCACCTTCTCCCCTCGTCGAGGGGAGAAGGCTACTTGCGGCGCGCCCGCCTGGTAGCCCTCGGCCCGCTTGCGGGGAGAGGGTGGGCCGAAGGCCGGGTGAGGGGTCCGTTTTAATCGAACGTCAAGTAGGTCTGGTCCTTGAGTCCGCGCTCGTAATCCTGCAGCAGGCGCATTCCCTCGTTCGGCTTCACGCGGTCCTGCTTGATGGCGATGTCGATCTGCTGCTTCATCCGCTTCTCCAGATCGCGCCAGTCCCACTGCGTCATGGCCAGCACCTCGCCGATCGGCTGGCCGGGGATCTCTTCCTCGATGTAGAACCCGGCCTCTTCATCCGGGTCGAGGAACACGTGTACCTCGTTGACGCGGCCGAAGAGGTTGTGGATGTCACCCATGATGTCCTGGTAGGCGCCGGTGAGGAAGATGCCGAGGTAATAGGGCTCGTTGGCTTTGATCTCGTGGAGCGGCAGCGTGTCGCGCACGTCGTTGAGATCGATGTACTTCGAGACCTTGCCGTCGGAGTCGCAGGTGATGTCGACCAGCGTCGACTCGAGTTGCGGCTGCTCGTTCAGGCGATGAATGGGCACAATCGGGAAAAGCTGGCCGAGGGCCCAATGATCGAGCAGTGATTGGAACACGGAAAAGTTGCAGATGTGCTGATCCGCAAGCTCGATGTTGAGATTGCGCATCTCCTCCGGCACTTCCTCCGGATCCATGCCCCGCACCATCGCCTGCAGCCGTTCCGCGATCTCCCAGAACAGCGATTCCACGCGCGCCTTGACGTCGAGGTTCAGCAGTCCGAGCTCGAACATCGTCTGGACCTGCTCCTTGATCTGCTGCAGGTCGTGCCACGCGGGCATGAAGTTGTCGACGTTGAGTGTCGCGTCGATCTCGAGCAGCTCGCGCACGAGCTTGTGATCGGCCGCGCGGAGATCGCGCCCCTCGAGCGGCGTCTTCTCGATCGCGCCGAACGCTTGCACCACGAGCACCGAATGATGCGCGACGGTGGCGCGGCCCGATTCCGAGACGATGATCGGGTGCGGCACCTTCTCGTCGTCGCAGATGTCCATGATGTTATAGACGATGTCGCTCGCGTACTCCTCGACCGAGTAGTTCATTGACGAGTGGAACGTCGAGCGCGAGCCGTCGTAGTCGATGGCCAACCCGCCGCCGACGTCGACGTACTCCAGCTTGTGGCCGCTCTTGTAGAGCTTCGCGTAGTACATCGCCGCTTCGCGCACGGCGCGCTTGATGGTCAGGATGTCGGGGATCTGCGAGCCGATGTGGAAATGAAGCAGCTTGAACGCGGAAGACATCCCCGCCTGCTCCATGATGTCGATCGCTTCGAGGATCTCGGCAGTCGACAGTCCGAACTTCGCGTGCTCGCCGCCCGAGGTCGCCCACTTGCCGGCGCCCTTCGAGAGCAGCCGGACGCGCAGTCCGATCCACGGCTCCACGCCCATCTCCGCCGCAATCTTCGTGATCAACGCCACCTCGGAGATCTTCTCCGCGACCAGGATCACTTTTTTGCCGAGCTTGCGGCCGATCAAAGCAGTGCGGATGTACGCACGGTCTTTGTAGCCATTGCAGATGATGATCGACTCGGGATCGCTGTGCACCGCAAGGCCGGCGAACATCTCCGGCTTCGAGCCGACTTCGACGCCGTGATGGAACGGGCGTCCGGCATCGAGGATCTCTTCGACCACTTCACGAAGCTGATTGACCTTGATCGGAAAAACGGCGCGATACGAACCGCGGTAGCCATGATCGGCGACGGCGCGCAGGAAGGAGCGGTTGAGCGTCTCGACACGGTGGCGCAGCAGGTCCTGGAAACGCACCAGCAGCGGCGTCGAGAGATTCATCGCCTGGGCCTCGCGCACGACGTCGATGATCGGCACCGCGATGCCCTTGGTCTGCAGCGGCGCGACCGTGATGTCGCCATTCGGCGCACCGTCGAAATACCCGCCGCCCCAACGGTCGATCATGTACAGCGAGACCGCGTCGTCGACCGTCCATTCCTTCTGCTGCGTCTCGATGATTTCCTGAGTGGTCAATTCGTTTCGTGTGCCCCCGAAGCTGAAGAATAGTCGGTGTGTGGTTGAGTCTCAATGTCCGCGTTGAGGAGTTGCAGAGTTGCAGAGACTCAGAGTCTCAGAGTCTCAGAGGGTTCGAAGGCACCTGTCCGCTGCGTAGCCTAAAACCTCTCTGAGACTCTGCGGCTCTGAGACTCCTCAGGTCCGCTCGAACTCGCGCTCATCAATCGCCGCGAGGTCGCCAGGCGCCAGCTCCAGTTCCGCGGCGCGCGCGCTGTCGACCGCGTGGTCGATCGTGCGTGCCGCGGGGATCGGCACGACGCTCTCCGCCTGCGCGCGCACCCACGCGATCACGATCGCGTGCACCGAGCGATCGTATTTCTGCGCGAGCTCGATCAGTACGTCGAACTTCGGCAGCTTCTTCGCGAGGCGTCCGCCGCCGACAGGGCTGTATGCGAGGAAGGTGATGCCGCGCCGTGCGCACTCTTTCGCCACGTTGATCGATTCGCGAAAGTAGGGGTTCAGACGATTCTGCACGGACACCACCGGCAGGATGCGCTCCGCCTTCTCGATCTGCTTGACCGACACGTTGCTCAAGCCGAAGTGCTGAAACTTACCTGCGCGCTGCAGCTCTGCGAACGCTTCGACGCTCTCTTCGAACGGCACCTTCGGATCGGGAGCATGAAACTGATAGAGCCAGATGCGGTCGGTTTGCAGCGCACGCAAACTGCGCTCGCACGCTTCGCGGATGTGCGCGGGACTGCCGTCGTTCGTCCACGCGCCGCCGGGACGCCGCAGTCCCGCTTTCGTGGCCACGCGGATCGCATCGCGATCCGCTCGTTCCGCGAGCGCTGACGCGATCAAGCGTTCGTTGTGGCCGATGTCTCTGTCGTCGAGGCAGTAGACGTCGGCGGTGTCGATCATCGTCATGCCGGCGTCGATCGCGGCGCGCAGCGTGCGCTTGCCTTCTTCCTCCGGCGGCCGTCCCTGAATCGACAGCGGCATTCCGCCGAAACCGATCGCCGGAATGGCTTCGCCTGTTTTACCCAACGTCGTTCGCTGCATGCGCCAATCTCCTCTGCATCCACCGCCGCACCCTGAACCGCCACAGGTACTGCCGGTCCTCGGGATGCACGGGCATGGCCAGATCGAGGATCAGGTAAAGCCAGCAACCGGCGCCTTCGACGAACATCAGCAGCAGGAATGCGACGCGAATTGCTGTCACGTTGATCTTCGTCGCTTCCGCGAGGCCGAGGCAGACGCCGGAGAGCTGGCGGCCCTTGCCGAGGCGCTTGTAGAGACGCGCCTTGCCACCCACCGATCGGCGCACGACGAAGAAGATGATGAAAATCGGCGTGAGCAACAACAATGCGATGCCGAGCGCACCGCCGACGACCGCGAACGCTTCGCCCGGAGGCGCTTCGCCCGCCGCGATCAGCATCCATGCGGCCGCGGCGCCGAGGATGAGCAGGATGCCGATGGCGACAGCGATCGCGCGGCGCTCGCGGCGGCGGCGCACTTCGTCTTCCGCAGTGCTGACGATGGGATCCAGCGGCGGCGTCTGAATGCCGTTGCCTTCGAGCAGCGACTCGAACTGCTTCGCCGAATCGAGCAGCTCGCGGCAACGTGCGCAGGTGCGAATGTGCCCGCGCTGCTGTTCGGTCATGTCCTGGCCGCTTTCGAGCGACGCCACCAGCGCCGCCACCGCCTCTTTGCAGTTCATATGAGCTCCTCGTCCATCGTTTCCGCGAGCCGCTTCAGACCGTGATGCAGGCGGCTCTTCACCGTGCCCACCGGGATGCCCAGCCGCTCGGCGACGTCTTTCTCCGACAGCTCTTCGAAGTAGCGCAGCAGCACTGCCTGTGCGAGCCGCTCCGGCAACCGCGCCACCATCTCCCTCACGCGCTCCGCGCGATCCGCATCGACTACGCGCTCTTCCGGTGATCGTTCGCGTGATGCCATCTCGGCGAGATCAACGTCGTCGTGCGCGACGCGCCGCGACCAGCGGTCCTTCACCAGGTTCCACGCGATCGCGAACAGCCACGCGCTGAAGCGTTGCTCCGGATCGTAGCGATGCGCGCTGCGCACGACGCGGATCCACGTCTCCTGGAATACGTCGTCGATGTCGGGCGAAGAACCGAGCGCGCGCTGCAGCAGTGCCGCGAGCGGTTTCTTGTAACGCTCGATCAGCGGACGCACGGCGTCCGTGTCACCGTTCGCAATCAGCCGACCAGGTAGGCGTCGTTCACATCGAGGTATACCGTACGCTTCGCGAAAACGTTCAATAGCGAGGTGAAGCATGAAGCCATCGGCAAGTTCCCTGATCGCGTTCATCCTCGGTGCAGGCGTTCTCTCCGCGCAGGAACCGCCGCCCGACATCTGGGGGAGCAGCATCGGCGCGGGCCTCGCCATCACGAGCGGCAACTCCGACACGACGAACCTCAACTTCTCGTTCAACACGAAGTACGACCCGAAGACGCGTTTCCTCTTCAAGGCGGACGCGCTCTATCTGCGCGGTGAGGCAGACGGCGAAACGCTGGTCGACATGTCAACCGCCAACGCTCGCGGCGAGTATTCGCTGTCCGACCGCACGTTCCTCTTCGGCGAGGTTTCCTACCTGCGCGATCCGTTCAAGGACATCCACTATTTCATCGCGCCGGTTGCCGGCGGCGGCTATCGGGGCATCCGCGGTGACACGCGCAATCTGACCATCGACGCTGCGGTCGGCGCGCAAATCGAAAGCAACGGGCTCCTCGACGCCGGCCTCACCACGACCGTGGCCACGCGCCTCGAGCTGAAGCTCGCGTATACGTACGATTACAAGAACAAGCCGCCATCGCCAGAAATCGAGAAGGGTGACAGCGCGTTGTTTGCTGCATTGCTCGTGAAGTTCTGACCGTTCCGCTGCGCTGAACCATCTGGACTAACGAACGTTCTTCATCACGACTTTGCCCGGCGGCGTGTCGTGTGTGAACATCTCCAGCGCCGCGCGCACGACCTTCTTGTGCTGCTCGCGCTCGCCGGCGCGGCCGACGATGCGGCCGATGGCCACGCCGTCCCACGTCATCGCGCGCGGCGGGCGTACTGATTCCGTCGCGGCGGGCGATGCGCTGATGATCACCGTCGGCACGCCACGCGCCTCGATCTCGCGCGCGAGGTTCGCGATCGTGCGGTGACACGTCTCGGGACAGCCGGCCATCATCACCACGAGCTTCGTCTTCGAGCGCTCGATCTTGTCGGCGAGCTCGGGGAACGTCGTCTCGTACAACTCCTTCAGCTTCGTGGTGAAGCCGTAGCTGTAGTGCTTATCGTTCACGCCGCCGATGAACCCTTCCGCGGCGAGCTCGCGCAACGTCTCCAGCGGATACACGATGTTCGGATCGGCATCCGCCTCGGCATGATCGTAATGGCCGTGCACGATGCGCATGCTGCCCATGTCGGCGTCGGCGGGGATGATGCGATAGGTGGTGTCGCCGGGATCTTCGGCGGGGAAGGGCTCCTGATCGGAGAGAAACACGCCCGTCGCGGCGACGAGCGTTACCACGGAATTGGCCAGCTGCTTATCGAACGGGGTGAACGGAACGCATTTGCGTGCGATGTTGAGCATTCGTGCAGCAGCGGCAAGAAGCGGGCCCGTGGACGGCCCGCGACCCGCTAATCCAATTCGCGCAGGACGTCGAGCAACTGGGCGTTATCCGGCGCCTCGGAAATGTCATGCACGTCGACGTAGCGGACGATGCCCTGCTTGTCGACGATGACGATGGCGCGCTCGCAGATGCCCTTGTCGTCCTTCCAGACGCCGTACTGCTGGGACACTGCACCCTTGGGATGGAAATCGGCGAGCAGTGGATACCGCTCGATGCCGCCGATCGATTTTGCGAAAGCTACGTGAGAGGGAACTGAATCCACCGAAATGCCCACGACCTGGGCATCATACCGTTCGAAGTCGGCCATCTCGGCCTCGTACGACGGCATCTGAACCGTTCAAACAGGGGTCCAGTCGAGGGGATAGAAAACGATCACCGCGTTCTTCTTGCCGCGCAGATCGCTGAGCCGGAACTTTTCACCGCCGCGATGGCCCGGAAGCTCGAAGTCAGGAGCCGTGTCACCTACCTCGAGCGTCTGGGTCTTGTCCGCGACGGACGTTCTTCCGAAGGAAACCATCAGAGAACCTCCATTTTCGTGACGAGAGTCGGCGGAGTCCACGTCCGCCGCCGCCATTGTAGGCAGCAAGCCGCCCGCCACGAAAGAATTCGCGCCCGCAGGCGGTTTCCGTCACTTCCAATGGACCGACCCGACCGCATCATTCAGGGAATGGCCGTCGACGGCCACTTCCGCATCATCGCGGCGCAGACGACCACGGCCGTCGAGACCGCGCGCGAGATTCTCGACCTCGCGCCCGTCGCCGCTGACGCGCTCGGCCGCGCCATGACTGGCGCGCTGCTGCTGGCGCGCCTGCTCGACAAGGACGTCCGCAATCAGTTCGTCTCGCTCCGCTTCGAGGGCAACGGGCCGCTCGGCACCGTCATCGGCGACGGCACAGTCGCCGGCAACGTGCGCGGCTATGTCGCCAATCCGGTGCCGCAGGACCCGATGCTCGACGTCGAGTCCGCAATCGGCAATGGCAGCCTCACGGTCGTGCGCGGCACGCCGCCCGCCGGCAAGCCATACACCTCGCAGATCCTGCTTGGCGGCACCGGCATCGCCACCGATCTCACGCGCTATCTGATGCGCTCCGAACAAATCGCCTCCGCCGTGCTCCTCGGCGTCTACAACAAGCGCGACGGCGTAGCCGCGGCCGGCGGCATGATCGTCCAGGCGTTCCCGCACGCACCCGAAGAAGCGATCCGCACGCTCGAAGACCGCGTGCGCAAGGCGCCGTCGTTCAGCACGCTGCTCGCGACGATGCCCATCGAAGAAGCAGTCGCCACGGTGCTCACGGACACCGGTTACAAGCAGATCGACGAAGGTCGCGAGATCCCGGTCGCATACGCCTGCACATGCACGCGCGAGCGCGCGCTCGCGCCGCTGGCGTTGCTCGAGCGCCACGAGCTCGAAGAGATGATCGCCGAGGGCGGGACGGAGATCGTCTGCCAGTTCTGCGGCCGCAAATACGAGTTCGGCCGCGAGGATCTGTTCGCGCTGACCGCGACACACGACGCGTGAGCCTACTGTGACCGGGAGGCCTCCCGGTCGCGGTAAGCTCACGCGCATGCGTTCCGTCATCACCGGCACCGGCATCGGCATCCCGAAGAACATCGTCACCAACCGCGATCTCACCAAAATCATGGATACGAGTGACGAATGGATTCGCACGCGCAGCGGCGTGGAACAGCGGCATTACGTCGATGAAGGCCAGGGCTCGACCGAGCTCGGGATGATGGCGGCGCAACAGGCGCTGGCTGCGGCGGGACGGACAAAAGACGACATCGATGCGATCGTCTTCGCGACGATGACGCCGGATCATTTCTTTCCCGGCAACGGACCGGTGTTGCAGGCGCGCATGGGCTTCGCCGAATCGATCGCCGCGTTCGACATCCGCCAGCAGTGCTCGGGATTCCTCTATGGCCTGGATCTCGCCGACTCCCTGATCCGCAGCGGCAAATACACACGCGTCCTCCTCGTCGGCGCGGACGTGCACACGCCGTTCATGCCGTGGCACAACAACTGGGATCTGACGATTGGGAAGTCGACACGGGAGACCACGCCCGATGAGTTCGCGGCGAACACCGCCATCCGCGATCGCACGGTGCTCTTCGGCGACGGTGCGGGCGCGGTGATCGTGGAGGCCTCGGAGAACGGTGAGCGCGGTCTGCTCGCGGCGAAGCTTTTCACGAACGGCGGCAACATCGAGGCGCTCTACACGCCCGGCGTCGGCTTCCGCAAACGGCCGTACGTCGATCATCAGCAGCTCGACGCGAATGAGTTCATCCCGGTCATGGAAGGCCGCGCGGTCTTCAAGGAGGCCGTGTCGAAGATGCCGGAAGCGGTGCGCGGAGTGTGCGCGGCGGCCGGAGTGGAGGTGTCGCAGCTCGATCTGCTGCTCGTGCACCAAGCCAACCTGCGCATCATCGAAGCGGTCGCGAAGCAGCTCGCTCTTCCGCCGGAGAAGGTGCCGCACAACATCGAGCGTTACGGCAACACCACCGCCGGCACGCTGCCGATCCTCTTCCACGAATGCGTGCAGGACGGCCGCATCCAGCCGGGCATGCTGGTGTGCTTCACCGCGCTCGGCTCGGGACTGCACTGGGGCGCGGCGTTGTATCGTGCGTGAATGCGCTTTCTCGCGATTTTCGTCTTCGCAGTCACGACTAACGCACAGACCCTTCCGTTCCTCGACGACAAAGAGATCACGGCGCTCGCAACCGAGATCTCCGGCGAGTCCGCAAAGCGCAACGTGGAGGGGTTCTCGCGGCATCACCGCATGCGCGGCTCGCGCGGATTCCGCGCGGCGGCCGATCAGATCGTCGCGGAGCTGAAGCGCTACGGTCTCGCCGACGCGCACATCGAGTCGCTGCCGGCCGACGGGACGATCTTCTATGGAACGCAGCGTACGCGACCCGCGTGGAACGCGGAGTTCGCGGAGTTGTGGGAAGTCGACGCGGACGGCAATCGCATCACGCGCATCGCGAGCTGGGACGCGGCGCCCATTACACTCGCGCAGGACAGCGCCAGCGGCGAAGCGACCGCGGAGCTGATCGACATCGGCACCGGCACGAGCGAAGCGGACTACGCGAACAAGAACGTGAAGGGAAAGCTCGTGTTGACATCCTCGCAACCGAATGCCGTCGCGTCGCTCGCGGTCGGACGCTTCGGCGCGGTTGGCATCATCAGCTACGCGCAGAACCAGCGTACCGCGTGGTACGGCGAGGACGACACGCTGATCCGCTGGGGCCATCTCGATACGTTCGCACCGGAGAACGAGCGGACGTTCGCATTCATGGTCTCGCTCCGCACCGCGCGCGCGCTCCAGCAGCGCGTCGGCAGCGGCAAAGCGGTGCGCCTGCACGCGAAGGTGCGCGCGGGACAGGAGCCGGGTGCGTACGACATCGCCACGGCCACGATCGCCGGCAGCGATCGGAGTGCCGAGGAGATTGTTTACAGCTGCCATCTGGACCATCCGAGGCCGGGGGCGAATGACAACGCGTCGGGTTGTGCGGCGATCCTGGAAGTCGCGCGCACGTTGTCGAAACTCATCGGAGAGAAACGGATCGCACCGCCGCGGCGCACGATCCGTTTCGTCTGGCCGCCGGAGATCGAAGGCACACTCGCGCTGCTGAACGGAAAGCCGGAGCTCGCGCAACGCATTCGCGCGGCGATCCATCTCGACATGGTCGGCGGCGGACCGGAGACGAAGGCGATCTTTCACGTCACACGCGGGCCGGCGAGCCAGCCGTCGTTCGTGAACGACGTCGCGCAGTCGGTGGGCATGCTCGTCAACGAACAGGCGGACGCGTACGCGATGACGGGTTCCGCGCGCTGGCCGCTGCTCGCGTCCGACGGCACGAAGGACCCGCTGCGCGCCGCGTTCGTGCCGCTCACCCTCGGCAGCGATCATCAGGTCTACAGCGACAGCTCCTTCGGCATCCCGGCCGTGTATTTCAACGACTGGCCGGATCGCTACATCCACACGAACAAAGACGTGCCGGCGAACATCGACTCGACCAAAGTCGCGCGCGCCGCGTTCATCGCTGCGGCCACGGGCTACGCATTGGCGACCATCGGCGACGGCGACAAGCCCGCGCTGCGCGAGATGGTCGAAGCATTCGGGCTCGAGCGCGCAGCGGTAGCGATGCGCCGCAAAGACGCGAACGTGACGAAGTTCGCACGCTGGCACGAACAGCAGATGCTGTCATCGATCGATCGCTTCTTATCCGGAGCGGCGGGCTCTCAGCCCGCCGACGGGCTGAGAGCCCGTCGCTCCAGAACAATCAAGGGACCGATGTCCGCGTTCGGCTACGACTACTTCACCGCGCACTACGCGAAGCACAAGGACATCCGCCTCTCGGGCGAGTATCAGTACGAGGCGCTGAACCTCGTCGATGGCCACCGCAGCGCGCAGGAGATCCGCGATGCGCTTTCGGCGATCTACGAGCCGGTGCCGGTCGAGGATGTGCAGCAGTATCTCGATGCCCTGGCGTCGATCGGTGTGATCATTCCCGCAGATACCGCTCCATCAGCGTCGCGTTCTCGTTCATCGCCTTGATCTGAATCCAGTACGCGCGCGCGAACATCGCGATCGACACCGCCGTGAGCGCGTCGTGCACCCATACCGGTGTCTTGCCGCTGCCGACGCCGCCGCCGGTGATGAACGTGATCATGATCGCGGTCATCGCCCACATCGCCGCGGGAAAGACGCGCGACTTGAACGCCTTGGTCTGCTGCACGACGTCCGCGTTCTGATCCGACTTCTCCTTCAACTCCTTGCCGGTGCCGATGAAGAAGAACATGGTCATCGACTGCGAGAACAAGCCGATGACGACCGTGATCAATGCGACGATGATGTGATCCGCCTGGTGGGCCGGTGTCGCGCGCAGTCCCATCACGATCGTGACGATGAGACCGGCGATGGTGACGAGTGTGCTGATCAGCAGTGCCTGAGCCATTGGCGGGCATTCTAGAGGCGGTTCCTCGGAGTTCCTCGGAGTTCCTCGGGTTCCTCGGAGGAGAACCCTCCCCCCGAGGAACTCCGAGGAACCCGAGGAACCCGAGGAACCGGTCTGATATCCTCGCGCGCCGTGACGAGCTACCGCGATTCCGGTGTCGATATCGACGCGCAGGACGAGGCGCTGCGCGACGTGCGCCGCATCGCGCGCGACACGTATACGCCGGGCGTGCTCTCCGACATCGGCTCGTTTGGCGGCCTCTTTCGCGGCACGTTTGAAGGCATCGAATCGCCGATCCTGGTGTCGTCCACCGACGGCGTCGGCACGAAGCTGCGCGTCGCGCAGGCGATGAAGATTCACGACACGGTCGGCTATGACCTGGTGTCGCACTGCGTCAACGACATCCTCGTGCAGGGCGCGCGTCCGCTGTTTTTTCTCGATTACTACGCCACCGGCAAACTGCGCCCGCCGGTGATGACCGACGTCATCCGCGGTATGGCGCGCGCGTGCAAGGAAAACGGCTGCGCGCTGATCGGCGGCGAGACCGCGGAGATGCCCGGCTTCTATGGCGACGATGACTACGACATCGCCGGCTTCATCCTCGGCGTCGTCGACGCGAAGAATCTCATCGACGGCAAGGCCGTCCGCGAAGGCGACGTGCTCCTCGGCCTCCCGTCCGTCGGCCTGCACACGAACGGCTACTCGCTCGCGCGCAAGGTGCTGTTCGACAAACTCGGCTACGACCATCAGTCGATCGTTCCCGGCATCGGCAAGGCGGGCGAGGCGCTGCTCGCGCCGCACATCTCGTATCTCAAGCCGCTCTTGCCGCTCGTCGAAGAGCGCGCCATTCACGCGATGGCGCACATCACCGGCGGCGGCCTCACCGACAACGTGCCGCGCGTGCTGCCGTCCACGCTCGACGCGCACGTGAAGCTCGGCTCGTGGCCGGTGCTGCCGATCTTCCAGTTGATCTACGAAAAGGGCGGCGTCGATCCGCAGGAAATGCTGCGCGTCTTCAACATGGGCATCGGCATGGTGCTGATGGTGGCGCCGGACGTCGTCGATCGCATCGCGAAACACTTCGCGCAGATCGGGCAGAAGTTCTACTTCATCGGCAACGTCGTGAAGGGCTCCGGCCGCGTCGTCTACGACACGCCGCCGAGCGGCTACGCGAGCTGGATCGAGTAACGCCGTTGCGACTGGCCATCCTGCTCTCGGGCCGCGGGTCGAACTTCCAGGCGATTCATGAGGCGGTGCAGTGCGGCACTCTCGACGCGCAGATCGTCGCAGTGATCTCGAATCGTCCCGACGCGCCGGGAATCGCGCGAGCGCGCCAGTATGGCTACGAGGCGGACGTCGTCGATCACAAGACGTTTGCGAATCGCGCCGCGCACGAGGACGAGGTGTTGCGATTGCTCGACGCGGCGCAACCGGACTTCATCGCGCTGGCCGGCTACATGCGCCTGCTCAGCGCGTCGTTCGTCGAGCGCTGGCGCAATCGCATCCTCAACATCCATCCGTCGCTATTGCCCGCGTTTCCCGGTGTCGATGCGCAGGCGCAGGCGGTCGCGTACGGCGTGAAGGTCTCGGGCTGCACGGTGCACTTCGTCGATGAAAACCTGGACGCGGGTCCGATCATCGTGCAGCGCACCGTGGAGGTGCGCGCAGACGACGATGCCTCGACGCTGGCCGCGCGCATCCTCGAAGAGGAGCACATGGCGTATGTCGAGGCGTTGTCGAAACTAGCGCGTGGGTTTCGGATGGAAGACCGGCGCGTCGTACTACTCTAGAACGGCCAGAACGACTTCCACCACGCCTGCTTCGGAACTTCCTGGGCCGCGATTGCGGGGATCTTCGCCAGCGTCTTGCCGTTCTGCTGCACGACGATCGTGCCGACGACCTGTCCCTGTTTCACGGGAGCGGCGGCGCCGTTACCCTGATACGCGACCGTCACGCCTTTCTCCTGGCCGCGTTTCACGAGCGCGGTGGCGTCGTTCGCCGGCGTGACCGGAACCGTCGCGGCGCGACCACCGGTCACGGGCGCCTGTCCGACGATGGTGCCCTTCTTCGCGGGTACGACCATGCGGTAGTTGATGAAGGCCTGGTTCATGATGCGGCCGGCGTGAGCGAACGATCCGTTCGGTCCGCCGCTCGTCTTCGCGCCCATGACGACGGCAACGACGTCGAGGTTATTGCGCCGCGCGGATGCGGTTACGCAGAAACCGGCCGGACCGGAGTAGCCGGTCTTGATGCCGGTGGCGTCCTGCATGTAGTTGGCTTTGCGCGGGTTGATGAGGTGATTGGGGTTGTAGATGCGCTCGAGCGTGCCGTTGCGGAACGGCATCTCCGGCACTTTCGCCAGCGCGGCCAGGAACGGATACTTCATCACTTCCATGCCCAGGATCGCGAGGTCGTGCGGGCACATCGTGTCGACGCGCGACGGGTCATCGGGATTCGGCAGTCCATGCGGATCGTAGAATTGCGAGTGCGTGAGTCCGAGCTCCTGCGCGCGCGCGTTCATCATGTCGGCGAACGATTCCGAGGAGCCGCCGATCTTTTCGGCGAGCGCCTGGGCGGCGTCGTTCGCGGACTGCACCATCGTGGCGATGATCAGATTCTTCACCGGCCACACAGAGCCCGCGCGCAGATAGATCTGCGAGCCGCCCATCTTGCTCGCGCGCGGCGAGATCGTGATCGCCGTGTCGTACTGGAGATTGCCCGCCTTGATCTCTTCCATCGTGATGAGCAACGTCATCATCTTGGCCATCGAGGCGGTGGGCAGTTGCTGATGCTCGTTCTCGGCGAACAGCACCTGCCTGGTCGACGTTTCGATGACATACGCGGCGGTGTAGCCCTTGCCGGTCGTGTCGACGGCGGCGCCCTGCGCCTGCCCCGGTCCTTCCTCCTGTTGCGCGAGGAGAGGCGTGGCCAAACAGGCGATCAGAAATGCGACTTTCAAATGCTTCATCAAATGAGCTCCCGACAGTGGTTTCGAAAAACGCCGGACTGCACGGCGCATACCACTGAGCTCATTTCGCGACGGCGCGCTTCTTCGCCGCCCGCGACGTGCGCGGGCACAGGTTCTGAGCTCATTTCGCGACGGCGCGCTTCTTCGTCGCCCGCGACGTGCGGGGGATGGAGCTGATGACCGTCCAGTCGTGCTTGTGCACGACGATCGGTTCCTTCGACTTGGGCCAGAGGTCGATGGGGATGTAGTAGTACCCATCGCCGAGGACACGCGATTTGATGGCGAGATCGCGCATGCTCTTGCAGAGGCCCTTCTTGCCGCGAATCGCACTCCGCTCGACCATGATTCCGGTCGATTCCCCGACACCTTGAAAAACACTGATCTCCGCGCAGAGTGAATTGACCAACGTCATTGCTGCCACTCCCAAAGAAACAAGCTCGTACGGGCAGAGCTGTACACGAACTTCGGCCATAGCAAGTTGCGCGCCGTGCGTGGAGTCAGCGGCGCTGCGCGGCGGGGTGGGCGGTTGTGGGTTGTCTCTGAGTCGTCGCAGCGGGGCGTGATTGGCGCGGCTGCACGTCAGCGCTTCGGAGCCGCACCGCGGCGCACTGTTCCTGAAGTGCGAGGCGCCAGCCTTCGCCCGGAGCATCTTCGCCGCCAATCAGACGTGCGAGTAGACGCTGGATCGTCACTTCTGCTCACGGCGGAAAGCGTAGAACTGCTTCAGCATTTCGTCATCCGGTTCGCGGTAACACGGACAGATGGCCGTCGCCGCAGCGCCTCCGCGCGCAAACTCACCGACAACCGACGACAGCGCCGAAGGCGCGGAACGACAAGAGTGAGCGGAACGCTCACTCCTTCAATTCGACGTTCCAGTACGCCTCGTCCAGAAAGTTCTTCCAGATCTCGGGGTACGAACGTCCCTGCAGGCGGTGCAGGGGGTGCCACTTCGGACGCACCGGCTGGCGGCGCAGGCGGATCTCGGTCTCGCTCAGGAGCTTGTTACCCTTGCGCACGTTGCACGGCAGGCACGCGCACACGACGTTCTCCCACGTCGACTTGCCGCCGCGCGAGATCGGCACCACGTGATCGAGCGACAGCTCGGACGACGGGAACTTCTTCCCGCAGTACTGGCAGCGGTTCTGGTCGCGCAGATAGATGTTGCCGCGCGAGAACTTCACTTCCTGCCGCGGGAGGCGGTCGAAGATCAGGAGTTGCACCACGTGCGGAATGAGGATGTTCCGGTTCGGCGTGACCACGTAGTGGTCGTCGGGCTGGACGGGGATGTCCATCCAGTTCTCGAAGTCGTAGGTGCGGTACTGCGAGTCGACGGCGCGAACCTGTCCCTTGTACAGGAGCGTCAGACCGCGTCGAACCGACGTGATCTGCACTGCCTGAAACGAACGATTCAGAACCAGAACATGACCGTCGAGCATGGTGCCTGCCACCAGCAACGAACACGTGCGCGAGCACGTCTGTTTCCCAATGCAAGCGCTCGGATGCTGGTCGCGGCCATGATACACGACCGCTCATGCCTCACCGGCATATTGCCAAGAACCCGTGCTTTGCTACACACTTAGGAGCTAGACGAACTCGATCGGCTCTTTGGAGCGGCGGCCGCGCCATCAGCAAAAGGCACGGTATCCGCGTATCGTGAGACGCTTCGCGCGCGAAGTCAGCGGGCGTCACGGGTGTGTTTTGGGAGGCTTTTATGCGCGTTTGGTCACGGATCGCTCTGGTCGTCCTTACCTTTGTCTTGGCCGCCACGCCGCTCATCGCGGAACATCTGACGGCAAACTGCCCACTCTCGCTCGCGGACTCGACCCCCGCGGAACAGCCGTTCCACCTGTCGCCGCACGGCGTGTTCCGTTCGGGCAACATCGTCTACACGTTGCGCGGGCAGGTGCTGACGACGTACGAGATGAACGACGTCGGCAACCTCGAGATCGCACGCGAGGACTTCATCGATTCGCTCGTCGCGCGTGAGACCGAAGGCGGCGTCGCGTTCTCGAACGGCCGCCTGTTCATCAGCAGCGAGGCCGGCCTCGAGATCTACGATCTCATCAACACGCACGGCGGCTCGGACAGCGAACCGCCCGAGCTCATCCACCGCGCGCCCGGCTTCCACTATCGCCGCATGACCATCAACGGCAACCGCCTCGCGGGCCTGTTTCCGCAGACGGACATGCCGTGCTATCCGCGTCCCAGCGCCTCGAACCAGTGCGTGACGGTCATCGAGCTCGTCGACATCTCGAACCTCGAAAACCCGGTGCGGCTCAACAACATCCTCTCGACGACGCGCACGGATTACCGCGGCTTCAACGACATCGCGTTCAACTCCGGATTGCTGATCGCGGTCTCGGAGGAAGCGGTGGTCGCGTTCGACATCGCCAACCCGGCCAACATCCGCGAGCTCAACGCCATCCGCCGTCCCGGCAAATGGCTCGTCTCCAACGGCACCGACTTCCTCGGCGTCGGCAGCGACAACCAGATCGACATTTATCAGGTCCGTACGAGCGTCTTCCCGGTCCTGGTCCGCAACAAGTTCCTCGCGATCCCCGAGTTCGTGCGCATCGGACGCAGCCACGAGATCCGCTTCAATCGCCACGCGTACTGGGATGACGCGAACGCGCGCCTGGTGACGATGATCGAAGAAGTGAATCCCGCGACGCTGAAGCCGGCGAGGACCGTCGCGTTCGACGTCTTCGACTTCCTCGTGCCGCAGTTCGAAGGTCAGGCCGAGCGCATCTACGAACAGGTGACCTTCGTCCAGGAGGACGAGGTCAAGCACAATCCGCTCGCGGCCGGAAACTACATTTACGTCGTCGGCGAAGAGAGCGGCATCCAGAGCTGGGGCGCGTGCGGCGTAGCCGCGGGCCGCATCGAGCTGGACAGCGTTGCGAACCTCACCTGCGGCGGCGCGCAGTTGCACGGCTGGGTGACGGGCGAGCAGAAGATCGTCAGCGTCGAGATCCTGATGAACAACACCTCGCTCGGATTCGCGAGCCTCGGCGGACCGCTCCGCTACGACGTCTCGTCATCGACACCGGTGACGCAGTGGCGCCTGCCGGTGAACCTCGACAACACGACGCGCGGCGAGTATCAGTTGCGCGCGATCGCGACCGACGCCCTCGGCAACCGCAGACAGTTCGCCATGAAGCGCGTCTTCTTCAACGGACCGGGATCGAACTGCACGAACCCGCGCAGACGCGCAGTGCGGTAGCTCCGAGGTAGCCTTCTCCCCGCGGCGCGGGGAGAAGGTGGCCGAAGGCCGGATGAGGGGCATTCAGCAACGCGACGAGGGACGGCCCCTCATCCGCGCTCCGCGCACCTTCTCCCCTCTGCGGAAGGGAGAAGGCAACTTGGTTCACGACATCTCCTCGACGATCCTCGATGCGGCCGACCTCGGGTCGGCCGCACTCGTGATGGGGCGTCCTACGACGATGTAATCCGCTCCCGCGGTCACCGCTTCGCGCGCGGTCATGGTTCGCCGTTGATCGCCGGCGTCAGCGCCCGCGGGACGAATGCCCGGCGTGAGGATCACGAACCCTTCGCCGCACGCCGCGCGAATCGCTTCGATCTCGAGCGGCGAAGCCACCACGCCGCGCAGACCACAATCCTTCGCCAGCCGCGCCAGCCGCACCGCGTTATCGAGCGGTGTTCCGGGAAAGCCGATGCGTGCGAGCTCCGCGTCATCGATGCTGGTCAGCACCGTGACTGCAAGGACGAGCAGCGAATCGTGCGCGCACTCTCGCAGCATCGCCTCGCCTCCTGCCGCATGCACCGTCGCCATGAAAGCCCCGAGCGACGCCGCCTCGGCCACCGCATGTTTGGCGGTGTTGGGAATGTCGTGGATCTTCAGATCGAGGAACACGCGCTCGCCGGACGCCACCACCTCGCGCACGATCGACGGCCCGTTCGCGATGAACGCCTGCAGTCCGAGCTTGAACACGCCGACCGTGCCGCGGAGCTCGTCGACAAGGCGCAGGATATCGTCGCGCGCAGAGAGATCGACGGCGACCACGAGGCGTTCGCGAGCTTGCATCGCCGCATGATAATGACCGGCGCATGGACAAGTTCAACATTGCGCGGACGCTCGACGAGATCTCGCGGTACATCCAGCTCAGCGATCCGAATCCATTCAAGGCGCGCGCGTTCGAGAAAGCCGCGCGCGCGATCGAAGACGTCGATGCCGACGTGACCGCGCTCGTCGAATCGGGCGAGATCTATAACGTTCCCGGCGTCGGCAAGGCCACCGGCAAAGTCGTCGAAGAGATCGTGCGCACCGGCCGCTCCGAATATCTCGATGAGCTGCGCGCGCAATATCCGCCGGGCATCTTCGAGCTGCTGCGTGTGCCCAAGCTGGGCCTCAAGAAAATCGGCCAGCTCTACTCGGAGCTCGGCGTCGGCTCGCTCGACGAGCTCGAGGAAGCGACGCGCGCCGGCCGCGTGGCGAAGCTCAAGGGTTTCGGCGCGAAGACCGCGGAGATGATCCTCAAAGGCATCGACTTCGCGCGCCTCCGCGAGTCGAGCTTCCTCCTGCCGATCGGCATCGAAGTGGGCGAATCGCTGCGCGAGCGCCTCGCGGATTTCGAGGAAATCGAGAACGCGGAAGTGGCCGGCAGCGTACGCCGGCGGCTCGAAGTGATTCACAACGTGAACATCGTCATCGTGACCAAGAAGCCCGACGCCGTGGCGAAGAAGCTGTCGACGCTCGTCGCCGATCTGCAGGCCATCGACGATCAGACATTGAAAGGCGTCGCACGGGGAGAGATGGACGTCTTCTTTCATCTCACGTCACCGGCCGAATTCGGCTCGACGCTGTTCCGCACGACCGGCAGTGCAGAGTTCCTGGAGACATTCGGCGAGGTCGCGAAGGCGAAAACAGAAGCAGCCGTGTTCACAAAGGCCGGCATCCCTTTCATCGAGCCCGAGCGGCGCGAGAACGCCGACGATGTGAAGGTCAAAAAGCGCGCGAAGCTCGTCGAGCTCGCGCAGCTCCGCGGTACGTTCCACGTCCACACCACGTTTTCGGACGGGCGCCATTCGGTCGCGGAAATGCTCTCCGCCGCGCACGCGCGCGACTGGGAGTACGTCGGCATCTCCGATCACTCCCCCGTCGCGTATTACGCGGGCGGACTTTCCGAGGAGCGGCTGAAGCAGCAGCATGCGGAGATTGCACGCGAGGAGAAAAACGTCGCGCCGATGCGCGTGTTCCGCGGGACGGAAGCGGACATCCTGCAGAACGGAACGATGGACTATGGGGAGAAGGTGCTGTCGAAGCTCGACTTCGTCATCGCATCGATCCATTCGAATTTCACGATGAGCAAGGACGAGATGACGGACCGCATCCTGCGCGCGATGGACGATCCGAACGTCACGTTCCTCGGCCATCTCACCGGCCGCAAGCTGCTCTCGCGCGCGGGCTACACGGTCGAATACGAGCGCATTTTCGAGAAGGCCGGCGCGCGCGGCGTGATGATCGAGATCAACGGCAATCCCAACCGGCTCGATCTCGACTGGCGCCACATCAAGCGCGCGCTCGACCACGGCGTGATGTTCAGCATCAATCCCGACGCGCACTCGGTGAGCGAATACAACGCGGTCATCACCGGCACGTGGGTCGCGCGCAAAGGCGGCCTGAGCGCGAAGCACATCTTCAACACGCGCAACGTCGATGAAGTCGCGGAGTGGCTCGCGCAAAAGAAAAAGCGCTGACGTAGCCGCACTCCAAAAAAACGGGCGCGACGCACGGGTGAGCGGTGTGCGTCGCGCCCTTTGGAAGCAGGAGCCCGGCCCCCCGCCGGGTGGGTTTACCGCTGTGCTGTCACGACGATCATCAGGGCCCGCTGGCTCTGTGGCTGCTTCGTGGCGCCGATGATCACCGTCTGTCCGAGTTTGAGGTTGAGCGTGGTCTTGAGCATCGGCGTGAGCCGCTCGCCTTCCTGGCGAAGCAGCTTGAAATCGGCCACCTGCACCGAGTCCGAGGCCGGATCGTATTCACCGAAACGGAAGTCCGCGCGATAGCCGGTCAGCGCAACCACGCCCGGCTCGCCTTCCTTGCCGGTGGCGTTCGCGCTGCCGAGGCTTTCGAGGACGTTGTAGCGGAGCAGGGCGAGCTTCGATTGCACGTCGGCCAGCACCGGATCCACCTTCGCCTCGGCACCGCGGCTCGCGGAAACGAGACGAATGGAGAGCTGCAGCGCCTGCGCGGGAGCGTCGAACGTCGCGATCGCGGCCGCGATCTTCTTCATGTTCTCCGGAAGGTCGGTCACGACCAGCGAGTTCGCCGCCGGCTGAATGGACATCGAACCTTCCGCGCTCATGAGTCCCTTGATCACGTTCGCGGCTTTGTCAGCCTGCTTGTGCTTGAAGACGAATGTTTTTGCCGTCAGGGTCTTGCCCACGTCCGCCGCGTCGGCAAACGCCGTTGCCGTCACGAGCAGCAGGGCCATCATCAGAATCGAGAGTCGCTTCATAAATCCGCCGGGAGGTTCTCGTCGAAGATCATCACGATCTTCACTTCGTCGGCCGCTCCCTCGCTCGGCATCTCGACGATCGTTGCTGTTTCCGATTCATACGTTTCGACGACCGGTTTCGTCGCGAAGTTGCTGGAGGGCCGGGCTCTCAGCGCGGCGGGGACCGCGATTGACGCGGCGGGCTGAGAGCCCGTCGTTCCGGTCATCGAGTTGTAAAGCATCGCGCCGGTCACACCCGCAGCGAGCGTAGCCGCGATCGCGAGACGGCGCGTCCAGTGAACAACCGGCCGTGCGGTGACGGTGCTTTCGGCCACACGCACGCGCACCTGCTGCATCACATCCACGACGAACGCATCGACGCCGCCGGGCGGGATCATCTCGCCGCCGCCGATGGCGCGAAACATCACGTCGGGGTCTTCCTGCGCGGCGAAGTCGAGGCAGCGGTCGCACGAGCGCAAATGCTCGAGCAGGATCGGCGCCTCGCTCCCCGCTTCAAAGCGCGCGCGGAAGGTCTCACACGAGATCATCTCGCCCTCCAGAGCTGCGCGTATTCGGGATAGCGCTTCTGCAACTGCTGCTGCATCAGCTTCCGCGCGTTGAAGAGATGATTGCGGACCGTCGACTCGCGGCAGCCGAGGATCTTGGCGATCTCGGCGGACGGCAGGTCTTCCATCTGATTCATGATGAAGATCGTCTTCTGCTTCGGCGAAAGGACGTTCGAGATCTCGTTGAATACGTTCTCGACTTCCTTCCGCTGCACGACCACGGTCTGCTCGGCGTCCGTCGCGGTCTTCACGAGGCGGAGGTTCGAGTTCACGGCGTTGTCGCGCGACTGCTTGTTGCGCATGAAATCGATGGCCACGTTGGTGACCATGCGATACAGCCATGTGTCGAACGCGTAGGCGGGGTCGTATTTCTCGAGGTTCTCCCACAGCTTGAGGAACACGAGCTGGGAGATGTCCTTGGCGTCTTCCGCGTTGCCGATGACGCGGTAGCAGAGCGCGTACACCTTGGTCGTCTTCCGGCGCACGAGCGTCTCGAACGCCTCCGTATCGCCGGTACGGATCGTCTGTACGAGCTGCCGGTCATCGGGCTCGACGCTTGGAATCGTCGGCATCATCAGGAGTTCCGCGGACATTGCCCTGTACTACGGGAGTCGGTGGGAGAACGTCTAGGGCGGCGTTCGCCTTCCCCGGCCCGGGCCCGGGGCAGGCGTAGAGCCTTAGAGTCTTAGAGGGAAGGCGGCGATCGCCCCCTCTACGACTCTAAGACTCTACGCCTCTAAGGCTGGTTTCCCCGGCTGCTACAATCGCGTCCACATGCGAGTCCTCGTCGTGGGTCAGGGTGCGCGCGAGCATGCGCTCTGCTGGAAACTGAAACAGTCCCCTCTCGTCAGAGAGCTTTACGCGGCGCCGGGGAACGCGGGCATCGACTCCGTCGCCGACTGCGTGCCGATCGGCGTGGCCGACATCATTGAGCTGGCCGATTTCGCCGAGAAGCTCAAGATGGACCTCACCATTGTCGGCCCCGAGCTGCCGCTCACCCTCGGCATCGTCGACGAGTTCCAGAAACGCGGGCTGCCGATCTTCGGCCCCACCCGCCTCGCTGCCGAGCTCGAGGGCTCGAAGGTTTTCTCGAAAGAGTTCATGCGCAAGTACGGCATCCCCACGCCGGAAGCCGAAACGTGCAACTCGCTCGACGAGGCCAAAGCGGCGCTCAAGAAGATCGGATACCCGGCCGTGATCAAGGTCGACGGACTCGCCGCCGGCAAGGGCGTGGTGATCGTCGCGTCGAAAGCGGACGCCGACGAATACCTGCGCATGGTGTTCGAGGAAAAGAAGTTCGGCAATGCCGCGATGCGCATCCTGGTCGAGGAGTTCCTCAACGGCGAAGAAGTGTCGTTCATGGTCATCACCGACGGGAAGAAGTCGCTCCCGCTCGCGCCCGCGAAGGATTACAAGAAGGCATTCGACGGCGACGAGGGACCGAATACCGGCGGCATGGGCTCGCACTCGCCCGCGGTGGTGCTAAATGCCGAAACCGCCGCGGAGATCATGCGCACCATCATCCAGCCGACCGTGCAGGGCATGGCGGCCGAGGGACGACCGTACACGGGCGTGTTGTACGCGGGGCTCATGCTCACGGCGAACGGGCCGAAGGTGCTCGAGTACAACTGCCGCTTCGGCGATCCCGAAACGCAGGTGCAGATGCTGCGCATGGAGGACGATCTCGCCGACGTCTGCCTCAAAGTCGCGCGCGGCAACCTCGGCGACATGAAAATGCTGAACTTCCGCAAGGAAGCGGCGGCGTGCATCGTGATCGCGGTCGATGGCTATCCGGATGATTTCGCGAAGGGACAGGAAGTGGAGTTCAGCGTGCCGGAGGATGATTCGGTGGTGGTGTTCAACGCGGGAGTGGTGAAACGCGGCGGGAAGCTGATCAATCAGGCCGGGCGTGTCGCGAGTGTTTGTGCGCGCGCGGCGACGTTGTCCGAGGCGCTGGCGAAGGCGTACGAGGCGGCGCCGAGCGTGCGGTTCGCCGGAGCGAGATATCGCACCGACATCGGCTATCGCGCGCTCGAAACACGAAAAGCGGTTGCGGCGGAGTAAGCGACGGTGACGGCGAAACCCTGGGTCCTCATCGTCATGGGCAGCGACTCTGACGCGGAAGTCATGTCGCAGGCCGCCGCCGCGCTCGACGAAGCTGGTGTGCCTTACGACTTCACAGTCGCCTCGGCACATCGCAGTCCGGAGCGCGCGAAACAGATCATCACCGATGCGGAGGCGAACGGCTGCGCGGTGTTCATCGCGGGCGCCGGCATGGCCGCGCATCTTCCCGGCGTCGTGGCGTCGTTCACGACGCGCCCGGTGATCGGTGTGCCGCTCGCGAGTGGCGCGTTGCAGGGACTCGACGCGTTGTACGCAATCGTGCAGATGCCGCCGGGAATCCCGGTCGCATCCGTGGCCATCGGCGGCGCGCGCAACGCGGGCATCCTCGCGGCGCAGATCATCGCCACCGGCGATGCGGCGCTCGCCGCGAAGTTGCGAGAGCAGCGCAAGGGCATGGCCGAGCAGGTCGCGGTGAAGTCGAAGAAGGTCGAGAAGAGCACGCGGTAAACGGTTCCTCGGAGTTCCTCGGGGGAGATCGGGCCACGCCGAGGAACCCGAGGAACCCCGAGGAACCGAGGAACTTCGAGCAATGGCTCACTCGCACCACCACCATCACGCTTCGGTCTCGCACAAGCTCACCGTCGCCACCGGTGCGAACCTGCTCGTCGTCGTGGCGGAAGTCTCGATCGGCATCTACGCCGGCTCGCTCGCACTGGTCGGCGACGCGCTGCACAACCTCACCGACGTCGCCGCGCTGATCATCGCGCTGTTCGCGCTGCGGCTCGAGCGCAAGACGCCGACGACCGAAAAATCGTTCGGCTATCAGCGCGCGGGAATTCTCGCCGCGTTCGTGAACTCGGCGCTGCTGCTCGCATTCACGTTCTTTCTCTTCCGCGAAGCATGGTCGCGCTTGCAACATCCGCAGGAAGTCGAAACCACGTTGATGCTTGCGATGGCCGCCGTCGCGTTGCTCGTGAACGCGGCCACCGCGTTCTCGATCCATCATGAAAGCCGTGAAGACGTGAACGTGCGCGGCGCATTCATTCACATGATCGGCGACGCGGTTTCGTCCGCGGGCATCATCGTGGCCGCGATTCTCATCCGCCTCACCGGCAATCCGATGTGGGACGCAGGCGTGACGATGCTCATCGCGCTGCTGATCCTCTGGAGCAGTTACGGGGTGTTGCGCGAGTCGATGAATCTGCTGCTCGAAGGCACACCCGCCGGCATCGATCCCGCCGCCGTCACCATCTCCCTCGGTAAGATCGAAGGCATCCTCGGCGTCCATCACCTGCACATCTGGGCCCTCGGACCATCGAGTCCCGCCCTGTCGTGTCACATCATGGTCGGCGACGTTCCGGTGAAGAACACGGCCGGATTGCTCGACGAGATCACGACCATGCTGTCGCACGAGTACCGCATCGCCCACGCCACGATCCAGTTCGAGTTTGCCGAATGCGCGGCGGACGATCCGTACTGCACTCCATTCGCGAGGAGAAAATCGTGAAGCCGCGGTTCTTCAAGAAGCCGGAAGACTTTCGCGCGTGGCTGGAGAAAAACCACGACAGTGCGAAGGAACTGCTGGTCGGCTTCTGGAAACGCGACTCCGGAAAGCCGAGCATCACCTGGCCGGAATCAGTCGACGAGGCGCTCTGCTTCGGCTGGATCGACGGCATCCGCAGGAGGATCGACGACGAGAGCTACACGATCCGTTTCACGCCGCGCGCGGTGAAGAGCAAGTGGAGCGCGGTCAACATCAAGCGCGTCGCCGAGCTCACGGAGCTTGGCCGGATGAAGCCCGCGGGTCTCGCCGCGTTCGAAAAGCGCGATCCGAAATCGGAAGGCTATTCCTACGAACGCCGCGAGGCGACGCTGGACGCCGCGATGGAGAAACGCTTCCGCGCAAACAAAGCGGCGTGGACGTTCTGGGAAGCGCAGCCGCCGTACTACCGCCGCACATTGAGCTGGTGGGTGATTAGTGCAAAGCGAGAAGAGACGAGAGAGAAACGACTCGAACAGTTGATCGCAGCGAGCGCCGAAGGGCGGCGGATCACTTAGTGCAACCCCTCATCCGCCATTCCGGCACCTTCTCCCCTCGCCCGAGGGGAGAAGGTTACAAAGGTAGCCCTCGCCCCGCTTGCGGGGAGAGGGTGGCCGAAGGCCCGGTGAGGGGATTTATTTAGCCGTGTACGCGTCCGGATACGTGAACGTCACGATCGCCTTGGTCACGCCGTTCTGCAATGCGATGGCGAGGTTCGGCGACATCGCGTAGAACGGACGCAGGTCGATCGCGTTCGAGAGATTGACACCGCCCGCGGTCGCGCAGAGATCGCCGATGCGCTGGATGTTCTCGATCGGACGCTTCACGCGCATGTTGGGATAAAGCCGATTGACGTCGTCGCGCAGCGCGTCATTCGGCTTCTCGGCGTATGTCTTCGTGAACGACGTCACCGCCAGCTCTTCCTTCGAAACGCGCGACTTGTCGTCGAACGTGTACGAGACCGTCGCGGCCCAGTCGACCTTCGGTTTTCCTTCCGCCGGGTAGCCTTCGTAGCCGCCGCGGATGTTCACCGCCGCCAGGGTGTCGTTCGCGTACGTGTAATCCGCGGTCATGTTGATGAAGTGATTGCACGCGGAGGTGTTCAGATACTCAACCTGTTGCTGCGCGATGCGCCCCGCCGCGTCGAATGAATAGCGGTTCGTGTAGCGCTGCCCTTCGATGACGACGTCTTCGCGATCGAGCAGGTAGATCCCGTCGCCCGCGGCATGCGCGGCGAACGTCAGGATCTCGCCGCCGATCGATGACGTGATCGCTTCGAGATACTCCGGCCCCTGCACATAGCGGATCTGATTGCCCTGCTTGTCGCTCCATCCCTGCAGCACATCGCCCGCATACGTCCACCCCTCGGCGCGCCGCGCGTCGCGAATCTCGCGCACGCGCGCCGGGGTGTAGCGCAGCGCTTCACGCATCTTGTCTTTCAAGAGACACGGCAGGATGTCGTTCTTCGCGAAGCGATCGTCCGCGAAATAGGTCGCGCGCGTAGCGGACGCGCCGTCGACACACGGACGCGAGCTCCACACCGGCTGCGGCGTCAGATACGGACCGTGCCAGCAGCGCTCGCACCACATCGCACCGGCGGGCAACTTGCGGCCGCAGAACGCGCAGACGATCTTGTGCTGCATGTCGTCGACTTCGCGCTGCAGCTCGTACACGTGCTCGTCGACGCGCTGCTTCGACTGCGCGTCGCTCTCGAGCTGCGCGTAGCGGCGGTAGCGCTCGATCGCTTTGCCGTAGTCGCCGAGCTTCTCGTGCACGAGCGCCTGGTTGAACACCGCGGACGCGTCCGTCGGCCGCAGTTGCTCCGCCTGCTCGAAGAGGCGCAGCGATTCCCGCAGCTCCGCGCGTCCGTACGTGAACTTCGCGCGGTTGAAGAGATCCGAATACTCCTGATCGGCCTGCCGCTTCTTCTGCACCTCGCGCTGAAACTCGAGCTCGAACTGGAGCTTCGTCACCATCGGCTTCTCGGCACCGTCGGGGAAGAGCTGGAGGTAACGGTCGACCTTCACCTGCGCTTCCGAATAGCGGCCCGCGCGCGCGAGCACGACGCCCATGTTGTAGAGCACCGCGGGCTGATCGGGCTTGATCGCGTCCGCCTTGGTGAGGTTGTCGTATGCGGATGCGTAGTCGCCGAGATCGGCGAACTTCTTGCCGAAGAAGACGGCTTTGGTGAACTCTTCTTCGACGTTGGGCACGGGCGCCGCAACCGGTTCCGTCGGAACGGGTTCCTGCGCGAAAGCCGGCGGCAACACGAAGCAAAGCAGCACTGCCGCGAGCGCTCTCATCGCAGGAATCCCTCCACGATGCTCGAAAGCCACAACCGCTGATCTTCGGTCGGCTGCGTCTGCGCCAGCACGAGATAGAGCGCCTGCTTCTTCTGCTCGGCGGACACGCTGCCGGTGGTGTCGCGCAACACGCGCTCCGGCGCGGCGGCGATGTCGGGCGCGATCTCGAAGATCACATCGGACGCATCTTTCGGCGCCCAGTGCGTGCGGATGCTCTCGCCGAAGAGGCGCGTGATGACCGCCATCCGCTGCGCTTCGCTCTGCGCGTCGCGCGCGGCGGCGGCGAGACGGCTGCGCATGCCCGAGCCTTCGATGAGCAGCCGCAGGTTCGACAGAAGCTGAATGCGCTGCATGCACGCTTCGAAGATCTTCGACTTGATGTTCTCGTCCGCGATTGCGCCTGCGGCGCGGAGCACGTTCTGGATGCGCTGCGTTTCGTAGCTGACGAACGCCTCAGCCGTCTCCTCCGCCGAAACGACATCCTCCTCGGGCACCGTCGTCGCGACGGTCGTCTGCGGCGCGGCCGGCTCCGGCTCCGCTTCCGGTGCGGCGACCTGCACTTCTTCGGCGGGAGGTTCCAGTGTCGGTGGCGGATCGAGTGGCATGGACGCCGCCTGCTCAGCCGGCGGGGACGCCGGCGTTCCGATTTCCAGCAGCGGGAGATCGAGTGCGGCCACCGTTGGTTTCGCGGTGTCGATGGTTCTTGTCGACTTGAGATCTTCCGTCGCGGTGAGGATCGGCGCGGGCGCGACTTGCGGCAGCGGCGCGAGCTTCGGCGCGGCGAGCATCGGCGTGAGCGGCGCTTCCGACCAGAGTCCGTTCACGATCTCCGATCGACTGGTGAGTTTGTTGTCGAGCAAGCGTTCGCGCACGCGCAGCCGCACTTCCTCGCCCGCGCGAATCTGCGCGATGCGTTGCGCGTCGGTCAGATAGTTCGGCGCCGCGCGATCGATCGTCATGTCGCAGTGGCACGGACCGATGCGATCGCGCTCGTACTGCCGCTGCTCGCGCGTCACGCGAAAGTATTCGGCGACCTTCGCGTTGGCCGCGACCTGCACCTCGCGCGCACGTTCGCAGGAGGCCTGCGTCGCGAACTGATTTCCGCCCGCCACTTCGACGAACGCCTTCGTGTCGGGCCGGTACATCTGCACGTGATAGTGGAACGCCGTGCACGTGCCGCTTGGCGGCGCGGTCGTACAGACCAGCGCAGGCTGCGCCAGCGCCGGCGCGGTCAGGCAGAGCAACAGCGTGAGAGCCGAGGTTCGCATGGGACGCCGGCGATTATACCGACCGCGACGTAAACGGCTCCTTCAACGGACGCGTCTCTCGGTCGTAGTGCAAGACAAGGAGAAATGAACGTGAAGAAACGGCTGGTCCTCATCACCCTCATCGTCGCGGCGCTGGCCGCGGTCCCACTCGTCTACGCCAAAGGCCACGGCCATCGCGACATGGGCATGCACGGCGGTCACGGCTTCGGCTTCCTGCGCCACCTCGGGCAGCTCAAGGAGGAGCTCGACCTCAGCGACGCGCAGACCGCGCAGCTCAAGGCCATCGTCAAGGAGACTCACGAGCAGAACAAAGGCTTTCGCCAGCAGATGCACGGCACGTTCAAGGACGTCGCGACGACGCTGCTCGTGAATCCGAACGACGTCGCCGGCGCGCAGGCCATCGTCGATCGTCAGGCCGAGGCCGAGCGCGTGTTGAAGTCGAACCTGATCGTGGCGGCATCGAAAGCGATGAACGTGCTCACGCCCGAGCAGCGCACGAAGCTGGCGATGCACCTCGCCGAGCGCGGCAAGCGGTGGGAGAATCGCGGACGCTGAAGTGTGCCGGCTCATGACGATCCACTCGAAGCCCGCGCCATCGCGCGCGTGCAGCAGGGCGAAGCCGATGCGTATGACTACCTCGTCTCGAAATACCTGCGCCGGGTGGTGTCCGTCGCGTACGGCGTCGTGCGGAATGCGCACGACGCCGAAGATCTCGCGCAGGAGGCGTTCGTGAAGGCGTACAGCAACATGAATCGCTTCCGCGCCGGCGAGCCGTTCGGGCCATGGATCTACCGCATCGTCACGAACGCCGCGCTCGACACGATGAAACATCGGCGGAAGTTCCGCGAGGAAGCGATTGCGGAGACGGAGCCGGCGGCGCGCCGCGACGATGCGACGCTGCCGGCCATGCGCAACGAGCTCGCATCGCGCATCGACGCCGCGATCGAGACGCTGCCGGAGATGCAACGCATCGTCGCGCGATTGCACCTCGTCGAAGAGTTCGAACACGACCAGATCGCGGCGATGACGGAGCTCAGCGACGGCACGGTGCGCTCGCACCTGTCGCTGGCGCGAAAGAAACTGCGGGAGCAACTGGCGGACCTTTACGATGACTGACGAGGAGTTCTTCCAGCGGCTGCGCGGCGACGCGCGCGCATTGCGGCATCAGCCCGATGAGGCCACGCTGGCGCGGATCCGCGTGGCGATTTCGTCGAGACTGACTACGCCGACGGTCGCAGACCTGCTCGCCGCCTGGTTCCGTCCGCTCGCCGCGACCGCGCTCGCTCTCTCGCTCGCCGCCGTCATCGGCACGACCATCATGCGCGGCGACGACATCGTCTTCGCGGACACGGACGTCGAGATCACGTCCGCGGGAGAAACGTATCGTGTCGGCGACTAAGACGACGATCGTGGCGATTCTCGTGGTCGTGCTGACGTTCACCGCCGGCGTCGTGGTGGGTGTGTTCACGTCGCACGTCATGATCCTGCGCGGTGGCCACGGCGCGGAGATGTTCCCGACCCGCGCGCTCGTGAACCGCCTGGACCGCCGTCTCGATCTGAGCGACGCGCAGCGCGCGCAGGTCGAGGAGATCATCCGCCGCCGCCACGCGCGCATCGCCGAACTGCGGACCGGGATGACTCCGCGCATTCATGCCGAGGTGCAGGCCGCGAACGACGAGATCACGCGTGTGCTCACACCGGAGCAGCGCAAGAAGTTCGAGCGCCTGAAGTTTCACCTCGGCGGCCGGAGACGACCATCTGGAGCGGCGGGCTCTTAGCCCGCCGGGTTATCTGACGGGCTGAGAGCCCGTCGCTCCAGCTTGCTGCTCGGCCAGCATCTGCGGCGTCGTCGCGGGCTGATTCACGAGGTCCGTGTATTCGAACAACGCCGTCGACAAATATCGCTCGCCGGTGCTCGCCAGCACCGCCACCACGCGCTTGCCGGCGCCGAGCTCTTTCGCCAGCTCGACCGCCGCCCACACCACCGCGCCTGACGAGATGCCGACGAAGATGCCTTCCTCTTTCGCGAGGCGCCGCGCGTAGTTGACCGAGTCTTCGAACGTCGCGTCCATCACGCGATCGACGACCGACGCGTCGTAGATCGCCGGCACCATGCCCGCGCCGATGCCCTGGATCTTGTGCGGGCTGTGCGTGCCGCCCTTCAGCACCTGCGATTCGATCGGCTCGACCGCGGCGACGATGAGATGCGGCAGCTCCTTCTTGAGCACCGAGCCCGCGCCGGTCACAGTGCCGCCCGTGCCGACGCCCGCGACGAATGCGTCGAGCTTGCCGTTCGTGTCGCGCAGGATCTCCGGCGCGGTGGTCTCGCGATGGATCTTCAGGTTCGCCGGATTGTCGAACTGCTTCGACAGCCACGCGCCCGGCGTCTGCGCCGCATACTCCTCAGCGCGGCGCTGCGCTTCCTTGATGCCCATCGGCGCCGGCGTGAGCATGAGCTCCGCGCCGAGTGCCTGCAGCAGCTTGCGGCGCTCGACCGACATCGAGTCAGGCATGACCAGCGCGCAGCGATAACCCTTCGCTGCCGCGACGAACGCGAGGCCGATGCCGGTGTTGCCGCTCGTCGCTTCGACGATCGTCGAGCCGGGCTTGAGCTCGCCCGACCGCTCCGCCTCCTCGATCATCGAGATGGCGATGCGGTCCTTCACCGATGAGAGCGGGTTGAAGGACTCGAGCTTCACCACCACTTCCGCCGCGCCTTCCGGCACGACCTTGTTGAGGCGCACCATCGGCGTATTGCCGATCAGTTCCGTGATGCTGTCGTAGATCTTTGCGTGTTGCATGGCGCGGGATTCTACGCCTGTTCACTGCGCCTATGTTCAGTGAGCGACCAATGCGCCGCTGGCCGCGCCGAGGTAGCGATAGCCGATCTTGGCGACGGCGACGATCACGGCCGCGTCGGTGCCGACCGCCTTCTGCAGCTTGCGGCGCAAACGCGTCACGTGCGTATCGACCGTGCGGCTGTTGAGATTGAGATCGACGCGATAGTTCCAGACGCGGGAGAGCAGCTCGTCGCGCGGCACTACGCGCTCCTTGTTCTTGAAGAGATACATCAGCAGGTCGAACTCTTTCGGCGAGAGCTTCAGCTTCTGATTGTTCGCCGCGGCCTCGCGCGTCGCCGGATCGAGCCGGATCAGCGAGTCCTCGCAGATCGTGCGCGCGGTGTTCGTCACCACTTCGCTGCGGCGCATCACCGCATCGATGCGCGCAAACAACTCCTGCACGCCGAACGGCTTGGTCACGTAGTCATCCGCGCCGCCGCGCAGTCCGCGGACCTTGTCCGTTTCCTGTCCGCGCGCCGTCAACAGGATCACCGGCACCTTCGACACCTTGCGGATGTGATCCAGGACCTCGAAGCCGCTCTTCTTCGGCAGCATCAGGTCGAGCAGAACCAGATCGGGCGACTCGGAATGGAAGAGGCGGATGGCCTCCTCACCGTCACCCGCCGTCACGGTCTCGTAGTTCTCGTGGCGCAGGTTGATCTCCAGCCCCTGCCGCAGCCCAGCTTCGTCCTCAACGACCAGAATCCTCGTCATACACGTTCTCCGTCTTCCTTGTTACGGAACAGGGCTGTTACAGGTTTCCGGGGAGATATCAAAATGCCTCCCGCGCGTGCGACATCGCCGGCATGTCGGAAGGTGCGCTGCTGGCCAGGCTGCGGGGGAACATGAGCCGGAACGTCGAGCCGGTGCCGAGGGCGGAGTCGAGCTCGACCTTGCCGCCGTGCGATTCGACGATCTGTTGCACGAGCGTCAGTCCGAGCCCGGCGCCGCGGCGCGTGATGGTGTCGGAGAACTGCGCGCGGAAGTATGGATCGAAGATGCGGCTGACGTCTTTCGCGTCGATGCCGATGCCGCGATCCCTGACCTCGATGATCACGTACTCCGAGTTCTGCCGCAGCGCGATGGAGATGTGCCGGTCGTCGGCGGAGTATTTGATGGCGTTGTCGACCAGGTTCAGCAGCGCACGCGAAACGGCATCGCGATCCCACAACTGGTCAGCGACTTCTTCGTCGAGCTCGAGGTCGACCTCGAAGCCTTTGCTGCGAATCCACGATTCGTACGTGGCCACAAGATTGCGGATCAGGTCGCGCGGCCGCACCGAAGAGAACGCGAGCGCTTTCGTGCTCTGGTTCTGCATGCGCGCGACGTCGAGCACGTTCTCGACGAGGTGCGAGAGCAGGAGCACTTCGCGCAGGATCGTGTCCTCGATGTCGAGGCGCTCTTTCTCTTTCAGCTTGCCGCGCTTGAGCGTTTCGGCGCCGAGGCGGATCATCGAGAGAGGGGTGCGGAGCTCGTGCGAGACGTTCGCGATCAGCGCGCCGCGCAGCTTCATCGTCTCCGATTCCTTATGCAGTCCGCGCAACGCGAGCAGACAGCCGACTCCGGTCAGCGCGAGCGCAACGAGGCTCACCCAGAGGCTCATCACGCGTTGGTTCTGCCACCCTTTGCCGCCGACGGAGGCGGTACGCACGACTGCACGCACGCCGAAGGCGCTCAGCGGCTCGTCGAGCGGCGCAACCGACGCGAAACCCTCTTCGAGTTTCTGTACGCCGGGGCGTGCGCCCTGGATGAGCGTGACTTCGGCCTGCTTCTGCACCGCGAGCGTGCCTGGCGCGCTCGCCACGAGCGGCGGCTGCCGCACGGCGTGCTGCACGGTTGCGAGCAGTCGCCGCGGATCGTAGACGTAGCGGACCATGCCGCTGGCCGTGAAGAGCTCGCGCGTGATCCGCACCTGCTCCCGCCGCTGCGGCCCCACCTCGGCGTAATAGATTGAGCCGGCGATGTCCTCGTCCGGGATGTAGATCGCGGAGACGATCCATTCGTGCTGGGCGATCCATGCGCTGAGCGATGCGAGCGTCGGACGCTCGACGCTGCGTTCCATCTGCTGCCATTGATCGGAAACCAGGGCGAGCTCGCTGCGTACTGCCGAGTCGACGCGTCCTGCCGTGATCTCGGCGGCGTAGACGGCGTACTGCTCGGCGAGGGCGTTTGCGCCCTGCTCCGTCTTCACCGAGAGGTTGTAGGAGCGCCACGAGAGCGCCATCAGCCCGGCGGAGATGATCAGGAACGGCAGGAGGATCGAGACCCGATCGCGCTTACCTCCGGGGTGCGGAAGCAACGCTCGCAGTTTCGCGAGGAGCGCGTGAATCGTTTCTCTGAGCATCGGCCTTCATGAACCGCAATCAGTGCGCGCCACCCGGGGTCGGATGGTTCATCGACAAATGCGCGGCAATGATCTTGGAGATCTGCTCTTTCGTGTACGGCTCGAGACGGATCTCGAGTTTCTGGTACGCGTTGCGCCGCGAGATGATCATGAAGAGCCGTCCCGTCTCACGCGCATCCGCGAGGAGCTGTTTGAACTCCTTCGCGGTCGCCTTCGTCAGGGATTTGCCGTTCAAAGCGATCAGCCGGTCGCCCGGCCGCAAGCCGTTCCGCGCCGCGGGTCCGTTCTCATGGACTGCCTTGACGACCAGACCGGGATTCTTGTCTTCGATCGTCGCCCCGAGATAGCGGCGGCCCGAGAGCATGTGCCGAATCTGCTGATCGCAATCGCGAGCAGTACCGTTACACCTCGGCTGATCGGCAACAAGCGTAGCCGCGGCGAGAGACGCCACAAAGATGAGTCTGGAGATCCGTACCATTGAGTGAAAGAGGGTTCCTTGGCCGCCGCAAACTGTAAGGCCGAACGTCCCGCACGCCGTTTACAAATCAGAAAAAGTCGGATGAATTCCTTGGAACTCGACGAAATACACCCCTCACCCAACGCTCTCCCCTCGAGGGGAGAGCGTAGGGTGAGGGTGCGGATTCACGAGCCGAATCGCAACGTGCCGAACGCCGCCGGAACGTGAAAGTCCGCAGGGGTCTTCATGGTCGGCTGCCACGCGCTGAACTCGTCTCCGTGACGTGGATGGCGATCGACGCGAAAGAAGTTCGCGCGCCACGTCTCCCCTTCCCGCGGCGTCCGCCTGCCGACGGCGGCGAATGGGATACGGATGAGCGTGTCGACCGTCATCGTGCCGTGCGACTCCGTCACGATGCGCACCGCCGCGATGAGGCCTTCGCAGGTCCACGCGCGATCGACGTGCATCGTCGCCCGTTCGCCATCGGGTGAATCGACGCTCGCGTCGAAGACCGTGCCGCGCGGGCTGACTTCGAGCTCATAGTAGCGGGTCAGCTCGCCCGGGGTGACGAAGACCTCAACGACGTCCTCCTCGTAGAGCGGCGCATCGTGCGCGAGGAGCGTGGCGTGGACATGATCGTCGCCGGCGGAAAAGAGGATGCTCAGGTACTCGTCGTCGAACCAGGCCGCGACGCTCGTGGCCAGCCGCGGCGGCGCCGCATCGTTCGCGCGCCGCAACCGCGCGGGATTGCACTCCGCCGGCACCGTCCACGGATCCTCGGTGTCGAACACGCCGCGCAGCACGGCCAGGCTCTCGGGGATGATCACGCGTCGAAATGATAGGCGAACGCCGCGGCATACTGCGTGCAACGCCAGAGGCCGAGGGTCGACGGTGGTGACGATGGTGGATCATGAGCTCAACGAGCTGAGACAGGAGTTCCTCGACGAAGCTCGGGGCAAAGTCGAGGAGATGCAGGCGACGTATGCGAACGGCGGCACGACTGCCGAGGTGCTGGAGCGCGTTGCCTACCTCGCCCACCAGTTGAAAGGGTCCGGCGGCAGCTACGGCTACCAGCAGATCTCGGACGACGCCGCGGAACTGGAGAAAGCAGTGGAATCGCTCGCGGGGCAGAACGGCGACGGCGCGTTTCTCGACGAGAAGATCCGCAAGCACGTGCTGAATCTGCAGAACGAAATCGAGAGCGCCGCGCGCGAATTGGCGTAGGTCACGACGCGGCACGCGTCGTTCTCGTCAGCCCCTCTTTTCGCCGCTCCGCCTGGACCTGATTGCGCCCATTCCTTTTCGCGCGGTACAGCGCGCGGTCGGCCGCCACGATCAACTCCTTCGCCGAGCGGATGCGCGAGTGCGGCACGCTGGCGACGCCGATGCTGACGGTCACGTTGAGCGGGCCGGCCTGGGTGTCGAGCGGCGTCGTCTCGATCATCGAACGGATCTTCTCGGCGAACGTGATGCCGTCGTCGAGCGCGGTCTCGGGCATCATCACCGCGAATTCTTCGCCGCCATAACGCGCGACGAGATCGGTGCTGCGCACGGAGGAGCGATAGAGCTCCGCGGCGCGTTTGAGCACGTCGTCGCCGACCGCGTGGCCGTGCGTGTCGTTGAACTTCTTGAAGAAATCGATGTCGATCATCGCCAGCGACAGCGGGCGCTGATAGCGCTGCGACTCCTCGAACGCGCGCGCCAACTCGTCCTGAAAATAGCGATGGTTGTGCAGCTTGGTGAGGCCGTCGGTGATCGAGAGCAGCTCCAGACGCTTGTTCGTTTCGAGCAGTTCCTTCTGCAGATCGACGATGCGCTTGCCGGCACGGATGCGCGCGAGCAACTCCGGATACTGGAACGGCTTGGTGATGTAATCGTCCGCGCCGAGCTCGAGGCCTTCCACTTTGTCGGCCTGCTCGTCCTCGCCGGTGAGCATGATGATGTAGCGCGTGCGGAAGTCGTTGTTGGCCTTGAGCTCCTGGGCGAGGATCACGCCGTCGAGATCGGGCAGGCGCCGGTCGAGGATGGCCAGGTCCCACGGCTTCGTGGTCAGCGCATCCCGCGCTTCCTGGCCGGTCGTGCATTCCAGCGTCTCGTAGCCGGCGCGTTTCAGGAAGAGGCGGACCAACCGCCGGATCGCAGCATCGTCATCGACGATGGCAATGGTGAAGTCCGCCATGAGGGACGAGGCTGGCGCAATGGCCGTGCCACGGATCGACGCGCTACCGCACGGCGCGGCGACGCCCCTCGAACAGCACGAAGCGCCACGCGATGCTTCGCTGCACGCTGCCGGTTTTCTCGTACGCGACGAGGAAGTTGCCGTTGGGCAACGCGAGCACCGAAGGATTGCGTTCGTCCGCGTCCGACGTGGCAATGTCGAAGCGCGTGATCGCGCCTTTCTCATCGATCGATGCACCGACCACGTCGTAGTCACCCCGGTCGGATTTGTTGCGCCAGACCACGACGCGACGTTTCCCGTTCGCGGCGATATCGGGCCGCGTCGGGCCGGCGTCGGAACGAAACTTACCGAGCGTGACCGGCGTGTCGAGTGCGGTCGGAAACGAGCCGGACTCGGACGACGGCAGCGCGGCCAGCACGACCGTCCCGCCATCCGCCTGACGCCCCATGAACCACGCGATCAGCAGCTCGTCGCCCTCGGCACCCAGCGCAGCATCCGCGCGTGTCTCGATGCGGAACGATCTCTGCGCGACCGAAGCGAAGGGCTGGTCGAGCTGGAGCTGGAACAGGGTGAAGAAGTTCTTGCAGCTCTCGGGGCAGATCCCGAACACGCCGCCGCCGGTCGAGCACGTACAACTGAACGTCGACAGCACGCGCGAAACGACGGTCGGATAGTCATCGACGAGTGCCAGTCCGCTGGCCGGCCAGGTGCGGCTGAACGACAACCTCGCGAAGCGGTCGCTGTCGACTTCATATACATCGCGGTCGGCGGCGATCCACACCTTCGAGCCGGTACGCACCAGGATCGACGAGCTCACCTCGTTCGATGGCACGAACGAAGGCAACGCTGCGGCGAGATTCGCGTCGAGAAACGTGTAGACGCCGAGCGGACGTGTACGTCCGAACTCGATCCAGCCGATGACAAACCCGTCGTTGGAGGGCGCCGGCGCGAGCGAAGGCTGGTGCGCTTCGACGGCCACGTTGCTCGAGCGGATCGGCAGTTCGTGGACGCCGCCGTCGATGCGGCCGGAGGCATCGAGCCGGGCGACGTGAATCCGTCGCTGTGCGGTCCATGCCATCGCAACGCCGTGTTTGTCAACGGCCATCGCGACCGGCGGAGCGGCGGTCATCGGCTGCAGCAATCCGGTCGTATGCGGCGCCGTCACGTGCTCCGGCATGACCACCGGCTGCGCTGCTGCTGTACTGCTTGTCAGGACATAAAGGGTGAGGAGGAAGGTCCGCATGTTTCGCCTGATACGGAAGTCGCTTGCGGAATGTCGGTCCTACAATTTCACGCGCATCGAGATGTCGAGCGCGGTCACGGAATGCGTGAGCGCGCCGACGGAGATGCGATCGACGCCGGTTTCGGCGACGCCGCGGATGGTTTCCAGCGTGATGCCGCCGCTCGCTTCGAGCGGCACTCGGCCGCGCGTGCGTGACACCGCCTCGCGCAACTGCTCGACGTTCATGTTGTCGAGCAGGATGAAATCGGGAGCGAGCGCGAGCGCCTCGTCGAGCTCGCGCATGTCGCGCACCTCGACCATGATCTGCTGAGGCATCTGCTTCGCGCGGATGCGCTGCACGGCGGCGGTGATCGAGCCGGCACGATCGATGTGGTTGTTCTTGACGAGAAACATGTCGTGCAGGCCGATGCGATGGTTCTCGCCGCCGCCTGCTTTCACTGCGTACTTGTCGAGCTCGCGCAAACCAGGTGCGGTCTTGCGGGTGTCGTGGATCTTCGCTCCCGTCCCCGCAACTGCGTCGGCGTAGCGCCGTGTTGTCGTGGCGATGCCGGACGCGCGCTGCAACAGATTCAATGCCGTCCGCTCCCCCGCCAGGAGCGCAATCACCGACGCGCTCACCTCGGCCACGACGTCGCCGGCCTCGACCGCATCGCCGTCGCTGGCCGCGAGCGCGACCTCAGCCGAGGAGTCGAGCATGCGAAAGACGGTTTCGATCACGGCGAGCCCGGCGATGACGCCGCTGGTTTTCACCAGGAAGCGGGCCGAGCCGCGGTCCGAGGGAGCAAAGATCGCTTCGGACGTGATGTCCGGCAGGTCCTCGGCGAAGGCGCGCGCTACGATGTCTTCGAACATGCGGTACGAAATTCTGCCAGTGCCGTTCCCGTTTTGATCGGCGGTTCGTTGAAAATCTGGGGGCGCACCGGCTTCGACGGGAACACGTCGGGGTCATGGTTGCATGCCGAGCTCGATTGGCTCGTAAAACCGATCGAAAAACATAAACGCGAATAACGATTTCGCCCTCGCGGCCTAAAAACCCACGAGCGCTCGTCCGCCGCCTGCTCACGGCGGAGGAGCCGAGCGTCATGATGTGAGCTAGCGATCCGCGCAACGCCTACGCGCGGATCGTGAAATCAAGAGGCTGGTCGTTGGATGGTTCCCGCTCTCCGGACAATCCATCGACGAGATCAAGCGGAGAGACAAGCATGTAGAGCCGGGCTGCCACTGTTTTCGGACGCGGGTTCAACTCCCGCCGCCTCCACCAACTAACGCAACGCGCGGGCGGCTTCGCCGCCGCGGTTGCTCGCCGCGCTGCAGCCGGCACTTTCGTGCGGCTGAGCGGCGGCGGAACCCTTTCCGCGCTAGGGCTCAGCTGCGCGAAGCGTCAGCTGCAGGCTTAGTACTCCTCACGACGCCTTTCTCAACCTCCGATCCTCCACCACTCTCCCATCAAACAACGAGATCTGCCGCTCCGCGCGCTCCGCGAAGCGCGGGTCGTGGGTCACCATCACGATGGTGCTGCCTTGCGCGTGCAAGGCCTCGAGCATGTTCATGATGAGCTGCGCGTTTTTTGAGTCGAGGTTGCCGGTGGGCTCGTCGGCGAGAAGCACGTTGGGTTTGCCGACCAGGGCGCGGGCGATGGCCACGCGCTGCTGCTGGCCGCCGGAGAGTTGCGCGGGGTAGTGGTTCGCGCGGGCGGTCATTTCGACTTGTTCGAGGGCTGCCGAGACGAGCTCGCTGCGCTGTTTGCGATTGAGATCCGAACGATAGGTGAGCGGTAATTCCACGTTCTCGAAGGCGGTCATGTCGGCGATCAGGTTGAAGGCCTGGAAGATGAAGCCGATCTCCTGATTGCGCACGCGGGCCTGCTCGACCGCGCTCAAGCCGGTCACTTCGGCGCCATTGAGAAAGTATTTGCCTTCCGTCGATGAGTTCAAGAGACCCATGACGGACAGCAGCGTCGATTTGCCGCAGCCGGACGGGCCGCTGATGGAGACGTATTCACCCTGACGGATGGCCAGGTGCACGTCATCCAGCGCCGCCGTCTCCATGTCTTCGGTATAGAAGATCTTCTTGATGCCCTGCAGGTCGATGAGGTCCTGAGTATTCATTGTGACTCTCCTTGAATTTCGTTATTCGTAGCGCAGCGCGTCGCTCGGCTCGAGTGCAACGGCGCGGCGGGTGGGCAGATAAGAGGCCGTGGAGATGACCGCGGCCATGAGCAGCACAACGCCGAGCGTCACCGGCAACAGCCGCTCGAGAATGTTGGGGAACGCCTTACTGAGCAGCGGCGTGACCATGATGCCGAGTGCGAGGCCGGCGACCGCGACGGCCATGTAGATGGCGCCCTGGCGGAGGAACATCGACGTCGCACGCCACGGCGTCGCGCCAAGCGCGCGGCGGATCCCCACTTCCTGCGTGCGCTGCGCCACCGACCGGCTGATGAGGCCGAACAGACCCGATGCCGCGAGCACCGCGGTGATGACCGCGATGGCGATGAAGACGGTGATCATCGCCGGAAACTCCATTGTGGTCGCGGCGAGATAGTCGTCGAGCCATTGCAGATTGTGTAATGGCAGATCGCGGTCGACACCATAAGCCGCCGCACGCAATGTCACGCGACTGTCGGCCGCGCCGTCCGCCAATCGCACCAGCACCTGGAACGACGGCGGAATAGCTTGTCGCAATGGTTGATAGAGCGTGCCGATGTCGGCATCAGGCCGGTATGGCGCACCGCGAACGGCGGACACGACACCTACGATCGTCAGCCATGAGCCGCTGTCGGACGGATTGAGCTGCACGCGTTTGCCGATCGCGTTCTGCTCTGGCCAATAGCGTGTAGCCATTTTTTCGTCGACGATTGCGACCGAGACTGATTCCTTGCTATCCGTACTGTCGAAGAAGCGGCCGGAGCGGAGACGGATCCCCATGAGGTCGAAGTAGTCATCGGACACTACAGTGACCGGCAGCGTCAATGCGCCCTGGTTCTGTGCGCCCTGCCGCGTCTCGATGGCAGCCGCGATCCTCGGTGGCCGCGTCGGCGGCGCCGTCGTAAACGCCACCTGCGCGGCCGGAACTTTGCCGGCGATGGCGGCGGTCAGGTCTTCCCAGTAGCGCAGTCGTTTCGCCGGCTCCGCGTATCGCGCATCGAACACGGTCGGATACGTCGAGAACATCACCTGCGCGCTCTGCAGACCGTTCGGCTTCTTCATCTCCCGCTGCAGCGCCGTGACGACGTTCCCGCACGTCACGAGCACCAGACACGAAATGATGACTTGCAGGCCCACGAGCAAACCGACGCTCTTATTGTTGCCGCGTACCGTCCCGCCCTTGCCGCTGCCAGCCAGGACGACGGATGCATCCTGCCGCGCGATGCGCAATGCAGGAATGAGCGTGCTGAGAAGCCAGACCATAATCGCGAAGAGGACCGCCATCAGCAGGTTGACCGCGCGCAATTGCGGCAGGTTGCTCGAGCGTCCGCTGGCCATGATGCGCGCACCGAAGTCGCTGATGCCGTGCGTCCATTCGATGCCCATGTACGCGAGCCCGCATCCGGCGATGAGACCAAGCAGCACGATGAGCGCGGTCTCGAGCAGGCATTGACGGATCAGACGCGGACGCGACGAGCCGAGTGCGGTGCGCAATGCCAGCTCGCGGCTGCGCTCGAGCAGGCGCGCCAGAAACACCATGCTGATATTGACGCAGCCGAGCAGCAGCACTCCCGCTGCCATTAAGCTCATCATCGCGATGATCGGCGTGACGCTGTGCGTGAACATCTGCGCGGCCGGAATCAATCGCGCGTAACGGCCCGTCTTGAAGAGGCGCGGATATCCGCGCGTCACGTCGTCGACCGCGGCCGTGATCTCGCTCGCAACGGTATTGAGCTCCTGGTTCGCGCGTAGTGCGAGGATCGGAAAGACGATCGTCGTCGAATCGGACGGCCGCGCGAGGTTCGGAACCTGCAGCGGCATGAAGACCTCGAAATCGTCGAAGAAGTAGAAGTTCTCCGGCATGACGCCGACGATCTGCATGGGCGCGGCGTCGATGCGCGCGGTTTTGCCGACGATTTCCGGATCGGCGGCGAAATAGCGCTGCCACGTTTCGAAACTGATGATCGCGACGGAAGCGCTCGCCGATTGACCGTCGGTCTCGACGAACGTGCGGCCGAGGACAGGTGCGACACGCGAAGCGGCGAGGAGGAGCGGGCTGACGGCCACCCCGCGCAGGCTCGTCGTCGCCTGTCCTTCACTGAGCACGGCGGCGCGCATCGAGTAGGCGCCGAGGTGATCGGCGGCGCGGCGGCGCTTCAGCATTTCCTGCCACGTGTAAGCGTCGACCGAGGGACGCACTCGGGATGCGGCGTCGGCGCCGATCTGCACGCTGTACCAGCGGTCGGAGCCGGGAAACGGCAGGGGCTCCATCAGTTGACTGTAGGCGAGCGCATGAGTCCAGACCGCAAGACCTACGCTGAGTGCCACGACGCTCGCACACATCAGTGAATAGCCCCACGATTTCCTCATGAGGCGCCATGCGTACTTCAAATCGAACAGGATGTTCATATCGTTCCTTGATTGACACTACTTCAGGAGAATGCGCGTCTCGTCCTGCCACTCGCCGACTTCCGACGTGATGATGCGATCGCCGGCCTGTAGGCCATGCAGGACCTGTAAGTGATTGAGTGAGACCTTGCCGGCCTCGATGCGAACGGCGGTCGCATAGCGGCCCGCCGGATCGAGTTTGTAGACCGTGATGGCCGCGTCGTTCTTCACATACGCCGGTTTGCCGACATACAGCGTGTTCGGCAATTGTGTGACGTAAACCGTGCCTTCGACGGGGAGCTGCGGACGCACACCCGCCGGCAGGGCGCCCTGCAGTTCGACATCGACGACGACCGTGCCTTCAGTCACGCCGGGATCGACGCGCGCGACGACACCGTTCACGAGTCCATTGCGCGTATCCACGACCACCTTCTGTCCGGCCTGCACTTGTGTGGCCTCGCGCGCCGGCACTTTGAGCTCGGCATAGAGCTGATCCTGCTGCGCAATGCGTCCGACGGGACTGCCCGGCTGCAATTGCTGGCCGACTTCGACATTGATCGACTGCACGATGCCGGCGATTCCGGCGATGATCTTCAGATCGGCGGCCTGCGTTCTTGCGCGATCGAGCGCACGCGCGAGCTGCGTTACGCGCGACCGCTTCACGGCCAGTTGCACCTGTATGTTGTCGCGCACCTTCTGCAGACGCCGCGCTTCGATCTCGTGGGTCTTTCGTAATTGCGCAAGATCGAGCTGCGAGCGCTTCAATTCGATCTGCGAGATCAGGTTCTCCCGCGCCAGCACCTCATCTGCCTCGGCCTTCGCCTTCGCTTTTTCGGCGTTGAATTGCACCTGCGTGAGCACGACCTCCTGATTGAGCATGTTGGTCTGCAGCTCCGCCTCGGCGGACTGCAGCTCCGCCATCGCGCCTTCCCACGCCGACTGCGCCTCTTCGGCACTGGCGATGAGCTGCGGATTGGAAAGCTCGACCAGGACCTGCCCCACATCGACGAGTGCACCCGGCTTGATCTCCGCACGCGAGACGCGACCGGCAACTCGCGCGGCGAGTTGCTCGATGTGCCGCGACAGCAACTGCCCGTTTGCGCCGACCTTCACTTCCATCGTCCCGTGCCGCACGGTGTCGATACTGAGCGTGCTGCGATCGACGCGCTGCGTCCGGAAGTCGATGCTGGCGAGGGTGACGCCCCCGCTGATCAATGCGACGACAATCGCGCCGATCATGGCCGGACGCTTCAAGGGCGTTGGTTTTGATTTCTCTCTGATGCGGTCCATGGGGTCACCTTTTCTTGAGACAGAGCTAGCGCAGGCGGCAGCTGCGGCTGCCGCCTGGAAAGCGGCAGCTTGCGCTGCCGCACTCCAGAATTGTCAGGCGGCTAATTCGATGGGAGGCTCGGATTCGACAGCTCGTCGCCGGACCCGTTTTCGGATGCGGATGCGGATCATCCAGTAGATCATCGACGCGGCCAGGAACAGATGCGGCGTATAGACGAGGCTCGTTTCGCGGAACGACTCGGGGAGATTTCGGGCCTGGCCCGGGAAGAACGACAACGTGGCGATGAGCAACGCGAAACTCATCCGCCACAGATGCCGCGCCATGCGGCGCGTACCTGCCAATTCGCGGCGGACGAACATGCGCAAGTCCGACGCCGCACAAAGCAGAGCGATCGAACCGAAGACGAAGAACATCGCGGCGGGATAGCCGTTTCTCGTGCGCGACACGGTGTTCGCGACGTCGATGCCGACCGAGATCCCACCGACGCCGACTGCCGCTGCGAAGAGCATGGCGCCGAGCTCGAACTTGCCGGGCGCGCCGTCACGACGCTTGCCGGCCCACCATCCCGTCGAAACGAGATAGAACGTCAGCAGACCGACGACGACGTTCATCGCGTTTGGCTTCAGGAAGGCGGCCAGATACGCCGCACTCGCCGACATCATCAGCATCGACACGAAGAAAACGTTCCCCGCAATGCGATGCATGCCGGAGCCTTTGCGCAAGACCATCGCCAGAAACCCAGACAGCAGACCGACGGTGGCGGTGCAGATATGAATCAGGATGAGGATGGAATGGCCCATGGGATCCTCCGGGTAACGGGCCGTTTCGCGCGAACGCGCCACAGCCAATAGAACATCGCGATCAACACCGCGAGTACCGGCAGCGCCAGCAGTCCCGGAATGCGAATCGCCTCAGGCAGCACCTTCGCCTGCCCGATGAAGAACGACAGCGCCGCGATGAACAGAGCGAAGGTCATCCGCCACAAATGCCGCGCGATGCGCCGTGCGCCCTCGAGTGGACCGGAGCGCATGAGTCGAAAATCGCCCGCCGCCGCCAGCAACCCGACGGCACCGAACATGAGGACTGTAGTCAATGCCGTAAGGACCAGCGACGCCGTAAGAAACGCGGCCGGTACATTGATCGCCGGCGCCACGTTACGGCCAATGGCGATGATCAGCCCCGGCACGCACATGGTCAGCATCGCGTAGACGAAGACAATCCCGGGTTTGCGATGCAACGGAGCGCCTTTCGCGGAGTACAGCGCGATATAGCCCGACACGAGTCCGAGCCCACCGGCGATGATGTGTACGAGAAGTATCGGTCCCATAGGAATCCCTTAGATCGGCTCGCGATTGCGCCGGAGCCGGACTGCGAGCGCGAGAAAGAGAGCGGCGAACAGCAGACCGCCCCATAGACCGGGCGTGCTCAGAAAATCGCCCGGCGTCATCACAGTGACGGGACGACGAATGCTTCCGGACGCACTGAAATCGAACGACAGCGGAAACCAGCCCCAGAAGCGGTACTGCAGGTACTCCGCGAAATTCGACGTTCCGAATGCCGCTTTCTCGAAGACCGAGATCACGATCTGTGGCAACAGCGCCCACAAGAACACGGCGCGGCGCGACCAGGCGGAGACGAGCAACAGCCACGCATACACCGGCGCGTGCCACAACGCGATCGCTGGCAGGCAGTAGAGAAGCGCAACCGTCATCTGGATGAGCGGCAGGTGCTGCCATTGCGTGGCGACGCTGATGCCATTCAGCATCAGAATCACGCTGCTGAACAGCAGCACGATCAACTGCGTACCGAGAATGACCGGAAGGATCAGCAGCGGCAGGACCACCAACGGAATGCTGGCCTTGGCGAGTACCGTGGTGCGATCGGAGACCGGCATCGACTTCCAGAACAGAATGCTGCGGTCGCGGCGCTCCCCATAAAGCGCATCGATGCAATAGAACACGCCGACGATGAAGGCGGTCATGACCATCAGTCCGCCGACCGCGTTGTATGGCATGGACACCAGCTCGTGCTGTTTGGCCGGCGTGAGCGCGGATAGCCCGCGTACTCGCTGCGGCAGCCAGAGCATGCTGATCAGCAGTCCGAAAAGCATCATTGCGGCGACGGCCAGCGGCGCGAGATAAATCGAGCGGTTCTCCCACAACTCGCGCTTCACGGACCAGTACAGCAGCCGGGCCGCGCTCATCAGATCGCCTCCCGATTGCGGCGCAGGCGCACCGCGGCCGCGAGACATGCGGCCATGAAGAACAGTCCGATCCACAGTCCGGGCGTCGTCAGAAATGTGCCGGGCGTCAGGTCCGACAAACTCTCGATGTTGGGAACGTCCTGGCTGGTGCCGGTGTGTCCGAACGCGGTCGCCATTGCACCCGCCCAGCGCCATTTCACGAACTGGCCGAAATGCGTGCTGCCCATCGAAAGCCGTTCGACCATGCCGATGGCTACCGGCGGCAGAACGGCCCACAGGAAGGGCGTACGGCGCGCCCACGCGGACACCAGCAGCAGATAGCCATAGATCGGCGCGAACCACAATGCGTGCACGCCGAGGCCGTAGGCCATGATGATGGGCTCCAGAATGACGTGGACTTCGCGCCACAATGGCGCCGGACTCACCCCGTTCATCACGAGCCACGCATTACTGACCAGGAACAGAATCGTACTCGTGACGATACTGAGCACGAGCCCGATCAACGGCAGTACCACCATTGGAATCGCCGCCTTCGCCAATACGGAAGTTGTGTCCGACACCGGCATCGATTTCCAGAACAGAATGCTGCGATCACGTCGCTCGCCATAAAGCGCGTCGAGCGCATAGATCAGCCCGACCAGGAAGGTCGAGAACATGATCGGTGCCGGCGCGAAGTTGTACGGCTTCGTGACCACTGCGTGTTGTTTCGCCGGCTCGAGATTCGGGAGATTGCGGAACTTCTTCGGCAGACTGAGCGTGCCGATCAGCATCACAAACAACACGAACGCCGCGACGGCGAGCGGCGCGAGATAAACCGAACGGTTTTCCCAGAGCTCGCGCCGGATCGACCAGTACATCGGTCGTGTTTGCGTAATGGGCGGCGGCACGATGGCCGGCGACTCGAGAGGAAGATCAGAAACGATGCTCGGATTCATCGCACCGCTCCTTGTTCGCGATTGCCCATGACCGCGACGAACAGATCGGCGATGCTCGGCGTGCGGACGTCGCCCATGGTGGCGAGGTGCTGCCGGTCGGCGCGATCGAACAACAGGATGCTGCGTCCAAACAGTTGCCGCTCGTGAATCGGCTGCAGAGTGCGCGCAGCAGCGACGTGCTCGGGCCGAACCATCACTTCCAGATAACGGCCCTCGATGTCTTCCATGCTGCACTGCAGGACGATCCTGCCGCGGTCGATGAACATCAGATCGGTGAGCACGTCCTGGATCTCTTCGACCTGATGCGTCGTCACCACAATGGTGCGGCTGCGATCGAAATAGTCATTGAGCAGCGAGTCGTAGAACTGTTTGCGATAGAGGAGGTCGAGACCAAGGGTCGGCTCATCGAGCACCAGGAGCCGCGCGTCGATGGCCATCACCAGCGCGAGATGAAGCTGCGCGACCATCCCCTTCGACAACTCACGCACTTTGCTCTTCGGCTTGATGGTGGTCTTGGTGAGAAACCGCTCCGCCTTTGCGCGATCGAATCGCGGATGCACGCCTTCGACATAATCGAGCGCCTGATGGACGCGCAGCCAGCGCGGCAGCACCGCGACGTCGGCGATGAACGAGACGTCGCGCGTGAGCTGGTCGCGCTCGGTCCATGGATCGCGGCCGAGAACGCGCAGTTCGCCTTCGTATGGGGTGAGGCCGAGGATGGCGTTGAGGGCGGTGCTCTTGCCGGCGCCGTTTGGCCCGATGAGGCCGACGATGCGTCCCTCTTCGATGCGCAGGTCGATGCCGTCCAACGCGACCGTGGAGCCGTAAGTCTTGCGCAAGCCGCGCGCTTCGATGCACGCCATGGCTACAACGCCTCCTCGGCCGGCTTCGACGGCGGCTCGGCTTGCGGTTGCTTCGCCTGCGGCGGGATGGCCGCCATCAGCTCGTCCAGCGTCAGCCCGAGCCGCTGAATGGTCGCGTAAATCCTCGGCCACTCTTCGGCGAGGAACTTCTGGCGCTCGCCCCGCAGCAGCAATTCGCGCGCACCGGCGTTGATGAACATGCCCCGACCTCTTTTCGTCTCGACGAGTTGCTCGTCGACGAGTTGTTGATACCCCTTGAGCACGGTGATGGGGTTGACCCGGTACTCGGCCGCGACGGTGCGCACGGACGGCAGCGGGTCGCCTTCGTTGAGCACGCCGTCGAGAATCATGGCGACGACGCGATCGCGAAGCTGGCGGTAAATCGGCTGACTGTCGTTCCAATCACGATCCATGGCGTTTAGGTGATGTAGTTAACTACAACACCAAATCCAAGGCAAGCACTTTCTTTCTGATTTTCTGATCGACGAGCGTAAGTCGCTGAACCTACGAGTGTTGCTGGAAGCGATGGTCGCGGGCAAAGACCATCGCCTGCGCCCGTGTCCACACGCCGAGCTTGTCGAAGATGCTCGAAAGGTGGTTCCGGACGGTCTTTTCACTGATGGAAAGGCGCTCGCCGATCTCCACGTTCGCCAGCCCTTCGGTGATCAGGGCCAGCACTTCCCGCTCGCGCGGCGACAGCGTCGCAAACGCGTCACCTTCTCCGACAGCCGTTTTGCCGAGGAGGAACTCCAGGACGACTTCCTGGAATCGAGCCCAGGCGGGCTCTGACTCGAGCAGCACGTGATTCTTCGATTCGAGCTCGATGAACTGCGCGTTCGAAATGTGCGAGGCGAGGAATCGTCCTTCCGCGAGCGGCACCACGTTGTCTTCACGCGCGTGGATCACCAGCGTCGGCACACGCACCTTGTCCAGCAACTCGATGACGTTGAGACGCCCGCGCATCAACATCAGCTCGCGCGCGATGCGCGGAGTGGTCGTCTTCAGACAGAGATCGTTGAACCAGGCCACTTGTTCGGGCGTGCCGGCGGGGATGAATCGCGACGTGAAGACCTGGCGGAACGCGGGATTCTCGCGACCCCAGCCGAGCTCGAAGAGCTCGATCATCGCCGCGTACTCGCGCTCGAGATCCGGATTGCCGCGATGCATGTAGCCGCGCGCGTATCCACCGTACAGGATCATTCGCGAGACGCGCTCCGGATGACGGGTCGCGTAGCCAATGCACGCCGCGGCCCCTTGCGAGATGCCGAGGAGCGCGACGGGCTCGCGAGCATCCGCGGCGTCGATCACGGCTTCGAGATCATCGACCCAGAGGTCGAGCGAGAGGTCGCCGACTTCCCAATCGGTCATGCCGCACCCACGCTCGTCGTAGCGAACGTAGCGAAAGTGGTCGGCGAAGAAACGGATCCAGTGCTGCCACACCGGGCTCTCGAGGTCATATTCGAGGTGCGTCAGCCAGTTCGAGGCTTTGACGAGCAGCGGGCCCGCTCCAACCTCGGCCCACGCGAGCTGGATGCCGTCCGGCGTACGCAGGTAGCGGATTCGTTGACGCATCGGGACGTTTGTCCTATCGGGGATGACCGGGAGCCGGTCGTCCTCGATAGGTAAATTGTCCCATGGCCGTGCCACGCCAGCGGCGCCAACGTATGCGCATGACCAAGCGCATCGGGTTTTTCGCTTACGGCGTCGTTTGCTACGCCATCTTCTTCGCGACCTTTCTTTATGCGATCGGATTCATCGGCGGCTTCGGCGTGCCGACGACGCTCGACGGCCCGGCGACCGGTCCGCTGGCAACCGGCATCCTCATCGATGCGGGTTTGCTCGGACTCTTCGCGGTGCAGCACAGCGTCATGGCGCGCAAGTGGTTCAAGGAACGCTGGACGCGCATCGTGCCGCCGGCGATCGAGCGCTCCACGTACGTACTTTTCTCGAGCCTCGCTTTGCTGCTCGTCTTCTGGCAGTGGCGGCCGCTCGGCGGCGTGGTGTGGTCGGTGACCGATCCGATCGGCCGCAACGTGCTGCTGGGATTGTTCGCGTTCGGCTGGGCGCTGGTGCTCGTGTCCACCTTCCTCATCAACCACTTCGACCTGTTCGGCCTGCGCCAGGTGTGGCTCGCGCTGCGCGGCAAGCCGTACACCGCGCTGAGCTTCGGCACGCCGGGACCGTACCGGCTCGTGCGCCATCCGTTGTATGTAGGCTGGTTCTTCGCGTTCTGGATGACGCCGACGATGACGTTCGCGCATCTGTTCTTCGCCCTCGCGACGACCGTGTACATCCTCATCGCCATCCAGTTCGAGGAGCGCGACCTCTTGCGCGATCACGGAGAAGCGTACGAGAGCTACCGCCGGCGCGTGCCGATGCTCGTGCCGTTCACGCGGCGCAAGTAAGTACGGACGATGGGCCTCCGGCCCCCCGTCCGCACTACACTTCGCGCATGAACTGGCCGGAGCTGCCGCTCGAAAGCTGGGCCGACACGAAGAACACGTTGCATCGCTGGACCCAGGTGGTCGGCAAGATCCGGCTCGCGCTCACGCCGCTCGTCAATCACTGGTGGAACGTGCCGCTGTACGTGACCGCCCGCGGCCTCACGACCTCGACGATTCCTTACGGTGAGCGGTGGTTCGACATCGAGTTCGATTTCATCTCGCACGTGTTGCGCGTGCGCACGAATGACGGCACCGAGCACCACGTGCCGCTCGGCGCGCGTGCGGTAGCGGACGTGCATGATGAGATCTTCGCGATCCTGCACCGCCTCGACATCGCGTGCTCGATCTGGCCCATGCCGGTGGAGATCACGACGAACGCGATTCCTCTCGATCAGGACCGGCATCACCGCTCGTACGACCGCGAGCCGGTGGAGCGCTTCTGGCGCATCCTGGCGCTCACCGACGCCGTCTTCACGAAGTTCCGCGCCGAGTTCCTGGGGAAATGCAGCCCCGTGCATTTCTTCTGGGGCAGCTTCGATCTCGCGGTGACGCGTTTCTCCGGACGTCCCGCGCCGGTGAAGCCGGACGCGGATGTGATCACGCGCGAGGCGTATTCGCACGAAGTCAGCAGCGCCGGCTTCTGGCCGGGCGATGAGCGGCTCGCGAAACCGTCGTTCTATTGCTACGCGGCGCCGGAACCGCAGGGCTTCCGCGAGAGTCGCGTGCTGCCGGAAGCGGCGTACTACAACGAAGCGCTCGGCGGCTTCTATCTCGACTACGACGACGTGCGCCGATCGTCCGATCCCGAACAAACACTGCTCGATTTCTGCCGCACGACGTACGCGGCCGCCGCCGACAACGGACATTGGGATCGCGCGGCTTTGGAGCGGCCGAGCTGAAACCACCAGCGGCGGACGCGCGTATCTAGCCTCCGCTTGCTCAAGATATCCGAACTCTCCAAGACCTATCCGAATGGTGTGCGTGCGCTCGACCGCGTGAATCTCGAGGTCGGCAAAGGGCTGTTCGGCCTTCTCGGCCCGAACGGCGCCGGCAAGTCCTCGCTGATGCGCACCATCGCTACTTTGCAGGAGCCCGACGAAGGGACGATCACGTTCGACGGCGACGACATCCTCGCCGATCCGCGCACGCTCCGCCGCCGCCTCGGATATCTGCCGCAGGACTTCGGCGTCTATCCGAAAGTCCCCGCGTTGGATCTGCTCGATCACCTGGCCGTGCTCAAAGGCGTCACTGATCAGGCGCGCCGAGGCGAGCAGGTGCAATCGCTCCTGCAGCTCACGAATCTCTACGACGTGCGCAAGCGCGCCGTGAGCACGTACTCCGGCGGCATGAAGCAGCGCTTCGGCATCGCGCAGGCGTTGCTCGGCAATCCCGCGTTGATCATCGTCGACGAGCCAACGGCCGGACTCGATCCCGAAGAGCGCAATCGCTTTCACGATCTATTGAGCGAGATCGGCGAGAACGTGGTGGTGCTCCTGTCGACGCACATCGTCGACGACGTCAGCGATCTCTGTTCGCGCATGGCGGTGCTCGCCGGCGGGCGCGTGCTGGTGGAAGGAAAACCGTCGGAGCTCATCGCGCAACTCGATGGGCGCGTGTGGCGCAAGACCATCCGCAAGGACGCGGTGCCGCGTTATCGCGAATCGCACAAGGTGCTGGCGACGCGGCTCTTCGCGGGCGAGACGCGCATCCACATCCTCGCTGACGAGCGGCCGGAAGAAGGCTTCGAGCGCGTGACCGCCAACCTCGAGGACGTCTACTTCTCGGTGCTCGCATGCTGACGGACATCGTCCGTTTCGAGTGGCGCTTTCATACGCGGCAGATCTCGTTCCTCGCCGCGGCGGCGTTGTTCTTTCTGTTCGGCTTCGCGCTGACGGGCAGCGGCTTCGGTCCCGACAACGTCAACATCGATTCGCCGTACAGCGTGGCGGAGTCGATCGGACTGCTGTCGCTGGCGTCGATCTTCATCCTGGCCGTGTTCTGCGCGAACGCGGTCGTGCGCGATCGCGAGACGCAGATGGAGGAGATCGTCTTTACGACCTCCGTCGACAAACTGCCATTTCTCGTCGGCCGTTTCACCGGCTCTTTCCTGGCCGCGTTCACCGCATTCAGCACGAGCACACTGGGGATGTTCGTCGCGCGCTTCATGCCGTGGCAGGACGCAGATCGGATCGGTGCGATCGATCCGCTGCACTATCTCTGGGCGCTGCTCGTGGTCGCGCTGCCGAACATGTTGTTCGCGGCGGCGGTGCTGTTCGCGTTGTCGACCGTGACGCGCAGCGTGCTCGCGAGCTACGCCGGCTCGGTGCTGATCTATGTGCTCTATTTCGTCTCGGCGGCGATGACGAACTCGCCGCTGATGGCGTCTTCGGTACCGGGCGGCAATGACGGGCCATCGGTCGCGGCGCTGCTCGATCCATTCGCGCTATCGGCCTTCTTCGAACAGACGCGGCACTGGACGCCGACGCTGCGCAACACAAAGCACATCGCGCTGACCGGCACGTTCCTCATGAATCGCGTGCTCTGGATCGCCGCGTCGCTGGCGATCTTCGCGATGGTCTATCGCGCATTCAACTTCCGCGTAACGTCAAGATCTGGAGCAACGGGCTCTCAGCCTGTCGACATCGAAAAAGACAACCGACGGGCCGAGAGCCCGTCGCTCCAGATTGCGGAACCCGTGCCCTCCAACTGGCTCGCCTATCTCGCCGCCACGAGGATGGAGATCCGCACCTTCCTCTTCACGCTCCCCTTCCTGGCGATGATGCTCTTATGGGCCGGTCTGGCCGCGTTCGAGCTGATCAACGACGTCACCGGCGGCGAGTACGGTTCCGCGTCGTATCCCGCGGCCGGAATGTTGTTCGCGACGCTTCAGCGTCCATTGACGCTGCTCGCCACGATCCTGCTCGTCTATACGTCGGCGGAAATCGTCTGGCGCGAGCGCTCCCTGAAATTCTCCGGAATCCTGCACGCCACACCGGCGTCGAACTTCGTATTCGTGGCGTCGAAATGTACGGCCCTCGCGGCACTGGTCGGTGTCGTGACCGCGACCGGCCTCGCCACCGCGGCGGTCATTCAGCTCACGCGCGGCTGGCCGGTGAATTTCGGATTGATCCTGGCGTTCGCATGGTTCATCGCGATTCCGCTGGTGCTGTTCGCCTGTATGGCCGTCGTGATCCAAACGCTCAGCGCGCACAAATACCTCGGCATGCTGATCGTGCTCCTGGCCGCCATCGTCGGCCTCCTCGGCACCTTCCTCGGCTCTGTCCATCCGCTGCTGCGTTTCGGTTGGGTGCCCGATGTCGTCTATTCGGACATGAACGGTTTCGGCCGCACGGCCGGTTTTCACTGGCTGATCGTGTACTGGGGCGCGTTCACGGCGCTGCTGCTCATTGTGGCGACCGTCTCATGGCGCGGAGGACGCCGCAGAATAACGCCTGGCGTTCGCGGCGCGGCGGCCACCACCGCTCTGGTCTTCCTGGCCACGGGCGCATTCATTTTCTACAACACGAATGTGCTCAATGCCTGGACGACCGCCGACGACGTGTTGGCATGGCGTGCCGGCTTCGAGAGGAAATACAAGAGCTTCGCAGTAAAAGCGCAACCGCGCGTCGATGCCCTTACAGCCATCATCGATCTGGATCCCCAGGAGCGGCGGTTTCGGGTTCGGGGAAGTTACGTGTTGCGCAATGACACGTCGAGGGCGATCGATGAAGTCCTCGTTGCCATTCGGCGAGACGCGGCCGTCGGAAGCATCACCATGCCTGGCGCGCGCGTCATTCGCGACGCCGAGTTCAATCAGCACGTATTGCGCCTCGAGCGTCCACTACGGCCGGGTGCGACGACCACCGTGCAATACGACCTGACATATGCGAAGCCCGGCTTCGCACCGGACGAGTCGTCCGATCCGGTCATCGTCGACAACGGCTCGTACATCATGAGCTACCGCGCGTTCCCGACCATCGGCTACCGCGCGAGCTACGAGATCCAGGACCCGCGCGAGCGGCGCCGCCACGGGCTGCCTGCGTCCGGGGCCGCCGAGGCCTCGCGCGAGTTCCTGCCGCATGACGAGATCGAGAGCGCCGACTGGGTCCGCTTCGACGTCACCATCTCAACCGCCGCCGATCAGATTGCGATCGCGCCGGGCCGGCTCGTGCGCGACTGGATGGGCAACGGCCGCCGCTCGTTCCACTATCGGTCCGATGCACTGATTCCGAACCAGTTTGCGATCTCCTCCGGCCGCTTCGCGGTCGCGCGTGAAACGCATCACGCCGTCGCCATCGAGATCTATCACCATCCCGAGCACACGCAGAACGTCGCGCGCATGATGCGCGCCGCTGCCGAAACGCTCGCTTATTGCACAGACAACTTCGGCCCCTATCCGCATCCCCACTTGCGATTGGTCGAAGTACCGGCGCAGTTCCGCAACTTCTCCGGCTTTGCGCAGCCGGGCGTGATCTTCTTCGGCGAGAACCGCGGCTTTCTGATCGACGCCCGCGATCCGAAGCGCCTCGACCTCGTCTACCGCCGCGTCGCGCACGAGGTCGCGCATCAATGGTGGGGGCATCAGCTCGTCGCCGCCGACGCGCCGGGCGGCACGATGCTCACCGAATCATTGACGAAATACGCGGAGCTGATGCTGCTCGCGAAGGCGTATGGTGCGGAGCAGGTGCGCCAGTCGCTGACGTACGAGCTCGACCTCTATCTCGCGGGCCGCACTTCACAGGTCGGTGGCGAGCCGCCGCTGGCGCAGTCGGAGAATCAGTCCTATCTCTACTATCGCAAAGGCGCGCTGGTCATGTACGCGCTGAAGGATCTGCTGGGCGAGGCGAACGTCAACAGAGCGCTGCGCGAGCTATTGCGCGAGCAGGGCGGCCCGCATCGCAGTCCAACCACCGCGCATTTGCTCGCCCATCTGCGCGCGGTCGCACCGCCTGCGCAACATGCGCTGATCGATCAGTGGCTCAATGACGTCGTGCTCTATGACTTCAAGCTCGCGTCCGCGCAATCGCAACGGCTGCCGAATGGTCATTACGAAATCACGATGCGCATCGACGCCGCGAAATCGGCGCACGACAAAACGCTTCCACTACGCGAGTCGATCGACGTCGGCATTTACGCCGCCGACGAGACACGCCTGCACCTCGCGAAATATCCGCTGCACGACGGCGCGCAGGAGATTAAAGTCACGGTGGACCGCGAACCGCTTTTCGCGGCAGTCGATCCGTACATCTCCCGCATCGACCGCAATCGGTTCGACAACACGAAACGGATTTCAGGCCCGGCGAACCGGCCCGCTCAATGAGCTCGGCACGTCGAACGCCGTCGACACCGACGCTCAATCGATCGATGAGCTCTCCGCCGGCCCTCCCGTGACTCTCGACAACGCCGCACCGGCCGCGGACAGCGGGATCGCCAGCATGTCCGGATTGACGGAATGGTCGCGGCGCAAGTCACGCCGGCGAACCGACCTCGCCAGGACGCCCAATGGCGACACGATCACGATCCTGGAGCGGCGGGCTCTCCGCCTGCCGAGCGTATGGACGGGCTGAGAGCCCGTCACTCCAGCTCAGACAGGTGCAAGTAAGATCGCGCCGTGCAGGCTGAGCTGACCCTCGTCACCACCATCGCCACGGCGCTCGGCGTCGCGCTGGTGATGGGCTTTCTGGCCGCGAAGGTGCGGCTGCCGCCGCTGGTCGGCTACCTCCTGGCGGGCGTCATCGTCGGACCGCACACGCGCGGCTTCGTCGCGGACGTGGCGCTCGCGGGGCAGCTCGCCGAGATCGGCGTGATGCTGTTGCTGTTCGGCATCGGCCTCCACTTTTCGCTCGACGATCTCGCCGCTGTGCACAAGATCGCCGTCCCAGGCGCGATCGTGCACACCGCCGCCGCGACCGTTCTCGGCGCCGTGCCGGCGTTGCTTTGGGGCTGGGGCTTCGGCGGCGCGCTCGTGTTCGGTCTTGCGCTCTCCGTCGCCAGCACCGTGGTGCTGCTGCGCGCGCTCGAGGCACACGGCGCACTCGAATCGCTGAACGGCCGCATCGCCGTCGGCTGGCTGATCGTCGAGGACCTGATCATGGTCCTGGTCCTGGTCCTCCTCCCGCCGCTCGCCGGGATCCTCGGCGGACAAGCGGAGACAGGCGACAGCCGCGGAATCGTGATGACGCTCGCGATCACATTCGCGAAAGTCGGCGCGTTCGTCGTGCTGATGCTCGTCGTCGGACGACGCCTCTTCCCGCGCATCCTTTGGCAGGTCGCGAAGACCGGCTCGCGCGAGTTGTTCACGTTATGCGTGATCGCCGCCGCGGTCGGCGTCGCGTACGGCGCGTCAGAGCTCTTCGGCGTTTCATTCGCGCTCGGCGCGTTCTTCGCCGGCATGATGATGCGCGAGTCGGAGCTGAGCCATCGCGCCGCCGAAGATTCGCTGCCGCTGCAGGACGCGTTCTCGGTGCTCTTCTTCGTGTCGGTCGGGATGCTTTTCGATCCGAGCGTCATCATCGAACGGCCGCTCGAAGTGCTGCTCGTCAGCGCGATCATCATCATCGGTAAAACGCTCGCGGCGATTCCGCTGGTGCTCGTGTTTCGCTATCCGCTCAGCACCGCCCTGACGGTTGGCGCGAGTCTCGCGCAGATCGGCGAGTTCTCATTCATCCTCGCGGGACTCGGCGTCGCGCACAAGCTGATGCCGCCGGTTGGACACAGCCTGATCCTCGCCGGCGCGCTGATTTCCATCGCACTCAATCCGCTCGTCTTCAGCGCGATCGCGCCGGTGCAGCGCTGGATTCGTGCGCGCTCCGAGATCGCGCGCCGCCTCGACCTCAGTCCCGATCCACTGGCCACGCTGCCGATGAGTGTCGATCAGGATTTGCTCACCGGCCACGTCGTGCTGGTCGGCTTCGGACGCGTGGGACGGCGCATCGCGGAGGCGATGCTGAAGGAGCGGATCTCCTTTGTCGTCGCGGAGCAGAACCGCGAGCTCGTCGAGCGGCTGCGCCAGCGCAACATCCCGGCCGTGTCCGGCGACGCATCCGATCCCGCGGTGCTGATCCAGGCGCACGTCGCGCGCGCGGACATGCTCGTCATCGCCACGCCCGACACATTCGGCGTGCGCAAGATGGTGGAAGTCGCGCGCATGCTGCGGCCGGCGATCGAAGTGGTGGTGCGCACGCACAGCGACGAGGAAGCGGCGCTGCTGCGCAACGAAAACATCGGCACCATCTTCATCGGCGAGCACGAGCTGGCCCTCGGCATGACCGAATGCGTGATGAAGAAGATGGGACGGTAGAATCGCTGACCAGTTCCTCGGGTACCTCGGGTTCCTCGGAGTTCCTCGGAGGGGATGACGACAACGGCTACCCGAGGAACCCGAGGAACCCGAGGAACCCGAGGAACTCCGAGGAACTCCGAGGAACTCCGAGGTACTCCGAGGTACTCCGAGGTACTGTCTATGAGCGCACTGGTCGAGATCCGGAACGTCCACAAAGTCTACAAACGCGATTCGTTCGACGTGCCGGTGTTGAACGGCGTGTCGGTGAGCGTGCCGCGCGGCGACTTTCTCGCGCTCATGGGGCCGTCCGGCTCCGGCAAGACCACGCTGCTGAACCTCATCGCCGGCATCGACCGGCCGACGAAGGGACAGGTGATCGTGGACGGCAAAGAGATCTCCGCGTTCAACGAGACCAGGCTCGCCACGTGGCGCGCCGCGCACGTCGGCTTCATCTTCCAGATGTACAACCTGATTCCCGTGCTCAACGCGTTCGAGAACGTCGAGCTGCCGCTGCTGCTCACGCACCTCAAGAAGCGCGAGCGTCGCGAACACGTGCACGCTGCATTGTCGATCGTGGGCTTGCCCGATCGCATGAGTCACTACCCGCGCCAGCTCTCCGGCGGCCAGGAACAGCGCGTGGCCATCGCGCGCGCCATCGCCACCGATCCCACCATCCTGGTGGCCGACGAGCCGACCGGAGACCTCGACGCGAAAAGCGCGCACGAGATCCTCGACCTCCTGCAGATGCTCAATGCCGAGCATCAGAAGACCATCATCATGGTCACACACGATCCGAAGGCCGCGGATCGCGCGCGGCACGTGCTGCACCTCGACAAAGGCGTGCTCGTCGAGTCCGGCGAGGACGCACGTGCGATGGCAGGGGATGCTGAAAGATGAAGTTCGGCAAATTGATCCTGCGGAACCTCTTTCGCAACAAGCTCCGCACCTTTCTGACGCTGGTGCTGATGGCGGCGATTTTCTTCTTCGTGGCCACGCTCTTATCGATTCTCGCCAATTTCGAGACGGCCTCCAATTCGGGCGCGGGACAAAACCGGCTGTGCGTGCAATCGGCGATCTCGCTCGCCAATCCGTTGCCGCTGGCGCACGAGCAGGAGATCCGGGAGATCGAAGGTGTGGTCGACGTCGCCAAGCTGCAATGGTTCGGCGCGTATTACAAAGAGCCGAACAATTTCTTCGCGAATTTCGCCGTCGACCACGACAAGATGACGTCGGTCTGGAATGACTATGCCATTCCGAAAGATCAGCTCGAGGCGTATATGGCCGACCGCACCGGCGCCATCGTCGGCCCGGAGCTCGTGAAACGCTGGGGTTGGAAAATCGGCGACCGCGTTACGCTGACCAGCACGATTTATCCCTTCAATCCGACGCTGACCATTCGGGGCGTCTACAAGCACAGCTTCGACACGTCGTCGTTCTTCTTTCACTTCGATTACTTCCACGAGGCGACGAAGGAGATGACCGGCTCTACGGTCGGTACGTTCTGGGCGCGCGTCAAGAACTCGCAGGACATGTCGCGGATCAGCGGCGAGATCGATGCGAAATTCAAGAACTCGCAATATCCGACCGAGACGTTCACGGAGAAAGAGTTTCAGCAGCAGTTCATGGCCATGATCGGCAACATCAAACTGCTGTTCACGACCGTTTCAATCTGCGCGATTCTCATGGTGGTACTGCTGGCGGCCATCACCATGAGCATGGCCGCGCGCGAACGTGTTACCGAGATCGCAGTCTTGAAGGCCATCGGATTCTCGCGCGGCACGATCCTTACGCTCATGCTGATCGAATTCGTCACGCTCGGCCTGTTTGGCGGAGCATTGGGCACGTTCGGCGCGAAAGCCGTCCACGCCTCCGTCAACATGACTGAGATCACCCAGGGGTTCCTGGTCGGGTTCGGCGTCAATACGGAGACGGTGCTCACATGTCTCATTGCGGCGATTGTGGTCGGCTTCCTGGCCGGCGGTCTACCGGCCGTGCGTTCCGCGCAATTGTCCGTCGTCGACGGGCTGCGAAAGGTCTGGTGAGCCGTGGCCATTCCGCTCAAGTACAACATCGGGAACATCATGAGCCGCAAGGTCTCGGCGATCATGACCATCCTCGGTATCGGGATCGTCATCGCGGTCATGGTGGCGATGATGGCGCTCTACAACGGCGTGCAACAGGCGCTGGTCTCGTCGGGCTCGGAAAAGAACATGATCGTTCTGCGCGAGGGAGCGCAGACCGAGGCGACGAGTTGGGTGACCAGGGAGAAATATCGGATCATTCAGTCGTTGCCGGGCATTGCGAAAGGATCCGACGGCGACCCGCTCGTGTCGCCCGAGCTGGTGATCATCTTCAAGCTCCCGCGCCGCGACAATCCCACCGGCTCCAACATCAACGTTCGCGGAGTGACGCCGGAGGCATTCGAGCTGCGGCCTTACATCGGCATCGTGGACGGGCGGATGTTCCGCCCGGGCCTCAATGAAGTGATCGTGTCGCGGCGGATGCAGAAGCGTTTTCTCAATACCGGCGTCGGCGAATCGTTCAAGTTCGGCACGCAGACGTGGACGGTCGTCGGCGTGTTCGACGCGGATGGCACGAGCTTCGATTCCGAAATGTGGACCGACGTCGAGCAACTCAGCCTGGCGCAGAATCGTCCGCAGTATTCATCGGTATTACTGAAGCCTGTCGACGCGACAGCGTTTCGCTCGATCGCAGATGCGGTCTCGACCGACAATCGGCTGAAACTGCTCACCAAGACGGAGTACAAATATTACGAGGATCAGACGCAGGGTCTGCTCGGCCTGCGCGTGCTCGTCACCATCGTCACTTTCTTCATGGTCCTCGGCGCCACGCTCGGCGCCATGAACACGATGTTCTCCGCCGTGGCCTCGCGCAAACGGGAGCTCGCTACGATGCGCGCGCTCGGCTTCAAACGGCGGGACGTCCTGTTGTCCGTCGTGATTGAAGCGATCGTCGTCAGCGGCATCGCCGGCGTGGCTGGCGTGCTCCTCGCGTTGCCCGTCAATGGCATCGCCACGGGTACAGCGAATTTCCTGACATTTTCGGAGGTCGCGTTCAATTTCAGCATCTCGCCGGAGGTGGCCGGTTTTGCGATCGCGCTGGCCATCGTGGCAGGAGTGATCGGCGGGTTATTGCCGGCGATCAGCGCGGCGCGGCTGCCGATTACGAAGGCGTTGCGGGAGATTTGAAAGGCCGGTTCTTCGGTTCCTCCGAGTTCCTCGGGGTGGCCGGGCTCGCGCTGGATGGCATCGTGAGCACAATTTTCATCGTGGCTCCAGTCGATAGCCGACCTTGCGCACGGTCAGGATGTGGCGCGGATGCGCGGGATCGCGCTCGAGCTTCCGCCGCAGCTCGCCGATGTGCGTGTCGATCGTGCGCGTGATCACGGCGTCCGAATAGCCCCAGACCTGCCGCATGAGCTCGAGGCGCGTGACGACGGCGCCGCGGCGATCCGCGAGCGCGACGAGCAGGTCGTACTCCTTCGGCGCGAGCTCTACCGGCGCGCCGTCCAGCGTCACCGCGTGCGACGCGCGATCGAGCTCGATGTCGCCGAACCGCTCGCGCGCCGCGGTGACGATCGTCTTCCCGTTCGCGCGGCGCAGCAATGCTTCGACGCGCGCGAGCAACTCGAGCACGCCGAACGGCTTAGTCAGGTAATCGTCCGCGCCGAGCTTGAGGCAACGCACCTTGTCGCTCTCCTCGCCGCGCGCGGTGAGCACCAGCACCGGCATCGTCAGATCGGCTTCTCGAATCGCGCGCAGGATGCGGAAGCCGTCCATGCCGGGCAGCATCAGGTCGAGCACGACCAGGTCGGGGCGCGTGTTGATCGCGCGATCGAGCCCGACGGCGCCATGCGATGCGACGTCCACGGCGTAGCCCTCGATCTCGAGGTTGTTGCGCAGACCGTAGGCGAGATCGCGGTTGTCCTCGACGACGAGCACGCGCTTCATGCGGGCAGCTCCACGACAAAGCGCGCGCCGCGCGATCCGTCTTCGCACCACGCGCGTCCGCCGTGCAGCGCGGCGAGCTCGCGCACGACCGCGAGACCGATGCCTGCGCCGGCAATGGCGCGCGTGCGTTCGCGCTCCAGACGCACATAACGCCGCCAGATGCGCTCGCGCTGCCGCGGCGGAATGCCCGGACCTTCATCGTCGACGGCGATGCGGATCGCATCGCCGGCGCGCGCGACCTCCACGCGGATCGTCTGTGCATCCGGCCCGTACTTCACCGCGTTGTCGAGCAGGTTCAGCACGATCTGGCGAACGGCATCTTCGTCGACATTCGCAAACGCCGGCGACGCGATATTGGTCTCGATGTTCGCAGGTGACATGAAGCCGGCCATCGCATTCATCACGATCGCCCCCACGTCCGCAGGTGTCGGCGCGATGCGCAACACCCCGCGTTCGCCGCGCGAGAACTGCAGCACGTTCTCCACGAGCTGCGTGAGCCGCCGGGCCTCCTGATCGATGATCGCCAGCGAGCGTTGCCGCTCCTCGTCAGAGCGGATGCGGTCGAGGCGCAACGTCTCGACGAACATGCGGATCTGCGTGAGCGGCGTGCGCAACTCGTGCGAGACGCCGGCCACGAAGTCGGAGCGCATCCGTGCGAGCGCGCGTTCGCGGCCGATCTGCAGCATCGCCGCGATCAGCAGCACCACGCTGACCGTCAGTGATACGAGATAGACAGGCGATTGCCGCGTCATGCTGCCCGCGACGATCAGCTCCGCCGCCTCGGGCGTCAGTGCCGTCTCGACGACGATCCCGCGCAGCAGTCCCGATTCGGCGCGATGCTGCACGGCCAGTCGCGGATCGATCGGCGATTTCGTAGCGAACACCATCTGGAGCGACGGACTCTCAGCCCCTCGATCCTCGTTCCAAACACGCGCCGCGATCGCGTCATTCGTAATGCGTCCATCCGCGAGTGATGGTGGAAACAATGGCCGCATCGTCAGCGCGAGCCCGAAGAATGGGCCGAGAGCGGCGCGGTTCACTCGGAAGCCACTGATGCGCTGGTCCTTGGTGGGCAGGCTGTACACGTAAACGTGTTCGCCGATCCACAACGGCTCCTGTTCTTCCGGCAAAGGCGGATCGGCGAGGATCTTAGCGAGCTGCGCACCGAGCTCGCGATTCGCGAACGGCTGCCCCTGCTCGTAACGAAACGTCTCGCGCACGAGGCGCACGTTGCGCTGCTCCAGCGGCGTTTTCGCGGCGGACAAGAGCTCCGCGGCACTCGGCAGCACGGGCGCGCTCCTGATCGCTTCCAGTACGCGATAGATGCCGTAGTAGCTGGCCTGATTCTCCGCGCGCCGCACCAGCTCGTCGGCGGCGACGCGTGTCCAGTCGCGCACCACCTTCTCCGCCGCCATGCGATGCGCGCGCGCCGCATACTGCGCGCGCATCGACATCCACGCCGTAACCACGAGCGTGGCCACGAGCAGGCCGATCACGATCGACATCCGCGCGCCGTCGCGAGTCATGAATCGCGGCATGTCGCGCAGCATCGGGCATTGCGGCGCGGCGAGCAACGCTCCTGACCGGTTCCTGACATTGCGCTGACGCGTTCCCGGCCCGCGGGTTCACTCGCTTCGTTACGTTGCGAGCATGCGCCGAACCGTACTGCTCCTGATCGTCATCGCATTCACCGCACGCGCCGAGCAGAAGAACGTGAAGCTGCTCACCGGCCTCACCGACCTCGAGCTCCAACGCACCATGAACATGATGCGCGCCTCCCTCGGCACCCACTGCGATCACTGCCACGTCATCGACAAGGAGTGGGATTTCGCCAGCGACGCGAAGCCGGCGAAGCAGCGCGCTCGCGACATGATCAAGATGGTGATGGATGTGAATCGCACCGCGTTCGAAGGCCGCGCGGAGATCTCGTGCTTCACGTGTCATCGCGGCGCGGTACGGCCGGTGTCGCTGGCGACGCTTCCGCAGATCCCGCCGCCGTTTCCCACGCCGCAACGCAAAGACCTGCAACTGCCCGAGGCGCGCACGCTCGTCGAGAAATATGGGAAGGCGCTCGGCGATGCGACTCGACTCTCGTCACGAACACTGAAAGGCGACGTCACGCGAGGCCCGATGACGGTGCCGATCGAAGTGCATGCGAAGGGCGCGAGGGTCCGGCAGATCACGCACCTCCCGAAAGGCGCGCTCACGCAGACCTTCGACGGCACGACCTACTGGTGGCGCGATCACGAAGGCATCGAGGTGATGCCTCCGCGCGGACAGCAGGAGTTCCGCGCGGTCGCCGACGCGTTCGCGCCCGTGCTGCCGTCCGAGATCGGTGCGGACGCGCGCACCACCGGCAAGGACAAGATCGGCGATCGCGACGTGTGGGTCGTCAGCAGCGGCTGGAAGAAGTTCTACTTCGACGCCGAATCGGGCCTGCTGCTACGCAGCGTGCTGGTCACGCCGACCGCGATCGGGCGATATGCGCAGCAGACCGATTACGAGGATTACCGCGACGCCGGCGGCACACGCTTCCCGTACCGGACGCGCTTTTCACTCGTCGATCCATGGTCGGGCTCGACGCGCGAGTACAAATCCGTCGAGCTGGGAGTGCCGATCGACGACGCGATCTTCGCCAAACCGCAGTAACTCCTATGGAGTGCGGCAGCGGAGCTGCCGCACTCCATATTCAGCTCGCCGGATTCGGCGGCGCCAGCCGCGCCAGCGATGGCGCGTGCAACCGCGGGCCGTCGTACGGCACGGCGCCGAACCGCTCGCTTCCCTCCTCCCACTCCCGCCGCGCCTCCGCGATCTCCTCGGGAGTGCGCGCCACGAAGTTCCACCACATCAGCACCGGCTCGGCAAACGGCTCGCCGCCGATGATCAGCACGCGCGCGCCACTCGTGCTGCGCAACGCCAGCTCCGCGCGGTCGGTGCCGACGTAACACATCGTGTTGCGTGCGAGCGGCTGTCCTTCGAATTCGACTTCGCCTTCCATCACGAACAGTCCATGTTCGCGATTCGCGCGCGCTTCGAGCGTCAGCGTCTCGCCGCGATGTACCGTAGCGTCGATACCGACGATGTCCGAGTAGCCGTGCTCGATGATCATCTGCACGACGCCGCCGCGAAGCTCGATGCGCGGCACTTCCGGCACGTGCTGAAACGATGGTCCGATGTTGCGATAGGCATCGGGCAGCGCGATCCATAACTGCAGTCCGTTCAAGCGTCCGTTGTTGCGCCGCGGCGTTTCCTCCGCGTGTGCGATGCCGCTGCCGGACGTCATCAGGTTCACGCCGCCGGGACGCACGAGCCCTTCGCCGCCGATGCTGTCGTGATGCACGACTTCGCCATCGAGCAGCCACGAGACCGTCTGCAAGCCGATGTGCGGATGCGGCGCGACATCCATCGGTTTGTCGCCCGTGAATGAGAGCGGCCCGTATCGATCCAGAAAACACCACGGCCCGATCAGCCGCCGACCGCGCACCGGCAATGCGCGCCAGATCGGCAGTTCGCCGAGGGAGGTGGTGCGTGCGGGATGTTCGTCGAAGGCGCGCGGCATCGGCGCGATCACTGATCGTTCTTCGGTCTCGCCTGAATCGGGAGCTGCAGGAAATGGCCGCTCTCGAAAACGACGTCGTCCTCGAGGCGCTCGCGATACCGGATCTCCGCCTCTTCGTCTTCGGCTCCGTCTTTCTTCGCGGCGATGCGGCGGCTGTCCCACTCGAAGTTGCCGTCGGCGCCGGCGCTCACGAGACGATACGCCGCGCCATCCGGCGACGCCGCGTACGCATATGCGTTGCCCCAGATGTCCTTCTCGGGAAACTCGGCCACATATGCCGGCGCAAGCACTTCCTTCAGCGATGCGTAGTCGCCGATGGGATAGCGGTTTTCGTTGTCCATCGCATATGCCTCGATCGCGGTCGAGACCGTGCGGATGTCGGACATCGTGCGGCGCCACGGCCGTTTCTTCTCCTGAACCTCGCGCACTTCCGTCATGACCTCGTCGATCTTTGGGGCGACGTACTGGACGCCGGCTTCCATTCCTTCGCGGACCAGGTCGGGCATGACCGCGATCGATTTTTTTCCGGTGGGCGTCTGGTAGAACGCGGTGAGATCGACCAGTTCGGACTCGGTGAAGTACTTCGCGTAGATGCGTATGGTTGCCTCGCGCATCAGACCGGCGACGTCGATCTTCGCGATGCGCTCGCGGAACAGCGCGAACATCTCCTTCCCCTCCTCGACCGCGGCCGAGTCGTCGCCGTTCGCCGCGGCCTCGTCGAGGAACTGTTTCTCGATGAGCGCGAACATCGAGTCCATCATCGCGTTCCCCTGTTTGCCCTGGCCGGTGGAATCGAGAAGCTGCTCGATCAGCTCGCGCTGCCGAGCGGACGGGTTTGGCTCGGTGGCGGAAAGCGGAATGGCGACGGCGATGAGCAGAACGATCGACAACAACTGGCGCATCGCTCGATTCTACGCGTCTTCTCCGGCGGGATAAGTGGAGCGACGGGCTCGCAGCCCAACGTTTCTCGTCCACCCCGACGGGCTAAGAGCCCGTCGCTCCAGAAGCCGCCCGGCAGCTGTAGCAAACGAGCAAACGAACCGAAAACGGATCGTCTCCTACACGATCCTTGCATGGCGTTGTCGGCATGAACGTCCTTGCCCTCGTCCTCGCGGCGGTCGTTACTCAGGCCGAACCCACTGTTGCGCTCCAGCCCGTCACGGATGGTCTCGACAATCTCGTCTCGATCACACACGCGCACGACAACCGCCTGTTCATCACGCAACAGTTCGGGCTGGTCCGGATCTACGACGGCACGCGCCTGCTGCCCGATCCTTTTCTCGACGTGCGCCATCTCGTCACGAGCAATGGAGAGCAGGGCCTGCTCAGCATCGCGTTTCATCCCGACTACGCGGCGAACGGACTGTTCTACGTCAACTACACGAACCTGGCCGGCCACACCGTCATCGCGCGCTACAGCGTCTCGCCGCAGAATCCGAATCGAGCCAATGCTTCGTCGGCCGTGCCGATCCTGACCATCAATCAGCCGTTCGCGAATCACAACGGCGGGCAACTGCAATTCGGAAAGGACGGGTATCTCTACATCGGCATGGGCGACGGCGGCTCCGGCGGCGATCCCGACAATCGCGCCCAGAACCTCGGCGACCTGCTCGGCAAGATGCTGCGCATCGACGTGAACAGCGGGTCGCCGTACGCGATCCCGCCGTCGAATCCATTCGTCGGACAAACAGGCGCACGGCCGGAGATCTGGTCCCTCGGACTGCGTAACCCGTGGCGTTTCTCATTCGACCGCTTCACGGGCGACCTGTGGACCGCGGACGTCGGTCAGGGGCAATGGGAAGAGATCAACTTTCAACCGGCGACCAGCATCGGCGGCGAGAACTACGGGTGGCGGCGCATGGAAGGGACGCACTGCTTCAATCCTTCGACGAACTGCAACACGGGCAACCTCGTGCTGCCGGTCATCGAGTACAACCACAACGTCGGCTGCTCCGTCACCGGCGGTTACGTGTATCGCGGCTCGCGTTATCCGCGTCTGAACGGAACGTATCTGTACGGCGACTTCTGCAGTGGCAGGATCTGGGGCGGCACGCGCAACGCGAACGGCACCGTCACCGTCCGCGATCTCCTCGACGCACCGTTCAACATCAGCACGTTCGGCGAAGACGCGAACGGAGAGGTGTACGTCGGCGACTACGGAAACGGCATCCTCTATCGCATCACCGACGCGCGGCCACTGTCGCCGCGGCGCCGAGCCGTGCGAAAGTGAGCGGGTGACGCGGCGCTTCGACCGACTCGTCAGCGAGCTGGGAGACATCGAACTCTCCGATCGCGCGACGAACCAGTTCTCGCACACGACCGGCGATCTGCAGGGCAACGCAACGCGGCGGCGCAACCTTCGTCTGTATCTCGAAGAGATGGCGGCGATCGCGCCGCGCATGTTGCTGATCGGCGAGGCGGTGAGTTACCGCGGCGGACGTCTGACCGGGATCGCGTTCGTCAGCGAGACGATCATGCTCGCCGGCGTCGACACGCGCAGCGGCCGCATCCTCGGCGCCGATCGCGGCTATCGCAAAGCGACGCCGGGACCGAAGCTGTCGACGGAAGCGAGTGCAACGATGGTGTGGGCGACCATCCGCGCCGTACAGCCGCTGCCGTTGCTGTGGAACGCGTTTCCGTTTCATCCGTTCGGGCCGGGCAAGTTCGAGTCGAATCGCGCGCCGTCTGCAAACGAGTTGCTGATCGGCGAGCGCTTCATCTCGCGGCTGCTTGGTCTGTTCGCGTTCCGGCAGATCGTGGCGATCGGCAATCACGCGTCGCTTTCGCTGCAGCGCATGGACATCGCTCACACCAAAGTGCGCCACCCGTCGCAGGGTGGCAAGAACCTGTTCGTCGAAGGAATGGCGCGACTGTCGCAACCAACGGAGGACCCATGAAGAAGAGCCAGATCCAGGAGATCAAAGAAGGCCGCGCGATGCGCGAGCGCACATGGTCCGGCCGCCTGCAACCGTACGGCCCGATGGTGACGCTGAAGACGAAAAACGCGGTGAACCTGACCACGGTGCCCGCGAGCGCGAACGAAAAGTACAACGGCGGGAACGAAGATCCGGGCGGGGCGGAGGGATGATGAGCAAACGTTCGAGCCCGCGATAGCCGCAACGGCGGAACCAGCGTGCGAGAATGAGGCACAACGGATCGGTGGCCATAGAACCAAGAAAGCCACCGTGACCGAAGCGTTGGAGGAGTACATCCAGCGACGCAAGCAGGCGCGAATCCTCGAGCTCTTCGGAACGGTGCAATTCGATCCGAAGTACAACTACAAAAAGCAGCGCCGCAGATCGTGAAAGTGCTCGTTGATACGTCGGTCTGGTCCGTTGCTCTTCGCCGCAGGAATCAGGCTCCGAACGACCCTGTCTCGTCCAGTCTCGCCGTTCTGGTAGAAGACGGTCGCGTGGCGATCATCGGACCGATTCGCCAGGAATTGCTTTCCGGCATCAGGGAGCGCGCGCACTTCGAACGGCTGCGCGATCATCTGCGTGCGTTTTCGGATACTGCAGTGACGACGGACGATCATGAAGAGGCAGCGGCGTTTTTCAATCGATGCCGGGAGAAAGGTATCCACGGTTCGAACATCGACTTTTTGATCTGTGTGATCGCGGCCCGTCACGGTTTCTCGATCTTTACGACAGACGAGGACTTCGGTCACTTCGCCAAGGTACTGCCGATCGCGCTTCACGCCGCGAACTAGCCGCCGAGGTGCGACATTTCCACGCGCAGCGGCTAGTGTTCCGTCCGCGAAATGTCGCGAGCAACGCAGAGATCGCGGCGCAACGTCCACCCGCCCGAAGGGCTGCGGCCCCAACGGCCTGCTCGGTGTGTCGCGCCTGCTTGCTGTGTCGCGCGATCAGACCGTCGGAACCGCAACTACATTGCATCCAATGCGCAAACGGAACACTAGTTGTGCTTCGGATCCTCCTTCGTCGGGTCGTGTACGACGTTACAGATCTTCTGCGTCGGATGGACGACGCGCTCCGATGACGTGCAGCACCACGAGTAGACACCTGTCTTCGGATCGGTTGGACCGTGGATGTTCACCGTGAGATTGATGGTCTGTCCGGCGGACACGCCGGTGACATCGAGGTTCACCGACACGGGCTTTCCGACTGGCAGCGGCTTGGTGGTGGTGAGCGGACTCACCGTCACGCCCGGCGTGGTCGAGAAGATCTGAACGCTCTGTGCGTCGCTCGGGCCGTTGTTGGTGATCGTCAATTCGAGATACGGCTTGCCGGTGAGGATGTCGCACTTCCATTCGCTCTTCACGTCCGCGCATTCTCTGCATTCGGGAAGCGTGAAGCAGACCTGCTGCTCCGGACAGCACCATGTCCCTCGGTTCTCGCCGCCCATGAGGCGCATGTTCAGGCAGACCCGTTCGCCCGGCTCCGCATTCTTCACCTCGAACGTGCCGGAGACCGTTTTCTGGCCCTGGACGGGAACGGCAGGCGTCAGCGGGATCGACGTCGACGGTTTCGGCGAGAGGATCGTCACGTCGGGATCGGGGGAAGTCACATCGAGCAGGTTGGCGGCGGCGGGAAACGGACTGAGATTCGTAAAAGTGAAACTCCACGAATACGTACCGACGCCGCCGTTCATGCCCTGACATTCGATCCGCGTCGGATCGATGCGCGCGCACGGACAATTCGGCGGAGGCGGATTGGAGTACGTGTACGGCGCGAGGCCGACGGTGACTTCGGCCATGTAATCGCCGGTCGCGCCGTCGTATTTGACGACTTTGCCCGGCTTCGACTGATCGGAGGGAGCCAACAGGTGAACGGCCCAGACATCGTTGTGGGCATCGACGATCAGTCCGTGCATGTCCTTCGTGGCGACCGTCGAGTTTTTGGCGTTCGTGTCCCAGATCAGCGCCTTCGTCAGCCCATTCCACTTGACGACTCTCCCCTGTGAGTCTCCGGCCAGGATGTTGCCGTCAAGATCGATGGCGATGGCGTACGACCCGAAACTCTGAGAGGCCGGAAGATTCGACGCGAGGAATCCTTTCGACTTCGAATACGTGAAGTACGTGTTTCCTCCGACTCCACCCGGAAGATTTCCCCGGTGAGAGAAAAAGACCTCGCTCTCCATGCCACAGCGGTTCATGAGCGAGATCCCGTAGTCGAGCCCGAGCTTCGAGTGATCCAGCACAGTTGCGGTCGGAGTGGGAGCCTTGGTGTCGATCATCGCCGCGTGGTTGCCGTTCGATGCGCTGAACAGGATTCCCTCGGAATCGACCACGCAGCCGTAGGGATTGTGCTGGCCGGTGTCGATCGGCTGGCCGATCTGCACGCCGTCCGGAGTGAACCTGTAGTACTTGTTCGTCAGGTGGATGCCCACCCAGATGTTTCCTGACAGGTCGAGACAGAGCGAACGGCCCTGCCGTCCCTTGTCGCTATCGACGCCTACTTCGATCGCCCAGGCGATCCTCTGGTCCTTGACCTCGGTCGTGTCGGTGAGGTCGTACTTCGCTTTGTCGATCGTGTCATTCGGGGCAGAGCCGGCATCGATCATGTCGAGCGGATTGGGACCGGTCGAAGTATTCGTGCCGCCTGAAGGGAGGATCTTGAGCAACACCGGGCGATGGCTGGAGAAGAAGCGATTGAGGACGTACACGTTGCCGCTCGAATCGACGACCACTCGTGAGGGCGCTGGTCCACTGCGCGCCATGTCGACCTTCGCCGGATCACGTGTGAAGTGATGCGGACTGCCCGGTCCGAACCAGGTCCGATAGCGGGCCACTTCCTTGTTCTGGTCGATGTCGATCTTCGAAAGCGTGTCCTCGCCCGCGTTCGCAACATAGATGTACGACTGCGCGTGTGCGGCGCACGCGGTCAGGAACATGAGCAGGAACATTGCGGTCCGGTAACTCTTTGCACTCGACATCGGACTCTCCCTCTTTTGAGGAGAGTGCTGGCGGCGGCATTCCCTACCCGCAGCAATAACGCGAGTGCGTGCGGACACGTTCGCGGACACGCGGCGGGATGGTGTAGGTGAGGCCGATCTGGACGGTGAAATCGCGCGAGGTAGTCGTCACCGGAGGATCGCAGATCTCGACCGACGGTGAGACCAACGGTGTCGTGCACGCTCCCGGGACCGACTCGGAGTGTTCCGACCAGACCAGCGAGAGCGGCAACCGGATGCGGCGGGAGAGTTTCTGCGTGTAAGTCGCCGCGACCGTGGTTTGCGCTGATCTCGTTTCGTCGTACGTCCAGGTGAGATCGAGCCTCCCGTCACGTTCGTTCAGCGGAGATGCGAACGTGCGACCGTACGCGGCGGCGTAGGCGAATTTCGCCGACTCGGATGCAACGGAGAACGACAAGCGGCCCTGCTTCGCCGCGGCGGTTCGCGTGATGTATCGCTCGAGCGCGTCCGCGCAATCCGCTCCTTCCTCGCACGACCGGCCTTCCGCCGCGCGGAAGGAGTTCAGATTCCGCGGGCCGAGCTCCCACGTGAGCATGGCCCGCGTCTTCTCATCACCCGCAAGAACGGAGGCATAGAGCTGCGGCTGATTGCCGAGCAGTGTCGTGAAGTCCGCGACGAGCTTTGCGGCGGCAGGCGGAAAATCGCTCCTCGCCGTCATCTCGAACCCGCGAATGACCTCGGCGCGCGATTCGCGATCATCAACGATCGCGTCGAACGGTTTGTCGAAGCTCGTCCACGCGATGCCGCCAAAGTCCTCGCCGTACGCGGGTGTGATCACCGCGAGCAACATCGACTCGAAGAGTCGCACATGCGGCGCGATGCTGCGGCCCAATCGGCGCGTGGCGGGATTGAACGAGAGCGTTGCGCGGAGCTTCGACTCGTCGAGGACAGCCTCGGCTTGCACCTGCTGGCGCGCGACCCGCATCGTGTAGGTCAATGCCAGCGTTTGGTCACTGTCGTGATGTGCCGAAGCGACGCTGAGAAAGTCCTTCGACGACGAACGCGCAGGCGAGGACACGCTGCCCACTCCGTGGTTGGCCGTCGCGAGATCCGCCTCGATCACCGCCATCCATTCCTTCAGCAGAAGCCGCGCGCACTGCCGCGGCGTGTCGCGGTCACTGCACCGAACCTCGGCTGCCCGCATCCGAGTCGCGGCCAAGGCGATCACGATCGACCACACCACGGTGCTCCACTGCCATCTAGTCGACGTTGAACGCACGAAGCACGCGGTCGAGGCCCTTCCTTATTCGGGGTGGGCCTGCAACCGGCGAATCCCTACCCTGACTTACCCCCCGATGTGCGACATCTCCACTTTGCGCAGACCCGGTGTAGCGGCGGCGCGCTCGTCCGAATAGCGATCCGTGCGGCTGCGCCAGATGTTCGCGAGCACTTCCGCGACCTCGGCGTCGCTCGCTCCACCGCGCAGCAGCGAACGGAGGTCGTGGCCGCAGCCGGCGAAGAGACAGAGATAGAGCTCGCCGTTCGCCGCGAGACGCGCGCGCGTGCACGTGCCGCAAAACGGTTGCGTTACCGACGTGATGATGCCGATCTCGCCCGCTCCGTCCGCCCATTGCCAGCGTTCGGCGACTTCGCCGAAGTAATGCGCGTCAGCAGAAACAAGCGGCGCGATCGTTTGCAGCGACCCCAGGATCTCGCGGCCGCTCACGACGTCGTCGATGCGCCAGCCGTTGGAGTTCCCCACATCCATGTACTCGATGAAGCGCACGATGTGGCCGGTGCCGCGGAAGCGGCGCGCGATGGCGGGCACGTCGCGGTCGTTCATCCCGCGCTTCACGACCACGTCGATTTTCACCGGCGTCAGTCCCGCGTCCGCCGCGACGTCGATCGCCTCGAGCACGCGCGCGACCGGGAAGCCGACGTCGTTCATCGCGCGGAACGTGGCGTCATCGAGAGAGTCCAAGCTGATCGTCACGCGACGCAATCCGGCGGACTTCAGCGAGATCGCCTTGTCGCGCGTCAGCAGCGAGCCGTTCGTCGTGAGCGCGATGTCGTCGATCCCGCCGATCCCCGCGAGTTGCGCAACGAGGCGTTCCAGATCGCGGCGCAAGAGCGGCTCCCCGCCGGTCAGCCGCACCTTGCGCACACCGATCGCCGCGAAGTGTTTCGCGAGGCGCGCGATCTCCTCGAAGGTCAGCAGCTCATCGCGCTCGAGGAACGCGAAGTCGCGGCCGAAGACCTCCTTCGGCATGCAGTACGTGCAGCGGAAGTTGCAGCGATCGGTGACCGAGATGCGCAGGTCGTGAATCGGACGTCCGAGCTTGTCGACGAGCACGAATCCGAAACTACGCCGGAGGGAACAAAAACTCCAGCACCGTGCGCACGCGCCGCTCCCACGCACGCTCGCTGTGATCGGCGCGGCGGTCTTCGTAGTAGCGCAGCGATTCCTCGCCCCATCCCTTCGACGCAATCAGGTCGCGCAACGCGCGCGCATTCTGCAGCGCCTCCAGTCCCTCGCGTCCGCCGGTGTCTGCCCATAAGCGCGGAGGTGGTCCGTCGTACGCCTTCACCGTGTCGAGAATCGCGCGTTGTCCCCACCACACGGACGGCGACATCACGGCGGCGCGGCCAAACACGTCCCGCCGCGTCAGCACCGCGTGCAGAGACAACAGTCCGCCGAGGGACGATCCCGCGATACCGGTGTTGGCGGCATCGGGAAGCGTGCGATAGCGCTCGTCGATGACGGGCTTGAGCTCCTCGATGAGCATGCGCACGTACTCATCCGCGCGGCCGCCGCCGTTGTGTTTCTCATCTTTGACCGGCGTGTATTCGTCGAGACGTCCCGTACCGGCGTGATCGACGCCGACGATGATCATCGGCGTCGCGGTGCGCTCACCGATCGCGGTATCCGCGGCTTCTTTCAGTTTCCAATGCTGTCCCGGGATGTACGCGCGCTCGGCGTCGAAGAGGTTCTGTCCGTCCTGCATGTAGAGCACTGGATAGCGGCGATCGTCGCGATCGTCGTATCCGGCGGGCAGGTACACCGTGACCTCACGCGTGTTGCCGAGGATCCTGGATTCGAATCCGTGGATGCGTTCGATGCGGCCGGGACGGATCGCCGCGCGGCGATTCTCCAGCCTCAACACGCGACGGAACGTCGCGCTGAGCGCTTCACTCATTTCGCGCACTGGGGCTCCCTGTTCTATGTGATTTCCCGATACGCGCTGCGGTAGTAAACGAGCGGCTGGCCGTCGCTCGTCTGCGCGTCAAGGACTTCGCCGATGAAGATCGAATGGTCGCCACCGGGGAGCTGCTCGTGCACGCGGCACTCCAGCGTGCAGATCGCGCCGTCGATGAGCGGAACGCCGTTCGCGCCCTGCCGCACCGTCACGCCCGCGAACTTGTCGTCCGCCTTCGACGCGAACTTGCCGGACACGTCCGCCTGCGTCCGCGCGAGGATGCTCACGCCGAATACTCCCGCGGCGCGAATGGCCTCATGCGTCTTCACCGATTTCTCGATGCAGACCAGCACCAGCGGCGGCCGCAGCGACAGCGACGCGAACGACGCTACGGTCATCCCGTAGGGCATTCCGTCATGCTCGGTCGTCACCACCGTGACGCCGCTGGCGAAGTGCGACATGGCCTCTTTGAAGCGGGCTTCGTCGATCGTCATGACCGCGCGGAGTGTACTGCAAACTTTTGCGCAAACGGTGCGTATGAACGGGCATGCGCCGACACCTCGCAGCCACGCTCGCTCTCGCCACCGTACTGTTCATCGCCGGCGCCGCAATGGCCGCCGAGGATACGATCAAGAAGGGCTTCAACGTGGCGGATGGAGGGACGCTTCGCCTCGACAGTGCGTACGGCGACGTCCGCATCGTCACGGGCGGCGACGGAGTGGCCGTCGAGGTCATCCGCAAGGCGGATGGCCGCCGTGGCGAGGAACGGATGCGCGAGCACAAGATCGAATTCCGGCAGGACGGGAACGACGTGATCGTCGAGGGAGATCGCGACGGCGACAACCACGGCTGGTCGAATTGGATTCGCTGGTCGGATGAAGACTACGAGGTGCAGTGGAACGTGCGCATCCCGAAGACGTACAACGTCGAAGTCAAGACGTCCGGCGGCAGCATCGAGACGGATGACATCGGCGGCACGCTGGACGCGCGGACCTCCGGCGGCGGCATCAAAACCGGCCGTCTCCTCGGCAATGCCACGCTGAAGACTTCCGGCGGCGGGATCCGCATCGGTGGCGGCAACGGGGACATTCTCGCGCACACGTCCGGCGGCTCGGTCGAGATCGGCGATACGACAGGCGAGGTCGAAGCGAAGACTTCCGGTGGCTCGATCTCACTGGCACGCGTCGGCGGCAAGGTTCTCGCGCGGACTTCGGGCGGCGGCATCCGCATCGACGACGCGATGGGCAGCGTCGACGCCTCGACCTCGGGCGGCTCGATCACCGCGCGCCTCTCGCGACAGCCGGCGGGCGACTCGAAGTTGTCGACCTCGGGTGGCAGCGTCTCGGTGAGCGTCGCCAGCGGCCTGAACTTCGAGCTCGATGCGCGCGCGAGCGGCGGCGGCGTGCGGTCGGACATCCCACTGCTCGTGCAGGGACTGAAGGACGACGACTCGCTGCAGGGTCGCATCGGCAACGGCGGACCGAAGCTGGTGCTGCGGACGTCGGGCGGCGGGATTCGGGTGAAGCCGTTGTAAGAACCGCCGTGTCCTCTGTGACCTCCGCGGTGAAAATCGATTCACCACAGAGACACAGAGGTTAGATGTTGTCCACGATGTACTTCGCGAACTCGCTCGTCTTCACCTTCATCGCGCCGGTCATCTGACGCTCGAGGTCGTACGTCACGCGCTTCTGCTGAATCGTCTTCGCCATCCCGCGCTCGATGCCGTCGGCGGCTTCCCACCACTGCATGTGGCGCAGCATCATCACGCCGCTGAGGATCAGTGAGCCGGGATTGATCACGTCCTGCCCCGCGTACTTCGGCGCGGTGCCGTGCGTGGCTTCGAAGATCGCGACTTCGTCGGATTCATTCGAGCCCGGCGCGATGCCGAGACCGCCGACCTGCGCGGCGAGGGCGTCGGAGATGTAATCGCCATTCAGGTTCGTCGTGGCGATCACGGAATACTCCTCGGGACGCAACAGCACCTGCTGGAACATCGAGTCGGCGATGCGGTCCTTGATGACGATCCTTCCTTCCGGCGCCTTCCCTGACACCTCGGACTCCGGAATCGTGACGTCGCCGAACTCTTCGCGCGCGAGCTGATATCCCCAGTCTTTGAACGCGCCTTCGGTGAACTTCATGATGTTGCCCTTGTGCACGAGCGTCACCGAGCTGCGCTTCGTCGCGATCGCGTATTCGATAGCCTTGCGCACCAGCCGCTTCGAGCCGAACTCGGAGATGGGCTTGATGCCGATCGCGGAGTTCTCGCGGATCTTCGAGGTCGTGCGACGCTCCATCGAGTTGAGGAAGCCGATGACCTGATTCGACAGCTCCGATCCCGCGGGCCACTCGATGCCCGCGTAAACGTCTTCCGTGTTCTCGCGAAAGATGATCATGTCGACCTTCTCCGGCGCTTTTACTGGCGAAGGCACGCCATCGAAGTAGCGCACCGGGCGCACACACGCGTAGAGATCGAGGACCTGGCGCAGCGTGACGTTCAGCGAACGAATGCCGCCACCGACCGGCGTCGACAGCGGACCTTTGATCGAGACGCGATAGTGCGCGAGATGATCGAGGGTTTCCTGCGGCAGATACTCGCCGAACTGCTCGTTCGCTTTCTCGCCCGCGAACACTTCGTGCCAGTGAATCTTCCGCTTGCCGCCGTACACCTTCTCGACCGCGCCGTCGATGGCGTACCGCGTGGCGCGCCAGATGTCGGGACCAGTGCCGTCGCCTTCGATGTACGGAATGATCGGATCATCGGGGACGACGATGCGGTTGTTCTCGTAGCCGATGCGCGTGCCGGAAGTGGGGGGCGGGATGCGGTCTGACATGGGCGCGAACTGTAGCGGAACTCCGCGGGTGCGGAAAGAGTCGCAGAGGCTCAGAGGGTCGGCTGCACGGTCCCGGTCTTCCTCTGAGACTCTGAGACTCTGCGACTCTGCGACTCCGGCTTCCCGACCAGCGAACGTAGCCGTCGCAAGTTTTCGCGATCGGACTGCGTGTCCACCGTCTTCGGCGTCTCGATCACTTTCGGGATGCGCGCGAAGCGCGGGTCGTTGAGCAGAAAGCGGAATGGCTCGAGACCGAGCTCGCCCTCGCCGATGTGCTGGTGGCGATCGACGCGGGAGCCGAGGGGCCTCTTGGAGTCGTTGAGGTGAAAGGCGCCGACGTTGTCGAGGCCGACGAAGCGCTCCATCTCGTCGATCGTCCGCTCGTAGCCATCGCGCGTGCGCAGGTCGTATCCGGCGGCGAAGACGTGACACGTATCGAAGCAGATGCCGACGCGGCGCTTGTCGTCCACGCGCGCGATCATCTGTCCTAGTTCTGCGAACGTGCAACCGACGCACGAGCCCTGACCGGCGGCCGTTTCCAGCAGGGTCACCACGCGATGATTCGGAATCGCCGCGTGTACCGCGTCGAGTGAGCGCGCGATGCGATCGATGGCTGCGTCGGAGCCCGCGCCCATGTGTGCGCCGGGATGCAGCACGACGGCGTGGATGCCGAGGCGTTCGGCGCGATCGAGCTCGTCGGTCATGGCGGCGATCGACTTGCGATGGAACTCCTCGTTCGTCGTGGCGAGATTGATCAGATACGACGCGTGTGTGAGCAGCGGCTGCACGGTGCGCTGCGCGGCGAATGTCGCGCAGTCGTCGTCGGTGAGGATCTTTCCCTTCCACTGATTCGAGTTCTTCGCGAACAACGCCACGGCAGACGCATTGATCGCAGCCGCACGCTCGAACACGGTGGGCAGACCACCTTTGGTCGAGATGTGCGCGCCGATGAGGTCGCCGGGTGCGTCAGGGAAAGCGAAGCGGGACATGGACGCGTGAGAACGCGCTCATTGCAGGCGGAAATTCACCGTCACCGTGTAATACACATCGATCGGCTCGCCTCGATACGTCGCGGGGCGGAAGCGCCAGCGGCTGACCGCGCGGCGGGCTTCATCGCCCAAGCCGTAGGGGAGGTCTTTCAGAATTTCGAGGTTGTCGATGGTGCCGTCGCGGCGGACGATGCCGCGGATCACGACCGGCCCCTGCACGTTCGCGCGCCGCGCCGCGGCGGGGTAGCGCGGAATGGCCCGATCGATCTCCTCCGGCTGCGTGCCGCCGGGCGGAACAGCGCTGTAAACGCCGGTCGTGCGCTCGATCGGCTCGGGCTCCGGCACCGTCGCCGCGGGCGGCTCGACGACAGGCGGCGCTGTCGCGGCTGTATCGGCGACCGGCGGCATCGTGGTACTGGACGGCACTTCCATCTGATGCGTTCCCGATGAGCTGATGTCGACGGCGTCGACATCGACGTACGCGATCCCTTTGTCGTGCTGCACCGCGTAAAAGTCGTGATCGCGCGTGTGGACCGTGACGTCGGTGCCGGCGCTGAGCGTGCCGACGAGTGGATAGAAAATGCCGGGGCCGGCGTAAAGCTGCGCGCGCTCGGTGACTTCGCCGAGCAATGCCGGGAGCTTGCGGATCGCCGCATGCCGCGTGAGCCGGCGCTCTTGTTCCGACGTGCGCTCGAGATTCGCGCGCTCAGCCCAGCCGGAGAGTCCGTCCGCGTTCTGCACCCGCACCCAGCCGCCGCGGTCTTCGAGCAATGTGAGGCGCTCGCCGGTGGTGGCGGTGGCGACGACGGGCGCGCGTGCATTCGGCTCGGGACGAATGCGGATGCGCTGCGGCAGGACAGTCAACGTCTCTGTTTTCTTCTCTTCCTCGCGCACGCCGTCGCCGCTGCGCAGCACGATCAGCGCGAGCAGAGTGAAGAAAAGCACGGCCAGCCCGATGACGACGAGGAGGCCGCGTGTGTGGCGGGTCTGCAGATCAGCCATTCTTTTTCATGAGCAGCGCCATGATCGCTTTCTGCACGTGCAAACGATTCTCCGCCTCGTCATAGATCACCGACTGCGGCCCGTCGATCACCTCTGCCGACACTTCCTCGCCGCGATGCGCCGGCAGACAGTGCAGGAAGATGGCCTCTTTCTTTGCCTTGGCCATCATCGCGGCGTCGACGATCCATCCCTGGAAATCGCGCAACCGTTTGGCCGACTCCTCTTCCTGACCCATCGACGTCCAGACATCGGTCTCGATGATGTCGGCGTCACGCACCGCTTCCTCGATCGACTCGGTGACGATGAGCTGCGTTCCCGCTTCCCTCGCGTCGGCCGTGGCTAGCGCAACGACATTCGGGTCGGGCTTGTACCCGGACGGCGTCGCGACCGCGATGTGCATCCCGACCTTCGGCGCGCCGAACATCAGCGAGTGCGCCATGTTGTTGCCGTCGCCGATCCACGCGAGCTTGCGGCCTTTCAGCTCGCCGCCAAACTTTTCCCACGCCGTGAAGTAGTCGGCCATGACTTGACACGGATGCGAGAGATCGGTGAGGCCGTTGATCACCGGCACGCTGGCGTGCTCGGCGAGATCGGTGACGGTCTTGTGCGCGAACGTGCGCGCCATGATTCCGTCGACGTAGCGCGAGAGCACCTTCGCGGTGTCGGTGATCGGCTCGCCGCGTCCGAGCTGAATGTCGCGCGACGAAAGAAACAGCGCGTGGCCGCCCATCTGGAACATGCCCACTTCGAACGACACGCGCGTGCGCGTCGATGACTTCTCGAAGATCATCGCCAGCGTCTGTCCCTCGAGCGTTCTGCGGAAGCGCTCCGGTGCGGCTTTCATGTCGCGCGCGAGCTCGAAAAGCTCCCGCACCTCGTCCGCCGTGTAATCGTGAATTTCGATGAAGTCTTTGTGTCGCATGGCGCGCAGATTCTAAACTGCGGTTTCACATGGGCTATCAGGTGCCGATGATCGAGGTGGCGGTGACGGTTGCCGTCGCCGGTCTCGATCCCGAGGAGCACTTCCTGTACCTCGCGCCGTTCTCGGAACGGCGCGATGGGCCGGAGACCGTCGCCGACTATGTCAACGGCACCCGCCGCTTCTTCCCCATGGTTGCGGGCGGCGTGCCGAAGATGGTGAATCGCGACCAGGTGCTTTGGATGCGTTACGAGAAACTGCATTCCATGGAGTTCGACACGACCGTCGTGGAGAAGCTGACGATCCTCGAGCTCGTCGATGGCTCACGCATCGAAGGGATCGTGCCGATCGATCGCCCGCGCGAGCAGTCGCGGCTCTCCGATGTGCTGAACGACACGCGCGAAGAGTTCCTGCGCATCGATGATGACGTAGACACGTTTTATGTGAACAAGACGTTCATCCGGCGAGTGATTCCGCGGTGAGCACCGACTTGTAGCTTCTCCGCTCCGCGAGGGGAGAAGGTGCCGAAGGCGGATGCGGGGTCCAGGACGCGGCGCCCCTCACCCGGCCTTCGGCCACCCTCTCCCCGCAAGCGGGGCGAGGGCTACATAGGCAACATCACGCGATGAGATGTCGATCGACTCGACCTTCTTCGACCAGCTTGATCAGGTGCGCGGTGATCTGAATCTCCGCCGCACGATGCAGCCGCTCATCGAGCTCGGGATAGATCGTCGCGCGCATCTGCTGCGTGGTCGTCGCGCCTGACGCGACGGCGGCGAGCACCTGGCGCTCGCGCTCGAGGCGATGAGCGATGTATTCGTCGATCAGAGCAACGGCGTCTTCGCGCATCGGACCGTGCGCGGGATGGATGCGCTTCGGCTGCAGCGCGCGCAGCGTGTGCAAGGAGCGGAGGTAATCGCCCATGTGGCCGTCCGGCGGAAAGATGGCGGTGGTGCCGGTGCCGAGGATCGTGTCGCCGGTGAAGAGATCGCCGTCGGCGGTGAAGTAGCACACATGCTCGTTCGTGTGGCCGGGGGTGGCGATGACGGCGACGCGCGTGCCGTCGACGTCCAGCGATTCGCCACCGCTCACGCGCCGGCCGACGACGGAGTCATCGAGCACGTCACGCGGCGCGATGATCTCGGCGCCCGTCATTTCTTTCAGCGGCACCGCCGCCGGCGCGTGATCGCCGTGACGATGCGTGATGAGGATCGTGCGCAGGTGCGGCATCGCCGCGCGGATGGCCTCGATGTGCGAGTCGATCGCCGGGCCGGGATCGAGCACTGCCGTGTCGCCGAGGAGATAGGTCTGCGTGCCGGTGAGCGTGAAGGGGCCGGGATTTGGAGCGAGGAGCGCGCGGATGTTCATCGCAGCGCCGGCTTTCCGTTGATGAGCACCGGTTCGATGGGCTCGATGACCGCGTCTCTGCGCGATTCGAGCAGCGTGGCGGTGTCCGTGAAGCCGAGCAGCGCTTCGAGATTGCGGAGTGTCGGGAAGACCATCTGCATCTCGCGCGCGGCGTGTCTCGCGAGCGCCTGCCGCGGATCGATCCACGTCACGTCGACGACTTCGTTCTGTTCCGCGGTTGCAATCGCGGCGCGTGAAACGGCGGCGAGGAAAAAATACGTATCGAAGCGTTTCGAAATCCCGACCGGCGTGATCCAGCGCGAGGTCCAGACGAGCTTCGCCAGCTCGAGCGGCGCTTCATTTACGACATCGCGAAACGCGAGCGTACCTTCGAGCAGCTCGCGACGTTTGCGGTCCGCATCGGCAAGCGGCGCGCCGAGCCAGATGCCGGTCTCTTCGAACGTCTCGCGCACACCGGCAACACGCATCGCATCGAGCGCTGACCCGTCGCCGAGCTCTGCGTCCGTGCGTTCGGCGATGCCGCCGGGAAACACCCACGCATTCGGAACGAACGAACTCTTCTCGTGGCGCCGCAGCATCAGCACCTCGAACGGCGCATCGCGCACGACGATCACGCTCGCGGCGGGCAGCGGCGTCACTTCTGCCATCCCACCCACTCCTCGCCGTCCGGCCCGCGTTCTTTCTTCCAGATCGGGACCGTCTGCTTGATGCGATCGATCATCAGCCGGCACGCGGCGAACGATTCACCGCGATGCGGCGAGGACGCGACGATCGCGATCGAGGAATCACCGACGACCAGGTGGCCCAGACGATGGACGACGGCGAGTGCGGCGTCGGGAAATTCCGATTGCACGTCACGCACGATGATGTCGATCTCTTTCTCCGCCATCGGACGATAGGCGTCGTAGAAGATCGATTCGACGGATTTGCCTTCGTGATGATCGCGCACGACGCCTTCGAAGAGGACGTACGCTCCATCGGAGCGCCGCATGACGCTGGCGACGAGTTGTTGCGGATCGATGGGGTCCTCGGTGAGATAGCTCATCCACCCGCCACGGGAGGGATGAACGCGAGCTCGTCGCCGTCGCGCAGGACGGCGTCGGGCGCCGCGTAGCTTTCGTTGATGGCGATCATCGGCGGCTGCGTGTAGTCCGCGAGCTTCGCATATGAGCGCCGCAGCGATTCCCACACCTCGCGCGCGGTCGTCCCCTCGTCGACGGCAAGCTCGCGCTCGTCACTGCCGGCGATGTCGCGCAACACCGCGAAAAAAAGGAGCCGCACCTTCATTCGCTGCATTCTATCGGTGCGGCGACGAGGACCGTGCGTGTGTATCGACAACATATCGGGGGCCGTGTCGTCGCGACTTTGATCGCTTTTTGGTGGCGCCGCGCCTCTTCACTGGTTGCTGGCAGTTGCATTTCCGCCGACCGCGTGGCGAACGATCGACGCGACGCGGAGTCATGCGTCGCGATGGCGGTGAGGATGCCTTATGTTGTTGCGCAAGCAAAAACAAGGCACCAATAAGTAAGCCGACGCAGGCGCCCAGGATTGCGTTCGGCAAAGTGGGCGTTCCAAGTAGCGCCAGCGCACGAAGGAGATACTCGGCGTCCGAGGCAACGCCTCCCAACAACCATATCAGCCTCAGAACGGGCGGGAGTAGATGGGGAAAGTCTAGAAGCCACTGGCAAACAGAACGTACTACTCGACTGCTACGAGCGCGAAGATCGGCCACGGCGTGTTGCTACCGGCTGCTGTAACAGCCGGTAGCCCTCCAAAGCGGTTGCCCAGCACACCAACTCTATGCACCCCCGCCGAGTTCAGCTGGTTGAGCTCAGCGGCCCAGTGCGTATCCACTAATAGATACGCGGTGTTTCGTCCTCTCAGGTTCTGTGCCAACTGGTTATGTGAAGGAAGACTCCTCTTCGAGGTTGGGTCAGTACACATGTGGTGGCGCCGCAAAAAAGTGCCGGTTTCACTGCCGAGGAAGTCATTCTCTATTAATCATTTAAATCCGGCTTGAGGCTACCTTCAGCAGAAGTCTGGCATTCCTTTTGCCCTTCCGCCGTTCACCGAGTCCGCAAGGGCCCGGGCCAAAGCGTTGAGTCGACGGCTGCTGTAACAGCGTTGACTCGTAGACAGAGTTGCCCAGTCACAAACTCTATGCACTCCCGCTGAACTCAGCTGGGCGAGTTCAGCGGCCCTTTTTTGTCGCGTCGGCTAAGTAACTACGACGATCGTGCCAACCGCAGGGTTGCCATTTGCTGGCTTCAGGTCTGCGCGACCGTGAAACCCGTTTCCCCGCTATATGTAAGATTTCCGCTGTCTATCGGTAGAATTCACGGCCGATGTTCGAGAGCCGGACCATCGTGGCCGACGCCCTGGCCATGCACCCCAAAGCCCGCTGGGTTTTCGCCGCCTATCACCTCGGCGGCTGCAACGCGTGCAACCTCGCGCACGAGGAGACGCTGGAGCAACTTGCCGTCAGCTACGGGCTTTCTTTGGATGCGCTTTTGGGGGATCTGAACTCGCTCTTCGCGAGTGCTGAGTCTCAGAGTCTCAGAGGGTCGGCCTCATAGGCAGCGCCTGAAGGAAAAACGCTGAGACTCTGAGACTCTGAGACTTCCCCCGCGCTGCGGCCGCCTAAAACATCCATCGCACCCCCACCGTGGTGTGCACGTTGTGCGGGCGTTTGATGTCGACGCGCGCGAGCGGCGGAAAGTCCTCCTCGTCGAACGGCGAGCTGGTGGTGATGTCGGTGATGTTGCCTTCGATCGCGAAACGGTCGCTGATCCACCAGCCTACGCCGGCGCCGGCAGCAACTCCCCAGCGCGACTGATTGTCTTCGAACGCGGGCTGCGTGTTCGGACCGTCCGGCGCGTTGCCGCGATAGATCGCGTATGCGGGTCCGGCCATGATGTGAAAGCGGAACGCGCCACCGCGGTTGATGCGAAAGACGATCGGCAGCATGAACGTGGCGACGTCGAGGTCGCCCGCGTCGAGCTCACTGCCGCCGCCTTCGCCTTCCTGTTCGCTGCGCAGCGGAGCGTTCGTGAACGTGCCTTCCGCGCGGATCGCCCAGCGATCGGTGAGCCTCCGTTCGAGATCCACGGCGAAACCGATACGCGTGCCCGCGGTGAGGATGATGGTCTGGTCGCCGCCCGGACCCTCACCGGTGCCGACGCGGGAGGTGCGTTCCACGAAATCGCCGAAGACGAAGGGGCCGGTGCCCAGGCCAAGGCTCCAGTCCTGAGCGGCGAGCGGGAGCGTGACGGCGAGCGCGAGAGCAAGAAAGGCAAACTTTTTCATCATGACGGCGGTCAGATTTGCAACCTGAGAGCCAGCAGTGGAAAAAGTTTCCTCGAAAATCGGTAAGTCCGCTCAAGCGCTTTTTTTCACAAGCGAAATCGATATCTCTCTTGATCTCTGACATTTCGACGGTTGCGGCCGTCGCAGAGCGGTTGGTTTTGGAGTTATTTCGAGAGAATTCAAAAAGTTGGCGCGCGCCTAGCAGTGAGCCAGGTCACGATGAATCAGGTTTCGACAGAAACAACGAAACCGCACTTGCGCGGGTCTTGCCTACCTCGCCTGCGCACAGTGGCCGCTGCGGGCTCCCTCCTTGACTATTGGACCGATTTTGGACGATTACTCACTAAGCTTCCTTGAACCCTACCAACTGGCCGCAGCGGTCCAAAGCGATGTACCACAACGGAGCCGAAAGGCTCCGTTAGTGCTTTAGGGCACCATCCGACGGGCTGAGAGCCCGTCGCTCCAGATGGCCTCACTATAATCGCGCGCCAATGCCCGCGAAGAAGAAGCCTTCCCTGTTCATCATCGACGGCTCCAACAACGTCTACCGTTCCTACTACGCGATCCGCAACCTGACGAACTCGTCCGGGCTGGCGACGAACGCGGTGTATGGATTCGTCACGACGTTGCGCAAGCTGCTCAAGGACCACGATCCCGATTGCATCGCGGTCGCGTTCGATGAAGGGCAGGAGACGGCGCGCACGTCGACGTTCGCCGACTACAAGAAAGATCGCAAGCCGATGCCGGACGATCTCTCCGTGCAGATCCCACTCGTCTACGAAGTGCTCGAGGCCTTTCGCATTCCGGTCATCCGCTCCGTCGAATGGGAAGCGGACGATTTCATCGGTTCGCTGGCCTGCAGCGCGCGCGACCGCGGCTACGACGTGGTCATCGCCACCAGCGACAAGGACTTCTTCCAGCTGGTCGGCGACGGCATCCGCCTCTATCACACAGGACGCGAGGTGCTGTACGACGCGAAAGGCGTCGAGGAGGCATTCGGCCTGCCGCCGGAGAAAGTCGTCGACGTCATGGCCATCTGGGGCGACGCCATCGACAACATTCCCGGCGTCCCCGGCATCGGCGAGAAAGGCGCGAAGGGCCTCATCCAGCAGTTCGGCTCGCTCGACGCGATCTACGAGAATCTCGAGCAGGTCGCGAAGCCGGCCATGCGCAAGAAGCTCGAGGAAAATCGCGACAAGGCCTTCCTGTCCCGCGACCTGGCCCGCATCAAATGCGACCTCGATCTCGACATCGAGTTCGACACACTCAAGCGCACCGAGCCCGATCGCGCGAAGCTGCACGAGCTCTTCTCGCAGCTCGAGTTCGCGTCGCTGATGCAGGAGTTTCTGCCCCAGGCGCCGGCAGTGCCAAAGGACTATCGCATTGCGGCGAATGCGGATGACGTTCGCGAATACACGCGCGGCCTCGACTCGGTCGCGTTGTGGCTCGAGCCCACCACGATCGAGGGCTTCGATGCTCCGATGGCCGCGTCGATCTCCGTTCGCCCCTCCGACTCGCTGCTGATTCCGCTCGCTTCGCATCTCGGCGGCAACGCGGAGATGGCGGATGCGCTGCGCGAGTTGCTCGCCTCACCTCGTGAGTTCGTTACGTACGACGCAAAAGCGCAATCGCGCCGCCTGCGCGCGGCCGGTTTGCCGGTGCCTGCGAAGTGGGCGGACGTGATGCTGATGTCGTATGTCATCAATCCCGGCCTCCCTTCGCACGCGCTCGGCAACATCGCGCGCGATCGTCTGAAAACGGACGTGCAGGTGCGCAAAGACGTGGCGAAGACGGCACCCCTGTTCGCCCTCGATCACGAAATCGGCGCTACCGCCCTCGGCGCGTATCAGCAGTACCTCGGCGAAAAATCAGACGTGACCGTCGCGCTCCGCACGATGCTCGAGCCCGAGCTCAGCCGCGATGCCGCGCTGGCCGACATCTACACGCGCATCGAAATGCCACTCTTCCCCGTGCTGGCCAGCATGGAGGAACGCGGTATCCGCATCGACGCGGATCTGCTGCGCACGATGTCGAAGACGATGGGCGAGCAGCTCGCGGAGCTCGAAACGCAGATCTACAAAGAGGCCGGTACGGAGTTCAACATCAACTCGCCGGTGCAGCTCGGACACATCCTGTTCGAGAAGCTCAACTATCCGGTCCTCAAGAAAACGAAGACGACCAAGAACTACTCGACCAGCGTCGAAGTGCTGCAGGAACTGGCCACGCACGGATTCGCGGTGCCGCAACTCATTCTGCAGCATCGGGAGCTGCACAAGCTCAAGGGCACGTACATCGACGCGCTGCCGCAGATCGTCGGCAGCGATGGCCGCGTGCACACGACGTTCAACCAGGCCGTGGCCGCGACAGGGCGTCTCTCGTCATCCGATCCGAACCTGCAGAACATCCCCATCCGCACGGCCGTCGGCCGCGAGATCCGCAAGGCCTTCATCGCCGACCAAGGCTCGGTGCTGATTTCCGCCGATTACTCGCAGGTCGAGTTGCGCGTGCTCGCGCACATCTCGGGCGACCAGTCGCTCATCGAGACCTTCCAGCGCGGCGCCGACATTCATCGCGCCACCGCGTCGAAGATGTTCAACATCCCCGAAGAAGAGCTGACCGCGGAGCAGCGGCGCGCGGCGAAGACGATCAACTTCGGCGTGCTGTACGGCATGTCGTCGTTCCGCCTCGCCAACGAGCTCGATATCTCGACCACGCAGGCGAAGGACTGGATCGACGCGTACTTTTCGCGTTATCCGAAGATCCAGGAGTATCTCGACCGCACGCTCGTCGAAGCGCGCAACACCGGCAAGGTGACGACGTTGTTCGGGCGCGTGCGCTACATCCCCGAGATTCACAATCGCTCGTTCACCGTGCGCGGCAACGCGGAGCGCATGGCTACGAATGCGCCGATCCAGGGCACCGCGGCGGACATCCTGAAGATGGCCATGATCGCGCTCGAGCGGCGGCTCAACGCCCACGGCTCCGGCGCGCGCATGCTGCTCACCGTACACGACGAAATCGTGATCGAAGCGCCGGAGACGGGCGCGGCCGACGTGGCCGGAATCGTGAAAGAGACGATGGAGAATGTGTTCCCGCTCGCGGTGCCGCTGGCAGTCGATGCGCACTACGGAAAGAGCTGGTACGACGCAAAAGAGTGACGAGACCCCTCATCCGCCTTCGGCACCTTCTCCCCTCGCGGAGGGGAGAAGGCTACATCAGGGACGTGTCCCCAGGTAGCCCTCGCCCCGCTTGCGGGGAGAGGGTGGCCGAAGGCCGGGTGAGGGGCTTTCTCCTGCTGATCGCGATTTGCATCGCGTGCAAACCCGCAACGGAGCCCGCGGCGAACAAGACCAGCGCTGCCGGCCCGACCGTGCGCGCGAACGTCATCTCGATCAGGACGGTCGAGCAGCCGGAGCAACGAACGCTGACACACACGATCGTCGTTGCCGGCGATCGCGCCCGTGACACGAGCGAGCACGATGTGTGGCGTCTGTTCGACACGAAGGCAAACACCGTCACATTCGTCGACGACATCGCGCGTACGTATCGCATCGAATCGTTGCAGGCACTGCTCACGCAACGGCGCGCGGCGACGAGTCAGCCGCTGCCGCCGCACTATCCGCGCGCGAAGCTCGTGCGTCCGGGCACGAAGAAGCCGCTGCAGGGCGCGACCGCCGAGCTGATGGTGATCGAGACCGGCGCGTACAAACGCGAGCTGTGGCTCGGCGAACATCCCGCCATTCCGCGCGGCCTCTTCGCGATGATGCACGCGAGCGAGCCACCGACATTGCCGCTCGCGCCGATGATGCGCCACGTTGACGAGGTGCTGATGACCGCGCGCGGATTTCCGCTCGCCGACCGCTCCGAAGTGCCGAACGGCAAGGCCAGGCTGGTGGTCGATCGCAGCGTCACCGGCATCGCGCCGAAGGATGTGCCCGAGGCGTTGTTCGCGATCCCCAGGGGCTATCGCGATCTCAGTCCCGCTACTGCAGCTCCAGCACGCCCCACTTCGAAGGATCGAACTTGAACTCGCGATCCGTGAAACCGCTGGCGAGGCCCGGATCCGCGCAGTCGTCTTCGAGGTCCGACGGCCAGTAGTAGAACTTCTGCTCCTCCGGCGTGAAGGAGAGGAAGCCGAGGACGATGGGGACTTCGCGCTGGCCGCGGATGGGGATCTGATACTCGCGCTGCGGCGCAGCCGCATGGCTGGTGTTCGCGAACCAGCCGTCCGTCGACAGGAACTTCTGCCGATCCGCCGTCGCCTCCGGACTCGAGCCGGTGTCGCGATTCGACCAGGTGAAGCCGCGCGTCATGCGCCACTTTCCCTTCTCCGGCTCGAAGGCCGCAGTGCCGAGCGCTGCGGACGCGTGCAACACGCGCACGCCCGTGCGGCCGCGCGCACAGACGCTGCCGATGCCGGGCTTCGCGCCGACCAGCGCCACGTACAGGAAGTTGCCGTCGTGCATGAGCATCGCGTGGCCCATGTTGTCCGCGAGCGGCACACGCGCCGCGCCGCGCCATTCCAGCGGGAGGATCGTGCCGTCGACTTTGGGCGGACTACCGACGTGCGGCACCCCGATGCGGCTCTCGGCGGCAAAGAGAGAGAGCGAGAGAAGGGAGAGAGAGATGAGTGCGATGAGACGACGCATTTTTTCAGAGTACCAGCCGCGAATCTCCGATGCGTTTGGTGGCGCCGTCCTGGTCGAAAAACTCCAGTAACGGAATGGCCACCTTGCGGGAGATCCCGAAGAGGTCTTTGAACTGCCCAACGTCGATGGTCTCGCCTTTCTTCTCGGCGAGTTTTTTTCGGGCGGCCTCGACCGTGTCTTTGTGCAGGTAGACGCCATCCGCGAGCCGCACCAGCGTCCCCTGCTTCACGAGGTAACCGATCATTCCTTCGATCACCTTCGGCTTCTGCGGAATGGCCTTGATGATCTCCGACGTCGCCGGCGTCTGCAGGCCCGCCTCCGCGAACTTCGCCTCGATCGCGCGCGCCAGCTCGCCTTCCGTACCGCCGAGCGTCTTGGACCGTCCGGGAATGTCGAGCGCGTCACCCTGCACGACGGCGATGCGTTCCTTCGCCAGATCGTTGAGCAGAAAGTTGACCGGCGCGCCCGCCGGAATCAGCTTCTGCACGAACTCGCCTTTCGGAACGTTCAGCGCCATCTTGTTCGACTTGAAGTACGCGTCGAGCAGTTCCATGCTGCGGCGGCGGAAGTCGGCGAGTACATCGTCGTGCAGAAACGTCGAGGCCGTGCGCGCGACGTTCGACACATTCTTCAGTTCTTTCGTCAGCGTCTCGATGCGGATACCGGTGCGCGCCTGAATCTCTTCCATGCTCAGGCCGCGCAGCCCCTGCAGTTTCGCGGTGAGCTCCACGCGTTCGGCGAGCGTCCCGGTTGCGAGCGTTTCGAGGATCTCGCGGCGCGTGCCGCGACTGAGCTTGCCGAGGTGCGGGTCGAGGATGGTGGCGCCGCCGATGGTGGTGGCAGGTGAGTAGCGACGGATGACGAAGCGATCGCCCGCGGCGGCGACGACCGGCGCTTCGAGCCGCACCTGCGCGAACGCACTCGCGCCCGAGCGCAGCTCGCCGCCGGTGTCGTCGACGAATCGAATCGTGCCGAGGAGCTCGGCGGAGAGGTGGTGAAAGCGGATGCGCGTTTGTTCTTTCAGCGGCTTCGCATCCGGCAATAGCTCGAGCTTCACCGTGATGATCTGCGAAGGACGCAGCGTGTTCGGATGCAGCACCTGCTGGCCGCGATGTAACTCATCGAGCGGAACGTCGGCGAGATTCATCGACGTCCGCTCGCCGGCCGATGCTTCATCGCGCGGTTGACCGTGAACCTGCACGCCGCGAGCGCGGCTGCGATGTTCGCCGGGCAGCACCTGCACTTCATCGTCCACGCGCACGCGGCCCGCGTACGTCGTGCCGGTGATGACGGATCCGAAGCCTTTCATGGTGAACACGCGATCGATCGGCAGACGGAACACGCGCCTCGTGGCGTCGCGGTCTTCGACGTCGGCGATCGATTGCAGGATCGCGGCGCGCAGCTCGCCCAGTCCCGCGCCGGTCGTACTGCTGACCGGCACGATCGGTTTTCCCTCCAGGAAACTGGCCGCCACGAGCTCTTCGACTTCGAGGCGCACCAGCTCGAGGATGTCGCGATCGACGAGATCGCTCTTGGTCAGTGCGACCAGGCCGGTGCGGATGCCGAGGAGTTTGCAGATCGCGAAATGCTCGCGGGTTTGCGGCTTGATCGATTCGTCGGCGGCGATGACCAGCAGCGCGCTGTCGATGCCGCCGATGCCGGCGAGCATGTTCTTCACGAAGCGCTCGTGGCCGGGGACGTCGACGAAGCCGATCTGGTACTGGTCGGTAAACCAGCTCGCGAATCCGAGGTCGATGGTGATGCCGCGCCGTTTCTCCTCAGGCAATCGGTCCGTGTCGATGCCGGTGAGCGCGCGCACCAGCGAGGTCTTGCCGTGATCGATGTGGCCGGCGGTGCCGATCACGCGTTTCTTGCGGGTCATGCGGCGCGAATCGTACCCTCAGCGCACACATGCAACTCACTGAAGTGAATGTGCGCGCCTCGGATGGATATGTCCTGCGCGCAAATCACTACGACGCCGGCGGCGACTCCGTGCTGCTGATCGGGTCCGCGCTCGGCGTGAAGCGGCGGTATTACGACGCGTTCGCGCGATTCATCGCGGACCGGGGACGCAGCGTCGTGACGTTCGACTATCGCGGTATCGGCGACTCGCGTCCGACGTCGCTGCGCAAGTTCGACGGGACGATGTCCGAATGGGGAAGGCTCGACATCAACGCCGCGATCGACTGGATCGCGAACGAGTTGCAGCCGCGAACGCTCACGTACGTCGGACACAGTTGCGGCGGTCAGCTCCTCGGGCTCGCGCCAAACGCGGACCGCATCGACCGCATCGTCTTCTCGTCCGCGCAGAGCGGCTACTGGGGTCACTGGCCGGGCGCGCGCAAATATGCGATCGGCGCGTTGTGGGTGACGATGCCAGTCATCGCCACCATCGCCGGCTACTTTCCCTCGCGCATCCTCGGCCTCGGCAGCGAAGACCTGCCGCGCCGCGTCGCCACCGACTGGGCGCGATGGGGCCGGCATCGCGACTACCTGTTCGGCTTTCACGATCCGGCGCCGTTCGCGAAGATCACCGCGCCGATCCTCGCTTGGAGCTTCGTGGACGATTCGTATGCGCCGAAGACGGCCGTCGACGCGCTGCTGCGGTTCTACGGACGCGCGGAGGTTACCCGCCGCCACGCCGACGAGCCGGGCATCGGCCACTTTGGCTTTTTCCGCCGCGGCCGAGAGCGCTTGTGGGAGGAAACCGTGACGTGGCTCGACTCGCGATCGGGTGCATAATCGACGCTCCTTCAACAACAGCCCCTCGATCGGAGGTCGTCATGGCGCTCGTCGTACGTGCCTTTCCTGTCCGTGACCGTGATGGAGTGAACTCGTTCGTCCGCGAGCTCGGGCAGCGCGACATGCAGGCCCGCGAGTTCTACTGCGGGCTCGGCGTGCGCCGCGAGTCGTGGTTCTTTCAGCATGCCGGCAGGGGACAGATCGTCATCGGCGTGACTGACGTGGGGGAACCGGTCGAGGAGAAAGCGGCGCAGTTCGCGGAAGCGGACGACGGGTTCTCGACCTGGTTCAAGGCGCGCATCTACGCGCTCTCCGGCGTCGATCCCGACACGACGCCGCTCGGACCGCCGTCGGTGATGGTGCATGACTCGAGCGGCGAGAGGCTGCCGATGGATGCGCGGCTGGTCGTGCGCGCGTATCCGCTGCGCGATCGCGCGTCGCTCGATGAGTTCATCGGCGAGCTGCGCGCGAAAGGAAATGAAACGCGCAGTTTTTACGAACGTCATCGCGTGGAGGAATCGTGGTTCCTGCAGGACACCGATGAAGGACCGATCGTCATCGCCGTGCTCGCGACCGACGATCCGGAACGCGCGGCGCGGACGTATCAGGAATCGTGCGAACCGTTCGACGAGTGGTTCAAGCAGCGTGTGATCGAAGTGTCCGGCGTCGATCCGAACAAGACGCCGCTCGGGCCGCCGAGCGAACAGATCTTCGAGTTCACTGCGTAACCATCTGGAGCGACGGGCTCTCAGCCCGTCAACGTCCACGGCCGGCGGGCTAAGAGCCCGTCGGTTCAGACAATCTATCTCCGTACACTTCCCTCAACTGCGGCGGCAACTGCCCGCCCAACCCGAGCGACTCCTTGATGTCGCCGGCGTTGACGATGGCCTGTCCGCGGAAGTGATTGTTCGTCACGACGAACACGTCTTTCCTCTTCGCCATCCTGTCGATGCGCTCGACCCACGGCTCGAGCTCTTCCTTCGAGTACAGATAGTTGTAGCGCTCCCACGACTCCTCGTGCGCGAACCATTTCTCATAGTTGCGGCCGTGGAAGCGCACGTACGCGAGCGGACCGGTGACTGCATCGGCGGGCTTCACGGAATCGCTGAAGAGCGGCTGGTCGACGTTCACCCATGACACGTCGTGCTCTTCGAGAAACTTCACGAAGTCGTTGTTCTGAAACGTGGCGTGACGCACCTCGAGCGCTTTCGGGTATTCGTCGAACGCGCGAAAGAGCGTCGCCAGCTTCTCGATCGATTCCGGCGTGTTCTTGAAGCTCCAGGGGAACTGCAGCAGGATGGCGCCGAGGCGGTTGGCTTCCATGAGAGGGTCGAGGTAGGTGCGGAACGCATCGACGTCGGCATCGATCAGCTCCGCTTTTTCGTGCGTGAACCCGCGGAACACTTTCGTGGTGAAGAGAAAGTCGGGATTGTTCGCGACGCGGCGGACCCAGCTCTTCGCGTGCGTCGGCGGAGGGATGCGGTAGAACGGCGAGTTGATCTCGATGGTGTCGAAGAACGCGGCGAGATAGGCGAGATGATCGAACTTCGAGCCGTGCGGCGGATAGACGACGTTCTCCCAATCTTTGTAGCTCCAGCCCGCCGGACCGACCCTGATTTTATTGGCATTTTCCAATGGTCAACACCTTGACGTTCTTATTTTGAGTTACCGCTTTCCGCGTTGCCTTGCCTGTGAAAACTATGTTAAAAGTCGCGCCATCGGGATCAATATGACACTCCACATCGGACAGCGGCGTTCGTTGGGGAGCGTTTTGTATCCCGGTGTCGGAAGGGGGTCGATTCCTGGTTTCTTTCATCCATCAACAGCGGGGTAGTGTCGCGGTCCCCGCAAATGTCCCGACGTCGCGGCAATCAGACTTTCACGCAACAATCGCTTAGGAGATCAAGGTTTCATGGACACATTCAACGATAAGTCCCTCAACTGCGCAGACTGCGGCCAGGAGTTCATCTTCAGCCGGAACGAACAGGCGTTTTACGCAGAGCGCGGATTCACAAACGAACCGAAGCGTTGCAAGAACTGCCGCGACAAGAGAAAAACCTCCCGTGACGGCAACGGCGGCGAAGGCCGCTCGCGCCAGATGGTGAGCGTCACCTGCGATAGCTGCGGTGTGCCGACCGAAGTTCCCTTCACCCCGGTGAGCGGAAAGCCGGTTTACTGCCGCGAGTGCTACAACCAGCGCCGCTCGAACTCCCGCAGCTCGAGCTGGGCGTAGTACTCCACAAACAGCCCCTCCGACCTTCACGGCTGGCGACATCGCCAGCCGTTTTCGTTTCCGCTATGATCCGCGCCGCTTGAGCCGCCCCAACCCCCGCCCCGTCGATTCCGTCCTCGATCTCATCGGCAACACGCCCATGGTCCGGCTGCGCACCATCGGGGGCGGCGAGGCCGCGGAGATCTTCGTGAAGATGGAGCTGCTCAATCCCGGCTTCTCGGTAAAGGATCGCATCGGCATCGGCATGATCGAGCGCGCCGAGCGCGCGGGTCTGCTCAAACCGGGCGGCACGATCATCGAGCCGACCGCGGGCAACACCGGCGTCGGCCTCGCGCTCGCCGGAGTGCAAAAGGGTTATCGCGTCATCCTCTGCGTCCCCGAGAACTTCTCGATCGAGAAACGCGAAGTGATGAAAGCCCTCGGCGGCGAAGTGCACCTCACGCCGAAAGACGGCGGTATGAAGGCAGCGATCGCGCTCGCGCAGGAGCTCGCGCGCGACATCGAAGGCGCATACGTGCCGCAGCAGTTCGCCAATCCATTCAACACCGAAGCGCACTACGAGACCACCGGACCGGAGATCTGGGAACAGATGGAAGGACGCGTCGACGGCTGGGTCGCGGGCGCGGGCACCGGCGGCACATTCACCGGCGTCGCGAAGTACCTCCGCGAACGGAACCCCGACGTGCAGTGTTTCATCGTCGAGCCGCAGGGCTCGATTCTGAAAGGCGGCGAAGCGGGACCGCATGAAGTGGAAGGGATCGGCGCATCGACGTTCATCCCTCCCGTGCTCGACATGAATCTGGCCACCGACGTCATCAAGGTCGACGACGACCCCGCCTTCGACATGGTCGCGCGCCTCGCGACCGCCGAAGGCATCCTCGGCGCGTCGTCCGCCGGCGCGAACGTCACCGCTGCGCTCGAAGTCGCGCAACGCCTCGGCTCCGGCAAACGCGTGGTCACGCTCATCCCCGACGCCAGCGAGCGCTACATGTCGAAGGGGATCTACTCGCGCTGGCGCAAAGATGAGGCGAATTGAAAATTGAAAATTGAAAATTGAAAAATCAGGCGGCGCCGGCTTCGCGAGAACCGCGTCCGTTTTTTCAATTTTCAATTTTCAATTTTCAATTTCGAACTCGCGAGAACGGAGCAACGAAATGGGATTCTCCACCGACTGCATCCACGCCGGCCAGGAGCCGGAGCCGCAGACCGGCGCCGTCACGGTGCCGATCTTTCAGACTTCGACGTACGTGCAGCCCGAGCTCGGCCGCCACAAAGGCTATGAGTACGCGCGCACGAAGAACCCGACGCGCTCGGCGCTCGAAGCGAATCTCGCCGCGCTCGAGCGTGGCAAGTACGGACACTGCTTCGCGTCCGGCATGTCCGCGACCGATACCGTCTTCCGCCTGCTGAAGTCGGGCGACCACGTCGTCGCGGGCGAGAACATGTACGGCGGCTCGTATCGTCTCTTCAGCCGCGTCCTCGAAAAGTACGGCATCAGCTTCACGTATGTCGACACGTCCGACGTCAACGCGGTGAAGAACGCGCTGCAGCCGAAGACGCGCATCGTGTTCCTCGAGACGCCGACGAATCCGATGATGACCGTGACCGACCTCGCCGCATGCGCGGAAGTCGCGCACGCCGCCGGTGCGCTGGTGGTCGTCGACAACACGTTCTGCTCGCCGTACATCCAGCGCCCGCTCGAGCTCGGCGCCGACATCGTCGTGCACTCGACCACGAAGTTCCTCAATGGACATTCCGACTCGGTCGGCGGTGTGGTGATCTCGAACTCCGACGAGATCGGCGAGCAGATCGGCTTCCTGCAGAACGCGGTCGGGGCGATTCTGTCGCCATTCGATTCATGGCTCGTGTTGCGCGGCGTGAAGACGCTCGCGGTGCGCATGAAAGCGCATGAGGCGAACGGCAACGCCATCGCGAACTACGTCGCCAATCACCCGAAGGTGATGAAGGTCTACTACCCCGGCCTGACCGATCACCCGCAGCACGAGCTGGCCAGGCGGCAGATGAACGGCTTCGGCTCGATGATCTCGTTCGAGCTCGGCTCGTATGAAAACGCGAAGAAGTTCCTCGATCGCGTGCGTCTATGCTCGCTCGCAGAATCGCTCGGCGGCGTGGAGACGCTGATCTCGCATCCCGTGTCGATGACACACGGCTCCGTCCCGCAGGAAACCCGCGACCGCCTCGGCATCACGCCCGGCCTGGTGCGGATCTCGGCCGGGATCGAAGATCTCGAAGATCTCATCGCGGATCTCGAGAATGCGTTCGACGGCATCTGAGCGATACTCGGCGCGATGCCGGAGATCTCTGACGCGCTTCCGGGCGCAGAGCTGATTCGCGAGGGATTGCGCGACATCGCCGCGGGTGTGGAGTCGGTGCCGGCGCTGCTCGTGCTGATCGGCGCGCCGCGCCTGCGACAGCTCGGCTTCGACGTCGCCGACACGCCATACTTTCCGGAAGATCGCCTATACGAAAAGCTGTCTGAGACGTATGGCGACGGCGCACATTCGCAATACAACGCCCTCATCCGAACGCTGGTGAGTTTCGAGCGCGCCGCGGAATGCGTGAGCCGGTAAACGCGGATCGCCTCCGCCGTTTCATGCGCGAGCTCGCCGTGCGCTCACGTGCGTCCGGCCGTGTCTATCTCACTGGCGGCGCCTCAGCGGTTTTGTTCGACTGGCGGAAAAGCACCGTCGACATCGACATCACGATCATCCCGGAAGACGATCGCGTGTTGCGCGTCATCCCGGAGTTGAAAGAGGCGCTGCATGTCAACGTCGAGCTCGCGTCGCCGGCGCACTTCATCCCGCCGCTGCCTGGATGGGAGGAACGCAGTCCGTTCATCGCGCGCGAGGGAACGCTTTCGTTTCACCACTACGACTTCTATTCGCAGTGCCTGGCGAAGATCGAGCGCGGCCATCGCAAAGATCAGCAGGACGTCGCGGCGATGTTGCGCAGTGGTCTCGTCGAGGCGCGACGTCTGCTCGCGCTGTTCGATCAGATCGAGCCGGAGTTGTATCGCTATCCGGCCATCGACCCAGCGCGATTCCGTAGCGCGGTGCTTGCCGTCGTGCGGCAGCTTCCGCTGCCGCTTTGAAAGCGGCGGCTTTGCCGCCCGCACTCCAAAAGTACAATGGCCGCCGCATGTTCCCTGGCGCGCTGCTCGTGCTCGCGTATCTGATCGGGTCCATTCCGTTCAGTTTTCTCGTGGTGAAGCTCGTCGCGGGGAAAGATGTGCGCGAGCACGGCAGCATGAACGTCGGCGCCACCAACGTCGCGCGCACGGCGGGCAGGATTCCGGGGATCGTGGCGTTGCTCCTCGACATCGCCAAGGGCTACGCGGCCGTGATGATCGCGAGGTACATCGTCACGCGCGCGGAGTGGCCGTTCGAGCCGGGCGTGCTGCCATGGCAGTCGCGCGAGATGTGGGTCGCGCTGGCCGGACTGGTCGCGATGCTCGCGCACATGTTTCCGGTCTGGCTGCGCTTTCACGGCGGCAAGGGTGTGGCCACCGCCACCGGCGTGTTCCTCGGCCTCAACCCGATTGTCATCCTCGGCGCGATCCTCGTGTTCGCGATCGTGCTGCTCGCATCGCGCTACGTCTCGCTCGCGTCGATCCTCAGCGCCGCGTCGATCCCGCTGCTCTTCCGCTATCTCGTGAACGGCGCGCCGTTCTGGCATACGGTGATGAGCATCGGCATCGCCATCGCCGTGATCCTCAAGCATCACTCGAACATCGCGCGATTGGTGCATGGCACCGAGCGAAAGCTCGGCCAGAAAAAGGAGACGCCATGAAGATCTCCATCATCGGCGCAGGCTCGTTCGGCACCGCGATGGCGATCGCCGCCGCGCGCGCGGGCAACGACGTGCTGCTGTGGGCGCACGATCCTGACGTCGCCGCTGCGATTCGCGAGACCGGCTCGAACGACGACTACCTCGCCGGCCAGAAGCTGAGCGATCGCATTCATGCGACGAACGACCTGGCGGAGGCGGCGACGTTTTCCGAGACGATGTTCATGGTGGTGCCGAGCCATCACTACCGCGAAGTACTGACGAACCTGCGCGGCCATCTGCCCGGCCGCGCGAAAGTGATCTCCGGGACGAAAGGCATCGAGAACGAATCGCTCGAGCGGATGTCGGAGATCACCGCGCACGTGCTCGGCGACCAACTGATCGCGTTCGCCGTGCTGTCCGGTCCTACGTTCGCGCTCGAGACCGCGCGCGGCGATCCCACGGCCGCCGTGATCGCGTCCAAACAGGCTGACTTCGCGCAGGAAGTGCAGCAGGTGATGTCCTCGCCGTCGCTGCGCCTGTATCACTCGAGCGACGTCGCCGGCGTCGAGCTCGCGGGCTCGCTCAAGAACGTGATCGCCATCGCCGCCGGCGTCCTCGAAGGCATGGGTCTCGGCTCCAACACCACCGCCGCGCTGATCACGCGCGGCCTGCACGAGATGACGCGTCTCGGCCTCGCGCTGGGCGGACGGCTCGAAACCTTCGCCGGCCTCGCGGGCATGGGTGATCTCGTGCTCACCTGCACCGGCGCTCTCTCGCGCAATCGCACCGTCGGCGTGCTCCTCGGCAAAGGGCAAACGCTCGAAGAAATCCTGCGCGATGCGAAGTTCGTCGCTGAAGGAATCAAGACGTCCAAGTCCGCGCGCGCGTTGTCAGAGCGGCATCAGATCGAGATGCCGATCGCGACCGAGATGTGCCACGTACTCTACGACGGTGAGTCGCCCCGCGCCGGCCTCCAGCGCCTGATGACGAGGACGCTCAAAGCCGAAGTCGCGTAAGCCGCGTAGACGACGTATCGCGACACGCCGTCGTACACGAGATACGACAGCGGCATCAGCATCGCGGCGTACAGCCAGCGGCTTCGCTCCACGAGCGCCGACGGAACGATGGTCAGCCAGTACCACGGATGAATGGCCGGCGAGCAGACGAGCAGCGCGGCGACCGCGGTTGTCACGCGATGCGCCATCACGATCGCGCCGATGGCGATCACGCCGAGGATCGCGCGCGTGAGGAAGTCGGCATAGAGGTGGCGGTACACGAAGTCTGAGACGAGCTCGAAGCGCAGCGGGTGATGCGTCCAGATCGTTTTCGTCGGAATCATCTCGACGATCGCGCGCACGAGGTCGTACAGCGGCGAGTTGAAGATCCAGCGCGTGGCGTAGTCGCGCAAGCCGGGCATGATCGGGCCGCAAAGGAATGGGAGGATGGGGAGGAGAAGCGTGGCGGCGAGCGTGAACGGGCGGCGGCTCGTGCGCAGCAACACCGGTAGCGCTGCCGCCGGAATCACTTTCAATCCGGTTGCGAGTCCAGCCGCGATCGTCGAGCGGCGTGTCAGCGCAACGAGGAGCAACACACCCGCGAGCAGATCGATGTGCGCGCTCCACATACCTTCGAAGAGTACGAGCGGGCACGTCGCATACGCGAGCGCCCCATGTCGTCGCAGCAGCACGATGGCAATCAGATCGGCCGCGATCAGCAGCACGCGCCAAGCAGTCAGCTCGTGCACGACGCGAAACAACAATTGCGCGAGCGGCGGATAGATCGAGCGGATCTCGGGATGATTGATGCGCGCATCGCTCGGCGTGTATGTGTATGGGTTGCCCCCGGTCGCCGACACGCGGCCATCGGAGAGGTAGCGATAGACATCGCCGGAGAGCAGCGGTTCGTGAAAGAGCAGCAGCATTCGCAAAGCGACGGCGACGGCAAGAGTCATCCAAAATCTGGAGCGACGGGCTCTCAGCCCGTCGACCCCGTTCGTCAATTCGACGGGCTGAGAGTCCGGCGCTCCAGATAGGGGCAACCATGCGCCTGTCGCCACAAGATATATGGCCACGAATCCGATGAAGCCGTAGCGCGTCGTCACGTGCGGCGCGAGCGCCACGGCCGCCGCGAGTAGAATCAGCGCCAGCCCATGAGCCTTGCCGAAACGGGCGTCGTGACGCTGTATTACCTGGTGCTCAGCGTCCTCGCCGTCTACAGCATTCATCGGTTGCATCTTGTCAGATTGCGCCGTCGCACGCCGCCGCCGGCGCGGCTCACCGCGGACGTGTTTCCGCCGCTCACCGTGCAACTGCCGCTGTACAACGAAGCGAACGTCGCGCGCCGGCTCATCGAGGCGGTTGCGCAACTCGAATACCCTGGCAGGCTCGAGATTCAGGTGCTCGACGACTCGACGGACGAGACCACCAGCATCGTCGCCGACACGATTCGGCGCAGCGGGATTTCGATCTCGCACGTCCGCCGCTCGTCGCGCGATGGGTTCAAGGCCGGCGCGCTCGCGCACGGCATGCGTCTCAGCGACAGCGAGCTGTTCGCCGTCTTCGACGCCGACTTCGTTCCGCCGCGCGACGTACTGCGGCGCATGGTGCCGTACTTTGCGGACGAGCGCGTGGGGATGGTGCAGGCGCGCTGGACGCATCTCAATCGCGATGAGTCGCTGCTCACCCGCGTGCAGGCCTTGTTTCTTGATGCGCACTTTGCCGTTGAATCCGCGGCGCGCAATTTCGGCGGACGCTTCTTCAACTTCAACGGCACCGCCGGCGTTTGGCGGCGCCCCGCGATCGAACAGGCAGGGGGCTGGTCCTCGTCGACGTTGACCGAGGACCTGGATCTTTCGTATCGGGCGCAGTTGGCGGGGTGGGACTTCGTGTTTCTCAACGACGTCGAAGTTCCCGCGGAGCTTCCCGCGGCGCTACGCGGATTTCAGGATCAGCAGCATCGCTGGGCCAAGGGCTCGATTCAAACCGCGCGCAAGCTCCTCGGATCGATCGTCGGCAGCCGGCTCGAGCCGCGCGTGAAATCGGAAGCGATCTTTCATCTGACGAACAACTCGGCGTATCTGCTGACGGTGCTGCTCGCGTTGTTGATCGTGCCGGCACTGCTCGCGCGCTATCGCCACGGCTTGCAGTGGATGTTTTTCATCGACGTGCCGCTCTTCCTCGCGTCGACCGGATCGGTGCTGCTCTTCTATCGCGAGGGACAACGCTGGGCGGGCCGCGGTTCGCCGCCGCTGCACGAGCTCCTGGCCGTGCTGCCGGTCGGTGTCGGCATGTCGATGCGCAACGCAGTCGCCGTGCTCGAAGGGCTCGTGCACGAGGGCGGTCACTTTCAGCGCACGCCGAAGACCGGCGACGGAACACGGCGTGCAAGCGACGTTTCCCGGCGCATGCCCTTGGCCGAGCTCGCGTTGGCAATGTTCTTCGCGGGCACTGTCGCCGCGTTCGGCATCTCCGGACACTGGGCCGCGCTTCCGTTCCTGGGGATGTTCCTCTCCGGATACTCCTATGTAGTCGTAAAATCAGTAACTTAAGTGCATGTCCTTCTGGCCCTCTCGTTGCAGTAACGAGCGAGTGACTGGAGGACAAATGCTGAACTTTCTGAAGAGCCTTTTCGTCTTTCGCCTCGGGCAGACGTCAGCTCGCGGCGCCGCCCGCATGGTCGGCCTCGGCCGTCTCGGCCTGATCATCGGTCTGATCGGCGGCTACCGCGCGCTCAAGCGGCACCGCCACGCGTAAGAACCGTCCCTCGGGTTCCTCGGGTGGTTTTAACCCCTCCGAGGAACCCGAGGTACTCCGAGGAACTCCGAGGTACCACGTGTCAGGTACGATGCGCTGAATGTCTCCCGAATCGCTGCTCGAGCAGTTCGGATACTTCGCCGTCTTCATCGGCACGTTCCTCGAGGGGGAGGCGATTCTCGTGGCCGCCGGCTTCTTCGCCTCGCGCGGCTACCTCGACGTCTTTGCCGTGACCGTGGTCGCCTTCGCCGGCGCGTACGTCGGCCACCTGTTCTGGTTCTGGCTCGGCCGCGTGCACGGCGTGAAGCTGCTCGAGAAGTTCCCGAGCATGAAGCGGCACTTCGGCAAGAGCGTGCGCGTCTTCGAGCGCTACGGCCCGGCCGCCATCATCCTCACGCAATGGATCTACGGATTGCGCATCACCTGCGCGGTGATCATCGGGATGTCGCGCATCTCGATCATGAAGTTCCTGATCTATGAAGCGGTGAGCTGCGCGGTGTGGGCGGCGATCATCACCGCCCTCGGGTTCTATTTCGGGCGGGTGATCGAGTCCGTGCTCGGCCGCGTCGAGCACATCGAGAAGTACGGCCTGATCATCATCGTCGCCATCGCCGTCGGCTTCTGGCTGTACCACCGCTGGAAGGAACGACGCGAAGACGCGGCGTGAGCAGCACCCCTCATCCGCGCTTCGCGCACCTTCTCCCCTCGTGGAGGGGAGAAGGCTACACAAGGACATCAACCGTTGATGTTGATGCGCACGGCGTTCGTGCCGTTGGCCCACACCATCACGCGCTGTCCCTTGCTGAGATAGCCGCGCACGGTCTCGATACCGTCCGGCGCATAAACGAGCGTACGGTTCGTGAGCGTGTATGTGGTCGGCGTTCCGCTGGTGGCGACGGTGATCGTGTTGCCGTTCACTTCCGTCACCACGCCGGTCGTGCCCGGGGCAGTCGTGCTGGCGCATGCGCCAAGAAACAGTGCGAGCGTAACGAGCAGAATCAAGCTGCGCTTCATGATGGTGTTCCTCTTTTGCGTTAGATTTCGACGCGCTTCGTGCGTCTGCACCTAGGAACGTCCCAGATCGCAAAAGGTTTGGGGTCGGCAGAAACGAACCGGTGAACGGATTGTTTCAATGACTCAGAAACGCGCAGCCGTGTACACCGTTGCCTGTTGTGCTTCGTAATTACGAGCGTAGTGCGCCATCAGCACCAGTCGTGTCAGCACTTGCCGATTACGCGATGGTCCAATGATCTTGACTTCGAATCCGGCCGGATAACCAGGTAACGATACGTCGGACTGTCCGAAAACGGACAGTGGCTGCGGAATCGGAAACGCCGGTCCTGAAGAACGCGGAAATCCGACCGAGTAAAGCACACGGCCGCTGATGCGACCGCCGAACAAACCCGGCAGCAATGACTTCGTACGCACGATCGGGATCGTCGGGGAGTTCAACGGCGGATCGAACGTACCATCGGTAGCGCTGGATAATTGATAGAACGCCGATGCCAACGGACGGCCGGGATCCCAGGCGCGGCTGAGCCCGGCATTCATCAGTTTCTGCACGAGCACACCCCGATTGGCTGTTACCGACGCTAACTGAAAATAATCGGCATACTCACCGCTCGTGGCCAGCATGAGATCCACCGATTGTCCGCTGCCTGCGAACGACTGGCCGGTGTGATTGCGAAGATAGAAATATTCGAACGTGTAGCGGTCGGCCAGAAACTCGATGTCCGGAGTGCCTGCGCTCGAGTCGTGATCGTACAGTACGGCGAGCGGCGCGAGCTGCCGCACGAGAAACAGCGTATTGCCCGTAAAGCGCGCGGCGGCGGTGTCGGGCGTGAACGTCGTCGTGGTGTCGTCGATGACCGGTAGACGCGACGTGGTCCAGATGGACGGCGTCGTCGGAAACGCCAGCGCACTTCGATAGGCGGCGCCGACGGCGTCTTCTTCATACACGAGCTTCGCTTGCAAAACTTCTGTCTGAATCGTATTGACGGCTTTTTGCGACAGGACCGCCAGGTCATTGTGGCTTTCACTGAACACCGTCGCGGTCATGGTCTGTTCAATGAGCTGATAGGTGACGATCATGATGACGCTCACAATGGCCAGCGTCACAGTGATCTCGACCAGCGTGAAGCCTTTCTGAGAGGATCGCATGATCACCTCTTGATGAACGCACGGTACTGATGAAAGGAGTAATGCAGTGGGATCTCGTCACGGTATGCCTCGACGCGGATCACGTAATTCCCTTTCGGAAACTGCGGCGCGGGCACGTTCCACAGATAGGACGTGGCAGTCTGCAGATATTCGGGACCGGGGCGGACGCCGACCGTCGCACGGGTGTCGTCTTCCATGTAAAGCCACGTTTGCCCGTTATCGCGGCTATACAGCGGCACATACCGCACCGTCGTGTCTTCCGTGAACGTGTCGGCGTAATCGGGTGTGTACGGTAAGCCGTCCCAACGCGTCCAGGCGGCCTGCCACTGCACGTCGAGATTGGGCGGGTTCTCGAGGTCGACATCATCATTAGGCCAGGTGATGACGACGCGAGGAAGCTCGCGGACGCGGGCAGGATCGGGGACGCCGGCCTGCGAATACTGACCGGCCGCGAGAAAGCTCTGGATGAGACTGAGGAACGACCAGCGCGAGATGAATGCCACGCCCGACTCGCCGGTCGGCGACAAACCATTCACCACGACGAATGCGGCGTCGGAGCCGTTGCGCAACGAGAGCAGCGCACTGCCGGGAATGTTGCTGCTGTGGCGATAGAACTCCGCTTCGCGCTGCAGTGTCGAGGCTGCGCCGTACGCGGACTGCAGGAAGTGGTCGGGATTCATGCCGGTGTCGTCGACGTCAATGTCGAATGGCCGGCTGTTCGCGATCGTGGGCGGCAGCGGCATCTTGTAAGTGCTGGCGATGGCGTTGCCGCCGGCTGCGCGCGTGCCGGTAGTGTTGTCGGCGTAGCGGTGGTGGAACGTCTCGTCGAGCTCCCCACTCCAGAAGAACGCCGTCGATCCCGCCTCGGCCGTCCGGCGTTCCGCATTGCGCAACGACGTTCCCTCCGGCAGACGCGTGTTGATCGAGCTGCGCAAAACGCGACGGAATTGTCCTGCCGCGCTGCCTGCTGGCAGGTTGCCGGTGGTGGACCAGGTGTTCCATGTCGAATCGGGAGCGAGCTCGCCGAGCCACGACATCGACCACCAGTAATCCGTCGCGTTTGAGCTCTCGCGGATGTACTTCACACCGCCGCCGGTGATGGACTGTTCCCACTGCCAACCCGTGCCGCCCGTGAATGGCACGGATGAGACGGCGATGCTGTTCGGAAAGCCGTTGCTGTCGTCGTAGCCGATCTCGCCGCCGATACCGACGTAGAAATACGAGAACCCGGTCATGGTCGTGTAGACCGAATGCGATCGCGTGACCGCGGTGCGCAGAATCTGCATCATGCGCGATACGTCCACTTCGATAGCGCTCTCCCACCCGTCGTTGTTGGCGTTGTTGTCGGACGTGTTGTTCTTGATGCCGAACCATTCCGTCGGCGTGCCGGCGCTATACGACCAGCCCGGCCACGTGGAACGCGCGTTCACGTTTGCGTGGAAGTCGTCAAAGTAGCGGTTGTACCCCATCCCTAACGCGTCCGCGCGCGAAAGGCCGGACGCGGCGTGCGGCAGTTTCATGTCCGCGTAAGGACAATGGCGCGGATCGCCGATGAGCTGGAACCGCTCGGTCATCGGCAGGTGCGCTTCATTGGCCGCATCGCCGAACAGCCATGTGTCCGTCCCGCGCCACGCGTACGTGCGCGAGAGATTCGGAAAGCTCGTGGCCAGATCGGCACCGATTCGAGTCTCGATGGTGATGACGTCGTTGTCGGGCAACACGTCGGTCGGAATATTCAGAATCCACCGAGCCGTGTTCTTGACACCCTGTCCTGGCGTCGCGAGCGTGGTGCTGAACGCCACGGGGGATGTTCCGTCCGGGAGGTTCTCGACGGGCGACGGGATGTACTCGAGCGCATAGAGACGCCGCGACGGATCGAGGCCGCCGCCGTCGCATGTCGAGGTCGCGGTCACGCAGGGAGTCTTCATTGGCGAGTTGTAGAGCCGGATGATCGTGTCCCCGCCCACCTGCGCGGAGGACCACCACATGCGCGTGGGGGTCGAGGTCGGGCTGCTCGTGGCCGACCCGTCCGCGACGCTGTACGTATCGATCGCGCCATTGCCGTCGAAATCGACGCCGCCGCTGACCGCGACCACTCCGTTTGCGGCGGGCGTCCATAGCACGTCCTTGAGGACAATGCTGATCGGCAACGCGCTGTGGTTCTGCCCGAGCCATTCCGCGATTACGCCCGGATTGGCGACGTTCGTGTGATACGAGTAAACGCGCAACCGCAGCGCGTCGTCGTTGCCGTAGCGGAGCCGTTCCGGATGTGTCACCACTCGCACGTGCGGCAGCGCGCCGGGAGCTTTCGCGGCGTCGGAGTAATTGCGTACCGGCGGGAAGGGGAACAGCTCACCGTGCAGGTTGATGACGATGGCGTTCCGGTATCGCCCCGGACGCATGATCATGTCGTCGAGCAACAGGCGGAAGGTCGGTGCATCGTCGGTCTCGAGCTCGGCTCCGACGCGCGCATTGAACAATGCGAGCTCGTCCTCATAGCGCATGCCGTGATTGAACTGATCGGCGAGCGCGTACGGGATCGGATTCTCGTCCGGGTCGTAGCCGTTGGTCAGCGTGCCGTCGATCGCCACCTGGCCATTGAAGAAATCAGGCGGGTAGTAATTGTCGACCGCCGATCCGGCCGGCATCTTGCCCGGATAAAAATAGACCGATGGGATCGCAGCGGTCGATTCGGCCGTCTGATTGACGTACGGCGTATAGAACGGATCGCGTCCGTAAGACAGCTTACGAATCCAGTGCTTGCGGAACTGCAAGCCGGGATGCCGCGCCTCGAGGTCCTGCATCGCTCCTTCGACGAACGGCACGATGTTCTGCATGTGCAGCCACCATCCCGGTACGTTCTCGATGGCGATCAGATAGACGTCGTAGACCTGCGTCGGCGGCGCGTTCTGGCCGATCGTGCTCAATGCGCCCGCGACTTCGGCGAGCAGACGCGGACCGGTCGCCTCGTCGACGAACACCTTCACGTTGACTAGCCGCAGGTCGTTCACGCCGCGCATTTTCTGGACCGTGATGCGGCGCGTGAACAGCCAGTTCGTGCCGCGGAGCCGGTTTCCGCTGGCGGGATGCGCCGGATCGCTCACGTTGAGCTGCGTGGTGAGCAGCGGCACGTTCGTCGTGCCGTTGTCGTAATCGTCGAGCACGATCGTGGTCGCGCCGCTCTGCGTCTGAATGAGCGCGCGCAACTCCTCGAGCATTGAGATCGCCTTCTGCGCCGCGAATTGCCGGTTGAGATTGTCGCGTGTCGAGCGCATCGCCGTCGCCACGAGCCGCGTCGACGAGATCACGATGACCCCGACGATGGCCATCGCCACCAGCGCTTCGACCAACGTCATGCCTGCTTGGCGCTTCATGTCAGCCTCCCTGCCTTTCCACCACATAAGGACTGCGGCTGAAGAGGTAGTTGCCGAGTTGCAATCGGATCTGGTCCAGCATCGCCGCGTCGTAATTCACCTCGGCCACATCCGACCCGCCGGTGACGCGCGCATCGCCGTTCGAGATCACAGCGCCATTAATGATCCCGGGCGGCGCCATGTGGAAATTGCCCTGCACCCAGACCAGGCCGCTGTAATACGTGTCGGATTGCGGATTGAGGATCAGATTGCCGAGGACGACCAGGATGCCGCTGCCGGTGAGCTTCTTTGTCGGATTGAACGTGGCGTTGCCACGGATGACGATCAGCGCCATGTCCGGAATCGGATCGGGCAGATCGCGCTCGTCATCGACCACGAGATCGGCCATTGAGAGCAACTCCGTCTGCGTCACGCCGAACACGCCTTCGATCGTGAACGGCAGCGTGGTCGTGCTGCTGGCGGGATTGCCCGTAATGCTGCCGCTGCCGCCCGGAGTTCCTGTCGAAAGCCGATAAGCGGCGCCCATTCCCGCCGCGCCGCCTTGTAGCCGCGAAGGCCGCGTCACACGAATTCTCGAGCCTTCTGTGGCCGACACAGCCGCGTTCGCCGGAAGCTGCAATGCCAGACGCTGAATGTCGACGCTCATCGTTCGCCGCGCGAGCACGAAATTCGGGCCGCCCGGCCCCTGCGACGGATCGTTGCGCACATACACGATGCCGTTGGACTCGAGCTTCCACAGGGCACCATCCGCCGCTTTTCCGCGCTTCCTGCTGACGTCGGCCACGGCGGTGCGGCGTACTTCGTAACGGCCCCACACCCGCCCTTGTGCGGCGATCTCATAAGAGCGGACGATTCCGAGCGCGAGGTCTTCGGATTCGCCGGCCTTCGGATCGAACGCGGTCACAGGCTGCTGGTTCTGATGGACGAACCAGGACAGCGCTTCATTGAGGCCCGATCCCGCGGCATTCGTGGCCTGCCCTTGTGACTGCAGTTGCCGCACGATTCCGCGTCCCGCATTTGCGGTCATCGTATGGATCGTCAGCAGCAGCAACAGGATCAGCGTCGACGCGAAGATCACCAGGACCAATGCGGCGCCGCGCTCGCCACTACGTCCTATTTGTCGTGCAGGGCTGTTCATGAAGACACGTCTCCCATGGCCTCTCGGGAAGGCTTCGCGAGTCATTGCGTTTTGTGCAGAGACAAGTAGAGGGGCGTTACGCCCCTCTGTTCGGTTCGACGACCGGCGAAATCAGCTCAGTGGATGTGAGTTCCCTGCTGTTTCCTCCAAAAACAAAAAGGGGCCGTTACGCCCCTCTGTTGGTATCGAGTACCGCGGAAATGTGTTGTGCGTCACAAAATATCGGTGGCTCGTTTCGCCAACGTCACGAGTCGCGTGAAAAACGCGCAAAAAAAATGACCCCTGGCCCGCAGAAGTGGCGGACGAAGGGTCAGTTTGCAGACCGCGTAGAGAGCGACACCCAATCATCCGCGCGCTGCGCACCTTCTCCTCTCGCGGAGGGGAGAAGGTGTCGAAGGCGGATGAGGAGTTGAGGCTCTAATAGCCGATGTTGACGCGCGCCGCGTTCTGCGAGCCCGGCACCAGCCACACGTTGACCGTGTGACCCTTGACGATGTCCGCGCTCGCGGCGGGAACACCACCCGGCCAGGTGATGATCGAGTCGCCGACGAGCGTGACCGTGGTGGCCGAGCCGCCGGCCGGGGTGATGGTGATGGTGTTGCCGTCGACCGCGGTCACCATGCCGCTGACGTTCGCGGGACCGGTGACGGCAGTCGTGGCGCAGGCGACGGTAAACAGTGCGAGAGCGATGAGCGAGAGCGAAAGAATGCGTTTCATGCCCCGCTTCTACGCACGCACCCGTCCGTGGTTTGTCAACGACGGGCAACCAAAATGTAACGACCGCTTTGCGTCACACGCAAACGCGTTTTCAGCCTTCGTAGGCCTTGTGTTCCAGTTCGGCCTGCGCTGCCGCGAGCCGCGCCACCGGCACGCGATACGGCGAGCACGACACGTAGTCGAGGCCGACGGAACGGAAGAAGCGGATCGAATCCGGATCGCCGCCGTGCTCGCCGCAGACGCCCACCTTCAGCTTCGGATTCGCGCCACGTCCGCGTTCGGTGCCGACGCGCACGAGTTGCCCGACGCCTTCCTGGTCGATCGACTCGAATGGATCCTTGCCGAGGATCTTCTTGTCGACGTAGTCGGGAAGGAACGAGCCGGCGTCATCGCGTGAATAGCCGAACGTCATCTGCGTCAGGTCGTTCGTGCCGAACGAGAAAAACTCCGCCGTTTCGGCGAGCTTGTCCGCGATCAGCGCCGCGCGCGGGATCTCGATCATCGTACCTACGAGAAACTCGATCTCGACGCCCGCCTCGTCCATCACTTCCTTCGCCGTGCGCCGGACCGACTCGGAAGTCATCTGCAGCTCTTTCGTCGTCCCCACCAGCGGAATCATCACCTCGGGACGCACATCGACGCCGTCCTTCTTCACGTCGCACGCGGCCTGGAAAATCGCGCGCACCTGCATCTCGTAGATCTCGGGATACGTGATGCCCAGGCGGCAGCCGCGGTGACCGAGCATCGGATTGAGCTCGTGCAGTTGCGCGACTTTGTTGCGCAGCTCGACGAAGCCCCAGTTCATCTCGCGCGCGACCGATGAGATCTGCGCCTCGGTCTGCGGAAGGAACTCGTGCAGCGGCGGATCGAGCAGGCGCACCGTTACCGGCATGCCGTCGAGCGCGCGGAAGATGCCTTCGAAGTCGGCCTTCTGAAACGGCAGGATCTCGTCGAGCGCCTTGCGCCGTCCCTGCTCGTTGCGCGCGAGGATCATCTCGCGCACGCGCAGGATGCGCTCGTCGGCAAAAAACATGTGCTCGGTGCGGCACAGGCCGATGCCGTGCGCGCCGAAGAGCCGCGCCACGCGCGCGTCGTTCGGCGTGTCCGCATTCGTGCGAATGCCGAGCGTGCGAATGCCATCGGCCCACTGCAGGAGGCGATCGAAGTTGCGGAACGTCTCCGACTCCTCCGGCTTCATCGACTCCTCGAGGAGCACCTGCACGACCTCGGAAGGCCGGGTCGGCAAGTCGCCGCCCATGATCTCGCCGGTGCTGCCGTCGATCGAAAGCCAGTCGCCTTCTTCGAGCGGCTCGTGTCCTTCGCTGCGCAACTCGCCTTTGCCGTAATCGACGCGCATCAAGCCCGCGCCGACGACGCACGGACGACCCATGCCACGCGCAACGACCGCCGCGTGCGACGTGAGACCGCCACGCGTCGTGAGGATGCCGGCGGCGCTGTGCATGCCGGCGATGTCTTCCGGCGAGGTCTCGATGCGCACGAGGATGACCGGACCGTCTTTCGCCATGCGCACCGCGTTGTCCGCGTTGAATGCGATCCGTCCCGCGGCCGCGCCGGGACCGGCCGGCAAGCCGCGTCCAAGGAGACGGCCGCCCTGCAGCGCCTTCGTTTTTTCCTTCGCGTCGAAGACGGGCGCGAGCAACTGAATGATCTGGTTCGCCTCGACGCGCTCGATCGCCTCGGTCTGCGTGATCAACTTTTCGTCGACCATGTCGGTAGCGATCTTCACCGCCGCGAATCCCGTGCGCTTGCCGGTGCGCGTCTGCAGCAGGTACAGCTTGCTCGATTGAATGGTGAACTCGATGTCCTGCATGTCGCGGTAATGCGACTCGAGTTTCTTGTACACGTCGACGAGCTGGTTGTACGCCTCGGGCATCGACTGCTCGAGCTCGGTGATCGGCAGCGGCGTGCGAATGCCGGCGACGACGTCTTCGCCCTGCGCGTTCGGCAGGTACTCGCCGAAGAATTTGCGCTCGCCGGTCGAAGGATTACGCGTGAACGCGACACCGGTCGCGCAATCGTCGCCCATGTTGCCGAACACCATCGATTGCACGTTGACGGCGGTGCCCCAATCGTCGGGGATCTGATTGAGCTTGCGATAGGTGATCGCGCGCTGGTTGTTCCACGAATTGAACACGGCGCCGACCGCGCCCCAGAGCTGTTCGTTCACGTCCTGCGGAAAGTCGGAGCCGAGCTTCTCGCGTACTAGCCCTTTGTAGGTCGCGACGAGCTCGCGCAAGGAGTCGGCGGGAATCGCGGCGTCGTTTTTCGCGCCGACGCGATCGCGAAGCTCGTGCAGCTCGTGCTCGAAATGTTCGCGATCGATCTCCAGCACGACGTCGGAGTACATCTGAATGAAGCGGCGGTACGAGTCGAGCGCGAAGCGTTCGTCGCCGGAAGATTTCGCGAGCCCCTGCACGGTTTCGTCGTTCAGGCCGAGGTTCAGGATCGTGTCCATCATGCCGGGCATCGAGGCACGTGCGCCGGAGCGGACGGAGACGAGGAGCGGCTTCTGCGAGTCTCCGAATTTGCGATCGACGGATGCTTCGACCTTCGCCAAATTCTCCGCGACCGCGTCTTTCAATTGCGGCGGATAGGACTTGCCATGCTCGTAGAAATAGGTGCAGACGCCGGTGGAGATCGTGAAGCCGGGAGGAACGGGAACGCCGATGTTGGTCATCTCGGCGAGGCCCGCGCCTTTGCCGCCGAGGACGTCTTTCATCTTGGCGTTGCCTTCGGCGTGGCCGTCGCCGAAGTAGTAAACATACTTTGCCTGCTGCTCGCTCGTCATCGCACGCGGATTATCTTCTAAAGCCGTTCGAGGTCGATACGACTCCACAACGACCGTTGGATCGCCGATGGCTTCTCGATCGTTGGCGAATCGCTGCCGCTCGCGACGAACTCGATGCGCGTGATGTCGATCCCGCGCGCTTGCAATGCGTCGTGAATGGCGTCGAGGCGGAGATGGGTACTCCGCCGATTGGCGCCAGGATCGCTCCCTCGAAACTCGCGCGCGATGATGCGCAAACGCTGCTTCGGCATACTGGCGATGAGCGCTGCCGCGTCATCGAGCGCAGCGCGGCTCGGCTCGTCCAGCATGCGCTCCTCGTCGTCGAAAATGACGCCCGACATCATCCAGCGGCCAGTGCGGCGGAATATGGAGTGCGGCAGCAAACCCGCCGCTTTCAAAGCGCCGGCAGAGCCGGCGCACTCAACGCGACTCCCGATCCAGGCCGCGCCGTAACTCTGCCAGGCCGGTTCTTCGTGAAAACGAATCGCGCTGATGCCGCGGCCGTCCGGCGTGAGCGTCGCGGCGGCGTAGCCCCACATCGGGCCGCGCATCCACATCAGCTTCGCCACCCGTCCTTCGATGCCGCCATCGAGATACGTCGGCCGTTCGCCGCCGATGACGCCGGTGACGCGCGCGCCGCGTTGTTCGAATCGCGCAAAGTGCGAGGTGAGGTCCCAGCAACCGGTGAACGATGCGCGCTCGCCCGCGCGCAGCTCGCGGCCGATCGCATGGACGGAAGCGAGCACCGCGTGTTGCTCACTCGGCTCGATCGGCTGGACGCGGATGTATCGCGCTTCGAACGGCGGGACGTCGACGATGGTAGTGCCTTTGTTCGCGGGCGCCAGCATTTTGATCTCGCGCCACGTCTCGCCGTCCGCCGACGCCGAGATGCGCACGTTGCGCGGCGAGCGGTTCGCATCGAGCGTGGTGACGCCGACCTGCTCCACGCGCGATGGACCGCCGAACGCGAAGTCGAGCGTCTGCTCGGGACCGAATGGCGGCGACGTCCACGTGGTGAAGCTCATGCCGTCGATGGCGTGCAGCGCGGACGACTCGAGATTGAGCTCGCCAGTGCGGGATACGACTGAAGCGCCGTACGCGATGTTCAGCAGGTTGTCGCCGTCGATGTCGAGCGTCGGCATGGCGATCGGAGTCACTTCCGAGACCGGCATGCGTTGCGGGGCGGGCGCAGGCGGCGGAGGCGGTTCGCGCCGGCACGCGGCGACGAACAGCAGGACGAGCGCGATCCGACGGTTCACGGCCGGTAATCGCGGCGATCGACGACGATTTTCGTGACGTCGGCGATCTGCGCCACAGCGTTGCCGATCTTACGCAGAAGCGCCATTCGATTGTTCCTCAACGATGCGTCGTCGACGTTCACCATGACTTCTTTGAAGAACAGTTCCAGTTCCGGAGCCATCTCTGCGAACGCCTGAAGGGCCTGCCGGTATTGACGTTCACGACGCAGTTCCCCGATACGGGACAGCACTGAATCTGCAAGCTCGTTCAGTCGTTGCTCTACCGGCTCCTTCAGCATCGACGGCGTCACCTCGGTCCATGGGTAGTCGCTCGTGATGTTGGCGATGCGCTTGGCAGAATCGAGGACGGACAAGAAGTTCGCTTCACTGCGCACGCCCTTGACTGCCGCGATCCGTTCAACGAGATCGGTCAACGGCGCGTTGTTCCACCCGAAGACTTCCATGGCGGCACGGATCTCGTCGTATTCGAACTGCCATGCCGACGCCTGGAGGATCGTGGCGATGCGTTCTGCGAAGAAAAAGTGCAGATCATGGGACACGGAGTTATCCGCCAGGTTGAACGCATCGAAGCCGAGAGCGATCAACTGACTCAGGCTGATCTTCACCTCGCGCTTGTCACGATTGAGCAGGATCTGCGCGACGCCCTGCGCGGCGCGCCGGAGACCGAACGGATCCTTCGAGCCTGTCGGTTTCGAACCGACGCTGAAGAATCCGACCAGCGTGTCGATGCGGTCGGCGAGCGAGACGACGGCGCCGGTGCGGTTGCGCGGCAACGCGTCGTCGATGCTCACCGGCTGATAGTGATCGTAGATGGCCTGCCAGACGTTCTCGGGCAGACCTTCCTCGCGCGCGTAGATGCCTCCGATGCGCCCCTGCAGGTCGGTGAACTCCTTGACCATCTCGGTGACGAGGTCGGACTTGCACAGACGCGCGGCCATCGCCGCGTCCGCGTCGTCGATGCCCGCCGCTTCGCAGATGCCCCTGGCGATGCGCTCGATGCGCTCGGTCTTCTCGCGATAGTTGCCGAGCTTCTCCTGGAACTGCAGATGCGAAAGTTGCTCGAGCCGTTCTTCGAGCTTCTTGCGGTGATCGGTCTCGTAGAAAAACTTCGCGTCGGCGAAGCGCGCGTTCGTCACGAATGAGTTGCCGTACGCGGCGTGCCCTTCGGGATCACCTTCGTTGTCGAGCACCGCCAGGAACGAGTTGAGCAGGCGCCCATCGCGTCCGCGGATCGGCAACTGCTTCTGATGCACGCGCATCACGGTCACGAGCACTTCTTCCGGCAGCGCGAGGTAGTCGGAACGGAACTC
>DASPNA010000032.1:0-13091 GCA_035626775.1 Thermoanaerobaculia bacterium
CCGCCGCCGCTGCCGCCGCACCCGCCGCTGTCGATACGCGGCCCGCTCGTCCCTGCTCCGCCCCGGACGCCGCGTCCTCCGGCGCCGCCGCAAGCTCCGCTGCTGTCATCGCTCGATGCATTCCACGTCGACCTCGACCTCGATCCGATCGTCGATGTTGATGACGATCTCGGCGGCGGCGCTGACGAGAAGGGCGAGCGACGCAGCGACGGCAGGCTGAGCGTCGACGAGCTGATCGCGCTCCGCATCCATGACGTCACGCCCGAGTACATCGACGAGATGCGCGCGACCTTCCCCGACGCGTCGCTCCGGCAGATCGCGTCGATGCGCATGCACGGCGTCACCACGGCATACGTTCGCGGCATGCGTGCGGCCGGAGTGCAGGTGAGATCCTCGCGCGACGCCGCGCGCTTGCGGCAGATGGGAGTCACGCCCGCGTTTGTGAAGCAGCTCGCGGAGGCCGGCTATCGGAATTTGTCGGTGCGCGAGCTGACGCGGCTCGCAGCCGCCGGTGTCGACGCGGACTTCATCAGCGACCTCGAAAAGTACAAAGACAAGAAGCGGTAGGAACCGTCATGGCACGATCCGCACTACTCGCGCTCACTCTTTTCCTGCTGGCCACGACGGCCGCAGCGGACATCGAAGGCGGCTGGACCGCGCAGTACAACCCGCGCGTCGGCAAGCTGCATCTGATGATGAATCGCTCCGCGACCAGCCAGATGTGGCTGTCGTACACCCTCGATGAGCTGCCGGGCCTGACGCACGCGCAGATCGAGTCCGCGACGCAGGTACCGGTCACGTTTCGTCTGCGTCCCGATGCCGGCACGTTCGCATTCGAAGGAACGTTTCGCAATGGCCGGGGCGGCGGGCAGATGACGTTCACGCCCAACCGCGGCTATGCGTCTCGAATCCGAGCTCTCGGCCTGCAACTCGAGAAAGGCGACGACGCGGAGCTCTTCCGCTTCGCCGCGCTGGATGTTTCGCTTGCGTACCTGCGCGAGATGCGCGCGATTTACCCCGAGACCAATCTGCGTGAGCTCTCGAAACTGAAGGCGGTCGGTGTCACGCCCGCGTACCTCCGCGACATGCGCGCCGTCGGCGTGCACGTCGAGAGCGCCCGCGACGCGCGCAAGCTGGCCGGGTCGGGCGTCACGCCGTCGTTTGTGCGCGAGCTCGCCGATGCCGGCTATCGCAACCTGTCCACGCGCGATCTCAGCCGCCTCGCCGCCACCGGCGTCGACTCGAAGTTCATCGACGATATGCACCGGAAGCACAAGCATTGACTTGAGGAGCCGCCAATGAAAACCCCGATCGCAGTCGTCACCACTCTCCTCCTCACCGCCACCGCCGCCTTCGCCGACATGGAAGGCGCGTGGACGGCGCGGCCGCACGAGAAAGATCCGGACAAGCTGCAGGTATCGCTCAGCTACAGCCGCTCCAGCAATCACAGCTCCTCATTTTCGCTCTCCGAAGTCGCCCTCACCCGCGAGCAGGTCTACGCGGCCACGCAGACGCCGGTGCAGTTTGCGTGGAAGCGTGAGGCGGGGACGGTGGTGTTCGACGGCGTCTTCCGCAACGGAAGCGGCGGCGGACAGATGATCTTCACGCCGAACCGGAACTATCTCGACGCCATCAAGGCGCTCGGAGTCGAGATCGATACGGGCGCGGACGATGAAGAGCTGTTCACGCTGGCCATGGTCGATGTCTCCGCGGCGTACATCCGCTCGATGCAGGCCGAGGGGTTCCGCGTGCGGATCGAGGAGTACATGAGCATGGCGATGTTCCGCGTCACGCCGTCATACATCCGCGAGATCCGCGGGCTCGTCGGCCGCGACGTCTCGGCTGACAAGCTCGTCGAGCTGAAGATCCACAACGTGACGCCGGAGTACATCCGCGAGATGCGTGTGTCGCGCCCCGAACTGTCACTCGACGACCTCGTCGAGGCGCGCATCTTCCGGGTCACGCCGGAATTCGCCGCGGAGATGGCGCGCGCGGGATATCGAAACCTCTCGCACGACGATCTCGTGCAGTTGCGGATGTTCAACGTCACGCCCGAATACATCCGCCAACTCGCCGCGGCCGGCTACCGCAACGTCCCGGTGCAGAAGCTGATCGAGATGCGCATGTTCCGCATCGAGCCGGAGTTCCTCGACAAGATGATGAAGGCCGGGAAGCGGGACGACTGACGCGCAGCGCAGCGAATCGTCTCTCCTCGCACTATGCTCAGTGCAGTGGCGAGGGACAGACGATGAATCGAATCGAGCTGGGGCTGGATACGTTCGGCGACGTCACTGCCGGTGCGGACGGTAAGCTCCTGCCGCAGTCGCAGGTGATCCGCAACGTCGTCGCGCAAGGCATCCTCGCCGACCAGGTGGGTGTCGACGTGTTCGGCGTCGGCGAACATCACCGCCCCGACTACGCGGTCTCGGCGCCGGAGATGGTGCTCGCGGCGATCGCTTCGAAGACGGAGCGGATCCGGCTCACTTCGGCGGTGACGGTGCTCAGCTCGGACGATCCGATCCGTGTCTATCAACGCTTCGCCACCCTCGACGCAATCTCGAACGGCCGCGCCGAGGTGAGCCTCGGCCGCGGGTCCTTCACCGAGTCGTTCCCGCTGTTCGGCTTCGATCTCGCCGATTACGACCGCCTGTTCGAAGAGAAGCTGGAGCTGTTTGCCGCCGTGCGTTCCGAGCAGGCGGTGACCTGGAGCGGCTCGACGCGCAAACCGCTCGAGAACCAGGAGGTGTATCCGAAAACGGGACGTGCCGATGGCTTGCCGGTGTGGATCGCGGTCGGAGGGACGCCGGAGTCGGTCGTGCGGACCGCACGCCATGGCTTTCACCTGACGCTCGCCGTGATCGGCGGTGAGCCGGCGCGGTTTGCGCCGTACGTGCGCCTCTTTCACGACGCGCTCGAAAAATACGGCTTCGATCGCCGCCGCGTGGCCATTCATTCGCCGGGACACATTGCGCGCACGGACGAGGAGGCGAAGGAACAGTTCTGGCCACACTACCGGCAGCTCATCGACAAGCTCGGTCGCGAGCGCGGCTGGCCGCCGACGTCGCGCGCAAAGTTCGACGGAGAGACCGCGCACGGCGCGCTTTACGTCGGCTCGCCCGAAACCGTCGCGCGGCGCATCGCCGGCACGCTTCGCACGCTCGGCGCGGACCGCTTCGATCTGAAGTACGGAAGTGGTCCGCTGCCGCACGAGCTCATGATGTCGTCGGTCGAGTTGTACGGGACGGTCGTGAAACCGCGCGTGCTGGAACTGCTGGCGTGATTCGCGTCGCGCTGCTGCTCCTCCTGACGGTCCTCGGTTGCACAAAGCGCGTCGAAACGCCGCGCGCGAAGACGCCGGCGCCACACGTCAAAACTGTCTCGACGCCGTCAGCGCCGATCCGCACCGATCGCTCCTCTTATGCTCTCACGAACGGTCCCAAAGGTCCCGAGGCTACGATCGTCGCGACGTTGCGCGCGCCCGCGGACCGCACGCTGTACATCATGAACTGCAACGGTGCGACAGGCATCACACTGCAGCGGAAGGTCGGGGAAGCATGGGAGTGGGCGTGGCTGATCACGATGAGTGCGTGTGTCTCGCCTCCGATCGTCGTACCGTCCGGCGGCGAGCATACAGCGCAGATCCGTCTGCACGAGGAGCCCGGCGCCGTCATGCCGCGCCGCAGGATCGAGTCGGGAACCTATCGCGTGGTGTGGACCGGTGTGCTCACCTCATTCGATGCGAACGCGCAAGGCTGGGGCCCTGAGCTGCCGCTGGAAGAGCGCGTGTCCGCGCCGTTCACCATCACGCGGTAGAGGCTCGATAATGCGGCGATGGCGATCCTTGCCTCGATGGTCCTCGCGGCGATGCTCGAGAGTCGCGCGGGACTGGTTGCATTCCAGCGCGTGGCCATTCCGGAAGATGTGCCTGCACATTTGTGCACCGCCATCGCGCAGGACCGGCAGGGATTCGTCTGGCTCGGCACGCAACGCGGTCTGGTGCGGTACGACGGCTTCGACTTCCGTGTTTTCCGCGCCAACCCGGCCGATCCGCACGCAATCGGCGGCAATTACGTGCGCGCGTTGCTGGTCGCGCGCGATGGCCGTCTTTGGGTGGGGACGTTCACCGGCGGCGTATCGGTGTTCGACCCGCGTACGGAGACGTTCACGCGCTTCGACCGGCCGTTGCTTTCGTATGATCGTGTGGAAGGGCTGGCCGAGGATCGGGAGGGAGGGATCTGGATTGCGACGACAGCGGGGCTGGACAGGCTCGATCCGCGAACGCGGCGCGTCGAGCATTTCCGCCACGATCCGCGCGACCCGCGCAGCATTGCCGACGATCGCGTCCGCGGGTTGCTCGTCGATCGCGGTGGCACGCTGTGGGTCGGCACGCGCGCCGGATTGCAGCGCCGCAGGGCGAACGGCTTCGACCGGGTTGCGCCGGACGTTGCGGGGCAATACGTCATCCGCCTCTTCGAAGATCGTCGCGGACGGATCTGGATCGGGACAGAAGAGCATGGCGCGGCGGTGCTCGAGCCGCGCGATGGCAACGTGCGCCGCATCGCGCCGCGGCCGCACGATCCGGAAGGGCTGAGCCACTACTGGGTCTACGGATTCGCGGAAGGGCCGGCCGATGAGATGTGGGTCGCGACGTTCGGTGGCGGCGTCGACGTGGTCGACGCGACGTCGCTCGCAATCGTGGACCGGCTGCGCAACGACGCAACACTGACAGACACCATCGGTGCCGATCGCATCGGCGCGATGTTCCGCGATCGCGCGGGCGTCATGTGGGTGGGTACCTGGGGCGAAGGGATCGCGCGTCACGATCCGCGGACGCGCGCCTTTCGCGCGTTGCGCTTCAGCCCGAGCAAAGGCGACGGTCTGACTCACGCTGCTGCAGTGCGCGCGCTGGAAATGCGCGACGGCACCATCTGGGTCGGCACGAATGGCAACGGCGTCGACGTCCTCGATCGCGACCTTCGCCGCATCACGAGCTTCCGTCCCGACCTCTTCGGCGATGGCGCAATCACCTGCCTCGCTGAAGGGGACGACGGCACGCGCTGGGTGGCCACGCTCGACGGGAGTCTTCATCGCATCAAGTCCGGCGCTACGCCGTTCGACCGCGTGCCGGCGGATCGGCTGCCGGGCGGTCCGATCCGCACGATCGCGTTTACGCGCGACGGGTTGTTGTGGGCCGGAGCGGCGGAGGGAATGGTGCGAGTCGACCCGCGCACGCTGGAGACGCGTGTATACAAGCAGTGGCCCGGCGCAGGGAGCTCGTCGCCGGCCATCGAGTCGATCGTTGCGGCGGCGGACGGCAGTTTGTGGGTCGGCAGCGACAACGGGCTGTATTCGTTCGATCCACATCGCGAGACGTCGGTGCGCATCGCGAAAGATCCTTCGCGCGCCGAGGGCTTGCCGGAGAACTGGGTGCCGGACCTGCTCATCGCGCGCGACGGCCGTCTTTGGGTCGGTACCGCCGCCGGCGCATGTGTGCTGACGCATTGGGACGGACAAACGGCGCGCTTCGAGCGGATCGTGCCAGGCACGCCGTCACCGGCCGAGTCACTGATCGAGGATGAAGCCGGACACATGTGGATCGGGCCGCGATTGCGTGTCGATGCGCGTACGCGCGAGGTGCGCGTGCTTGGTCCGGCGGATGGCGTCGCGTTCCGCAACTTCTTCATCGCCAGCCGCTCGAAGATGCGCGACGGGCGGTTGCTCTTCGGCTCACCCGAAGGATTGCTGGTCGTCGATCCGCGGCTGTTGCCGAACGTGATTGAAGCGTCGCCGGTGGTCGCGACGGCATTGCGTGTCGAAGGCACAGCGCGGCCAGGTGCGGCGGTGCTCCAGTCGCTGACGCTGTCGCCGTCGGAGCGAACGTTCTCCCTCGATTTCTCCGCGCTCGAATTCGCCTCGGCGCAGCGGCAGACGTATCGCTATCGCCTCGACGGACTCGATCGCGAATGGACGGTGACCGGACCTTCGCAGCATTCGCTCACGATCAGCCGCGCGCCGCCGGGTGATTACATGCTGCGCGTCGGCGTGACGAACCGCGACAGCGGGTGGAGCGCGAACGAGCTGCGCCTGCCGGTACGCGTGCAGCCGGCGTTCTTCCAGACCGGCTGGTTCCGTGCCCTCGTCATCGCCGCGGCGGCCGCACTGCTGTACGCTGCATATCGCCTGCGTGTACGGCACCTGCGCGCGCGCGAACGGCGGCTCCATGAACTGGTGGCGGTCCGTACGAGCGAGCTCGAGACGGCATACGCGAAGATCGAAGAAGCGAGCCTCACCGATCCGCTCACGGGTCTGCGCAACCGGCGATTCCTCGAGCAGGCCATCGGCGCCGATCTCGATCTCGCCGCGCGCGGGCATGGCGACCTGGTCGTGCTGCTGGTCGACCTCGATCACTTCAAGTCGGTCAACGACACCTACGGGCACGCGGCCGGCGATGCGGTGCTGGTGGCATTGGCGGAACTGCTGCGGCAGACCTTCCGCTCGTCCGATCATGTCGTGCGCTGGGGCGGTGAGGAGTTCCTGATCGTGGTGCGGTTCGTCGATCGCACCGAAGCGTTCGCAATCGCCGAGAAGCTCCGGCGCGCGGTGGCAGAGCACGCGTTCGTGCTGCCGGACGGCACGCGCCTGCAGCGCACCTGCTCGATCGGCTTCGCCGCGTGGCCGCTCCCGGGCGTGACGTCGTGGGAGCGGACCGTCGACCTGGCCGACGAGGCGCTGTACGCGGCCAAGCGCGGCGGGCGCAATGCGGCAGTCGGCGCGGACCGCGCCTACCTCCACGCGTAAACGTCGACGTCTGCACGTCGAAGCGGCGCCTCGGCGTCTACGGCGACGCGACAACGCTGGGCCGTGCGGCGGTCCGCATCAGTGCGATGAGCGGGACAGCCTGCCAACTGAGCCAAAGCACCGCCCACGCGACGATCAGCGGCGCGAGATGTTCGAAGGTGTTCGCCACGTACGCGAACCCTTCGCGCCACGTGAGCACGGCAAGCGTCAGGTCGATGATCGCGTTGATCGTGGTGACGATTGCGGCGACCGTACGTCCATGCCGGCCGTGCCGCACCGACCACGCCGCCGCTCCTGCCGGCGCGGTCAGAACAGCGGTGGCCGAGATCATTGCCGCCGTCCATCCGTGTCCGCCGGCGGTGATCACGATGGCGATGATTGCGACGACGCAACCCGATACGAAGGCCGCCGCGAGCCCCGCTACCGCCACGCGTAGACATCCACATCCGCGCGCGCGCGTAGTTGCGTCGTCCACTTCCCGATCTCATCCTGCAAGCGCGTTGTGCGGACGGCGGTGCGGATCTCTTCGCGCACGCTGTCGAGCGGCGGTACGCCGAGGCCGCGCTCGCGGCGTTGCGTCGTCCACGGGCCGCGGTAGTACGCCTCGACCTCTTCGTTCGTGATGAACACCAGCGGCGCGAAGCGCTCCTGGATGTACGCCTCGACCTGTAACTGGCGCCGCGCCAGTGCGCGCACTTCGTCGAGCGTCAGCTCCGCGCGCGCGATCGCGGCTTGGAACTCCGCTTCGGAGGCGAAGCGGCGCTGGATCTCGAGGAGGCGCGCTTCGATCACGCCCGGCGAGATGTCCTGCGCGCCGAAGCGTTCCACGTCGCGATACCGCAGCGCCTGCGCGATCAACCCCTCCAGCACGTCGCGGCGATGATCGTCTTCACTCTGCGAAGTGCGCGGGAAGAAGCGGATCTCGACCATCTGCGCGACCTCGCTGACGGTCAGGACCTGCCGGTCCACGATGGCCGCGATGCGATCGACCGTTACGGCCGAGGCGGGCAGCGCGAGCAACAGGAGAACGGCCGGGAGGCGTAGCATCCGTTCTAAAGCTAACCTTTCGCACGTCTCGCCGTCCATCGAATCATGCGCACACGAACGATCGCTCTCACCCTCGTGATCTCCGCGGCCGCGGCCTCGTTCCTCACGGCCGGCAATCGCATGAGCTACATCTACAAGCGCGGCAATGTGCAGACGATGCGCATCAGTGGCGAGTTTCACAAGATCGCCCCGATCGCGCGCAAGTACGGCAGCGAGTTCGTCTGGATCCGTCTGGACGGCCGTGAATACGTGATCCGCGATGCGGCCACGCTGGCCGACGTTCGCAATCTCTTCCGCGATGTCGAAGCGCTCGATCCGGAGATCCGCGCGGTCGAACGGCGTCTCCGGCCCCTCGAGGAGCAGCTCGATGAGGTCGAAGAGCGCGTGGACTACGCGGGCGATACCCTCGGCGACGAGGACGACCTCAGCGACACGGAGCGTGAAAATCTCGAAGACAAGCTTCGCGTCGCCGAGCGCGAGATGCGCGAGCTCGAGTCGAAGATGAAGCCGCTCGAGCGCGAGCAGGAACGGCTGGACAGGGAATCCGAGCGCCGCGAGAAGATCGCCGAGGCGAAGTTCGAGAAGCTGGTGGAGCGGGCCATCGCGGACGGGATCGCGCAGCGCGTGCAGTGACGCGGCGCGCGGCGTGTGGCGTTTATCTCGAATAGAGTTGGTTAATTAGCTGTAGCACAAGATCCAGCACCATAAAAGAGTCGCTCCCGCCGTTCCAATTGCCGTGCGCCAGCCAGTTCCGCTGCTCCGGCAGATTGTCGATGAAGGTTTGGAGGCTTTCAGCGCCGTGGGGGTCGACAGGGCGGCTTGCGAACGCGGCTGGCGAGACCGGATTGACAAACGGATGAAGCGTCCGCAGGCGCTCACCCTTGATCCACCCGGCGCGCACAGCATGGCGCAGACGGTCTTTCAGCCCGCGTGCTGGCTCGTTCGCCATTCGGCGACGAAGAGCATGTTCCAGCGTCACCAGTGCCTGCAACTCGGCGACACTGGAAAACGCGTAGACGAACCAGGCGTAGATTGCGAGGTGTTGCGCAGTCACGAATCCGTTTACGATCTCGACCGGCGCATCCCGCGGCCAACCGAGCATCGCGTATCTTTCGTAGTGCTGCTCGAGAGGATACGTGCGTGGCTCTTCATCCGGGGCGTGCCACTCCATGATGTCGATCAGTTTTCGATCGACTGAGATCAAAGCATCCAGTGGCTTCAGCTCTTCCATGTCATGCACTGTATGTCTCCACCAATGCTCTGGTGTTTGGGTACTCCTCACCAGTCGTGATGCACGATCATGTCAGCCTCATTACCAGATCTTCCCCGCCCGTTGTCACGATGAAGCGGTTGCTCTCGACCTGGCGCATTTGCGCGGCGTGCAGCACGGGAGGGCGAATGCTACCCCGGACCTCGAGTGTCTTTCGATCCAGCGCAGCTGGCCGCTCTGGCCACAGCCTCTCGCGGCCTGTAAGTTTGGAGTTGACCGAAACCCAAACGAAAGGAAGGGACGGCTGCCATGAAGAAACAGGCGATTCAGTATCTCGCGTTCGATGTGCAGGCAACGGTGGTAGCCAGCTTGCGCGACGAGAGCGGCAAGGTGGTATTGAGGTGCTCGCGTTCGAGCGACATCGCTGCTCACGCAACTGGACATGCTGCTCGAGCTGCGCCCGAAGGCGAAGGCGGCCATGATCGTGGCCGGGCGTCAGCAGCCGGGCTGGAAGACGCTTCGCTCGATCCCGTTCATGGGTCCCGTGCCGCCCTCTTCCTTTCGTTCGTCGTTTCTCAACTCCGAACCTACAGGAAGGGCGTGCTTTCAAATATGCGTTAGACCGCGCCCTTGCTCATGTATGCTTCGGGGCACGACTGCTCGATGTCGTTGGGGGCTGATGTGACCACCCTCTTCAGGACGATTCTCTTCTGCGCGCTCATCGGTAGCGAGGTTGCTGCCGATGCATGTACCGGATCCCTTTTCCAGCCTCCCGTGCAGTACTCGGCGTCGGCCGACGAAGTAGTGCTTCTCGCTGATGTCAACGGCGACGGCGCGCCGGAGATCCTAACGTCTGGAAACCATACGGACCAAGTCGACGCGTTCTCCCTTCTGATGAACCGCGGCGACGGTACCTTTACAAGCGAACAGCGAGTCGGCAGCCGTTTTGGAGAAAAGCTGGAGGAGATCGTCGATCTTGACGGCGACGGCCTCGTCGATATCGTTGCATCTAATTACTGGATGAATGGCATCTCCGTCTATCGAGGTACCAGCTCGCAGCAGTTTAGTGCGGGCATGTTCCACGAGACGGCCACGCATGGCGGCCCAACGCGAGTTGTCGATTACGATCGCGACGGAGTTCTCGACATAGCGAGCCTCTCGTTTGGCTCACGACAGCCCGTACGTGTTCATTTGCTTCGAGGCCTTGCTGGCGGCACGTTTGACCAAAAGGTCACATTCGAGACTCCTCTTGGTGTTGCGGCATCCCCGTCCACGCGCCTCCATCAAGGAGCGGTAGAGGTTCTTGTGGAGGAGTATTCCGGTCACCTCGCCATTCTGCGGCTCGCAGCCGCGGGAGTCTCGATAGAGATACTCAGCGTCGGTCCGGGGATGGACCTGAGCAGTATGTTTGCTGACATTAATGGCGATGGAATCGCCGATATCGTGGACACGACTGATGGGCGCTCGAACGGCATGTCCGCTCACAACGAGTTGATCTTTGTGACCCTAGCGGCTCCCGGGGGTGGGTTTCAGGAAAGGACGCAGCTTGCACGCAAAAGAAAGCTTACGTACCCGGTTGAACTCGGCGCTGGGGATTTCAACGGCGATGGTCGGCTCGATCTGATCGCTGGCGATGTTCTCGCGGCGTCTCTGTACTACTACCTCGGAAATGCCGCAGGTAGCTTCAACGGCGGTATAGAGATTGATGTCGGGGGCCCTGTCAATGATATTGCGCTGGGGGACGTGAATCGTGATGGGCGTCTCGACCTTGTCGTGGCCAACAACAATCGTTCGGTGGCCGTGAGCGTTAACAGGGGACCATGCGTTCCCACGCGGCGTCGCGCCGTACGCCACTGACGCCACTTGCTTGCGTCGGTCAGCGTGAAGTTAGCCCGCTTCTTGTTCAAAAAATGCTTCAGCGCGTACATTCGTCGAGCAAGCCTTTCGAAAACTCGTAGCGCCGTGAAACAGTCATCGCGATCAAAGCTGCGACCAGTCGGATGGCCAGCATCATTGCGCGCGGCCCGCAGAAGGTCGAGCACAGAACTCAGGTCAATGTCTAGACCGTCGCGAAGTTCAGCAGGCTTTGTCGCCGCCCGGGCCAGCCCATGGGACGAAAGCGTGCGCCACGTCCATAAAGGTAGACTCTGCAGCGACTCCCCAGCATCGCGGTGCAGGCGAGATACGCACGGTTGTAATAGGTTTTCACCGCATCATCAATGTACAGTCTAGTCGTCACGGAGATTCCGGGCGCCCCGGCGAACAGCCGCCGCAGATATCCCGCCGGATCATCCGGGTTCGCGTGATCATCCATGGCAGCGGCGACTCCCGCCTCGGTGAGACGTAGGTTCCAGTTGGTCGGCGCGTTTTGGGTCCAGATCGATGTACGCCAGACCCTGAGCGGCAAGCGACCAGTACGCCGCCATAATCTCGTGACGTCTAGGCTGGTCATCGGGCGGAGCCAGCGCCTTTACGTGTTCGGCTAGATAGTATTCGCCGTGGCCTAGACGAGAATCGACGTCGCGCTGAGTGAGAGTCTTCAGGAGCAGCGACTGAAGTTCATCCGATTTCATGGCCGCGATTCTCCCGGATCGGGTGATTTTTGCGAGGGCGGCCGTGGGACCGCTGTGCGACTCTCCCGCGCGCCGCGGTCGGGCTAACGTTCATTCGCTAAGCCGCGCCGGCCGCGCCGCGTATCGCCATGCCGCTTGAGCAAACAACCGACCTGCGTGTGAACAGCTGCCCGGAGATGATCGCTTCATACTTGCCACTGCCTCGCAGATGGCCGGCTTCACCGTCCTCCGTCACTCCGGGCGGCCGCCGTTACATCGACCAGAAAGTACGCTTGCCCCATCTACGAGGCCGAGAAGGTAGCATCTCGAGTCCCGGCCCGTTCACGACGCCTCACCGGGCTACGTCGCCCGCACAGCAATCTATTGACGGCTGCCTAAAGGTAGCGTGAAGTTAGGCGGCTCTTCGGGCTGAACGCCTTTTCGGCGCGAACGTGCACAAAAAGCTTCCGCAGCAGCGTTAACTTAGATGGCTACCATGTGACTGGCCATCCACGGCTGCTCAACGCTTCAATAATTTGCCCGCCAACTGTCGCGATCGGCAAAACTGCAAGGGCGGCAACGATTGACGTCACAAAGATGATCGCTGTACGGCCAGTACGAGCTAGCGCGAAGTATGAGCCGACTGGTAGCGCAATAGCCACAAACGGCGCCCCTAAGAATGCCGGATTCCACCCCTCATCGTTCAATCCGTCGACTGCAGCCACCGCTGCTCCTACGGTGATGATAGCTGTCGTTACGGTAAGTGCTCTTAGCAGCCTAGCGCTTGAATAACTCTTCTGACGACACGCAAATACTGCGTTCACCAATACGACCGGCGCGCCGATGGTCAACAATCCCAGGCAGCTCCTCAGAAATCTGATTATGTATGGCGGAGGAGCGTATCCCGCCGTTCGCTTCCCTTCAACGAATGCAGGCATGAATACCAGGACCAAGAGAAAAAGAATAACCTTACGTGACATGCTCGAACGTCCGTTCAGCGATATCGTACGTCACAATGCGCGAACTGAGCAGCGTTACACTTGCTGCCGCCCTGGATGGAGATCATCGCCACTCGTGGCCAGGCAATACCCGCCGCCGGATTCCAGCCGTCCAGACTCGCGCGAAAGGGCGGCCGTCGTCCTTGGAGCTCTTGCGGATGCCCGCCAACGTCTATCGCGTAAGCTGCAGCGAGGGCCCGCGTGCCGGTTGGGCAGAGCGGCACGCCGCTTGCCGCATTTGACGTTAGACGAGTCTGCAAACGGCGTGACGCCGTGCGCCTCGGGACAACCAAGGCGGCTCGGCCGCCGAGCGCGGCACACCGCCCGCTGACCGCTTCACGCGGTAGTTAGGTGTGATGTGCCAGGACGTTGTTCCTTAGAGCGGGTTGCTCATCCGGGCGACTTTCGTCAATCTGAAAGCTCTTCAAACGAACAGGTTGACAGGAAGGGCCCGGATGAACGTGCACAAGAATGCGCGAAGCTGCC
>DASPNA010000033.1:0-10614 GCA_035626775.1 Thermoanaerobaculia bacterium
AACTTCGTCAAAGAGGGGTTGAAGCAGGCGTTCAAGTTCAGCAACCCCAACGTCGATGCGATGTGCGGCTGCGGCGAGAGCTTCAGCGTGAAGGAACAAGCGTGAGCACCGTTCTAGAGCAGCTCGTCAACAAGCCGTACGCGCACGGTTTCCGTACCGATATCGAGGCGGAGACCGCGCCGAAGGGCCTGAACGAGGACACCATCCGGCTCATCTCGTCGAAGAAGAACGAGCCGGAGTGGCTGCTCGACTTCAGGCTCAAGGCGTATCGGCACTGGCTCACGATGGAAGAGCCGCGGTGGCCGAATGTCCATTATCCGAAGATCGACTTCCAGGACATCATCTACTACTCCGCGCCCAAGCCGAAAAAGAAAAAGAGCATGGACGAGGTCGATCCGGAGCTGCTGAGAACCTTCGAGAAGCTGGGCGTGCCGATGAACGAGCGCGCGGCGCTCGCCGGTGTCGCGGTGGACGTGATCTTCGACTCCGTCTCGGTCGCGACGACCTACAAGGAAAAGCTCGCGAAGGTCGGCATCATCTTCTGCTCGATCTCCGAAGCGGTGCGCGACCATCCCGAGCTCGTGCGCCAGTACATGGGCAGCGTCGTGCCGCCCGGAGACAACTACTATGCCGCGCTCAACTCCGCCGTGTTCACCGACGGGTCGTTCGTCTTCATCCCGAAAGGGGTGAAATGTCCGATGGAGCTCTCCACGTACTTCCGGATCAACACGGAGGAATCGGGCCAGTTCGAGCGCACGCTCATCGTCGCCGAAGAGCAGGCGTCGGTCTCGTACCTCGAAGGCTGCACCGCGCCGAAGTTCGACACCAATCAGCTTCACGCCGCCGTGGTCGAGCTCGTCGCGCTCGACAACGCGGACATCAAGTACTCGACGGTCCAGAACTGGTACGCGGGCGACGAGAAGGGCGTCGGCGGCATCTACAACTTCGTGACCAAACGCGGGTTGTGCAAAGGCGCCAATTCGAAGATTTCCTGGACGCAGGTCGAGACCGGATCCGCTATCACGTGGAAGTACCCGTCGTGCGTGCTCCTCGGCGACAACTCGATCGGCGAGTTCTACTCGGTGGCGCTGACGAACCACTATCAGCAGGCCGACACCGGCACGAAGATGGTCCACATTGGGAAGAACACGCGCAGCACGATCGTGAGCAAAGGCATCTCGGCCGGGCGCTCGAACAACAGCTACCGGGGGCTCGTGAAGATCGGGCCGAAAGCCGCCGGCGCGCGCAACTACTCGCAGTGTGATTCGATGCTGATCGGGCAGCAGTGCGGCGCGAACACGTTCCCGTACATTCAGGTTAACAACCCGACCGCGACCGTCGAGCACGAAGCGACGACCTCCAAGATCGGCGAAGACCAGCTTTTCTATTTTCGGAGCCGCGGCATCGGTGCCGAGGAAGCGGTGTCGATGATCATCAACGGCTTCTGCAAGGATGTCTTCCAGCAGCTGCCGATGGAGTTCGCGGTGGAGGCGACGAAGCTGCTGGGGCTGAAGCTCGAAGGGAGCGTGGGATGAGCGCTACCCCCCATCTCGACGCGCCCCAGCAAGCCGGGAAGATCTTGTTGGAAGTGCGCGGGCTCACGGCGAACGTGGCCGGCGTGCAGATCCTCAAAGGCCTCGATCTCACCGTTCGCGCGGGCGAGATCCACGCGATCATGGGACCGAACGGCTCGGGAAAAAGCACGTTCGCCAAAGTGCTCGCCGGCCATCCGTCATACGAGCTGACGGGCGGCACGGTGCTGTTCGAAGGCCGTGATCTCCTCACGATCGAAGCCGAAGAGCGGGCGCGCGCCGGCATTTTTCTCGGCTTCCAGTACCCGGTCGAGATCCCCGGGGTCACCAACAGCGCTTTCCTGCGGCTCGCGTACAACACGGTGCAGGGCGCGCGCGGCAAGGACGAGCTCGATCCGCTGGAGTTCGACGACTTCATCCGCGAGAAGATGAAGCTCCTCGACATGGACCCGGCATTCCTCGACCGCAGCGTGAACGAGGGCTTTTCCGGCGGCGAGAAAAAGCGCAACGAGATCCTCCAGCTCGCGACGCTGGAGCCGACGCTCGCGATCCTCGACGAGACCGACTCGGGTCTCGACATCGACGCGTTGCGCGTCGTCGCGAACGGGGTGAACAGCCTCGTGCGCGCCGATAACGCCTTCGTGCTGGTCACGCACTACCAGCGGCTGTTGAATTACATCGTGCCGCAGTACGTGCACGTCATGGAAGGGGGACGGATCATCAAGACCGGCGGCAAGGAGCTCGCGCTCGAGCTCGAGAGCCGCGGCTACGACTGGGTCCTGGACGAGTATAAGGCCGCGCAACACGCGGCCTTGAACTCGCCGGTGAACGACTCGGAGGACAACCCAGGTTTCCCGCCGAGACCTCCTTTCCCCACACCGACCTCTCTGGTCTAGCGCTATGACCACGGCGGTCCATCCGTATATCGACAGCCTTCTCACCGGCTCGGCCATTACGGCCTCGCCGCACCCGTGGCTCGATCTGCGCCGCGGCGCCGCGCTCGAGCGCGCGAATGCGCTGTCGGTCCCCACCACGCGCGACGAAGACTGGCGCTTCACGGACCTGACGCAGCTCACGCGTCTGCAGTTGAAGCGCGCGAGCGCCGCCGGCACCGTGCCGAAAGAGGTCCTGGACGCCTGCGCGGTACCCGAAGCCGGTGCGCGACTCGTGTTCGTCGACGGCTTCTATACGCCGGAGCTTTCGGCTCATGCGTCCGATATGCGCCGCTATGACGGCCCGGAGCGGCGGGTGCTCGACCGCACGAGCGGTTTTCGCAGCTCGACGGCGGCCGAGGTGTTCACGCGGCGCTCGAGCGACGTGACGGTGATGCCGCTCGCGCAAGCCTTGTCCGCGCGTCCGGCCGCCCTCGAGCCGTATCTCACCCGAGTCGCGAGCTTCGAGCAGAACGTATTCGCCGCACTCAATACCGTTCACCTGCGCGACGGTGCGGTCGTGATCGTTCCGCCCGACGCGGCGTGCGATAAGCCGATCCACCTGCTGCACGTGGCGACGCAGCCCGGGACAGTTGCCTATCCGCGTTGCGTCGTCGTCGCCGCACAGGGATCGCGGTGCACAGTCATCGAGGAATACGTCGGTCTCGCCGGCGAACCGTATTTCACGAACGCAGTCACCGAAATCGTCGTGTCGGCGTCCGCGCAGCTCCGCCACATCAAGCTGCAGCGTGAAGCGGCCCACGGTTTCCACATCGCGACCTGCTCGGTGGAGGTCGCGAACGCCGCGAGCTTTGCCTCGCAGACCGTGACGCTCGGCGCGCGTCTGTCTCGTTACGAGCTGAATGTCGCGTTGGGCGAGGGCGCGGGAGCCGACATCGACGGGCTCGCGCTGATTTCAGGCCGTCAGCTCGCCGACACACATACGCTGATCGACCACGCACAGCCGAACGGCCGCAGCGCGCAGCTCCACAAGACGATCGTCGACGGCGCGGCGCACGCCGTGTTCAACGGCAAGATCCACGTGCGGCCGGGCGCCCAGTTGACCGATTCGGCGCAGCAGAGCCGCAACCTGCTGCTGTCTGACAAGGCGACGGTGGACACCAAGCCGCAGCTCGAAATCTTCGCGGACGACGTGAAATGCGCGCACGGCGCCACGGTCGGCCAGCTCGATGCCGAGCAGCTCTTTTACCTGCGCAGCCGGGGCCTGCCGGACCGTGCGGCGCGCAATCTGTTGACGTACGCGTTCGGTGCCTCGGTGATCGAGCGCATCCCGGTGCGCTCCGTCGTCGCGCGGCTCGAACGCGCGGTGATGGCTCGGACCGGCGCGACGGCGTAGCGAGTAGCGAATGACTGCCATACACACTGCGGCGCTCACGAACGCGAGCGGGTTCGACGTGGAGCGTGTGCGCGCCGATTTCCCCATCCTCGATCTGAAGGTGAACGGCAAGCCGCTCGTCTTCCTCGACAACGCGGCGTCCAGCCAGATGCCGCGCCCGGTGATCGAGCGCATCGTGCAGTACCAGTCGAGCGAGCACGCGAACATCCATCGCGCGGTCCATTACCTCTCCGAGAAGGCGACCGCCGAGTACGAAGCGGCGCGCCGCAAGCTCCAGCGCTTCATCAATGCGCGCGAAGAGCGCGAGGTCATCTTCACGACGGGCACGACCGATGGCATCAACCTGGTCGCGCACGGCTTCGGCCGCAAGTTCATCGGCCAGGGCGACGAGATCATCCTGACGATGCTCGAGCACCACTCGAACATCGTGCCGTGGCAGATGGTGGCGCAGGAGAAAGGCGCGACGATCCGCATCGTGCCGATCAACGACCGCGGCGAGCTCGATCTCGACGAATACCGCAAGCTCTTCAGTGCGCGCACGAAGCTCGTCGGCCTGTCCCACGTCTCGAATGCGCTCGGCACCGTCAACCCGGTGAAGGAGATGATCGCGGAAGCGCACGCGCACGGCGTGCCGGTGCTGTTGGACGGCGCGCAGGCCGCGCCGCACATGCACGTGGACGTGCAGGAGCTCGACTGCGACTTCTACGCATTCTCCGGCCACAAGCTGTGCGGCCCGACCGGTATCGGCGTCCTGTACGGCAAGGCCGGGTTGCTCGAGAAGATGCAGCCGTTCAAGGGCGGCGGCGACATGATCCTGTCGGTCACGTTCGAGAAGACCACCTACAACACGATCCCGCACAAGTTCGAGGCCGGCACGCCGCCGATCATGGCGGCGATCGGTCTCGGCGCCGCGGTCGATTACCTCGCCGGCGTCGGTATCGATGCGATCGCCGCACACGAGACCGATCTCCTCGACTACGCCACGCAGCGGGTGAACCGCATCAACGGCGTGCGCATCATCGGTACGGCCGAGCGCAAGGCGGCGGTGCTTTCGTTCGCCGTGGACGGTGTGCATCCGCACGACGTGGGCACGCTGCTCAACGAAGAAGGTGTCGCGGTGCGCACCGGGCACCACTGCGCACAGCCTGTGATGCAGCACTATAAGGTGCCGGCGACCTGCCGCGCGTCGTTCGCGTTCTACAACACCATGGACGAGGTCGACGCGCTCGTAAGCGCCATCCGCAACGTGCAGAAGGTGTTCCAATGAGTAAAGACGCGGCGACTGCCGCGATAAGCTACTTTTTGCGCGCAGCGCGCGCGTCGTGGGTTATTCCGTGCGCGGCGAGTGCCGCGATACGCTACTTTTTGCGTGCGAAGCACGCGTCGTGGATTTGTCCGAAGGTGTTTGGCTGATGGCTGATAGCCGGCAGCTCTATCAGGAGGTCATCCTCGACCACAACCGCAAGCCCCGCAACTGGGGCACGCTTGCGGACGCAACGCATCATGCGGAAGGTGTGAATCCGCTGTGCGGCGATCGCCTTCACCTCGACGTGAAGGTCGCGGACGAGACGATCGCGGGCATCGCGTTCGAGGGCGAATCGTGCGCGATCTGCAAGGCGTCGGCGTCGATGATGACTGCGGCGGTCAAAGGCAAACCCCGCGAAGACGCCGAGCGTCTCGTTCAGGAATTCCGCGACATGGCGACCGGCAAGCTCGACACGGGCAGCGACAGGCACCATCTGGGCCGGCTCACCGTGTTCGCCGGCGTGCGCGATCTGCCGACTCGCGTGAAATGCGCGATCCTGCCGTGGCACACGCTGCATGCGGCGCTGAACGCGCTCGGGACCACGTCCACGGAAGCCGACGAAGACCCGATGCACGAACCGACGCCGCCCGGGGGTGTTGCATAACGATGCCGAAGATCGCGGAAATAGAACCCACGCCGAACCCGAACGCGCGCAAGTTCGTGTTGAAGGAGCCGCTGACGTGGGGGATCACACGCTCTTATGAGAACGCGGCGCAGGCGGCGGACGATCCGCTCGCCGCCGCGTTGTTCGACATCGAGCACGTCACCAACGTGTTCTACGTCGACCACTGGATCACCGTTACGCAGGACGGACAAGCGGAGTGGGACGAGCTGTTGCGTAAGCTTGCGCCGCCGATCCGCGAAGCGCCCGCCGCCGACGAGCAGTCACAGGCTGCGTCGCAGTCCGTTCCGCAGATGGGCGAGATGAGCGAGGCCGACCGCGAGCGCCTCGAGCGCATCAACGACATCCTCGACGAGCAGGTCCGCCCGTACCTCCAGGGCGACGGCGGCGACCTGTACGTGCTCGGTCTCACCGGCAACCAGCTCACCGTTCACTATCAGGGTGCGTGCGGGAGCTGTCCGAGCTCGCTTTCCGGCACGCTTGCAGGCATCGAAAGCCTCGTCCGGCAGATCGAGCCTGACATCGAAGTAGTCGCCGTTTGATCGGCGACCACTTCGAGTGACGCAGTGATGGACTGACGCGGTGACGCAGAAACTCGTACGCTCTTACTTTGTCACCGCATCACCGCGTCACCGCGTCACTTTGCATTCATGAGCGACTGGGTTGCGGTCGCGCGCGCCGGGGAGCTCGAGCCCGGCGCTTTCCGCGTTGTCGACGTGGACGGCACGCAGATCGTCGTGTTCAACCTCGACGGCCAGTACTACGCGATCGAAGACGTCTGCACGCACGACGGGGGACAACTGACCGGCGGCCACGTCGAAGGCGACGAGATCGTCTGCCCGCGGCACGGCGCGCGCTTCTGCATCCGCACCGGCGAAGCGCTCACCGCGCCGGCATACGAGCCCACCGCGAGCTTTCCCGTGCGCGTCGAGAACGGCGTCATCCAGGTTCGCGACAATCGTTGGGATTAGATGGATACGCTGACGCACGCGCTTTCGGGCGCGCTGATCGCACGCGCCACCGCGCCGCGTACACCGCGGCCGGATACCTTGCCGCTCGGCCGGCGCATGGTTGTCGGCTTTCTCGCCACCGCCTTCCCCGACAGCGACGTCCTGACGAGCTATCTTTCGCCGCTGTCGTATCTCTATCACCACCGCGGCATCACGCACTCGTTCCTGATGCTGCCGCTCTGGGCGGTGCTGCTGGCGGCGATCTTCGCGGTGCTGTGGCGCAAGGGTCCCTCGTGGCGCGCGTACGTCGGCGTGACGGCCTGCGGGCTCGCGACGCACATCGCGGGCGATCTCATCACGTCTTTTGGCACGATGGTCTTCGCGCCGGTCTCCGACGCGCGCTACGCGCTCGGCTCGACGTTCATCATCGACCTGTGGTTCACCGGGATCATCGTGGCGGGACTTCTCGCGTGCGCGTTTTGGCGCTCTTCGCGCGTGCCGGCCATCGCCGGCATGGCGGTGCTCGTGAGCTACGTCGCGTTCCAGACGCTGTTACGCGAGCAGGCGATCGATTTCGGCGAGGCTTACGCGCGGTCGCGCGGGAGCGACGAAGTGACCGTGACCGCTCAGCCGCGACCGGTATCCCCGTTCAACTGGACCGTGATCCTGCAGGATCGCGACGGTTACCGCTTCGCACACGTGAATCTCATCCGCAAGACCGTCCCTGGGGAGCCCGGACCGGACGCCGGATTCATCGAGCGGCTCGACGCCGCGTACCGTCCCCTGTCGCAGGCGCTGTGGCTGCACGCACCGCGCTATGGGCCTGCGGCCGACGACATCGCGATCGCACGCGAAGCGTACGAGCAGCCGGGGTTCCGCTTCTTCCGCTGGTTCGCCATGTATCCGGCGGCGGTCGGCGTCGAAAATGGCTCCGTCGAGGTGTGCGCGTGGTTTCACGACCTGCGTTTCGTCACGCCGGGCCGCACCGCAACACCATTTCGCTATGGAATGTGCCGCCGGGCCGGCGGGGTGTGGCAGCCGTTCCAGATGGTCGACGGAAAGCGGCGGGCGGTTTACTGAAGGTGATGCGGTGACGAAGTGATGCAGTGATGCAGTGATGCAGTGATGCAGTGATGCGCTGCACCTCGTCACGGTCACTTCATCACGGCGTCACTTCAATGGAACAAGTGCAGCACCCCGTCGAGGCCGACGTGGTTGATCGCGTGCGTCGTCTTGTCGCGCACGATCGGTTTCGCGTGAAACGCGACGCTCACGCCGCATTCGCCCAGGAACTTGAGGTCGTTGGCTCCGTCCCCGATCCCGATGATGCTCTCGCGCGTGAGGCCGAGCTCGTCACGGACCTGGAGCAGCGCTTCGCGCTTTCCCTCGGCGTTTACGATGGCGCCGAGCACTTTGCCGGTGAGACGTCCGCCGTCGATTTCGAGCACGTTCGAATGGCAGCGATCGAGCCTGAGACGCGTCTTGAGCCGATCGGTCACGTAGGTGAAGCCGCCTGAGACGAGCAGCGTGCGAAGCCCCAGCGCCTGCACGCGCTGCAGCAGGGTCTGCGCACCGGGCGTGAGCTTGAGCCGCTCGTCGTACACGCGTTGCAGCGCGCTTTCCTCGAGATTCTTCAGCAGCGCCACGCGCCGCGCGAGGCTCTCGTCGTATTCGATCTCGCCGCGCATCGCCTGGGTGGTGATGGCCGCCACTTCGCTCTTCAAGCCCGCCATGTCCGCCAATTCGTCGATCGTTTCGATCGTGATGAGCGTGGAATCCATGTCCATCACGAGGAGCGCGTAATCGGCGAGCCGCCGTTCGCGGGGCACGAACGCGTAATCGAGTCCGTGCTCGTCGCAGAGCGGCGGGATCTCATCGGCCGGCGCGCCGTCGCGCAGTCGGAATGCCGTGGCGGAGAGTTGTTCGATGCCCGAAGCGCCCGAGAGCTTCGCCAGGCGCTTCAGATCGCCGGTCTCGATATCGAGACCCTGAACGACGAGATCAGTGACCATACCGCGTGATTATCACGCACCGGTCACTCGTTTGCCGGCGTCAGCCCCGTGATTGCCGGGCCGTTCAGGACCTGCCCCGTCAGCTTGTCGTAGCGCGAGCCGTGGCACGGACAGTCCCAGCTCTGCTCGGTGGAATTCCAGGCGACGATGCAGCCCAGGTGCGAGCACACCGCGGAATGCTCGTGCAGATTGCCCTGCTCGTCGCGGTACGCGGCGATCTGGCGGAAGCCGCGGCGCAGGATCACGCCTTCACCCGGTGCGATCTCCTCGACGCTGCCCACGTCGCCGGGCGTCAGGTGGTCTGCGTACTGCGCGGCCATGTTCAGGTTCTCGCGCGTGAATTCCATCGCCGCGCGCAGCGACTTGCGCGCGGGGTCATAGAGCGTCGCCCACGCGTTCTCCCGCCCCGCGATGAGATCCGTCAGCAGCATGCCCGCGATGGTGCCGTGGGTCATGCCGTTGCCGGAATCGCCGGTCGCGATGTACACGTTCGTGCCGCCGGGGTTGCGGCCGATAAAGGCCATGGCATCCACGGGCTCCATGATCTGCCCGGACCAGCGCAGCGCCACGTCCTCGACCATCGGGAAACGCTCGCGCGTCCATGCTTCGAGCGCCTCGAAGCGTTTGTCGGCGTCATCCGCCTGGCCCGTCTTGTGATCCTCGCCGCCGACGATCAGGAACTCGCGCGAACGATCGCCGTTCGCGGACTGCAGCCTGACGTAGTGGTACGGATCCGGCGTGTCCCACAGCAGCACGTGCGGAATCGAATGCGCCGGCACGCGCGCCGCGATGACGTAGGTTCGATACGCCGCCTGTTTGGTGTGCATTGCGACGCGATCGTTCACCGGGGTGTTGGTCGCGACCACGATCGCCTTCGCCGAAATCTGCGCGCCGGTGGCGGTGTCCACGTGTGGACGTTCACCGTCCTCGATATGCGTCGCGTGCGTGTTGCCGTAGATGCGTCCGCCCAGGCGTTTCACAGCGGCTGCGAGGCCGTTCAGGTACTTCAGCGCGTGAAGCTGACCCTGCCGGGGGAAACGCAACGCGGGACCGAAGTCGTAGAAGGGGAGCGGCACGTGTTCGGTGTACTCGGCATGCACGCCCGCGCGCTGAGCGGCCGCGGCCTCTTTGCTCAGCACGTCCGCCGATTCCTCGGGAGGAACCACGAGATAGCCGTCGATGCGCTCGAAGTCGCATTCGATGTTCTCGCGCCCGACGATTTCCTCGATTGCGTCTATCGCGGCGGTGTGACTGTTGCCGGCGAGCTTCGCGCCACGCGTACCGTGCACGCGCTCGATCTCGTAGTAACGATCGTCGAGGGCGTTCGCGAGATGCGCGGTCGTATGGTGCGTCTCACCGGAGCCGATCTCGCCGTCGTCGATCACGACCACCGAGCGGCCCTCGAGCGCGAGCATGTATGCCGTCGTGAGTCCGGCGATGCCGGCGCCGACGACGCACACGTCCGCCGCTTCCCTGCCGAAGAGCGGCGGCGGCTGCAGGAGATCGGCTGTGGCGAGCCACACCGAAACGTTTTCGCCGGAGGGGCTTCTCATGATCGAAATTGCGAATTTGGTTTTTCGATCAAGTGCCTGAGCAACGCCTATGCCCGCGGATTGCGGGCCGCGCGGGCACGGCGATTGCGGAAATGTCCTCGTAACGAGGAGATGCGCATGGCCAGCACACTGATCGGCGGGCGCGGCAAGGACCGCGTGACGGACAAGGGACATGGCACCGACGCGCTGGGGCCGAGCGATACCAGCGACAGCGCGAGCGACATCGTCGGCGGGCCGGGAACGGTCGAAGGTGACGTGATCGGTCTCGACAGCGGCACCAACGAGGATCCGGAAGTGCGCGGCGGCGGAGCGACCGCCGGCGTCGATATCGGAGACGCGGAGCTCGACAG
>DASPNA010000034.1:0-18398 GCA_035626775.1 Thermoanaerobaculia bacterium
CACCGACATCGTCGGCCAGGCGTTCGGCATGGAGTCGGCGCTCTCTCCCCTGCGCGTCACCACGGGCGGGCGCCGTTCCGTGTCAGTGCGCGCACAGGCGTATGCGATCCGCGGCGGCGAGGTCTCGACACCGCAGCGCCTCGACGCGTACGGCCGCGAGACCTGGTTCCCCATCCGCGTGCTCGACAACCTCGGCTTCAGCGACGAGCTCCGCACCAACATCGGCCTCGTCAACCTCGGCGATCAGGACGCGGAGTTTCTGCTCGCGCTGCAACGCGTGCCGGGCCGCAGTGTCGCGATCACGCACCTGCGCATCGGAGCGGGATCGCTGCTGCACATCTCCATTCAGTCGCTGTTCCCGATGATCACCGACGGCAATGGGTTCTCGGTGGTCGTCGAAACGCCGTCGCGGCAGACGCACGTGTACGCCTCGGTGATCCGCAACGCGGACAACAGCGCGCAGTTCATCGCGTCGCGCGTCGGATCGCGCTGATCGTTTATTCTGTCGCGCGCATGGACGAGCCGGAATACCTCATCTGTCTGCAGTGCGAAACGCCGACGTATCAGTTCGACTTCACCAACGGCAAGCTCACCGCGGTCATGTGCGCGGCGTGCGGCAACGATGACGTGTCGGACTTCGCCACCGAAGCCGAATACGACGAGATGTCATGACGGCGCGGCCAGTCATCGTCGGCATCGCCGGCGGCACGGGCTCGGGCAAGACTACCGTCGCGCGCGCGATCGTGGATCGCGTCGGGCGCGACAAGATCGAATGGGTCTCGCACGACTCGTACTACCGCAACTTCGAGGCCTTGAGTGCCGAGGAGCGGCATCACATCAACTTCGATCATCCGGACTCGCTCGAGACGGAGCTGCTCACGCGCCATCTCGACGTGCTCATCAAAGGTTCGGCGGTGGAAGTGCCGGTGTACGACTTCACGACGCACTCGCGCAAGACCGAAGAGTCGCATCACGTCGAGCCGCGCAAGGTGATCATCGTCGAAGGGATCCTCGTGCTCGCCGAGCCCGAGCTGCGCAAGCGGATCGACATCAAGCTCTTCGTCGACACACCGTCCGACATCCGCTTCCTGCGCCGCCTCATGCGCGACATCAAAACGCGCGGCCGCAGCGTGGAGTCGGTGATCGAGCAGTACATGACCACCGTGCGCCCGATGCACGAGGAGTTCGTGGAGCCGTCGAAGCGCCACGCGGATCTCATCATCCCCGAGGGTGGGGAGAATCTGGTGGCGATCGACGCCATTATTGCGAGGGTGGAACGGCTATTGGCGTGACGGAGTACCTCGGAGTACCTCGGAGTACCTCGGGTACCTCGGAGTACCTCGGAGGGGTTTTAACTCCCCGAGGAACTCCGAGGTACTCCGAGGAACTCCGAGTTACTAATTGGTCACCTGCACGTTGAGCGGCTCGCCGCCGGAGTGACCGAACGCCTCGTGGTAGCGCAGCAGGATCGGATCTTCGGGGCCGTTCGCCGCGTCGCGTTGCATGAGCGCCGTCATCTTGCGCGCGTGCAGTGGCGCGACGCGCGTGTCCGCGTCGCCGGTGATGAACAACATCGCCGGATACTTCGTGCCGCGCTTCACGTGGTGATAGGGCGAGTACGCGTAGAGCCAGCGGAACTGCTCGGGATCCGCCGAGCTGCCGTACTCCGGCACCCAGTAACCGGCGACGAGGAACTGGTGATAGCGAATCATGTCGATCAGCGGGAAACTGCAGATCACCGCGGAGACGAGCTCGGGACGCTGCATCGCCGTCGCGGCCACGAGCAGTCCGCCGTTGCTGCCGCCGGAGATGCCGAGGTTGCGCGACGACGTGTAGCGCTCGCGGATCAGAAACTCGGCCGCGGCGATGAAGTCATCGAACGTGTTCTGCTTCTTGTCGAGCATTCCGGCGCGATGCCACCCTTCGCCGAACTCGCCGCCGCCACGGAGATTCGGAACCGCGTAGATCCCTCCCTGCTCCGCCCAGGTGATCGCGGACGCCGAGAAGTTCGGCAGCATGCTCGACGTGAAACCGCCGTACGCGGTCATGTACGTCGGGTTCTTCCCGTTGCGCTGCAGCCCCTTCTTGTACATGAGGAACATCGGAATGCGCGTGCCGTCCTTCGACGGGTACCACACCTGCTCGACCGTGAAGTTCTCCGAGACGACCGGTGCACTCTCACGCGCGAACACCGTGCGCTCGCCGCGCGCCACGTCGTACTGATAGATGGTCGGCGGCATGTGGTACGAGCTGAAGCTGAAGAACGCGAGCGGCGAGTCCCATGTGCCGCTCATCGTCGCGAGATTGCCGAGCGTGTCGAACGACACTTCTTCCTTGCGGTCGCCCTGCAGGTCGTAGCCGATGATGCGCGGCTTCACGTCCTCGAGATAGCTGACGAACACGCGGCCGCCGGCGAGCGATGTGCCCTGGATCGCCGCCTTCGGATTTTCGGGAACGATCTCCTTCCAGTTCGCGCGGCCGGGTGAAGCCGCCGGCGCGACGAACACGCGATCGTTCGGCGCGTCCCAGTTCGACTGGATGACGACGAAGTCGCCGGCCATCTCGCCGGTCGAGCGGAAGTCGAGGTCGTTCACGACCGTGCGCGCCGGCTCGTTGTCGCGCAGGTCGTCGAGATAGAGCTCCGTCTTCTTCGGAGCCGAGCCGTGGAACACATGGATCAGCATGTAGCGGCCATCGTCGGAGCTCGTATTGAAGATGATCTTTTCCTTTGTGTAGCCGGCGCCGAAGACTTCCGTTTCCGCCCCGCCGCCGAGCGCGCGCCGATACACGCGCGGGCCGTCCGCGTTCTGGCGCGTGAAGTAGACCTGGCGCTCGGGCGTGACGGTCGTGCCGTAGTACCGCGCGAGCGGCAGCGGCGTGCCGATGTCCTGGCGCGCGTCGACGTCGAAGAAGTGGATTTCATACTCGTCCGCGCCGCCTTTGCGGACGAAGTACGCGAGCACCTTCCCGTCCGTGGAAACGTCGCTGACGCCGACGTTCGTCGTGTGATCGGCGCTGAGCGGCGCCGGATCGATGAGCAACTGGTCCTTGGCGGTCGCGCCTTCACGCATGTAGATCGAGTAGAGGTCCTGGCCGACCTCGCGCCGTTTGAAGAAATAGCGGCCGGCGCGATACATCGGCGTGCTGACCTTGTCGGTGCTCAGGAGCTCGCGCAGGCGCGGCGCGAAGAGAGCGGGCTCGGGCCGATTGCCGAGGATGGCGTCGGTGTAGGTGTTCTGGCGGGCGATCCAGTCGCGGGTGGCGGGCGCGTCCTGATCTTCGAGCCAGCGGTAGGGATCGCGGATCTCTACGCCGTGCAGAGTTTCGGCGACTTCACGGACCTCGGAAGCAGGCACGGCAGGCGCCAGGGAGGCTGCCGGAGCGGCCGTTTGGGGTGCGGGTTGCGTCGCACAGGCGGCCAGGAGCAGAGCTAGGAAAGTTATTGTCAGCGTGCGCATGAATCAGATTCCTTTTCGGCCGTGCAACTTACAACAATTCACAGCATTTACGGAATCAGCACAGGCCGTGGCCGGTTGAAGCGCACCGTACCGGGTCCGGTCCGCGCGCCGCATTGACCGAGCGCGTTCCCGAACCCATAATGTGGTCGCCCAGCAGGACGTCCACACGCCAACTGAGCTCAAGCCGAAGGGGGGGATATCGGGGGATGCCTCTCGTACACGTCAAAGAAGACGAGTCATTCGAGAACGCGCTTCGCCGCTTCAAACGCAAATGTGAGAAGTCGGGGATTCTCTCTGAGCTGAAGAAACGTCAGCACTACGAGAAGCCGAGCACGAAGCGGAAGCGGAAAGCGATTGCGGCACGGAAGAAAGTGCTGCGGAAGCTCGCCGAAGAGCGCCGTACCGGTTACTGAGTTCGTTCACTCGCATTTTCGAGACGGCTCGCGATGAACTTCGCGGGCCGTTTTCATTTGGTGCACTCCAACTCACCATGTCCGAATCCCTGACCACGCTCGAATTCGACCGCGTCCTCACGCTGGTCGCGATGGAAGCCAAGAGCGCGCCCGGCAAGAAGGCTGTCGCTAGGCGCCGTCCGCTCAAAACGCTCGAGCAATGTGAAAGCGCCCACGCCGACCTCGGCGAGATGGTCCGCTACTTCCACATCGAAGGACTGCTGCCGCTGGCGGGACTGGACGACGTGGCTCCCCTCTTCGCACGCGAGGACATCCTCGACATCGAAGAGTCGTGGCACATCGTGCGCAGCGTGCGCGCCACGCAGGCCATGCGCGAAGCGCTGCTGCGCACGCAAGGCTTCCCCCGTCTCGCCAAGATCGCCGGCGCCATCTCCGACCTCGGTGAGCTGCTCACGAAGACGAACAAATACTTCACCAAAGAAGGGAAGCTGCGCGAAGAGGCATCGCCGGAGCTGCGTGCGATCCGCTCGCGCATGCAGACCAAGCGCGGCGCGATCCAGAAGACGCTGAGCGACATCATGAATCGCAATGCCGACGCGATTCAGGAACCGCTCATCGTCATGCGCGGCGATCGCTACTGCATCCCCGTGCGCAGCGATCATCGCAACGCCGTCACCGGAATCCTGCACGAACGCTCCGGCTCGGGCGCGTCATTCTTCATCGAACCGATGGCGGCGATCGAGTTGAACAACGATCTCGCCGACCTGCTGATCCAGGAGCGCGAAGAGATCGCGCGCATCACGCGCTATGTCTCAGCGGCGCTCTTCGAACAGCACGAGGAGATCATCGCGGCCACGCATGTCGCCGGTGAGCTCGACGCGCTGCAGGCGTGCGCCGTGTTTCATGATGCGATTCGCGGTACGCGTCCGCTGTTCTCCGCCGACCGCGTGCTGCACATCGTCGACGGACGCCATCCGCTGCTCGACGAGCGGCTCGCCGATGCGCGCCAGACCGCGTTCGGCGAAGAGCCGGGACAACGGAAGATCGTGCCGCTCACGATCGACCTCGACGGCGAACGTTCGGCCCTCGTCGTCTCCGGTCCGAACGCGGGCGGAAAGACCGTCGCGCTCAAAACCGCGGGACTGCTCGTTGCGATGGGCATGAGCGGTTTGCCCGTGCCGGCAGCCGAAGGCACGGTGTTGCCGTGCGTCGATGCGCTGCACGTGCTCATCGGCGACGACCAGAGCGTGCTCGAACATCTCTCGACGTTCTCCGCGTACCTGACACGCCTCAAGCGCGTGCTCACGCGCGCGACGCCGCGATCGCTCGTGCTACTCGACGAGTTGGGATCGGGAACCGATCCCGAAGAAGGCGCAGCCATCGCGGCGGCGGTCATCGAGCACCTGCTCGAGATCGGTGCCCTGCTCGTCGTCACCACGCACTTGTCGGCATTGAAGAGCTTCGCGGTCAACGACACGCGCATCGTGAACGCGTCGATGGAGTTCGACTCCGAGACCGGACAGCCGACGTATCGCCTCATCTCCGGCATCCCGGGTCGCTCGCGCGCGATCGAGGTGGCGAAGATCATCGGCCTCCCCTCGTCCGTCATCGACAATGCCCGCGAACGCCTCGGCGAACGTTACGGCGAAACCGATCATCTGCTCGCGGCGCTGCAGAAGAAGATGTCGGAGATCGTCGCGCAGCAGGACGACATCACGCGCCTGCGCACCGACCTCGAGAGCGAGCGCAAGTCGATGCTCGAAAAATCCACCGCCCTCGAAAAAGAACGCACCCGCCTCGGCACCACGTATCGCGAAGAGCTCGAGCGCCTGCGCGACGACGTGGCCAAACAGATCGCGAACGAGATCAAAAATCTGCGCGAGCTCGATCGCAACGCGCGCGCGTCCATCAACGCGAACGACGTGCTGCGCACGATCACGAAGCCTGTCGACCGCGCCATGGAGTTCATCCCCGCCGAACACCGCGAGGTGCGCGTCGGCGAGAAAGCCGAACATCGCAAGTTCAAGGTGACCGGCGACGTGGTGTCGATCGACGGCCAGAAAGCTGTGCTCAACGTGAACGGCCGCAAGATGACCGTCGAACGTCGCGACCTCGTGCCGAAAGGCGGTCCCTCGGCTTCCTCGGGGTCCCTCGGAGTTCCTCGGCGGGGCCACCCGAGGAACTCCGAGGGACCCGAGGAAATCCGAGGAACTCCGGTAGGCGCGGAGCTCAACCTGATCGGCCAGCGCGTCGATGAGGCACTCGAAGAATCCGACAAGTTCCTCGATCGCGCATTGCTCGAAGGCAAACAAGCCGTGCGCATCATCCACGGCTTCGGCACCGGCACGTTACGCAAAGCAGTGCGCGATCATCTGCGCAAACATCCGGCCGTGCGCTCATGGCGCCCCGGCGGCGAGAATGAAGGCGGGGATGGGGCCACGATTGCGGTGCTCGATGAATAGGAGATGATGAGTCTCAGAGTCGCAGAGTCTCAGAGGACGCGGCAGGCATACCCTCTGAGACTCTGCGACTTTGAGACTCTGAGACTCCCTCAAGAATGGCCTTCGTAGACCTCAACGACTCGATCATTTCGCAGGTGCGCTCCGCGGCCGACATCGTCGACTTCGTGCAGCAGGTCACGCCGCTCAAGCTCGCGGGCAAGAGCTACAAGGGTCTCTGTCCCTTCCATCGCGAAAAGTCGCCGTCGTTCCATGTCGATCGCGACAAGGGACTCTTCTACTGCTTCGGCTGCGGCACGGGCGGCGACATCTTCAAGTTTCTCGCGCTGACCGAGCGGTTCACGTTTCCCGAGGCGGTCGAGCATGTGGCGAACCGCGTCGGGATCGAGTTGCCGAAGCGTAGAAAGACGCAACGCGATACCGACAAGGACGATCTCTTCGAAGTCATCGATGACGCGTCCGAAGCGTTTCATCAGGCGCTGAAGTGGACGCCGAACGCCGCCGACGAATATCTGAAGCAACGCCGCGTGCCGGCGGACGTCATCGCGAAGTACGGCTTCGGCTTCGCTCCCGACTCGTGGGATTACATCCTGCGCCGGCTCGGACAGAAGCATGGAGAGAAGCGGCTCGAACAGGTCGGCCTGATCACGCCGCGCAAAGAGAAGACCGGCTACTACGATCGCTTCCGCAACCGGCTCATGATCCCGATTCACTCGGACACGGGCGCGCTGGTCGGCTTCGGCGGACGTTCGCTCGACGGGAGCGAGCCGAAATATCTGAACTCACCCGAGTCCGATCTCTTCAACAAATCGCGGCTGCTGTACAACATTCATCGCAGCAAAGATGCGATGCGGCGTTATGACCGTGCGATTCTCGTCGAGGGCTACTTCGACGCCATCGCCATCGATCACGCCGGCGTGCCGGGCGTGATCGCGTCGATGGGCACCTCGCTCACCGCGGGACAGGCCTCGCTGATGCGGCGCTTCACGCGCAACGTGGTGATCGCCTACGACGGAGACAACGCGGGACGCGCGGCGACGTTGCGTGCCGCCCAGGTGCTGCTGGCCGCGGGCCTGAACGTCTCCGCGCTCGATCTGCAGGGCGAGAAAGATCCCGACTCGCTCGTGCAGAGACACGGCACCGACAAGTTCCTGGAAGTCTTATCGAGCGCGCTCGACATCTTCGAGTTCGGTCTTCGCGAGTGGGCCACCGATGCGGCGCAACTCACCGGCCGCGAAAAATCCGAGCGCGTCGACAACTTCATGCCGCTTCTCTCGGCGGTCACCGATCCCGTGATTCGCAACGAGGCGGCGCAGCGCATCGCCGATGCGTTCCGCCTCGAATTCGAAACGGTGTGGTCGCGCGTGCGCGGAAAAGCGGGAGCGACGCAGCAGCAGGCGCAGGATCGGCTGGTGCGCAGGCCAATCCCGCATGGCGAGAAGTTCGTATTGACCGCGGCGGTTCAGGGAAGGCTGACGCCGGAGCAGATTGCGCGGCTGAGCGAGGACCTCTTCGAGGACCCGGCGTGCAAAACGGTCTTTTCTATCATGAAAAGCGACCTCGTGGCTGGCCAACCTATTGATTTTGAGCAGGTCCAGACCCATCTTAGGGGCGACGCCGAGCAGACGCTGCTCAGCGAGCTCAGTCTCACCGAAGACATTGACGACCGCACCCTTGAACGCCTCGACGAGAACCTGCGCCCGATGGAGCGCGGCTTTCTGGATCGTCGGAAACAACAGATTCAACGGGAGATCGTCGATGCCGAGCGCAACGGCGACAGCAGCCGCGTCGACGAACTCGTCGCCCAGAAGATGGAGCTCACCCGTATGTTGAGCAGTCTGAAATAATTATCGTCCTCTCTCGATTACGCGATTGTCCTCGGACGATACTTTGGCCGGCTTGTCAATCACAAAATTGTGACAATCCGGCTAAGGCCTCGACCGGGGGTCTGACAAGTGCCGTCAGGGCGACTCAAAAAGCTGCCCAATGCGAGGAGCGAAAACGACATGACACGCCTGCGCACTTCGAATCTCGAACCGGATTCCAACTTTGAGGAAGAGGGGGTTGGCGAGTTGAGTGTCGAAGAAAAATACGCGGAAGTAAAAACGCTCATCGCAATCGGTAAGGAGAAGGGGTTCCTTCTTTACGACGAGATCTACGAGGTTTTGCCGGAGGAAGTCACCAGTCTCCCCGAAGAGCTCGACGAGATTTACATCCGCTTCAACGATCTCGGCATCGATGTGATCGAAGATGCCGAGAAACCTCTCCAGGCCAGCACCAAAGGCATGGTCACGATCGACGGCACGATCGAAGAGAAGGAGATGGATCAGCGCGAGGAGGTCCAGCAGGACATCATCGCGGCGGCCAGCAACATCGTCGACAAGACGAACGATCCGGTGCGCATGTATCTGCGCGAGATGGGCACCGTCAAGCTTCTCGACCGCCAGGGCGAAGTCGACATCGCCAAGCGCATCGAGAAGGGCGAACGGAAGGTCTTCAAGGCCCTCTCCGCGAACCGCATCATCCGCGAGGAGATCCTCAAGATCTACGAGGCCGCCAAGAAGGACGCGCGCGTCATCAAGGAGACCATCGATCTGGCCATGCCCGACGATGACGGCACCACCATCGACGCCGCCGCGGCCGATGGCGAGCCGAAGCTCCCTGCCGCGACCGTCAACAAGATCCAGGAAATCATGGTCATCTTCGAGGGCATCGCCAAGCTCGACAAGAAGATCAAGGACGGCCTGGTCAAGCTCGCCGACAACAAGAAGCTCTCCGACCGCACGATCGCGACCACGCTCAAGATGATCGATCGTCTCGAGCAGGAGCTCGCCGACGAGCTGCAGCGCGTCGACTTCACCCCGCAGACGCGCAATCGGATGATCAACAAGCTCAAGGACATCGACAACGAGCTCGCGCAGGCGGTCTCGATGATCCGCAAGGATGAGCAGGCCCTCAAGCGCGAGAAGGACAAGACCCGACGCGACTTCTATCGCCGCCGCCTCCAGAAGTACCTGGACAAGCTCGGCGAACTGGAGACGTTCTACGGCGTCACACACGAAGACCTGCGCAAGACCATCCGCGAGATCCGCAGCGGCGAAGAGGAAGCCGATCAGGCCAAGCAGGAACTGATCGTCGCCAACCTTCGCCTCGTCGTCTCGATCGCAAAGAAGTACACCAACCGCGGCCTGCAGTTCCTCGACCTCATCCAGGAAGGCAACATCGGCCTGATGAAGGCCGTCGAGAAGTTCGAGTACCGCCGCGGCTACAAGTTCTCGACGTACGCGACGTGGTGGATCCGCCAGGCCATCACCCGCGCCATCGCCGATCAGGCCCGCACGATCCGCATCCCCGTGCACATGATCGAGACGATCAACAAGCTCACGCGCACGTCGCGCGCGCTCGTGCAGGAGCTCGGCCGCGAGCCGCAAGCCGAGGAGATTGCGGAGCGGATGGATATGCCGGTGGCGAAGGTGCGCAAGATCATGAAGATCGCGCAGGAGCCGATTTCGCTCGAGACTCCGATCGGAGAAGAGGAAGATTCGCATCTGGGAGATTTCATCGAGGATCGTGGCGTGATCTCCCCCATCGAGCACGTCATCGTCGCGAACCTGAAGGAGCAGACTTCGAAGGTCTTGCGCACGCTCACTCCGCGTGAGGAGCAGGTGCTGAAGATGCGCTTCGGCGTCGGCGACGGTGCCGAGCACACGCTCGAGGAAGTGGGCCGCTCGTTCAACGTCACGCGCGAGCGGATCCGCCAGATCGAGTCCAAGGCGCTGCGCAAGCTGCGCCACCCCAGCAGAAGCAAGAAACTGCGTCCGTTCCTGGACGCAACGTTCTAGGAAAAAGTCATCGGGCCGGCGAAAGCCGGCCCGAAGTGTTTTCAGGGAACCTCAATGCCGCGCAGCAGGATCTTCTTCGTTTGCGGATCGATGAGTGAGAACGTCGAGCCGTTGCAGGTGCCAGCGCGACACGTGAATTGGAACGTGCTGCGCGCACGTGACTGCGGCAACAGCGTGACGCCCTGATAGACGAAGTTGCGGTCATCCATCAAGTACTCCCACCGATCACCATTCTCGTCGAGCAGCGAGTACGCCGGCGCCCGTAAATCCTGCGGCTCATCGGCGGTCGTCTCGAATGCGAGCGTTACCTCGACCGCAGGAGTGCCGTAGACGATCGTCCGTTTCACCTTGTCGACAGACCCGCGAACGGTTCGCTGGGTCCACGACTTCGCGGACGACTCTGGAGCGCCGGCAGATTTGACAGGCGCCGTGGTCGGTTTCGAAACCGTGTTTCCGCCCGGAAGCGGTGTTCCCATCACCTTCTTGACGTCGTCGTCCTTGACGATCTTCGTCTGCGCTGCGCCGAACACGCGTCCCGTCTGTGCGTCGATCAGCCGGCAGTTGATGCCAACGTACGACTGGAAATCGGTGATGCTGCCGGTGACGATCGCGTCGACACCCGACAACCGCCCCACCTCTCGCGCCGTGTCCGGGTCGATTGCGCCGGTTTGCTGGAGCTTCTGCTCCTTGAGCACCTTATCGAGCTGCGCACGCTCGACCATCTCCAGGCCGCCGGCCAGGAAGAGGTTCGTCACCAGCTCCTCAGCGATGAATGCACCAAGGACGGTGCTGCTGCCCTGCAGTTCGTGAAACGGGGCGACCGCGACGCGAGTCTTCTTTTCCTTCGTCACCGAGGACGCGATCTGTTGCGCGAGCTCGCGGATGCCGTCGCCGAGGACGCGTTGCGCGTGCAGCGGATGGGTGACGAACACCAGCACGACGAAGCCGACGACCAGTTTCTTCATCGATTTTCTCTCCAGGTGCGAATCTTCGTTTCGAGCAGTGGCAGCAATCGCTGGCGAGCCTGCTGCTCGGCGGCACGTTCCGTGAAGCCACCGCCGCGCGCGTCGACGGAGAACGCCGCTTCGTCGCCGATACGGAGGTGCATCGTCAGCCGGCACGTGATCATTCCTTCCATCGCATCGTCTTGCGTGCAGGTGCGCTCCAGCGTCCCCCGGAACGGCTGCGCGCCGAGCACGCGGCCCACAAAGATCGTCAGCTCATCGTCCTCTTGTTCCCGAAACATGATCGCGGAACGCGCTGGCTGCGTGGAGCGCCCGGAGCGCGGCTCCGCTGTCGATGAACGCGCCGGCGGAATCGACGCGGCCGCGACCGGTTCGGCGGATGCCGTCGCGGGAGACGCGGATGCGGTCGTGGGTGGATGGGCCGAAGCTTCCGGCGGCGCAGTACGCCAACTCCAGATGCCGATCACCGCAAGCACAACGGCAATGGCGAAACGGACGCCCGGACCGAGCGTGGCGATTGGACGGCCGCGCAGATCGAACGCGAACGTTGCGACGGAAATGACCGTGCCGATCAGCGACAGCACACCGATCAACTTATTCATGTTGGCGAGAGGGCATGATACACAATGGCCTTATGCGCAAACTGTTCTGCGTCCTGCTGCTCGCCACTCCCCTTTTCGGCGACGTGAAGTTCACCGCCGAAAAGAAGGCGGCCGCCGCCACGATCGAGAAAACCACAGCCGAGATGACGGCGCTCTCCGACAAAATCTGGGCGTACGCGGAGACGGCACTCAAAGAAACGCAATCATCGAAAGCGCTCGCCGACTTTGCGGAAGCGAAAGGCTTCCGCGTCACGCGCGGGGTCGCCAGCCTGCCCACCGCGTTCGTCGCGGAGTTCGGCAGCGGCACGCCGGTCATCGGCATCATGGGCGAGTACGACGCGCTGCCCGGCATCTCGCAGAAGGCACAGCCGACGAAAGACCCACTCGAAGCAGGCGCACCCGGCCACGGCTGCGGACACAATCTCTTCGGCGTCGGCAGCCTCGGCGCCGCGATCGCGATCAAAGACCTCATCACCGCGGGTAAGCTGCAAGGCACCGTGAAGTTCTTCGGCACGCCTGCCGAAGAAGCGGTCGGCGGAAAGATCTACATGCTGCGCGATGGCGTCTTCCGCGACGTCGACGTGATGCTCGCCTGGCATCCGAGCGATGAAACGCAATCGGACACGAAGAGCACGCAGGCGCTTGTCGATGTGATGGTCGAGTTCCGCGGCCGCGCCGCGCACGCCGCGTTCGATCCATGGAACGGCAAGAGTGCCGTCGACGGACTCGAGCTCTTCACGCACGGCGTGAACCTCATGCGCGAGCACATCCGCCCCTCCTCGCGCCTGCACTACGCGATCCTCGAAGCGGGTAAGGTGCCGAACGTGGTACCCGATACCGCGAAGGTGTGGATCTGGGCACGCGACACCGAACGCGCCGAAGTCGATCGCCTCCTCGGCCGCTTGCGCCAGATCACGCAAGGCGCGGCACTGGCCGCGGACGTCGAAGGCACGCTCACGGTGCAGGGCGGCGACTGGAACATGCTCGTCAACATGACCGGCCAGCGCGCGGCGTGGGAGAACATGAACTGGCTCGGACCGATCACGTTCACCGGCGACGAACAGACGTTCGCGAAACGCATCCAGTCCGAGACGCAGACCGCGACGAAAGGCCTCGCGGGTGCGCTCAAACCGTTCGACGCGAATCCCGGTCCGCCCGAAGGTGGCTCGACCGACGTCGCCGACGTGAGCTGGAACGTGCCCACCATTCACATCAGCGTTACAACCGCGCCGCTCGCCGCGCCGTGGCACGGCTGGCCGGTCGTCGCGTGCGGCGGAATGTCCATCGGCCACAAGGGAATGGTCTGGGCGTCGAAAGCGCTTGCGGCGACGATGATCGACCTCTACCGCGACCCGCAACTCGTGCAGAGCGTGCGTCAGGAGTTCGCGAAGAAGACCGAAGGCATCACGTACAAACCTTACATCCCGGAAGGACCGCCGAACATCCCGTGACCCGCGCTCTCATTCTCCTCTCTCTGCTCTTCACCGCCACAGTCCCGGCGGCTCCGTATCATCTCGAGCTGGAAGCGACTCCGGAGTCGCTGTTCCCGTATCTCGGCCGTTTCGGCAAGGTCGATCTCGACGTGTACGCAGGCGGCGTGCGTGCGAAGGCATTGTGGCTGCGTGCATTCAGCCGCAACGATGCCGATGCCGTCACCGTCGTGAATCCACTCGCGCGCATGTACGTCGACGTCGACGTCGCGGAGATCGGCCCGATCCTCGGCCGCCTCGCCGGCGATGCCGGCAAGATCGAGCGCGATGCAGTACCGACGCTCGGCCCAAAATTGCGCGGGACCGTCAAAGGCATCGCCGCGACGCGTTATCGGCTCGTGTACGGACCCGATGCGTGGCTCGATGTGTGGACCACGAACGTCGTTGCTCCAAACCCGCAGATGCGACGCATCGTGGAGGAAGTCGTCAGCGGCATCTCGCCCGGCACCGGCGAGGTGGCCGCGAAACTGCCCGGCACGCCGATCTACGTCGAAGCAAACTTCCGCCGCTTCAGGAAGGTCGCGCTGATCCGCCTGAAAAAACTCACGTTCAGCGCAGGCGATGAAAAGGACGCGCTGACCCTCGGCTCGCTCTACGTGCGCGCGAGCGTGCTCGAGAAGTTGTTCGCGAAGTAGCGCCGGAATGTCTTACTGCGACGGAGCCGCGGCTGCAGGCTTAGGACGGCGATTCGAGTTGTCCATGTCGGCGGCGATCAGCCAGCGTCCCCGCTGATCTTTCCGCAGAGCGAGCATGAACTTGCCTTCGTCCGGCGTGCCGGCAGTCGCGGCATACGCGCCGATGATGTAGCCAGTTCGTCCGTCGATCGAAAACGCCAACGCGCGAAGCGCGAGCGGCCCGCCGCCGTCGGAGTACGCCTGCCGAATCGCTGCACGACCGCGCACTGCAGGCTTCCCGTTCGACAGCACGAAGCCATCTTCCGTGAACAGCAAGGCCAGAGCGGTGGCATCACGCGCGCGCCACGCCTTTTCGTAGTCGCGCAAGACGCGGTCGAGGTCGGGAGGCAATACCACCGATGGCATCGATTGCGCCGGCGGTGTCTGCGCTGATGCAGGCCAGATCGATACGAGAATCAGAAGAAGCGTGATTGCTACCGTGCGCACATGCACCCCCGACAATGTTTGCCAGCCGCACCCGAGCAACCACGGAAACAGCGCGGTCTCGGCATATGCGGTCCTACGAATTATGACGGACAACCGCGGGACTCCGTGTATCGAATGTCGGCCCGGGAGGAAGAGAATGACGGGTCGCGACGCGGAGGTTTCTGACTGCGGCACGTAGACGCGATGCGTAGTCCGGAAGCGAACCGGCGACCGACGATCACGCCGCGCCGCGGCGCTTCGGTACTCTTCCATGTCCGCGAGTAACGCGCCCGCGTTTGCGTACCGCGCCGCCGGATTCTTCGGCCTAGGCAGCGCAGGATCACTTTGTTCATCGCGGGGTTGATGTCGGGGCGCAGATCGATCGGCGGCTTGGGCGCCTCGGTGATGTGCGCCGTGAGCAACCGGCTCGTGGCGATGGCCAGTCTGAACCTGTATACCAAAAGCTTTGCGAATGCGCTTACTCGTCGGCTCCTGGCCGCCCGTTCGAGTCGTCGTCGCTGACGGGCGAGCGTGAGCTGCACACGCTCTGCGAACTCCTTCTCATCGGGCGAAAGCTGCGAGCGCACCTGTGCACAGAATATCTGGATGGTGTGGTGATACTCCTCGATCAGCTTCTTGAACGCGCAGTTCGATAGGTCCAAGTTGCGGTGAAGGCCGTTGCGGCGATAATCGTGACGCCTTGAGCGATGTCAACGAGGTCTTTGATCAGGTCGAGAGTCGCTGGATCAAGACGCATAATCTTGTCGCGCCGCACTCCACATCACGCCGCCGCGGCGCTCCGATACTCTTCCATGTCCGCGAGCAGCGCGCCTGCATTCGCGTAACGCGCGGCCGGATCCTTCGCCAGGCAGCGCAGGATCACTTTGTTCATCGCCGGGCTGATGTCGGGGCGCAGATCGATCGGCGGCTTCGGCGCTTCCGTGATGTGCGCCGTGAGCACGCCCGTAAGCGACGATGACTCGAACGGGCGGCGGCCGATCAGCATCTCGTAGATGAGCACACCGAGCGAGTAGACGTCGCTTCGCGGATCGAGTTGTTTGCCCTGCACTTGTTCGGGACTCATGTAGTGCGGCGTGCCGATGATCAGTCCCTGCTGCGTCACGCCTTCCGGCGCTTCGGCGAGGCGCGCGATGCCGAAGTCCATCAGCTTCGCCTCGCCTTTCGCGTCGACGAGCACGTTCTGCGGCTTGATGTCGCGGTGGATGATGCCCTGCTCGTGCGCGGCCTGCAGTCCGCGGCAGATCTGCCGCGTGAGGCCCACCGCCGCGCGCATGGCCACGCGGCGCTCATCTGCTTCATCGAGCAGTTCGGCGAGCGTGTAGCCGCGCACGAACTCCATGCTGATGAAGTACACGCCTTCGGCCTCGCCGTAATCGAACGTGCGCAGCACGTTGCGGTGCGTGATGCGGCGGGCCAGGCGGATCTCGCGCTTGAAGCGCTCGAGGTCTTCCGGCGAGCGCGTCATCACGTCGCCCGGCAGCGTCTTGATCGCCACCGTCTCATCGAGCTGCGTATCGGTCGCTTTGTACACGACGCCCATGCCGCCGCGGCCGAGGATCGAATCGATGTGATAGCGGTTGGCGAAGAGATGACCGAGCGCGAGATCGGCAGCCGGGGAACCCGGCGCGGTCGCACCGGCCTGCGTCGCGCCCATGCGCATCGTGGCCATCGTCGACGTCTCCGAGCCGATCGATTTCATCATGCCGGTGGTCACGCTGATGAGCGGTAATGCCGCAACGGGAAGAGCGTTTGGCAGCCACTTCAGCCGCACTTCTTCGCGCGTTGCAGTGGTGAGCACTTCCCCACCCGCGGCCTGCGCCGTTTCGTACGACACATACGCGTAGCCGTTCGGCGCGTGCCATGCGAACAGCAGCGCGAGCAGCGGTGCGTTACCGACGATGGCAAGACCGGAATCCATCTTCAATGAAACGGAGCCGGTCACGAACTCACCCGTGGCGATGCCGACGCCGAGGGACATCATGTTCGGACCGAGCTGCGAGGCCAGTTCTTCGTTGATGGCGCGCGCCGCGCGAATGGCGTGAATGATGCCGCGCTCGCCGCGGAACACGGAGATCAGGCGATGGCCGTTGATCTCACGCACTTCGCCGTCCTGCCGCGCAACTTCGGCTTCCTGCAACTTCATGGCGCGCTCGATGGTCGCGATCACGCTTGCGGCGTCACCTTCGCCGACCGTCGCGGGCAGGCCGCGCAGATCGGTGACGAGCACCGTGCCTTCGTCGAGCTTCGCAGCTTCGGTTGGACGCCCAATCGCGCCCGCTTCGTCCGACTTATCGGCCATCGCGGCGTAGAGCTCTTCGAGCTCCGCCTTGTCGCGGAGGGAGTTGATCATCTTTCCGAACGAGCGACCGAGGATCCCGACTTCATCGTTGCGGGTGATGTCGGGACCGGCTGTGTAATCACCCGCGGTGACCGCTTGCGCAATGCCGGCGAGTTGTTCGATCGGGCGGGTGACGCGCTTGGCGATCAGCCACGAGAGCAGGAACGCGAGCAGCAGCGCGATGCCGCCGCCGATGAGCAGGGCGCGCTCGATCTCACGAAACGGCGCGAGCTCGCGGTCTTTCGAGCGGAGGAAGATCGCAGTACCGACGGGCTCGCGGCCCGCGAGCAGCGGCTGCGACGTGAGGATGTATTCGCTCTGATCGACCGTCTGCGTCTGAGTCTTTCCGAGAACGACCTGCTTCGGCATGACGCTTGGCGCGTTTGACGAGCGGACCACCGTGCTGTCGCCTCGCGGCGCGAAGATCACGCCCGCACGCGTCGATTCGGCGATGCTGTTCGCGAATTTGTCATTGATCAGCACTGCATTCACGAGATAGGCGCTTCGGACGTTGCGCGCGCCTCCACCAACCGGCGCGACCGCGGCGTGATAGAGCTTCCCGTCGAGCGGCAGCACGCCGGTTGTGGAAGGAACGCTGGCGTCATCGACGATTGCCTGCACGATGCTCGCGCTGGTGTAGAGATCGGTCATCGGCGGCGTGGCGGTGATGGGGGCGTCGGTGCGTGCGATGAGACGTCCCTCGTCATCGAGCAGCATGACCAGATCGCTGCGGAACGACACCCGTCGCTGCTCGATCTGATCGACGATGCTGGTCAGATCGATGGACGGCGCAGGAGGAGGAACAGCATCGGGCGCGGCAACGACTGGTTCCGCCGGAGCGGGCGCGTTGGGATCGACTCCGGTAAGCGCGACTTCGACCAGCGCCACGAAATTCTTGTCGATGCCGAGGAGCTCCGTTGGCAGACGCAGGCGCGCGAGGCGTTGTTCCTCGAGCTCGCGGAACAGCTTCGCGGCGCCGTTGATCGACGAGCTCACGGTCTCGTCCGCGATCTCGTTCGCGCGCTCGATGGTGATGCCGACCGCGACCGCGACCACGAGCACGATCAGCATCGCGGTGAGGCCGAACAGCTTGAGAACCAGCGGCACCTTCGCGCGCTCGACCGTGTACTCCTTCTTCGGGACCTCCACATCGGAGATCGTGCCGCGGTCGAGCGTCTGCGATGTCACGCTAGTAATCCTTCGGCGCCTTGTACGCCTGCCCGAATTTGTTCTTGTGCTGCACGGCGCGCGCGTTGCGTCCGTCGATGGTCAGCAGCGTCGCGCCGGCGATCCTGCCGTCAGCTTTCACTTCGAGGTCGGAGGCCGCGCTGCCACCCTGCTCGTTCCACGCGTTGACACGATACTTCCCCGGCGGGACGTCGAACGAATAGTCGCCGTTCGCGTCGGCGAAACCGTAGTAGGGCGTGGACATCACATGCACTACGGCCGACATGTTCGGATGGACGTTGCAGTAGACGTTGACCACGCCCGGCGCCTCGAACTTGTGGGATTTGCCTGCCCCTTTCCGGTAGAGGCCGAGGTCGAAGGTGTTGCCGGGAGTGAGTGAGAAGAGGTTGTGCGTGATCGGGTCTTCGTTCGGAAAGTTCACGGTCGAGCCCGCGGGTACGGCCAGCACATGCGGCAGGAAGGCTTTGCTGCGCGTGGTCATCGTGAACGATGAGCCGGGGCGTTTCGGCGCGCGGCCGGCGG
>DASPNA010000035.1:0-7354 GCA_035626775.1 Thermoanaerobaculia bacterium
CCGAGGCGTCGCTGCCGATGACCTGCAGAACGCGCTCGCGGCTGCTCGGTGCCGGCGGGAGGTCGAGCACGACGCGGCCGTTGTGCTCGATGCGGAACGCGCGCTCCGGCAGCGGCAGCGCGTACGACGAAACGATGGTGACGATCGAGCGGAACTCGGCGTCGGCGCTGCGCAGGAACTTGCGCCGGGCGGGGACGTTCTCGAAGAGCTCGCGTACGGAGATGGTGGTGCCGCGATCGCGCGCGGCGGGGCGCACGCTGCGCTGCCCGGTGAGCGGATCGCATTCAAGCTCGATGGCCGCGCCGGCATTGCCGTCCGCGCTGGTGAGCGTGAAACGCGAGACCGAGGCGATCGATGGCAGCGCCTCGCCACGGAAGCCGAGCGTGCGCACGCGCGTCAGGTCGTCGAAGTCGCGGATCTTCGAAGTGGCGTGACGCTCGATGGCCAGGAGAGCGTCGTCCTCCGACATGCCGCAGCCGTCGTCGCGGATCTCGATGCGCTTCTTCCCGCCGTTCTCGAGCAGGATGTCGATGGTCCTGGCGCCCGCGTCGATCGCGTTCTCGACCAGCTCCTTGACCACGGAAGCAGGGCGCTCGACGACCTCTCCCGCGGCGATCTGATTGACGAGATCGGAGGGGAGAACGTGAATCCGGGGCATGAATGCATTGTACGCGGGGCGTGCGCATCGCGGGGACGACGGCGTGCGAAGCGCGTACAGGCACATCCGTTGCTGCGAGCCGAAACATGCTGCGCCGTCTCGTCGCCCTGGCTGGATTCGTCACCGTCTTACTGCTGGCGCTGCTGCTCCTTTACCGCGTCTATCTGCACCACACCGCGGCAGAACCGTACGTCGACGACGAGCCCAGTATCGTCTCCGCCGACGTAAATTTTGCGAGTGGCATCTCGTAAGTCTCTGAAAAACTGCGACGTGCGAATGTGGCATGACCGCTGCTATGTCCGGGTGCAGGAGAAAGCAAATAACATGACCCGCACGATGACCAGAGCCGCCGCCCCCGCCATCCTGTTCGCACTTCTGATCGCGTTCAGCCCGATCGCCTCGGCAGCCTCTCCGGAAGCACTCGACCTCACCCCGAAGTTCCTCGCGGCCGGCGCCTCGCTCGACCGCCTGCAGGTGTATGAGATCGCCGGCATCGTGCTCATCCGCGGCCGCGCCGAGAACAAAGGCCAGGCCGAGAACCTCAGCCGCATCGCGCAGGGCCTCGGTTATGCGCGCGTCGCCAACCTCGTGCAGATCGTCGAGCACAAGGACGAAGAGATCGCCCGCCGTGCCGAAGTCGAGCTGGCGGTCAATCGCTCCCTCGACGGTTGCAAGTTCCACGTGACTTCCGAGAAAGGCAACGTCCGCGTGGCCGGCCTCGTCCGGCACGAGCTGCAGAAAGACGTCGCGGCGCAGGTTCTCCGGAATGTCAACGGCATCCGCTCGGTCGAGTTCGCGCTCGATCGCTTCTGATGGGAGTCCTACACATCTCCTGACGTACGAACGAAGGAAACCGCGGGCCCGCCAGAGCCCGCGGTTTTCTTTTTATCGAACGGTGCGAATGGCGAAGCGCACTTTCGTCGAGCGGTTGATCGCTTCCGGTCCCGCGAACGTATGCGCAGCCAGCACGCTCAGGTAGACGTCGTAGTCGCCGAACGTGATCGCCGACTCGGTGCCGATGCCCGCGTCCATCACCGGGTCGCCCAGAGCGCCCGTGTCGAAGCCGACACTGCCCACTCCGACGTAGCCGATGCCATAAAGCGTGTTCCAGTACAGCGGTCCCACTTTGTAGGCGCGGTTGCGGAAGATAGGGACGAAGACCTCGTTCGTGAGATGCACTTCGTGCGTGCCGATCGTGTCGTCGTTCGAGGAGATCGACTTGAGCGCTTCGCGGCCGCCGAGGCGGAAGAGCTCGTATTGCGGGACTTCGAACGTTTCCCATTCCGGCGTCGCATCGATGTCGCCGTCGCCGTCGCGGTCGCGCGGAGGAGGAATCGGGTCGACTTCGTTGCGCGCCAGGAACGTTCCCAGGTGCAGCCGCGTGAACACGAATGACGTCGACGTCAGATCGAAGCGCCGCAGCCCCTCGGCTTCGAACTTTGTGTATGTGTAGTCACCGGTGGCCACCTCGAAGGACTGCGTGATTGCGGCGGCGAGGCCGGTGCGCTGCGGGCCGATGTCGCGGAACGCCGTAAGGACGGGCGTGATCCGGCCGCGCTGCTCGCCGACGATCGCATTCATCCGCTCGTCGAACTGCGTTCCGTACTGATAGCCGATCTTCGTGTAGATGTTGTTCTTGCGGTTGTCGGGGCGGTCGGTGTCGCCGAACGTCAGCCGGTCGTCCTGCAGTAGGAAAAAGTACCGGTTGTTGTAGTCCTTCGGCACGCCCACGAGCAGCAGTCCGCCGCGAACGCGCTCGAATTCTTTTTCGCTGTCCGACGTGAGATCGGGGAACTCGATGGAGTCGAAGACGCCGATCCGGTAGGTGTAGTTGCGCGCGTAGTACTTATAGCGGAGGAACGTCGAGATATCGCCGTTGACGAACTCGTAATCGATCTGACTTTCGAAGAGCACATTGCGAATGAGCTTGCGCAACCGCACGCTGGCTTCGCCCTCGGGAAGGTAAATATTGACCGAGGGGAGCGAGTCGCGGCGCTCGTATGCGGCACTGGCGGCGTCGGACAGTACACCGGGAGTGGTGGGCGCAGGAGTGGTCTGCGGTTGCGGTGGGGGTGGGGTCTGGGCCGGGTCGGGCTGCTGCGGTGCCGCCGGAAATGACGCAAGAATTACCGCGAGAGCGAGCGCCAGTCGTCGATTGAGCATTGTCAAATCCGGTCCTTTTTCCGGCGGGCACAGTTATAACGCCTGACTCAAGCTATGGTAAAGTCAAGCACTTGAGGTCTTTACGGGAAAGACCGTCGATGGCTCTGGCACACGTTTTGTAGCGGCGCGGGCATTGTAGGCTGCGGACCATGACCGTGCGAGCAGTTTTTTAGGAGGTGTGACTTTGTTGCGTAACCAGCATCGGCTGCTGATTCCCCTGCTGTGCTTTATCGTCTTCGGTGCCACTGTCGCTGTGGCCCAGGACGTCACTCGCGAAGATCAGATCCGCTTCTTCGCCCCCACCCATTCGGGGCAGACGGGTCTGTTCGACACTGTAACGGCGGATACGCTCCGCCAGGGTAACTGGTCGTTCGGGGTGTACTTCAACGACTGGGACCTCACCGCGGGCGAGGCTCGTGAGTTCGCGCCCGATTCGGCGCGCGAATATCAGGATATGAGCTATGACCTGTATCGCCTCAGCGCCTCGGTCGGCGTCGGCCTGACGGACCGCTGGGAGATCAGCGCGATGCTTCCGTGGGACCGCATCGTCAGCAACGGCGACGACCGCGCGGGATTCATCAATGGTTTCCTGCATGAAGGTGCATTCACCGAGACCGGCCTGGGCGCGGTGCGCCTGGCCACGAAGTTCGGTCTCTCGCCGGTGGATGCCGATACGCGCTTCGCACTGTCGGCATTCGTCGACCTCCCGACCGGAGATGACGATACCGGCATCGCCACCGGCGGTACCGACTTCGGCATCGGCGGTCACCTCACTCGCGGCATCGGCACGTTGTCGGCCAAGTATGTCGCGCGCGGCGATCGCGAGAACGACGACGATCCGCTCGGCACGATCGGCGATGTCTCGATCCCGAACGAGTTCCGTCTCGATGCGGGCTTGAACGTTCCGCTGACGCGTTTCGGTCTCACCAACTGGATCAGCGAAGTGAACACGGTCTGGTACACGGGCGGCGACCGCGCTCCCGACAATCCGATCTTCCTCGTGACGGGTATCCGTCATTGGTTCGGCACCAGCGGCTGGGCGCTCAACGCCGGCGCGCGCTGGAACGTCGCCAAGTTCATGGACAACAACGACGAGTGCCGCTTCACGGAGCTCGACGACTGCGGCCTCTCCGGCCTGGTCGGCCTGACCTTCGCGCCGCTTGCATTCGCCGCCCCGGCGCCGCCGCCGCCGGCGCCGATTCCGGTTCCGGAGCCGCCGCCTGCGCCGGAGCCTGCCCCGGTCGTTCCGCCGGAGCCGCCGGTTGCGGCCCCGCGTGCGCCGGTCGACATCCGGACCGACGAGATTCACTTCGAGCCGGGCTCGGCGCGCCTCACGAACATCGCCAAGGCGATCCTCGACGAGGTTGCGCTGCGCATGAAGCAGGAGCCGACCGCTCGCGCGACCGTCATCGGTTACACCGACGATCGTGAGAACACCGGTGCGAACCGCGATCTCGATCGCCGCCGTGCCGAGGCTGTGCGCGATTACCTGGTGACGCGCCATGGCATCGACCCGTCGCGCATCGACGTGGAAGGCCGCGGTTCTGCCGATCCGGTCGGTGACAACGCCACCGCGGAAGGCCGCCTGCGCAACCGCCGTGTCGTGATCCGTCTGACCATGCAGTAGCAGTTGATGCAGCATTGACCCGAACGCCCCCGCGGTTCCCGGCCGCGGGGGCGTTTTTTTTGCTGTGCGGAGATCCATGCGCCGTTTTGCATTCACCCTCTCTCTCTCACTTCTGGCCGCGTGCGCGGCGACCACGCCGCAAACGACCTCGACACCAGCACCGACGCCGACACCCTCCGCGCAGCCCGCGCCATCCCGGTCGCCCAATGCGCTGACGCCGGTCGCGTCGCTGTCGCGCACGATCGCCGAGCCGCGCATCCGGGTCGGTCTGCTCAGCGACCAGTCCACCGTGACGTTTCCACGCACGGCGGACGGCTACTACCTCGTGACCGATAAGGGCCCGTCGCTGCTCAAGCGCGGTTTCACGGCCACCGCGCCGCTTGCGAATGCGCCGATCCGCTACGCGGTGCAGGTCAGCGCGATTTCCGATCAGTCGAGTGCGAATACGCTCGTCGAGAAGCTCCGCACGGAAACCGGCCTGCGCGTCGATACGGTCTTCGACGTCGCCAACGGCCAGTACAAAGTGCTCGCGGGCGACTTCGAATCATCGGAGGCGGCCACTCCGGCGCGGTCCAATCTCACCGAGCGCGGCTACGGCAAAGATCTGATGATCGTTCGCCGTCCTTCCGATCAGCCGTTCGAGAAGCGCATCACCATCATCGACGACGAAGGCGATCGCGCCACGTTCGAAGGCCCGTCGCTGGTGGTGATGCCCGCCGCCGCCGAGACCCTCACCATCGACAAGCAGCCGTATCGCTCGTCGGCGCGTCTCTTCATCAACGCGCGCGGCCTGATCAACATCATCAACGAGTTGAATTTCGAGGAGTATCTGTACGGCGTCGTGCCGGCGGAAATGGGCCCGTCGATCTTCGATGAAGTCGAAGCGCTCAAGGCGCAGGCCGTGGCCGCGCGCACGTACGCGATTCGCAACTTGCGGCAGTTCGAGAGCGAAGGCTACGACATCTGCCCCGGTCCAGCGTGTCAGGCGTACAAAGGGTTCGCGGCGGAGCACGAGCTATCGACGCGCGCGGTGCGCGAGACCGCGGGTTTGATCGTCACGATGAACGGCGAGCCGGTCGACACGCTCTACAGCGCCACGTGCGGAGGCGAGACCAGCGACGTTGCCACGATGTTTCCCGGCCGCAACGATCCGCACTTGAAGATGGTGAAGTGCGTCGAGCTGGAGATGAAGTCGATCGGTGGACGCGCCGACAGCGGCCTGCTCTCGGCGCAGCAGGTGGATGCGCGACTCTTCGCCGCGCTCGCGGGCCTGACCGAGGCATCGAGCTGGAGCGCGCGCGATGTTGCCAATGCCACCGTGGCCGCGATGAAACTGGCTGGGTGGACGGAGATGAACCAGCCGCTGCCTGCGTCATCGCGCCGCGGTGACGTGCTCGAGTATCTCGCGGCGATGATGGGCCTCGAGCGCGCCGGCCGCACGTTGCTCATGCCGGAGGACCGCCGGTACTTTTTCCCGCAGAGCCGGAACACCGAAGCGGTGCAGTTCGTGGTGGCGTCATTCCTCACGAAGTACGGCATCGAGCCGACGCAATACATCGATCGCGTTTCACTCGCGCAGGCCATGCCGCGCGAGGAACTGTACGCGCTGCTGCTGTCGTGGGTGCGCGAGCACACGGTGCTCACGAACGCCGAAGGAAAAATCTTCGCACTCGACGGCCGCCGCGTGACCTTGAAAGCGAAAGGGGAGACCTCCGCGCATACGTTGCCCGCGGGCATTCCGATCTTTCGCAGGCTCGGCGACCGCTTCCAGGAGTACGACGACGTGCCGGTGCTGATCGGCGATCGCATGACCATCGTGATGTCGCCCGGCAGGACGCCGGTCGCCGCGATCGTGCAGGCGAACTACGACGGCGCGTCGTTCGATCGCACGTCGAGCTTCGCGAACTGGACGCGCAGCTATCGCGCCGACGAGCTCGTGCCGTCGATCAATCGCCGCCAGCCGATCACGCGGCTCGTCGACATCCGTCCCGTCACCATCGACGCGGCGAAGCGCATCGCCGAGCTGGAGGTGACCGCCGAAGGCGGACGCAAGTTCATGCTGCGCGGCCTGCCGATCCGCTGGTCGCTCAACGTCCCCGACAACCTCTTTGTCTACGACAAGACCCGCGATCCCGACGGCGTCGACCGCTACACGTTCTACGGCAAGGGCTGGGGCCACGGCACCGGTATGTGTCAGGTGGGCGCGTACGGGATGGCGTTCCGCGGCTGGACGTTCGATCGCATCCTGCGGCATTACTACACCGGCGTGGAAATTACTCGGCGCTGATCGGGCGGTTGTCGGCGTGCGCAGCGCGTTAGGGCTCGCGTCCCAGAATCACCGTCGCCAGCGCCACCGCAATCCTGCGATCCAGCGCATCAGTCGTGAGGTCCAGCACGTCGACGGCGCCCTGTGCATCGGGGCGCCGGATGATCTTTCCCGCTTCAATGCCGCCGTATTCGATGCGAACGTTCGTCTCGAAGCGGCGATCGAATTTGCCGAGCGCCTTCCGCACCATCGCTCGGCTCCATGACTCTTCGCTCGCCTCGGCGAGCTGCCGCCCTTCCTGCATCACCGACCAGCGATGCCGGCCCAGTCGCGAGAACGGCGCGCGGCGCAGTTCGGCGAGCGTCGTGCCGTTCGGCGCGGAGACCGAGTAGCTCACGCTCGGAAACGTCGAGAGCTGCGTGAGCGTCAGCGCCGGATGGTGCTCGTCGTACAGCGTCACGTCGATGCGCGGCACGAGCAGCGCGATCACCAGCGAAAAGGTGAGCGTCAACGCCAGCACCACGAACGCACGTCCGGGAAGTTCTTCCTGCATCAGAAACAACACGGCCGCCAGTCCCGCGAGCGCGATGATCGCCGATACCAGCGCAGCTACCGTTCCCACCACGCTCGCGAAGCTGCG